>DHPI01000007.1:37767-40161 GCA_002407865.1 Spirochaetia bacterium UBA5368
CTTTAAAGCGCTGATACGAATAATCGCCCGTGCTCCAGATGATGCCGGTATCCTTAAAATCATCCGGGAACATGGTGATAAGGCCCATCATAAGCTCGTTTATCGCAAGCGCTCCCTGCGAACCGCCTATTGCAAGGATGACCCTTTTGCAGTGCTTCATATTGAAGAGCTTCTTCGCGCTGTCCCTGTCCATCTGTGTCATCACTTTTTTACGGATGGGATTTCCCGCGGGTAACAGCTTTTCCCTCACCTCGCGCTTAAAATACTCCGCGGACACCTCGAAAGTAGTAAAAATCCTCGCCGCTATTTTCGAGAAAAGAATGGTGACCTTTCCGGGGACGGTATTCTGCTCGCAGAGAAACACCGGCACGCCGTTGATGCGCGCCGCGATAAGCGCCGGCGCCGATACATAGCCGCCCATGCCGATAACGGCCGCCGCGCCGGTGCGCCGCAAAATGCGGATGGCGGCCACCACAGCGCCGAAAAATCGCAACACGAAAAACGGCAGCTTAAAGATATTGCCCGTCAACGGCAGCGCGCCGTACAACAGCAAATCGTCCGCTGCAACATCCTTCAGCGATGAAAAACGGGCGTCTTTCTTTCCGGCAAGCACATACGCCCTGACACCTTTATTTCGAAATTCTTCATAGAGGGCGATTCCGGGGCTGATATGCCCCCCTGTGCCGCCACCCACGATGAGAACGCATGTTCTATTCATTGCCACACCTCTTCAGACAATTTTAAATCTTTCTGCACAACATCCCGGTACCTCGAGATGTTCAGCAATATCCCCGACGCAATCATGCTCGATACGAGCGACGAGCCGCCGTAGGATATAAACGGCAGCGGAACGCCCGTCGTCGGAAGGCTGCCGCTTACCACGCCGATATTCAGAAACGCCTGCACCACCAGAAGCAGGGTCATGCCCATCGCCAGCAGCCTGCCAAATTCATCGGGCGCATCGAGCGCTATCTGCATCCCGCGCCAGAGCACGCCGCAGTACAGGCAGATCACGCTCATAGTGCCAAGCAGCCCCGTCTCCTCCGCAATCACCGCAAAGATAAAATCGGTGTGCGGCTCGGGCAGCCTTCCGAGCTTCTGGGTTCCATAGCCAAGGCCCGTACCGAAAAATCCTCCCTTTTTAAATGCGATAAACGACTGTATCACGTGGTATCCCCTGCCGAACCGGTCCTGCCACGGATTGATGTACGCAAGCATCCTGTCCTTACGATAGCTCACCTGATAGATAAGCAGGTAGAACATGGGCAGGCTTACAAAAAAAAGCATCACAATGTAAAAGAACGGGAATCCCGAGGTAAATAAAATAAACACCGACACGATCAACAGGTCAATCGCAGTGCCGAAATCCGGCTGAAGCATAATAAGGACAAACATCACGGCGACGATGACCACGGGAATCAGAAGCTGGACCACCTGGTTCGCCGTGCCACTGTGTTCGGCGCAAAACACCTTTACCAGGTATATCACAACGAACAGCTTCACAAACTCCGACGGCTGCAGGGCACACGCGCCGTACCCCAGCCACCGCGACGAGCCTTTCACGCTGTGCCCGATGCCCGGCAGCAGCACCAGCACAAGCAACACCAGCGAGGCAACAAGCATCAGTTTCGTATACCGCGCGTACATGCGGTAGTCAACCTGCTGCACGGCAAAGAGCACGATAAAACCGATCACGAGCCACATCAACTGGCGCTTGAGGAAATAGAAGGCGTCGCCGAATGTCTTCGCCGCTATCACGGCGCTCGCGCTGTAGCTCATCGCGATGCCGATGCCGGCAAGCACGAATATCAGAATAAAGAACACGGTATCCGGCTCACCCCTGCGGCGCGTATCGATGACCGATTTCATGTCCACGGCAGATCTCCGCGCCTCATTTTCAAGAACGACTCCCTGAACACCTCGCCACGCTCTTCAAAACTTTTAAACATGTCGAACGATGCGCACGCCGGCGAGAGAATCACGGTATCGCCGGGCGCGCTGAGCGACATCGCCTTTACCAGCGCGTCGTCCATCGATCCGGCGCGCGTGTGCGTACAATCGCCGAAGATGCGCGAAAATTCATCCGTCGATTCGCCGATAAGCACAAGCCCCTTGACCTTTCCCGTCATGCTGCGGCGCAGTCGCGAATAATCGTCGCCCTTGGTGCGCCCGCCGAGGATCAGCACACATTTGCCGGCAATGCTGCGCAGCGCCATCTCGACGGCGCCAACGGTGGTCGCCTTCGAATCGTTGATGACGGCACGTCCGTCGATTTCGCCAAGCCGCTCCATGCGGTGCTCTAATCCCTGAAACGAACAACACGCGGCGGCAATGCGTTCGTATTGCACGGCGCGGCCCATCTTTGTCAGTATCGAGGTTACCATCAGTATCGAG
>DHPI01000007.1:40392-43080 GCA_002407865.1 Spirochaetia bacterium UBA5368
ACCATCAGTATCGACGTCATCGCGTTCTGCACATTGTGCAGTCCCAGTATCCGCATTGTCGACGCATCTAACACCATTTCCGCCCGGCTGCCTCCATTACGGTAGACAAACCCGTCTTTGTAAAAAATATCAGCGCCGTTATCTGCAAGCGAAAACGACAGTTTCTTCGCGCGCACCCCGTCGATGCCGCCGGCAAGCGTCGCATCGTCCATATTATATATGAAAAAATCATCATCCGTCTGGTTTTTCGCGATACGCAGTTTCGCCTCGAAGTACTTCCGTATGCCGTCGTAGCGGTCAAGGTGGTCGGGAGTCACGTTCAGTATTGCCGCAGCGTCGGGACGGAACGCATCGACCGTCTCGAGCTGAAACGATGACAGCTCCACCACGCTCACGGTGTCATCGCGCGTTTGCTCCACCAGTGATATCAGCGGAATGCCGATATTGCCGCCCACCAGCGCCGTTATTCCCAAATCGTTCAGAATGTGGCCCACCAGCGCCGTCGTGGTGGATTTTCCGTCGGTGCCGGTTATTGCCGCAATGCGCCCCTTCATAAAGCGATACGCGAGCTCTATTTCGGCAATCACGGGAATGCCGCGGCGCTTCGCCTCCACAATAAGCGGTATGCGCTGGGGCACGCCGGGACTGAGCACCGCAATGTCAAATCCAACATTCAGCAGTTCCGGGTTCTGCTCTCCCGCATGCACAACCACGCGCGGATCAAGCCGCTCGATCGTGCCGCGCAACTCGTCGGCATTTTTCGAATCCGATATGTGAACGGCGCATCCGCGCTTCGCAAGAAAATTCGCCGCCGCGAGCCCGCTGCGGTACCCGAGGCCGACGACCAGTATTTTTGTATGCGAATTTATATCCATCAATTTAAAATCCTACAGAATCTTCAACGAGCTCAGGCCCAGTATCGCGAGTATTATGCCGAGAATCCACATGCGCACAACCACCTTTTGCTCCGGCCAGCCCGAGAGCTCGAAGTGGTGATGGATCGGTGCCATCTTGAAAATACGCTTTTTCGTAAGCTTGAACGACGCCACCTGCAAAATCACCGACAGCGCCTCGATGACGAACACGCCGCCGACGATCACCAGAAATATCTCCTTTTTGATCATCACCGCGACGATGCCGATAATGCCGCCCAGCGCGAGCGAACCGGTATCGCCCATGAACACGCTTGCCGGATTCGAGTTAAACCACAGAAATCCAAGCGACGCGCCGACAAGCGCGGAGAGAAAAACAGTCAGCTCAGCGCCGTTGGGAATATACGGTATCTTAAGATACGCGGCAATCTTCACATGGCCCGACAGATAGGTCATGATGCCGAGGCTCACCGCCACGCTGATAACAGTGCCGATAGCCAGGCCGTCAAGCCCGTCGGTAAGGTTTACCGCGTTCGAGCTGCCGACGATCACGATCACCGCGAAGACGATCCACAGCCAGGACATATCGAGCACCGCTTCGTTGACGAAGGGAACAAACAGCTTTGTGGAGTATTCGGCCTTCGACGGCGCGAAGTACACAATTAGCGCCACGCAGAGGGCAATAACGATCTGGCACGCCATCTTTACGCGCGCGGGCATGCCGTTCTTATTTTTCTTTATAGATTTCGTGTAATCGTCGATAAATCCGACAGCGCCCAGAAGCGCGGTCGCGGCGATAAGCACGATGAGATACAGATTTTTGAAGTTGCCCCACAGCGCGATTGATACAAGCACCGCGCCGAGGATGATGATGCCGCCCATGGTGGGCGTACCGGCTTTCGTTTTGTGGCTGGCAGGCCCCAGTTCGCGGATTTCTTCCTTAAATTTGAGATGACGCAACCAGCGAATAACGAGATTGCCAAAAATGAGCACAAGCAAAAGCGCGGTCAGCGCGGCATACGCCGACCTGAAGGAGATGTATTGAAAGAGCCTCAGGTACGAAAGATGCTCTTTTAACGGCAGTATAAAATGATACAGCATGGCGTGTGTCAGCGGACCAGCGCGTCCGCTATCTCCTCCATCTTCATTGATCGTGATCCCTTCACCAGCACCACATCGCGCTCGCGCAGCGCGCCGCGCAGGTACGATATCGCCTCGCTCCTGGTCTGAAACGCCTGTACGCAGTCGACCGGCATACCCGCGCCTGTCGCACCGTCCGCGTAGTGGCGGGCCATATCGCCCACGGCTACCAGCATGTCAAACCCGCATTCCGCGGCAGCCTGTCCGGTTTCGCGGTGATACCGCGCCGATTCGGCCCCAAGCTCTTTCATGTCGCCGAGCACCGCGATCTTGCGCCGCCCCGCATATACGGCGGCCGCCGACATGAGCGCGTACCGTGACGAAAGGGGATTCGAGTTATAGGCATCGTTGATAACAACATATTCTTTTTCGATAATCTGACTGCGCATATCGATATTTTGAAACGACGCGAGCGCATCGCGGACAATGCCGGCATTGACATCGAAGTGCCGCGCAACGGCGATGGCCGCGACCGCGTTGTACACGTTATGTATGCCGTAGAGCGGCAGGTAATACCCGATTCCGTCGAGGCTGATGGTAACGCCCTTTTCATCCAGCACGTATTCGTCGGGCCGTATGTTCGCGCTGTCGCTAATGCCGAACGTGACGACGTTCATTTCTTTGTCGCGCGCGGCCCCGCATAGCAGATCGAACTGGCGGGGATCCCTGTTGAGAA
>DHPI01000007.1:43165-47882 GCA_002407865.1 Spirochaetia bacterium UBA5368
TATCCCTGTTGAGAAACAGCGTGGAGCCGGGCTTCATGCCCGCAAGTATCTCCGATTTGGCGCGTGCCACGTTTTCCACGCTTCCGAGAAATTCGAGATGGCCTTCGCCCGCGTTGGTGATGACCGCGACATCCGGCTTCGCCATCAGGGAAAGGCGCTCGATTTCACCGGGGTGGTTCATCCCCATTTCGATTACGGCCATCTCGTACCGTTTATCAAGGTGCAAGAGGGTATACGGCACGCCCACCTCGTTGTTATAGTTCTTTTCGTTCTTCAGCACGGGGTATTTTTTCTCTAACACCGACCAGATGAGCTCTTTCGTCGTGGTTTTACCGTTGGTGCCGGTAACACCGATCACTGTGGGATTGATCTCGTCCCTTCGCCGCGACCCCATGCTGCCGAACGCCTTGAGCGTATCCGCGCACAGCACGCAGGCCGTCCCGGTGCGCTCCGCGATATCGCGGTCAGATTCCCGGGCGCTGAGAAAGCCGACGATTTTACCACTGTTCGCAAGCGCCTCGATATAGTCGTGACCATCAAATTTTTCGCCCGCGAGAGGGATAAAGAAACTGCGCTCCCCAAGTTCGCGCGAATCGGTCGTAATCGTCGTCACGACCGTATCCGCGCTGCCTGCGGCCAGCCTGCCGCCGCTCATGCCGGCAATGCCGCCCGCCGTTGTGGCAAATTCTATCTTCACCCGCGCTCCCTCCGCAAAATATATTTTCGCGCAAGTTCGCGGTCGTCGAAATGCCGTTTTTCGCCGCGGATTATCTGGTAATCCTCGTGCCCCTTGCCGGCGATAACGATGATGTCGCCCTTCGCGGCCATGCCGACCGCCATCTCGATTGCCTTTTCGCGGTCGGGCTCGGTGACATAGTCGCCGCCCTTTATGCCCGCGAGGATGTCGCGTATAATGTCGTCAGGATTTTCATTGCGCGGATTGTCGCTGGTAACGATCGTAAAATCGGACAGGCTGGCCGCGGCCTCGCCCATAAGCGGCCGCTTTGTCGTATCGCGGTTGCCGCCGCACCCGAAGATTGTAATAAGCCGCGCCGGATTAAGCTCGCGGGCCGACTGCAACAGCTTTGAAAGCGCATCGTCGGTATGCGCGTAATCAACGATCACGCTGAAGCCGAGCTTTGAACGCACGCGGTCGAACCTTCCGGGTATGGTATGCACATCGCCAAGCCCCTTCTGGATGATCTCCACGGGAACGCCCATGGCATGTGCCGCGGCGAAAGCGCAGAGCGAATTTGACACATGAAATTTTCCCGAGACATTGAGCTTTACCAGAACGCCGGGCAACGGGCTTTCCAGCACATACGAGATGCCATCGATGCTGTTATTGACGCTGCGCGCATCGGGATGGTAGCCGGCGCCGCCGTCAACGCCAAAGCTGATGACAGGGTACGGATATCCGCCGCCGTCGGCGAGTATGCGCCTGCCGTATGGGTCGTCGGCATTGACAATGCCGGCGCGCAGGCTCTTCGAAGTCGACGCGACAAGGCTGAAAAGCCGCCGCTTCGATTCGAAGTAATCTTCGAACGTTGTATGGAAATCCATATGGTCGCGCGTCAGGTTGGTAAACACGCCCATGTTGTACTCGATATGATCGACACGGTTCAGCTTAAGGCCGTGCGACGACACCTCCATGATGGCGATATCGACGCCGCCGGCGACCATGTCGCGCAGCATCATTTGCAGATCTTTCGACTCGGGGGTAGTATTCGGAGCGGGGATTTCGTTCCCGTTCCATCGATAGTTCACGGTACCGATAACGCCGGGATTCATGCCGTTCGCCCTGAAAATCGATTCGAGCATATAGGTAATCGACGTCTTGCCGTTAGTCCCGGTAATGCCGATGACGGGTATGTTCCTGCTTGGATGGCCGTACAGCGCCGCGGATACCGACGAAAGCGCGCGGCGCGTATTGTCGGCCGCGAGCACCGCAACGCCGTTTTTGCCAAGCTCGCCAAATTCGCCCATCCTCGCGCCGGAAAGGACAACCGCCGACGCGCCTCGCCGCACGGCATCACCGAGATACAAATGCCCGTCGCTCTGGAACCCCTCCACCGCGACGAACAGCGATCCCGGCGTTACCTTCGCGGAATTATACTCGACGGCGGAAATCATCGTCGCGGCATCACCGCCCGCCAGCCGTACATCGCCGCCGGCCGCGTCAAGTATGTCCGAAAGCCGCCTTTCTGTTTGCATGGAATCCTTCATTTGCTCTTCTTGCGTATGCTCACAACATCAAAATCATCCGGAGTAACCGGCCGCATCCCCTTCATTCTCGCGTATTCATCCACGCGTTCGCCGCGACGGTACTTCTCCAGCTCATACCTGAGCCGGTCGTTATCGCGCACAAGCTGCTTTTCCACCGCCACGCCTTTGCGATACTCCATCTTCGCTTTCATGACCTCCACATTCTGCCATACGTACATAACGACAAAGAAAATCATGAACGCGGCTATGCCTATGTACCTGATACATCCTCCCGGAGGCGCATCAACCCCCGCCATTCTTCTTTACGAGGCGTTCGCCCCCTGTATTTTTTCGCACACGCGCATCTTCGCGCTGCGCGACCGTTTATTCGACGCTATTTCATCATCACCGGGCAGCACCGGCTTCTTCGTCACTATCGCCACAAGCGGCTTGCCCGTGCAGCGGCAGTGCTGCGGCTCCAGTTCGCACGAACACCCCGACGCCATGCGCCGAAAGGTGTTTTTTACGATACGATCTTCAAGCGAATGAAAGGATATCGCCGCAATGCGCCCGCCCGGCATCAGGAAACCGGCGGCATCCCGCAATGATTTTCCGATAGCGGACAGCTCGTCGTTGACTTCGATTCGGAGCGCCTGAAAAATCCTCGTGGCGGGATGAACATTCCTGACGTGGTATCTCTTCGGGATGGCCCTGAGCACAAGTTCGGCCAGGTCCGCAGCGGTTTCTATCGCCGTACGCGTACGCCTCTCACATATACTGCGCGCTATCTTCCTTGCCCAGCGTTCTTCTCCATACCTGAAGAATATATCTGTCAACTCATTTTCTGAATAATTATTGACCACATACCGCGCGTCGCGCGCTGTCCGCCTGTCGAGCCTCATATCAAGCGGCTCGTCGCCGCGGAATGAAAATCCCCTGCCGCTACGGTCGAAATGGTACGACGAAATCCCGAAATCGTACAGAAACCCGCATATCCGTCCGCGATACTCGTCCAGGTGCTCCCGTATGTTCGCAAAATTGTCGCGTATGGGGCGCACCCTGTCCTTATATGGCGCAAGCCTGCCTTCACATACCGCGAGAATCTCCTCATCACGCTCGAACCCCACAACCGTCAAGCGCGGGAATTCGCGCAGCAGCATCTCCGAATGCCCGCCCTCGCCGAGGGTGCAGTCCACAAAGACATCGCCGCCGATGTCCGCAACCGCTCGCGCCTGGTCGAGCACCTCGCGCCACATCACGGGAGTGTGGGCGTATGGTTCGTCGCTGCCGCTGTCAATATTATGTCGCATTTTCGCCGCTATCTCGCACCTATCGTATAACGTTAAAATCCGAAATCCTTCGCAAACGCGTTGAGCGCATCACCGTCGGGCCTGTAGTTCGCGTACGTTTCACTGCCCCAGATCTCTATCTTGTTAAAGAGTCCCAGCAAGGTAACCTCTTTGTCGATCTCGGCATACTGTTTTAAATACACCGGTATGATAATCCTCCCCTGTTTGTCCAGCTCGCATTCTGTGGCGCCGCCCATCAAAAACCGCAGGCGCATCCTGTTCTTCGGATCGGACTGCGAAAGCGGCACAAGCCGCGTTTCGACAAATTCCTTCCAATCCTCCTGACGGAACGCCATAATGCATTTGTCGAATCCGTGGGTGATTATAAGGGTGTTGATAACGGCGTTTTCCCCGAACGCTTTTCGGAGTTTCACCGGTATGGCAACCCTGCCCTTTTCATCCATAACGGGATGATACTCCCCCATAAACATACAAAAATCCCCAAACACCCCAATAATCAAACTTTTTTTAGGAGAGAAACAACACAAAAACCCACTTTTCCCCACTTATACACACAATGCGACATAATTGTCAACAAAAAAAAGTTTTTTCTTCGATACTCTGGAAAGGGGCAATACTTATATTATGGAAGAAAATAAATGTGTTAATTATCCAGGGATTGGGACAATACGGTCACTGAGCAATCAGGGTGGGACAGCGGCAGGTCACTGGTTTGCAAATATCCACGGAACGGCATTCATCCACACCGTCACCGCCGTCACATTTCCCCTGTTCGTCATGCGATGGCGCTTGTGGCTCTCGAAGCTGATGCTATCGCCGGGCTGCATTACATAGACGGTATCCTCTATCTCAATCGTCAGCTCGCCCTTCAGAAGATAGCCGCATTCGTATCCTTCGTGCTCGTACATCATCTCGCCCGACGAAGCCTCCGGAGGAAACTCGATAATGATCGCTTCCATATCGGCAATTCCCGGCGTCAGCAGGCTGTATCGCACATTCCCCTCGGTGATGATTTTCTTATGGGTGTTCTTGCGTATAACCGGCGATACGGTACTTTTCGACTCGTATTCAAAAAGAAGACCGATAGGGATTTTAAAAACATCGGCAATGGACTTGAGCGTGCTAAGCGACGGATTGGCCTTGCCCCGCTCTATCTGCGATATAAGGCTCGGCGTTGCGTGTATCATATCCGCAAGCTGTTT
>DHPI01000007.1:47970-62849 GCA_002407865.1 Spirochaetia bacterium UBA5368
TATCCGCAAGCTGTTTCAGTGTGATATCGTTTTTCTTGCGAAAATGCTGTATCTTTTTCCCTATATTCAGCACCAGATCGTTCATCCGTTCACCATGTACGCAATGGAAATTCGGCGCCACTTCATATATATTTTGTATAATAACATTTTAATTATTTCAATATATTTTTATTCATATTTTTATTCTTTCCATATATCGTGCTGCTTTTTTATAGTGAACATCTGTAATAAATGTGTTGTCTCCACGGGGCTGCGCCCCGTTGTCCGGGCGCACGTAATCTTTCCCTCTTTTCTTTGGTTGCTTATATGGTACGGATACAGGGAACCGCACCGGCGGCGATGTGAACACCTCACGCCATTACCATACAAAAAAAGTTGCATTTTGCACAAATCTATGCATGTATATCATCGTTTATTTTTATGATCATTGCCGTTGTGTCTGTACGTTCATGGTGTCTACTGGGCAGGGAACCCATTGAACCATAATAGCACCCCTCCTCGGTTCACGGGGTTGCATACCATACATATAGACTATAGAGCATAAGGAGAAAGTGATGTCGAAAAGTGCCGCAGTAAAATCCTCCCAAAAAAGGAAAGTACTGATAACGGGCGCCACCGGTTTTATAGGCGGCCACTGCGCAAGGGCCTGCATTGCAAGGGGCGACATGGTGAGAGCATTCGTTCTTCCAGACGATCCAGACGCTGATGCGCTACACAACGCGGGCGCCGAGATCGCTACCGGAGACATCCGGGATTACGATGCAGTCAGACACGCGGTCCACGGCGCGAACGTCGTCATTCACTGCGCGGCGGTCGTAACCGACTGGGCGCCGAAAAATCTTTTCAGGGAGGTGACCGTCGGCGGCACGGAAAACATGTGCAGGGCGGCCGCCGAAGAAAATGTGGACAGGTTCGTCGACATCAGCACCAACGACGTATTCGGCACCGACGAATCACGCGTAATGGACGAAACATTCCCCCTTTGCAAATGGAACGAACCGTATCCCGACTACAAAATTGAAGCCGAAAAGATTTCGTGGCGATACCACCGCGACCACGGCCTCCCCGTCACGATGGTATACCCATGCTGGGTCTTCGGCGAGGGCGACCGCACGTTTGTGCCGCTCCTTGCCGACGCAATCGTAAAACGAGACCTTGTGTTCTGGCGAAAAGACGTGCTGGTATGGCCGACGTATATAGGCAACCTCGTCGATCTGTTGATGCTGATTTCTGACGACGAGCGCGCGGTCGGCAACGGCTATCTCGTCCACGACGGCGTATCGATCACCCTTCAGGAATTCTGCGCACGCATCGCCGGGGCGCTCGGCGAGAAACCGGTGACACTGCACATCCCGTACTTCACCGCGTACGCGGCCGCATACATCATGGAGCTTATATGGAAAATCGGAAAAATCCAGACACGCCCCCTGCTGACCACCTACGCGGTAAAAAACCTCGGATCGCGGCTCAAATTCACAATTGAAAAGGCGGAACGCGAACTTGGCTGGAAACCGAACATATCATTTAACGAAGGATTTGCCCGCACGCTTGCGTGGCTGAAAACCCTCGATCTCGACACACTGAAACAGAAATAACATTGCGAGGTAAACGCGGCATGAAAAATTTTATGGATAAAAATGTGTACATTACCGGCGGATCAAGCGGCATCGGGCTATCGACGGCAAACCTGCTGGCGGCATCGGGCGCGAACGTGCTGATTTTCGCCCGCACGAAGGAGCGCCTGGAGGCGGCTGTCGGCGGGATAGAACGACACCGCGCCTCCACGACGCAGCGCATATCGTCGATGCAGCTTGACGTCAGCGATAACAAAAAGGTCCGCGCGGTAATGGCGGAGGCGGTAAAGCAATTCGGGCCGCCCGATCTGCTGATCAACTGCGCAGGCAGGGCGTATCCTCATTATTTCGAAGACATCAGCTACGAGCAGTTCGACGAAACCATGAAGACCAACCTGTACGGCATCTGGAATACCACGGCGGCGCTCGTCCCCGTGATGAAACAGAGGGGCGGCCACATCGTCAACGTTTCGTCGATGGCTGGATTCGTGGGCGTGTTCGGGTACACCGACTACAGCGCCTCGAAGTTCGGCATTATCGGATTTTCCGAGGCGCTCCGAAGCGAACTTCGGGGCCACGGCATTGCCGTGTCGGTGCTCTGTCCTCCCGACACAGACACCCCCGGTTTCGCCACCGAAAACACGACAAAGCCCGAAGAAACACGGGAGATTTCAAAGAGCGCGAAAATACTGCCCGCCGACGAGGTCGCACGGCAGCTTATCAAGGGCATTAAAAAGGATAGTTTCATCATCATACCAGGCTTCGACGGCAAACTCACGTGGCGCATCAAGCGCCTCTTCCCCTGGCTCGTCGATTTCGTAATGAATTCGCAGATACGAAAAGTGCAGAAAAAGTCACGCATGTGAGGGCGGAGGAAAAATCATGAAAGAGAACGCGTTACGCGATAAAACCGTCATCATCACCGGGGCGGCGGGGGGCATCGGCGCGGAAACGGCCGCGCTGCTTGACCGCCACGGCGCGAACCTTGTGCTGGCCGACATTAATGTCCCCGGACTGAAAAAAACGGCAAAGGCGCTTTCACGGCCGGCGCTCGCGATACAATGCGACATCACGAGAAAGGATGATATTAAAAAACTCATCGCGCAGGCGCGAAAGCAATTCGGGACGATCGACATTCTTGTAAACAACGCCGGTATCATCATCCCCTCGCTGTTCGAGAACACCGGGTACCGCGATATAGAAAAGCAGGTCAGCATCAACCTGATGGGGCCGATTTTCTTTACGCGCGAGATCGTGCCCGAGTTCATTAAAAACGGCAGCGGGCATATCGTCACCATCTCGTCGATGGCGGGCATCGTGCCCGAGACATACAGCTCGATTTACACCGCAACGAAATTCGCACTGCGCGGCTTCAGCCTTACGCTGGCGCTCGAGCTGAAGCGGCACAACATCGGCGTATCGGTTATCTTTCCGGATTCCACCGACACGCCGATGCTCCGCTTCGAGGCGGCACACGGCGGATCGCCCCTCACGTTTTTAAGTACGCCGCAAAAACCCGCAGACATCGCGCAGGCGGTGCTGCGGGCGATCACACACAAAAAGCTTGAACAGTACGTGCCCTATTCGTCGGGGTTTTTTTCGAAGCTTTTAATGTGCGTACCCCGGGCGGTCATTGCGCTGTGGCCCGTACTTGAAAAAAGCGCCGAAAAGAAAAAGGCCGCGTATCAACAGCACCATAATATCACTGAGACAAGGGAGAATTGACATGAACGACACGACGCTGAAATGGATATCCATCCTCTCGATCGTTACCGGGGTCGGCCTTCTGCTCTTCTGGATCGGCTTTTTCACCATCGGGCTCGCGCCCGACAACCCGCCGCAGGGCTACTTCGAATACGAACACTCGTTTCCGCTGCCCGACATCATCCTCGCAATCGCGCTTATTGCCGCATCGGCGCTTATGCTGAACGGAAAGCCGCTCGGACGGCACATCGCGCTCGTATGCTCGGGCAGCCTGATTTTTCTTGGCCTGCTCGATTTCAGCTTCAACATTCAAAACGGCATGTACACGATCTCTCTGATGGACATGCTGCTCAATGCGTTTATCAATCTGTGGTGCGTCGTCTTCGGCATTATCATCGCAACAAAGCTACAGGAAAGCTGAAAGATTAAGGCGCATCACCGCAGGCGCGCAACTCAGCACGCGCCTGCGGAAACAGGCTGTCCGCGCATCGCGGCTTCGCAATCCTTTTTCACTATATAATCGTACACAATGCGGAGGCATGCCTCCACGGCGCCGGGCTCGATGTTTTCCACCACATCGTCGCGCGTATGATACACAAGACGCTCCTTCTCGACATCGGTGGGCATCGCGATGAGCGTCGTGGCCTCAACGCCGATTTTCGCGAACTCGGCCGCATCGGTTCCGCCGACACCGGGATACATGCGGAAAAGCTCCGCTGTATATCCCGCCTTCACGGCGACATCCGCACATTCCTCGGCCATTGCCCGCGAGAGGTTTACAAAGCCGTTGATATCCGACACAAGGAATTTTATTTTGTCCTTCCTGTAAATGCTGTCAAGGTTCAGCACATGTGTCGGCAGCGCGCGCAGATCGACGCTATGCCGTTTTACGTAGGCGCGCGAACCCCGCAGCCCCGCCTCTTCCGCATCGACGCTAAGAAATATAAGCCGCGTATGCCGCAGCGCGCTTTTACCGGCCTTCTTCGCGTTCCCGAAAAATTTCGCCAGCCTGACACTCAGCGCCGATGCGATGAGATTGTCGCCCGCCCCCGGCGTGCCGTTTTTGCCCGTAAAAAAATACATTGGGATTATAAAAACAAACATCGCAAGCGAACAGTACGTGTACACAGGGGCAAATCCTGGCGGCGTTCCCGCAATCCCCTGATACACCGCCCATATCCACGCAAAAACCGGCGACACGCTCAGCGCGATGATGATTCCCGCCACGCTGATGCGGTATGCCCACCCGAGATGTGTCATCAGCCAGAACTCGTACGCGCTGTCGTGATGGCCGCTCACGATGACCTGGCCGCGCACCTCACCTTCGGGTTCTATAACGCCGTATACGTTGTATCCCTTTTTTTTGGAATATAACGGATCAAAAATCTGCCAATAGCAAATAAACTGGCTGAAGGCCATGAACATTGCCAGCGTATACCCGATTGCCGCCGCAACGATACGGCCAAAATACAGCAAAAACGACGACAGAATGAACAATGTCGCCGATACCTTTAAAAACCCCAGGAACGCTCCCGGGCGCACATCGAAATCCTCCACATGCGCACTGTCGCAATGGCGCGCAAGTTCTGCGTGGAGGGCTTCGGCAGCCAGTCGAGCGCTTTCACTGCCAGCCAGCCGGGGGCCGCACTTGTCGATAAGCCTGGCGGTATACGCAAGCGACTCCCGCGCGAGACGTTTTTCACTGAACATGGTGTTCATACTCACAATATATACCTCCTTACTTTCCATGCCCACTCACTATAACGGACACTCCACGCCGGCCCAGGTTGCAATTTTACGAGTGAGTACTCATTCTTTTTAGGACGTATGCACACTATTGATATCATCGCAATCGACACTCGGGGCGTGTACCGACATTCAGGAAACAGGCATCATTCCCGGAATCAACCACCACACTGTGTCGCACGAAGACCGGATATTATGATTGCATATTTTATACACCCTGCTACTATACGTGCCATTTTCTACGGTGTTCACGATTCATGGATACGCGCCGCGCGACATCGCGCTAACAGGTACATCACGATCGAGGTCATCAGATGGAGGTCCACGTGAGAATATCGGCACTTGTAACGGCAACCCTTGCGCTTTGTATCATCACGGCCCCGGCAGCTTCCGCGCCCAGGGACAGAGCGGCGGAAGCGTTGTATCTCGGGAAGAAGGCGTTGTACGAGGGGAAACTCAAGGAAGGCATCCTGAAGCTTGAGGAAGCCAACTCAATCGACGCCGGCAATCCCGTTATCGTTTTCTTCCTCGCGAAGGGCTACAGCTGGAACGGAGAGCTGGACCGGGCCGAGGAATACTACCGCAAAGCGATGTCGATGAGCAATACCAATGACGACATCTACTGGCAGGCAAGCTTCGGCATCGCGCAGACGACGGCCTGGCGCAAGCAATACGCCCTCGCGCTGGAGCGTTACCAGGAAATACTTTCAAAGCATCAAAAGACACCCCCCGATCTGAAAGAAGATGTTCTGCTCGCCATGGGCGACGTGCATGCATGGCAAAAAGAATATCCCGCGGCCATATCCCTGTACGAAAAGGCGCTGGCCGACAGGCCCGCAAGCGTCGAGGTGCTGAACCGGCTGGGGCAGGTCTATCTGTGGGATAAAAATTACAAGGCGTCCCGCGCGTATACTGAAAAAGCCCTCGCGATTGAAAGCAACAATATCGAGGCACGGCGGCGGCTTGATGATCTGGATCTGATAAAAAATTATACGCTCACGCTGGGCTATGCATATACATCATTCGACGCAAACAATCCTGAGGGGAATAAAATACAGCGCCATACGGCGAATGCATATTTTGACTGGCAGGCAGGCGACGATCTTCGCATGCACGTCGAGACAACCGTGCTGACGCAAAACTATGTGGATTCCGCCGATCCCGGCACAGCGTCGTCATGGAACAGCGACGTAAGAACCGGCATCGGCGTTACAAACCGGTTCACCCGCAACACAACCGCGGGGATGCTATTCACGTATACCTATTCCCCCGACATACTCCCCGACTTTTCCGGCGAGGCGTCGATAACCCAGAAGATTTCGCCAATTTTCGACATCACCGGGCTGTATCGTCTCACGTACGACAAAAAAGCGCCCGAGCGCATGGCAGGGGCGAAAAAGGCAAGCCATCTCGTATCGCCGGGAATAATTCTTTACTTTACGGAAATGTTTTACAGCAGACTGCAGGGATACATGGACACGGACGGAAAAAATACGTTTTATTCATTCATGCTGCAACAGACATACGCCTTCAGCGCCCGCGACAAAACGGATTTTTACATATCGTACGGCAAGGGAAAGAACTACCTCGTGTACTCCGACGCGACCATCCCGCTGGATGTCGTGACGTTCAGCATTACGCTGGCGCACACGCACTTTTTCAATCCCTCATTCGGGCTGCGGCCAAGCTTCATGTATCACAATCGTGTGAATTATTACGAGGATTATTCATTCGGCCTTGAAGGCGTGTACCAGTTTTAATCCCGTTTTATTTCGCCTGCACAAAGCCCTTCCGCTCCATTGCGCCCCACCCCCCGGTGGAGCGGAAAGCGCTCGTATAGCCTGACAGGCGCATCATGTTGATGTACTGCCGTACGCCAAAGTTCTCGATAAGCGCATAGCACAGGAGAATAAAAATATCCCTGATAGAGAAGTAATTCATCTCTTTTTGCACGATTATAAACGCGGCGATGGTGATTGAAAGCCCCAGCATGATCGTGGCTATAAAAAGGAGCAGCAGCACCTCCATATTGAGAAGCCCGAGGGCAAGCGAGAGAAAAAACACGGCATACCCCTGAAGCTCAATCCAGGGACCGAGCACTTCGAAAAGAAAATAATACGGGAACGCGACCATCCCGATGACGCCGTACCGGCAATTAAAGAGCATTTTCACATGGAAGGTGATGATATCCAGCAGGCCGCGGTGCCACCGCATGCGTTGACGGCGCAGCACGGTAAAGGTTTCGGGCACCTCGGTCCAGCAATTCGCGTTGAACGCATAGCAGATGCGAAACGGGCTGCCGCGCTCCTTCATCGAACGCGCCAGCCGCACGACCAGTTCCATATCCTCGCCAACCGTGTCCTTTTCGTAAGGCCCCTTCCGCGTAAGATACCCCCCGGCCTCGATAACCCTGTCCTTTTTAAAAAGCCCGAACGCGCCCGAAATAATGAGCAATGATCGCAGGTACGCCCACCCGACGCGCCCCCCCATAAACGAGCGGATGTATTCCACCATCTGAAAGCGGGCGGGAGCGGCGGCAGGCACGCCGATTTTCGTAATTGCACCCCTGTCAACCGTACAGCCGTTAACCGGCAGAATGTTGCCGCCGGCGGCGATACTCTCGGAATCCAAATCTAAAAACTGCGACGCCATCTTCAGCAGCGAATCTCCCTCCAACAGAGAATCGGCGTCGATGCCGCAAAAGTACTCCCTGCTCGAAAAATTTATCCCCACGTTGAGCGAATCGGCTTTCCCGCCATTCACCTTGTCGACGATCAGAAGATTCGGCATGGAGCCGTTCGCGTACACACCGCGGACGGGCATCGCACCGATCTTTCCGGAAGCGACGGCATCCACCCGCTCCAGAGCGAATGCGTGTATCATGCGCCCCAGCGTCGCGTCGGATGAGCCGTCGTTGACAACGATGACCTCGTAATCGGGATACTGCATGTTTAAAAGCGAATTGACGCTCTCGACGATACCGGCCTCCTCGTTATAGGCAGGCGCGATGATCGATACCGACGGGAGCACGCCGCGCTTGAAAAGAAACCGGAGGTGCTTGATGCTCCAGAATGCGTTTTGTTTCTTCGCGCCGAGATAGGAAAAGCCAAGCAGCGCGATGTATACACCATTCGCGGTAATCGAATAGCACGCAAAATAGTAATTAAAATTAAACAAAAAATCCTTCACCACCGCGGCGGCCCCCGCCCCGTGCAGCCGGGGATACAGCACGGCGAAATAAATCGCCGGATACATAAATACGGCGCACGCAAGCATGGATGCGAGAAGGCCGAGACGAAGATTTTCGCGCCGTGATGACGACGGCGGCGGCGCTGCCTTTTCGATGCCCATTCGAGCGCACAGATGCGTACTCAGACCAGCCGCAAGACTTTGGCGGAGATCGCCGCGTTCATAAAGGATGCCGCGCACAAGCTCGACCGCGGCGTCTTCTATGGGCCGGCTTTTGTTTCTATTCATGAATTCGATGAAACCGCCGACATTTCCCGAAAGCAGAATCGCCTTCAGTACGCTTGCAATGCGCCCGGTGGAATCGGAACCCAGCTTCAGCAGCAGATACTCGATTTTTGGCGAAAGCGTATCCGCGATTCCTGCCTGCGCGGCGGGCGTCATCGCCGCGAAATCGTCGATCAAAAACCGGAGATGCCCGGGCTCCCGAGCGATAATCATTCCCAGCGACTCCACCGCAGCGTCGTGAAGGCCGTCCCTCGCGAACAACCGCACAATGCCGTCAACGCTTTCCCTCGTGGGCACGTTGCCAAGCGCCCACAACGCCGTTTTCGCGATTTCCGTGTCGGCGCTTTCAAGATACGGTGCAATATCGATCTCGTGATAGTATGCCCGCACAAGCGAATCGACAGCCGCACGCGATATCCCGAGATCTGGCGAGCCCGATTTTTCAAGCAGATAACGTTTAAGGTCGTCGGCCATATACTCGGCGGCATACCGGATAATGAACAGTTGTATCTCGGCTTCCCCGGCGCCGATAATACGGGGAATAAACCGGTACAGCGCATCACCGAATTCAAAAAGCAGCGGAGTCAGTTTTTGCCGGTACCAGAGCGGGGCCCCGATCAGGCTTTCGACCAGACAGCCAATCGAATCGTGATTGCCGATATCGCACAGGGCATTGGCGATATAGAGTTTTACCGAGTACTTCTTTTCCACAGAAAGCCGGGCTTCGAGCCGACGGCGGGCTTCATCGGTGGGCATGTATCCCAGATACACGGCGGCAGTGCTTCGCCGCAGCGGAAACGGCGAATGGAGCATGCGCATATAATGCCGGTCGGCTCCCCGCCGAACCAGATAGCGCACCATCTTGATTTTGAAATCATCGTGCAGCAGCGTCGATTGGCACAACCGCACATACCGCACGAGAAACAGCGTGAGGTAGCGATCTATCAGCGGAATATCATCACCCTCGGGGACGTTCTCGAATTCATTCACGAGAAAATCGGTTATCTCGAAGTCAAGCCGCTTCAGGCGTCTGCTTCGCAGCTTGTTATACACAACGGCGCCCGCCGCGAAAACGACAAGCACGACCAACCCGGCAAGAACCGCCAGCAGTATATCAATCCGCGACATGGATACCCGCACTCATATCCTGTCTTCCATGAGGCACTTCGAGATGCCGGTAAGCTCGGTAAGCATAAACGGCTTTTTAAAATAATGGCGTATCTTCAGCGCCAGCGCCCTTTGCAGCGTTTGCTCGCTCTTTTCATACGATACGAGCACAAACGGGATGTCCTTCAGGCGGGACGATCCGAGCATGCGCTGCCGAATCGTCAGCCCGTCCATCTTCGGGAGCATGTATTCGCTTATCACCAGCGAGGGATTTTCTCTATCAATGATCTCCATCGCCTCGGCGCCGTCGGCGCAGGCCACAACGCGATAATTCATGCCTTCAAAGGTTTTCTTCAGTATATTCACATTCATCCGGTCGGTATCGGCAATCACGATGTCCCCCGCGCTTTCATGGCGAACGTCGAATACGGATTTGTCGTACACCGTATCCGCGCCCATCTTTCTGGCGACACGCACTTTCATGCGGCCGGTATCGTACAGCAGGGTCGCAAGCTCGGACGGCGTTTTTCCGTTCTCATCGATATCGCTGAAATTCACCACTCCCACCGACACGGTAATGCCGGTAATAAACATGTCCGCCCGCGTTGTAAGGCGGCGTATTGCATCGGCCATCACGCCGGCATCTTCAGCCGGGCTGTGCGGCATATAGTAACAGAACACGGGGCCGTCAAGCTTGAACAGCATGTGTGCGCTGCGTCCGTCGTTCTCCCGTTTGAATTCTTTCAGCAGATACGCAAAATGCGCAAGCGTTTCGTCGCCGGCGTCCCTGCCGTATTTGTTGTTGATCTGAATCAGGTTGTCGATTTCGATGAACAGCGCCGCAAAGTTTTCGCCGTCCGTCAGTGCGCGGCCTATCACCCCGTTCATGCACTCAAGAAAATATTTTTCGTTATTCAAACCCGTGCACTGATTGATGTTCGCCGCATCCCGTGCATCGCCGGGATTCTGCCCTGAATGCGCCTCACCGTTTTTCAGTCGGACAATCTCCTCTCTGAGCATCCGGTGCAGACTTTCCGCGTTCAGGATAACAGTGCGGTACACCGCGGGATACGGGATATTATAGCTTTTGACGAATTTCATAACCAGGGTTTCCGCCGCAATCAGCCAGTTGACGCCTTTTTTTGAAAGTACAAGGTCGAAGAAATCGTCCCAGATCTCATGCTCAACGCCGCGAAAGTCGTCTATGCGCCCCGTTTTCGCATCGAGGATAATCGCCGAACCGGCGAATATCCCGCTGACTTCGTCTGCGGGAAACATCGCATAGTACCGCTTCAACACCTGATCGCACAATCCCCTGTAGTTCCCCGCCAAAACGATATTCCGGATGACCGGATTGAGAAAGGTGCCGCATTCAAGATCGCGCAGCGCAATAATATAATCGCGGACATTTTTCCGGATTATCGATCCGTGCTGCGGGGCAATGAGTGATATTTCCATATCGAGCAAAAGCTCCATGACGGGGCGAAGTATGTCATTCGACGGCATATACCTCTCATGAAAGATCTTCATCGACTCCATGTAGCCTGCGTCCGCCCACAGGTTCGGTGTGTTCGAAAACGCCCCGAACAGGTCGCTGGTAAACAGCGCCTTCGAACGAACATCATAGGTCATAAAAGCTCCCGGGAAATGCAGATACGGAGCCGGGATGAATCTCAGTGCGCGGCCTCCATCAAGATCAAGTTTGTACTTATTTTCATTTACGAGGTAGTAGTCCGAGCGTATCCCGTAATACTGTATAAGAAGCGACGCACGCGTGCTCGTAGCTATCCGCGCCCGGAGGCCCTTCTTTTCAAAGTACGGCACGCATGCACACAGGTCAGGGTCCTGATGCTGAAGAATGACATACTCTATTTTTTTCAGCGGCATCAATCGTTTCACGTTGCGGAGCACATCTTCACCGTCAAGAACAGAGCCGGGATCGATCAGGACTCCCCTGCCGTTATTCACGAGCAGATACGGATTGCAGTTGAGTCCCCTGTCGAGCCTGCCGGAACCCACCATAAATATACCGTCGGCGATTTCCGTCGGATAATGTGCAGCCTTCATGCAACCGAGCCTCCGAACAACAAAGTATGCGCGTGGCGTCATTACGCCGCCTGTATAGCAATATAGCATGGCGGCGTTATTTCTCTTGTACTATTTTCGGCATTATAATTCCGCAACACGAATGTATTTCATCGAACGGTCGAGCAAGCTTGCTTCCGGCGCGGGAAAGCGGCGACCTTGCCGAAATACGCGGTGTATGCGTTTTTATGCGGCGCTACAATTTTGATTTGCACAATACAGACCCCGGTATACACTGTGCCCATGACAAAAATTCGTAAAAAGGCAGACAACCGGGCTGTCACTGTGTTTAAAATACTGTTTTTGGTCTGGCTCGTGGGATTTGTAATCGCCCTGATCAACAGAATTTATATGATTCTGAAGAATCCCTGAACAGAAACTCACCCCTGCCCCGGCTAACTGCCGCGAATCACGGCTGTTTATGCTTCCCGTACTGCTGACGGCACTCCCTGTTGATCTTGGCCGAACAGAAATCCCCGCACATGGTGCAGACTTCCGAATCCTCCCTGCCAGCCTGAGCGCGCATCGCCCGCGCCTTTTCCGGGTTCAGGGCGTTTTGGTACATGCCTTCCCAGTCGAGGTTGCTGCGCGCACGGGACATCGCGTCGTCCCTGTCGCGGGCGCCGGGTATGCCGCGTGCGATATCGGCCGCATGCGCCGCGATCTTCGACGCAATCACGCCGTCGATAACATCCTGCACATCGGGCAGCCCCAGGTGCTCTTTCGGCGTCAGGTAGCAGAGAAAATCCGCGCCGTAATACGCGGCAAGCGCCCCGCCGATCGCCCCGCTTAGATGGTCGTATCCCGGCGAGGCGTCCGTCACGAGAGGTCCGAGCACGTAAAACGGCGCGCCGTTGCAGTATTCCTTCTGGAGACGGATGTTCTCTTCGATCATGTGCAGCGGCACATGGCCGGGCCCCTCGATCATCACCTGTACGCCCTGCGCCTGCGCCCGCGCGGCAAGCTCGCCCAGGGTTTTCAGTTCCTCGATCTGCGCGGCGTCCGTCGCGTCGGCAAGGCAACCGGGGCGAAGGCCGTCGCCAAGCGACAGCACGACATCGCGCTTTTTCGCCATTGCCACGATCTCGTCGTAGCGCGTGTACAGCGGGTTTTCCATGCCGTGATGCATCATCCATTTTATAAGAAAGCTCCCCCCGCGGGACACGACGCCCATTATGCGCGGTTCGAGCAGCGGGATGCATTTTCGCATGACGCCGCAGTGCACCGTGATGAAATCGACGCCGTCCTCGATATGCGTGCGTATTGATTCTATAAAATCGTCCGCTGTGATCAGGGCGACGTCGGGCTGCCGCACAATCGCCTCGTACACCGGCACCGTGCCGACGGGTATTGCCGATTCCCTCACGATCGTTTTCCGCATCTCGCGGATGTCGCCGCCCGTGCTCAGGTCCATCACCGTATCGGCGCCGTAATATATCGACGCGCGGAGCTTTACCAGCTCGAGCTCGGGATCGGTATTGTAGTTCGACGTGCCTATGTTCGAGTTGATCTTTATCTTCAGCCCTTTTCCGATTCCTACCGGGGAACAGTCGTGCAGCGCGCTTTTACAGATAACCGTTCTGCCCGCAGCGATGTCGCGCATCAGCTCTTCGGCGGCAACAGGCTCGCCCTGTGCAACGCGCTTCATTTCGGGCGTCACGATATTATTTTTTGCGTTTTCAAGTTGTGTTTTCATGACAGTGTATACTTCCTTTGAAATTTTCTGATCTCCCCCGCGACGTCAGTCGCGGTTACCACGGCGGAAATGGCGCAGAGCATGTCCGCGCCCGCGGCGATTACCCCATCCGCGTTTTCAAGCGTAATGCCTCCGATCGCCACGATCGGTACGACATACGCGCACCTCACGGCCTCAATGAGCCCAACACCGCACGGCCCCCCGGCGTCATCCTTTGTCCCCGTCGCAAAAATGGGGCTGACGCCCAGGTAATCCGCGCCCATCCCGACCGCGTCTGTTGCCTCGTCGAGATTGTGCACCGTCACCCCGATTATTTTGTTGTCGCCAAGCAGCCGCCGCGCAACGGCATACGGCATGTCATCCTGTCCGATATGCACGCCGTCGGCATCGACCGCGAGCGCGATATCGATCCTGTCGTTGATGATCAGCGTCACCGACGAACGTGCGCACAGATCTTTGATAGCCATCGCTTCGGCGTACATCTCCGCCGTGATGTTCGACTTGTTGCGGTACTGCACGATTTTCACGCCCGCTTCGATGGCGCGTGTCACGTCGCTGACATTGCCGGCCTTGCTGAGAGCAGCGTCTGTAATAAAGTAATAGCCCTTCATCGCGCCACCCTCTGCATCGATTCGACGTGTTCTTTGTTCAGCAAATATATGCAGTCGAACAGGCGCTCCTTGAACGTACCGGGCCCCCCCGACCGCTCGACGGCAAGCTCGGCCGCCACCTCGAAACAACACAGCCCCGCCGCGGCCGCCGACGGGATGTCGCCGGGCGCCACTGCGGCAAATGTCCCGATTACCGACGCGGCCATGCATCCCGTCCCCACGACGCGGGACATCATGTCGTGCCCGTTGCCGACGATAAAGCTTTGTCCATCGCCAGCAACGATATCCTCTTTGCCGGTTATCACCACCGTGCAGTTTCGCTCGCGCGCAAGTGAAACCGCCATCTCGCGCAGATCGGTGTCAACCTCGCACGCGTCGACGCCGCGCGTCC
The DNA here is from genome assembly GCA_002407865.1 of Spirochaetia bacterium UBA5368. GTDB lineage: Bacteria > Spirochaetota > UBA4802 > UBA4802 > UBA5368 > UBA5368. The sequence goes on from DHPI01000007.1 coordinate 62,359, forward strand.
GCACCCGTTCGCCCGCGATGCGCGCGACCTCGGAGGCGTTACCCTTGATTACATCGATCCTCGTTTCACCGATGAGCTCAAAGCTTGTATCGTCCCTGAACGCCGTCGCGCCGGCGCCGCACACATCCAGCACCACGGGAATTCCTTTTTTGTTCGCGGCCCGCGCCGCCAGCTTCATGCTTGCGATAAATTCCGTTGTGAGCGTACCGATGTTCAGCACAAGCGCGGACGCAAGCGACGCCATATCCGCAACCTCCTCGGGCGCATGCGCCATCACAGGCGACGCCCCGAACGATTTGACGACCTGCGCACAGTCATAGATCGTCACCCAATTTGTAAGATGATGTACGAGCGGCTGGCTTTCCCGCACGGACACGAGGTACGAATAAATATCCATAAGCATGCCTCGATCATATATGGTCAGTAAATTGATGAAAATGTCGTGGAGGAAGGATTACTGCGTCGGATCCCTACGCCGGCATTATCCGGAT
>DHPI01000007.1:62961-69395 GCA_002407865.1 Spirochaetia bacterium UBA5368
GCCGGCATTATCCGGATCAGGTTCTACGGGTATAATCTCAGGCTCCCACCGGGAACCACCCCACGCAAATGAATGTAGTTCATTTTCCGACACTTGTCAATAATAATTTATGCATTCCAACACATGCGGGATTTTATTATTGAAATAACATCCCGCCCGTGCTTTTACTATGAATCACCGATATACGATATGCCACCGGACAACTGCTTCGACAGCCACAATTTGGAGGATACTATCATCGTGGCGCCGAACCATTGCGATTCAAGGAACAGAGGAGTACGATGAAAACCTGTGCGCACCTTTCGTTGAGGGAGGAGAGACATTCTGCGATACTACTAAACACTCCAAAATATCGCGTGCGACAGCCGTACACAGTCTTGCGCGGGGGAGGCCGCATATGACGCTTGAATCCATCATCATCACCTTCGGCTACCCCGCGCTGGTGCTGGGCACGTTCCTCGAAGGGGAAACCATACTGGTGCTCGGGGGATTCGCCGCTCACCGGGGATACCTGCGCCTCGCATGGGTGATTCTGGCGGCCTTTGCCGGAAGCTTTTTCGGCGATCAACTCTATTTTTTTCTCGGACGGTCGCGAAGCAGAAAGATGCTCGAAAAACACCCCGCATGGCTCCCAAGAGTCGCGGCGCTCCAGAAACTGTTGAACCGGCACCACACACTGCTCATCATTTCTTTCAGGTTTCTCTACGGGCTGCGCACAATATCACCGTTTGTCATAGGCATGAGCGACGTGCCGATATGGAAATTCATTCTGCTGAACGCCGCAGGCGCGCTGGTGTGGGCCACGGCGGTCGGCTGCGCGGGATACCTCTTCGGTCACGGCCTCGAGATCATCATCGACGACATAAAACGGTACGAACTATGGATTATGGCGGCCGTAACGCTCATCGCGGCAGTCGTGTTTGCAACACGGCATATCAGGCGGCGCGGCGTTGATGATGCGCCGCGCTGAAAAGCACCGCTACAGGAATACCTGGATTCCCTGACCCCTGAGGTATTCCTTCACCTGCCGTACGCTGAATGTGCGGAAATGAAACACCGACGCGGCAAGCAGCACCAAGGCATGCGCGTTAACCACCGCATCATAAAAATGCTCCAGTGCTCCCGCACCGCCGGAAGCGACGACCGGCAGGCGCACCGCGTCGGCAATTGCGCGGGTAAATTCGATATCGTATCCCTGCAGGGTGCCGTCACCGTCCATGCTCGTGGGCAGCAGTACGCCCGCGCCGAGGCCCTCGCACTGCCGGGCCCATTCCACGGCGTCCCTGCCGGTCGGCTTCGTGCCGCCGGCGACAACAAGCTCGAATCCCGACTGCATCGCGGCATTGCGCCGCGCGTCGATGGCAATGGTAATCGTGGTCGATCCGAACTTCTTTGCCGCCTGCCGTACAAGCTCCGGGTCTTTTACGGCGGCGCTGTTCATAGATACCTTCGAGGCTCCCGCCTCCAGCACAAGCCCAATATCCTCCAGCGAGCCGATACCGCCGCCTACGGTAAGCGGAATACGCAACACCGCGGCAACGCGGCGCACCCATTCGAGCCGCGTTGTGCGGTTTTCGAGGGTCGCGGCAATATCCAACATGGCAAGCTCATCGGCGCCCTCACTCTGGTAAAACGCGGCGTTTTCCACCGGATCGCCCGCGTCGCGTATATCGGCGAAATGTACGCCCTTCACAATCCGCCCTTCTTTCATATCGAGGCATGGCATTATTTTCACGGTTTCCATCTGACTCTCCCTATTCGCGTCTTCAGTATTTTTGTCATACGCCGTACAATTCATAATGGCGTCTTTCGCGGAATTCCGGCGTCACCCGCCGCACGCTATTCTGTTGCGCCCCTGCTCCTTTGCCCTGTACAGCGCCCTGTCGGCCATGTTTTTCAGCTCGTCGACCGAACCGGCGTGTTCGGGATAACAGGCGATGCCCTGGCTCGCCGTGACCCCGATGTGCGCACCGTTATCGAGCACAAGCTCCATGGCGGCGACGGCGCGGCGAATCGCTTCACCAATGCCTTCCGCGGTCCGGGAGTCCGCGCCGGGGAGCAGCAGCGTAAATTCGTCGCCGCCGTAGCGCACCAGCACGTCATCCCTGCGCAATTGCTTTTTAAACTCGCCGACAGCGGCAAGCAGCAGGCGGTTGCCTGCATCGAGCCCGTAGCGCTCGTTGACCTGCCTGAAGTAATCGAGGTCCATCATAATAAGCGACAACGGTGAATGCGAATCCCGGGCCGCCTGGAAATGCTTCGGCAGCGCCTCGTCGAGATACCGCCGGTTGTACGCACCGGTAAGGTCGTCCATGATGGCGCGGCGGCGCGCCTCTTCGCCCCACCGCACCATGTCGGAGAGAAACCCGCTGGTGTTGCGGAGCCGCTGGGTTGTAATGTTGAGCATCTTGTACATCATATTCACGGCAATGTCCGGAAACCGTTCGCTCAGCCTGAAAAAATCCTCCTGTTTTATGGTCAGAAGCCGCGCCGCGGAAACCGTGGCGCATGTTGCCGAGCGGGGCGCGTTTTCGAAGATCGACATCTCGCCGAAAAAATCGCCCCGCGAAAAGCGGGCGACTTCCCGCATATCACCGTCAGCCAGCCGGATGGAGGTGATTACCGTACCCGACTCGACGATGTACAGCTCGCTTCCCGGATCGCCTTCGTGAAAAAGCACCCCCCCCTCGCCCATCTCCACAGGGCGAATGGAAGGCAATATCGCGCGGATATCGTCGTCCGAAAGAAGCGAAAAGATTTCCACCTGCCGTAAAAACAATATAATGTCATTCATATGCAATCACCACGAAAGTACCGGTTTACGGCGCCATGCACACGGCATTGCCGCCGTTATTTCGCGCAACAAACATCCGTTCGTAGGCGCGTTCTATCAGTGCGGCCCCCGACGGCGCATCGCCCGGCCATGCCGAGACGCCGATGCTCACCGCTACCGGCACGTCGCCGCCGCCGGTGATATCGCGTATGTCGAGTTCCAGCAATTGTACACGGAGGCGTTCCGCAATTTCAGCCGACTCACGCATATCGCGCGACAGCAGCACAAGCGCGAATTCATCGCCCCTGTACCGTACAACAATATCGTCACCGCCGGTTTCGGTCGATATGGTTTTCGCCATACGCCGCAGTACTGCATCGCCCGCATCGTGACCGAACGAATCGTTGATGGTTTTGAAGTTATCCGGTTTAATAAACAACACGCACGCGGGGATGCGATACGACGCAAGCCTGTTGTCAAACTCCTCGTCCAGGTACGTACGGTTATAAAGCCCTGTGAGTTTGTCGGTATACAATTGCTGCCGCAACTCCTGTATCCAGCGCACCTTCTCGGAGATGAGCCGGTTCGTAGAGCGAATGCGCCCCGCAACTATTGCCAGAAGCTTCAGAAGAATGCTTGCCGATATGTGCGGGCTGTTCTCGAGGGTTTTTTGAAACGACGCCCCTTCCATCGGAAACGCCAGCAGCACCGCGCCGGATTCCGCGACAGCAGTCGCCGGACGCGGCGCGTTCTCGAACATATCGAGCTCGCCAAAACAGTCACCGGCGATAAAGCTTGCAAGCGGCACGCTTTTCCCGTCGGCTGAGCGCTTGCTGACGAGCACCTCGCCTTCCTTTACCATGTACATCTGTGTGGCGGGGTCCCCTTCGCTGAATACGGTTTCACCGCTTCCATACCGCATCCATCGGCTGAAGCGCGCAACCTCGGCCAGTTCCTCATCGTCAAGCCGGGAAAAAATATTCACGTTTTTCAGAAACGCGATTATATCGTCCCGGTTGTCCATCTGTGGCTTGTTGTTCACATTCACCTGCCGTTTTGAATAGTATAAATACTGTATTCCACGCGTTATTTTTGTCCAATAATTTATCGGCAAATACGCGGCTCCACACATTATAATTCCGTGGACATCTCAGCGCATTGCCCCCCCCGCGGAGGCCGCGGCAAAAAATGCCTTGCAATAATTAGTCAACTATAAGTATTTATTGTAATTATACGTTTTACTGTTTAATATAAACATATATCATATTTCAGGAGGACGGCATGGAAGGTCCGTTTTTACCGATGAGTATGAAAGAGAAAAAAACAATATTCAGAATGTTCGCGGGGCATATATCACGGGGGCAGGTCAAGCTGATGCGCGCAGCCCATCTCGATTTTCTCGAAACACAGAGAAAGGGGATAGGATTCAAAGACGCACAGTCACAGCGTTTCATCATCGACTGCTTTACGTCGGCGGGGTGCTTCAACGTGGGCCGCGGCAACGAGGAGATAATCAGCGCGATCGATGAGGCCGCGAAAGATCTCGACATGGGATCAAGCTGCCTCACCTCGCACCACAAACTCGCGTTCGCGAAAAAGCTCGCGTCTGTCACGCCGGGAGACCTCACAAGGGTGCTTTTTTCCGCGGGCGGCGGCGAGGCGATCGACGGGGCAATAAAGCTGGCGCGCGGAGCAACCGGCCACAACGAGGTAATATCGATGATCAAGGCGTACCACGGTCACTCGGGATTCTCACTTTCAGCCAACGGCAAAGAATATTACCGCCACCTCTTCGAGCCGCTGATGCCGGGATTCTCATTTGTCCCCTTCGGCGATCTCGATGCCGTCCGCCGTCAGGCATCGGACAAAACGGCGGCCATTATACTCGAGCCGGTACAGGGCGAGGGAGGAATTTTTGTCGGCGATGATTTTTACCTGCGCGGACTCAGGCAGCTGTGCGACGATCTCGGCATTATGCTGATCTTCGACGAAATACAGACCGGCTTCGGACGGACTGGAAAGATGTTCGCGTCGGAGCACTCGGGGGTGATACCCGATATCATGGCCATCGCAAAATCGGTAAGCGGCGGCCTGTATCCGACAGCCGCTGTCGTGTACCGCGACATACCGGTGCTTGTCGATTTCGTGGATAAAAACCCATGGTTTCACCGCTGCTTCAGCGGCGGCTCCGATCTCGGATGCGTTGCGGCGTCCCGCGTGCTCGATTATTTCATAAAAAACAGACTGTGGGAAAACGCGGAACGGATGGGCGTTATTTTAAAGGAAGCTCTTTTGCAGCTACAGCGCGAGAACCCTAAAATAATCAGGGAAATACGCGGCCGCGGCCTCATGATCGGCATTGAATATCTCGACGAATACATGGGGGCGCTCATGGCCGATTCGCTTTCAAAACACGGCATATTCGCCGTGTATTCGGGCAACCAGCCGCAGGTAATGCGCTTTATGCTGCCTATAACAATCACGCGGGAGGAAATCGAACGGGTTATCGTCATTACCCGGGCGGCAGTCGCGACGATGAAGGTGTTTCTGCCGCTCACGGAGCCGCTCGCGAAAATCCCCGGCGTACGGCTGCTGCTGAATAACATTCATGTGCAGATTACCGTATTCGAATGGATACGCCTGTTTGAAGACCTTTTCGCGTCATTTAAAAAATCACGTGCGGGCGAGGTGCGCCAATGAAAGAGGGAATGATTAAACCGAAGAAGGGGAATCTCTTCAACGATTTCGTAAAACATTTTTCCACAGGGCAGTATGAATCCATGAAGACCGCCGGCCTCGACATGCTTGAGGGAAGGCGCAAAGGCTCGTACATATACGACGAAAAAGGCGCACGGTATATCGACTGTGTCAGCGGGGCAGCCACGTTTAATCTTGGCCGCCGGCACCCTGAAATCACCGGCGCTTTGCAACAGGCGATACGGGAAACCGACCAGGGAAATTTCGTGCTCCTTTCGCAGGAAAAAGCCAGGCTCGCAAAACGGCTGACAGAGTTCGTGCCCGGCGATTTCAGGGGCGTATATTTTTCCGTCGCGCGCGGCGAGGCCATGGATTTCGCGTGCAAACTCGCGAGGGGCTGCACCGGACGACCCGGACTGGTCACCGTCGACGGCGGTTACTACGGTGAAACGGGCTTCGCGATGAGCATATCAGAGCGAAGCGATAGTGCATGCTTCGGAACGCTGATGCCGGACGTACGGCGCATACCGTACGGAAACTTTGCACTGGCGAAGGAGGCCATTGGCAAGGATACGGCAGCCGTTATCGTGGAGCCGGTGCAGGCGGAAAACCACTGCCGCACCGCCTTCAGGGACTATTACCGCGAGCTGCGACGGCTGTGCGACCGTGCTGGCGCGCAGCTCGTTTTCGACGAAACGCAGACCGGCATGGGCCGCACCGGGAAAAAATTCGCGTATGAATACTACGGCATGGAGCCCGACATTCTCGTAATCGGCGAATCCCTCGCTGCCGGCGTATTCCCCATAACCGCAACCGTGTACAAAAAAAAGCTGCTAAAACTGTTAAACGAACACCCGCTGATCCATCTTTCCACGTTCGGCGGACACGACGTGGGCTGCCGCGTCGCCATGAAGGCGCTCGAGGTGTACGAGCGCACGAGGCCGTGGGAAAACGCGCTGCTTAT
>DHPI01000007.1:69502-74025 GCA_002407865.1 Spirochaetia bacterium UBA5368
ACGCGCTGCTTATGAGTGAAATGCTGAAAAGCGGTCTGCTCGACATCCGCGCACAGCACCCGGAACTCATCAGATCGGTTGCGGGAATGGGGCTTCTGCTTTCGCTGGGCCTGCCGACACCGGACCACGCCGCGGCATTCTGCCGCGCCGCACGGAATAACGGCGTCCTGGTAACTGCGGGCATTGTGGCCCCCTACAGCGTCGTGATACGGCCGCCATTGACAATATCGACTATAGATGTAAAAGCGGTCATCAGCGCGCTTGCCGCATCGGCGCGAAAGGTTCGCGTATAGCCGCGTAATGTATCGACTGGCATAAACAGCGGCGACTCCCCTGCCGTGAAGGCGGGAGGGGAGTCGTAGGCGGAATAAAATAATATTGCGTGCAACCATACGTGTCGATAAACAGAATACATCCCATTTATAGCAGTGTGTACAAATATAAAAAGAGGTGCTTCATCTTTCGGGGCACCAGAGACGCGGAATGGAAATTAAATCGAGTACATCTCTCAGGCGCAGAATAATTGTAACAGGCGTACTTTTTGTAACCGTTGCGCTGGGTGCATGGTTCACGGCCCGGGCCGCGCTGCGCAATACCGTCACAGCGTACGCTGCGTGCCGAGCCATCGAGGCGCGGCTTGCGCTTATCCGTTCAGTGGCCTTGGAGGCATCCACCGCCCTTTCCGATGGGGAATTACGCGCAGGCGAACTCACCGCAATCGTCACTGCGGTGGAACGGACGATTGCCGCGGGAGCGCCGGCGATAATCAATGACATGCACGAATACCGCCGCCGGGAACCCAACGCCGCGATAGCGTCCGAACCTGACCGCATGATCGCGGCCCTGCGCGATTTCACGGCGCGCGCGTCATTCAACGAAGACGGGCAATCGCCGGCGGAGTTCCGAAAGCATATAGGCTCGCTCATCTCGACAATCGACACGACGACGGCTGAAACGGCGCACCGGCGCGCGGCCATTCTCGCGGAACTCGGAACGTCGTTTCTGCTCATTACCATAGTCTCCTTTCTCGCGGTTGCGGCGATCTTTTCCGGGTTCGCTGTTTTCACCATGAAAAACATTTTGCGCACCATCGGCGCCGTTACCGGCAGGTTTGGAAACATTCTCTCTCTGGATTCCACCTCCAAAAGGGCAGTATCCGTACTCGATATTGAAAATGGCGGCATCGTCCGTCAGACGGAAGCGCTGATCACGCGCATCAGCGACATCATCCTCGATATGAAACAGACAATCGAGACACAGAACGAATCCCTGACCGGCCTCTCGCAGATACTCACGTTCCTTACCGATAAATCGACGGAACAGATATCGCTCGCAGAACGTGAATTAGAGTCGGTACAGCGCCTTTCGCAGATGATGAACGATGTCACGGAAAGCAGCGGAAACCAGCAGGTCAATCTGGGCCTTTTGATCGCACGCATCGCCGATTTTACGCGAATATTAGAGTCCACGGAAAAGGATTTCGACAGCCAGATCAGTGCCGTAAACGAGATCGCGGAGGTTTCCGAATCAGGCAAGGAATACCTGCGGCAGACGAACGAGAGCATGATCCTCATCGGCGAGAACTCGAAGAAGATGGATGGCATCCTCCAACTGATCGTCAATATATCCGACAGGATCAACCTGCTTTCGCTTAACGCCGCGATCGAATCGGCGCGTGCGGGCGAACACGGACGGGGATTTGCGGTAGTCGCCAATGAAATCTCCAAGCTCGCCGATCAGACGGCATCAAGCATAAAGGAAATCAGCGCTCTTATCGTCAGTAACGACAGCGTTATCCGCGACGCGCTGATCCAGGCCAATAAAACAATAGAAACGATCGCCATCATGGTAAATGACATCATCACCGTAAAGGAAGTGACCCACCGGTCGTGCATAAAAATCGAGGCGCAGATAAAAAACAATTATATCGTCACCGAGGAATCGGCAGATGTAAAGCGCGAGATAGAGTCGATTTCACGCCTGATAGACCGGCAATCGAATGAAATCAATTCACTGCTGTCGGCGATCACAACTATGAAGGAAAACTCCCAGTACTGCGGCTTTCTTACGGGAAGAATCGTGTCAGAGGCGCAAGAGTCGATGGCGAATCTGGCCGCGCTTACGTCAAAAATCGATCGCTTCCACATTGACGAGGATACGCAACGCGGTGATTCCGCAACGGGACCGGCAAAAGAACCGGGCGCTGAATACCCATCCAGCGCCGATGCGTAAAAGTAAGGCGGGAGCCTTCGTATGCTGGGCCCCCGCTGTCATTATGATTATTTACCAAGCATTCCCTTTTTAAGGCTTTCCTGAACGGGGTTCGGCCCTATCCAGATCGCAAAGAGCGCTTTTTTAAGATCAAGCCCGGCAATCGTTCCAAGAGCCTGGCTTTTTCCGGTTTCCTTCGAGGTGTACGATGCGGTGAGGCCCGTTTTCGGCGCATAGCTGAGATTGATGACATCGCCCTTCTTGAATACGACGGCGTCGAAAAGTTTCAAAAATGCGTCTCTCTTCGCGGTGGCATAGCCGGCCTTCGCGGACTTGTCGAAACCCTCTTTTGTGGCGTCAACAAATTTATCCTTTGTCAGAAGCTTCGAATCTATCTGCATAATCACCGCCATCGGCTCATCGGCGTCAACGATGGCCTTGCCGTCCATTCCCTTCAGCTCTTGCGGCACATACAGCGACGCGAAATAAACTGATCCAAGTATAGCCTTTGTCCTGGCGCCCGTGCCCAGTTTTATCAGGTCCTTGCCGCCGACATTCAACGCCATGATATCGGAACCGGCAAAGCTGAGCGCAATAGCCATGACACAAAGAATGATACAAAATTTTTTCATACCAACTGCCCTCCTTCTTTTTTATTTGCAGTGCATGGAATTACATACCATCCCCTGTGATAAGTCAATCCATATTGCGCAATGGGGAAGAATGCCGAAAGTACGCACGGAGGAGGCATTCTTATAGAAATAAGCTTAGCCTCCCCGGCGCATTACGGGCGGCTTTTTTCGCCGCTAAAAAAGCGGCAATCGTTTAATGAATGCTTTGAAAGCATTCCCCATGCTCGGGGCGAATGCTCCGTCCACTTCAACCGCCTAAAAACCCTACAAATTATGAGAATTATCAAAAATAACAGCTATATTTTAACCATTATGAACAGTTCCGCTGCAAATCCCTGGTACCTTTTGAAATACGGGATCAACCCCCAGTTCGAGTTGAACCTCGACGATCACGCGGACGATATCGCCGGCGATCCCATGAATTTCTGCTTCGCCTCATTCGGCAGCGGTAACACCAGGGGTAAAATCGACCTGCGCTATATCTACCGGTGCGGCATCAACGATATCGTGGCGGCATATCCCCGCGTGGCCGATCCGGTAAACAGCGAGATACTTTACCGCCTCTTCAGTATGGGCGTGCAGCTTACGAAGAGCAACGTATTCGCGTGGTATATTTACAAATACGGCATCGCGCACCTCCTCCGCAGCGGAGCCGACCTTGCCGACAGTTCTGTCATCGCCCGCTTCGAGCGCTACAGCTCTCTTCTCTGCGATCTCGCGACTGTGACCGCACAGAGCGATTTTGACACGGGATACCTCTTCGCCAGCGGCGTGAACACACTGCTGGCGCGCTGCCCGTCACTGCTCGACGTCGATGATGCTGAAAGCATCGACTATATCCTCACGACCGCCGTCCGCGCCGCGCGAAGCGGCATTGATCCCGGGTATCTTACCGGCGACGGCTTCGCCGTCCTCTGCGCCGCCAATCCTGAACTGCTGCGTCCCAACGGGACCGACGACCTGAAGCGCTACGGCGACCTTATGCTCCGCTTCGCCACGTATGCCGTTAACAACGGCTTCGGTGTCAGCTATACCTTCAAGTGGATTATACATCCGCTTGTAGAGATGAACCCGCGCTTCGCGTATATCGAACACATTGAAGCGCTCGAGTCGTACGGCACAGTGCTTATCCGCTTCGGAATCACGCTCTCGCACGCAGGCGTCAACCCCTTCGACATTTTCGTATTCGGCATCCATACGCTTGTAAAAGACAACCCCGCGCTGCTGTCGCTGTCGAACCGCGAACCGTTCAGCATGGTGTTCGAGACAGCCGCCCATGCGCTGAAGAACAACGTGTCGCCACTGCGGCTTTTTCTCGACATCGTCAACCCCCTGCTGAAAGGCAGGCCGGACCTTCTCGGGCAGGATTCCGTCGCGCGCCTTCGCGGCATTCTCGGCACGATACGGGCATACCTCGACATCGCCATCATTCCCTATGAAAGCGAACTGCTGTTCGGGAACAGCATGACCGGGGTGATGAAACGGTACACGGAAATCCAGCATGGCGGGCCGGTCGATTTCAGTTGCAAACTCGACCTTAATCTTTATTATCTCATTCTGCGCTCGTCGGCATCGGAGATAAGTTACCGCAAATTCACCGACGAAATCGCGCGACTCGACGACAGGCGGCCGCTTTCGCCCCCGCCGTGCTTCGAGCGCATCGCCATAACCGAAAACGAT
>DHPI01000007.1:74141-75344 GCA_002407865.1 Spirochaetia bacterium UBA5368
ACGAGGTGGAGAGGGTGCGCAAAAACGAGCGCCGCATCGGCGACATCATGGAGTACGCAAAGGAGACCGCGGCACTGGGCGATGAAGCACGCGCCGTCGAGATACTCGCCGGGCTTGTCGGCGGACTGCGGCAGATCAACGCGCACGAACGCAGGGCGGTAATCGCGCACCTCCGCAACGCCGACGCAGGGCTGATGGAGAAAACAGCCGGCCTCATCGCCGCGTTTTCGGAAAAGCAGCGCCGCAATTACCAGCCCGAGAACAAGCGCCTCATCGCATCCCTGCTGACGGCGCACGCGCTGATGGGCGACCGACAGCTTCTTGCCGACATCACCTGCGGCGACGCGGAGCGCTCGGCGATGGCGCTGAAAGAGCTTTACGACGACCGCCTGGTGCACTGCCTCGACGCGATTCTGCCGCCCGCACATTACACCGCAATGCGCGCCACAATAGAGGCAGACCTCGGCGTGGCCGTGAATCCCTCGTTCGACACAATGCCGCTGCGCTCGCGCATACAGACAGTGCTCGACGAGCTGAAGGTCTACAACAACATCATCAATACACATAAAAAGTTGCGCGAAATCGCGCACGCCGCGGAGCACGGGACCAACGCAGCCAGGGGCGCAATCGTCGATATCAAGGCGACGTTCCGTAAAAACGACAGGCCGCTCCGGTTTATTCACGGCGTGTATCATCAGAAAAACAGGGTGTTCCTCAAGATGAAAAACAAGGACAGCGCCGTCTCGTATGTCATCGAGGAAAACAACATCCAGCGCGAGCTTGCCGTGCGTAATGGCCGGTTCGAGCTGAAGAAATACGGCCGCCTCTCCTTCGAGCTCGTCGAAACGCTGAACGACATCGTCGCGCTCGACGACGCGCGCATCGCGGCCATACGCCGCCATGCCGCATACTTGAAAGAGCATCTGCTGCCGGTTCTCACTCCGCTGACACGCGGGATGGAATTGCGGCTGCGCACGCTGAACAAGGCGTTGCAGTACACGATCAACACCACCGGCGAAAGCAGCGAACTGCTGTTTCTGCCCGCCAAGGACTGGGGCCTGCTCTTCAAGGGATATGTGGGCCACGACTGCAGCAAGGAGATGCACGAGCACGTGCTGCACCCGAAATCGTTCTTCTATAAAATCATCCAGGATAACGCATGGCGCGGCTACATTACGCTGCTCGAACTCGAGAACGCCGGCG
>DHPI01000007.1:75560-80989 GCA_002407865.1 Spirochaetia bacterium UBA5368
GTTTGTATCATATCTCGCCGGCGTGGCGCGCATGACGGGCTACCGTTATATTCTCATTCCAGATAACGAATCGCACATCTCGAACTTCGACTACATCCGCCGGGACATCTACGAAAGGTACCGCACATGCGAGAGGTGCCCTTCCGGGTTCGCGCTCAACCCGCCCGAAAGCAAGTTTCAGACATCGGGCGACGAGTACCTCGTCATCTGGCACGCCCTCTAACGCGGCGCGACCGCCGGCATGCGGCATTCAAATTTATATTGACTTTCCTCTGTAACCACATCCAGACTTGACGGGAAGCGACAGATATAAAATCCGTTCCGCGTTCAGGCCACGCCGCGCGTCCGCCGGCATGCCGATCGCCGAGAACAACCATCGACACTTTAACCAAGGAGACGCGCATGGATGTCATTGCACTGCTTCCCGTTCCAGAGGCCATTCCCGCGCCACGGCATGTCTTTGAAGCGCTCGATATTGCGGGATTTGTTGTACATCTGATCTTCATCAACATCGTCGTCGGCGGCGTCTTTATCGCGCTTGCGTCGCGCCTCCGCGACAGAGGCTTTACAACCGGCGGTGGCGCGCACGGCCCCGCGATCAACTCGATTCCCACGGCGCTTGCGCTTGGCATTAACTTCGGCGTGGCCCCCCTGCTCTTTACGCAGCTGCTCTACGGCCACCTGCTCTACACCAGTTCCGTACTGATGGCCGTGTTCTGGATACTGGTAATCCCCCTGCTTCTGATCGGCTATTACTGCGCGTATATCTATACGCACAACGACGCAACGAGCCCGCGCCTTTCGTTCATCGCGCTATGTACGCTGGCAATCATTCTCCTGTATATACCGTTTATATTTGTGAACAACATGACGCTCATGCTGCACCCGGAAAAGTGGACCGGCTATTTCTCGAACCGGGGCGGCACAATGCTCAATCTTTCCGACTCGACAATCATACCCCGGTATCTGCACTTTCTCGCCGCGTCGGTCGCGGTCGCCGGGCTTTTTTCGGCGCTTATCTGGCGGCGACGCGCCGCGAATGGGGCGCCTTCCGCATCCCACAATATCGCGGGCGGCCTGCGCATCTACGCGGCCGGCACCGTCGTCCAGATGTGCGCCGGCGCGTGGCTGCTGCTCTCGCTCCCTCGTGACATCATGATTCAGTTTCTCGGCGCAAACGCCGCGTACACGGCAATACTCGCGCTCGGCATCATTGCGGCGTTCGCGTCGCTGGTGACCGCGCTTCGCGCTCGGCCGGCACCGACGGCCGGCCTGCTGTGTGGCGTCATCGTGCTCATGGCGGTTTCGCGGGCAAACCTCCGCACGGCGTATCTGGCCCCCTTCTTCAGCACCGGCAACCTCGCGGTTACGCCGCAGTACGGCGCCGCGATCCTGTTTTTTGCCGTGTTTGCGGCAGGCATCACCGCCATCACATACATGCTGAAAATGACATCGCCGAAGACAGGGAGGGCATAACGATGAACTATCCGGTATGGGACCTCACCTTCATTGGCGGCGGATCGCTTATCGCGCTTATTTCAATTGTCCACGTGTATATCGCTCATCTCGCCGTTGGCGGCGGTCTTTTTCTCTGGCTTGCAGATCTGAAGGCGCACCGCGACAACAGCATTCCGCTTAACGACTACCTGCGTCGATACAACTGGTTTTTCCTTCTCGTATCGATGGTGTTCGGCGGCGTGACCGGCGTCGGCATCTGGTTCATCATAGGGCTGGTCTGTCCCGCGGCCACCTCCGCGCTGATTCACACCTTCGTCTTCGTGTGGGCCGCAGAGTGGGTGTGCTTTCTCGGCGAGATTGTCGCGCTGCTGGTATATCACTACTATTTCGATGCGCTCGACAGAAAACACAGGCTCATCGTCGCCTTCATGTACTTCGTGTTTGCATGGCTCAGCCTCTTTTTTATCAACGGGATATTGAGCTTCATGTTAAGCTCCGGCTCGTGGACCGAAACGGGCGGCGTGCTTCGCGCGTTTTTTAATCCTACATTCGCGCCGTCGCTTTTCTTCCGCTCGTGTGCGGCGTTCATGCTGGCCGGGCTCTTCGGCTATGTCACCACGGTCTTTTCGGAAGAGAACGATTTTCGCGGACACATGATGCGCTACTGCACGAAATGGCTGCTCTATCCAATGATCGGCCTGATTTTGTCGGGAGCGTGGTACTACGCGGCGGTTCCCGCAGATGCGCGTTACACGTCATTTTTCGTCAATCCGGAAATGGCGGTGTATGTCCGCATCCTCGTCGCGTCGACCGTGCTGATATTCACCGGGGGGCTTGCGATCTCGCTTAGAAGCGAGGCGCGGATTCAGAAGGCCATCACGGCAGCGCTCGTCGCGATAGGGCTTTTCTGGATGGGCGGATTCGAATACGTGCGCGAGATTTCGCGTAAGCCGTGGGTCATCGACCGTTACATGTACTCCACATCAATTCTGAAATCCGACGAGGCGCGCCTCAACGCGGAGGGCGCGCTGCGCAACGCGAAATGGTCGGCGGTGCGCAACGTCAACGGCGGCAACGCATTCGATGCGGGGCGCGAGATATTTCGATTGCAGTGCCAGGGATGCCACACCATCGGCGGGATAAAAAACGACATCCTGCCGCGGACAGCGCATTTTACGCGGCTCGGCCTCCTCGCCCAGCTTACCGGGCAGGGCATGGCGAAGCGGTACATGCCGCCCTTCATCGGCGACGCTGCGGAAAAAGACGCGCTGATTACGTACATTCTTCAAGGTCTGCACCAACGTCGCCCGAACGCGCAGTCTGCATCATCCGTGATTACGCCGTTGAAGAATGAGCCTGTCCCCGCATTCAACGCCAATGTCGATAGCTATGTGCTCCTCTGCTGGAACGACCTCGGCATGCGACTCGTTACCGACTGCGACCGCTGGTTTTCGATTTCACCGCCTGCGAACACGCTCGGGGCGATGCTGGTAAAGCGCGGTGTCAGTCCGGAGATCGTAACCGACGGGGTAACGCTGACCTACCGTATTGAAAGCGGCCACGAAAATCCATCGCGCCACTCGCGCTTCTGGGACTTCTGCCAATCTCTGTTCGGCGCAAAACCCGCGGCGAACACCGGGCTTACCGGCAACGGCCTTTCAGGCAATTTTATCTATAACGAAAAATCTTCCTCGTTCGTCGCGGAGAGTATCCCCGTACTGCCGTACGGCGACAGCGGGGCGTACAATCCTTATCCTGTGTGTACCATTGAAGCGCGCGACACCACTACCGGAAAGCTCCTGATGGCGACAAAGGCGGTGGCGCCAGTTTCGACGGAGATGGGCTGCCGCAACTGCCACGGGGGCGGCTGGCGATGGAACAACTATTCTGGAATTTCAGACGATACTGCAACATCAATTCTCGAGATGCACGACCGCAGCAACGGCACATCGCTCCTTGCCCGCGCGAAACGCGGCAGGCCCGCCCTCTGCCAGAACTGCCACGCCGACCCTGCGCTGACAGCGAAGGGCGACGGGAAACGGCTGAACCTTTCCGCCGCGATACACGGTCTGCATGCGCCGTACATGCCGCGCCGCGGCGCCGAAAACTGCGTGCTCTGCCATCCCGCGGGCGCAAAGGGCGCCACGCGCTTCGCGCGCGGCGTTCACCGGCAGGCCGGCATCGACTGCGTCCACTGCCACGGCGCGATGGACGGCCACGCCGCGTCGCTGCTCAACGCGGAAAAGGGCAAGCACGCCGCGGCGGGGCTTCTTGCGGGCATACAGCGCTCCGGCAGCCTTGCGACAACGGATGTCGCGCCGCGCGTCCCCTGGCAGCAGGAGCCCGACTGCCTCACCTGCCACGTCAACTTCGAGAAGCCCGCGGAAAGCCCATCGGCATTCAACCGGTGGACAAGCGACGCATCCGAGCTGTACAGAACGCGCACCGACAACATCGGCATACGCTGCGAGGCGTGCCACAACTCACCGCATGCCGAATACCCCGCGGTAAACCCGTACAGCGCGCGCCGCGACAGCCTGCAGCCGCTGCAGTACGGCAAGGCTCCGTACCCCATCGCGGCGAACCGCGGCTGCGCAGTGTGTCACAGGGAAAACAAAACAGAATCGATGCACCACGACAACATGCTGCGAATGATGCGAAGAACGGTGAAATTTTAATGATACACCACGATACACAGCAGCAGCGCGCGACGGCGGGAAGCCGTATTCCCGCCGTCATCACCGGCCGCCTGCCCGCGGCGGCGGCCGTGATCGCGCTCGCCATACTCATGGCGAGCGCGCGCGAGGCTCCCGCGCCCCCGCCCCCGCCGGAACGCATTCACCGCATCGTCTCGCTCTCTCCGTCCATCACGCGTCAGCTCGTCGATCTCGGCGCGGGCGGACTGGTTGCCGGTGTCACAGGATACGATACAACGCTCGGCCGCAACGTCCCTGTTGTTGGCAGCCTCATTCAGCCCGACATGGAAGCAATAATCGCGCTGCAACCTGACATTATACTCCTTTCGGAAGAAGACAACTCGACGCAGATCACCGAGCGTATCAACGCCACTGGCATCCCGGCGCATACGTTTTCGCGTAACGCGAACTTCAACGCAATCGGGAACAATTTCATCGAGCTCGGGCGGCTCGTCGGCAGGGAGGCCCTCGCAGCGGAAAAGCTGGCCGCGTACCGACGCCGGCTTGCCTCAATCGCCAAGCCGGCAATGCGCCCGCGTGTCGCGCTCTTTGTGTCGCACAATCCGCTTATCGCAGCCGCCGGCGCGTCGTTTGTCGGCACGATCATCGAGGCGGCCGGCGGCGAAAATATCTTCGGCGCATTCGACATCCCTTATCCGATCGTTTCGTCGGAATACCTGGTAACGCTGAATCCCGACATCATCATTTCGATTATTCCCGCGCCGGACCGCTATTTTATCGAAACATTGCGGAAGTTTACGCACATCACCGCAATCCGGCGCGGCGCCGTATACCACATCGATCCCGACATGATCGGCCTCTACTCGCCCGACATGTTTTTGAAATCTACAGAACTGATACGGAGCATGCTGCGCAATGCGGATTGAACCGGCGCATGCCACGTTGAAATTTGCGGCGCTCATCATCGCGGGCGCCCTGGCGCTTGGCATATCGCTTGCGCTCGGATCGATGATGCTGTCGCCGCGCGAGGTGCTGCATGCGCTCTTCAAGCAGTCCGATTCCGTCGCATCGCTCATCGTATGCAAACTGCGCCTGCCGCGGATCGCGATGGCCATGATCGTCGGCGCATCACTCTCCGTCAGCGGCGTGATGTTCCAGTCGCTCATGCGCAATCCCCTTGCCGATCCATACACCGTCGGCGTATCGGGCGGCGCGGCCATCGGCGCGACAATCGCTATTGTGCTATCGCTCTCGTACCCGCTCATCGCGGTCTTCGCATTCATCGGAAGCATCCTTGCCATCACCGCAGTCTAC
>DHPI01000007.1:81059-84718 GCA_002407865.1 Spirochaetia bacterium UBA5368
CACCGCAGTCTACGGCATCTCAAGGAAGCGCCGCTTCGGCACAACTTCGCTCATCCTCGGCGGCATCGCGCTCAGTTTCGTGCTCTCGTCGGGTGTCCTTCTCATCTTCTCGTTTTCCCGCGCCGAACAGGTGCACAGGGCGCTCATGTGGCTGATGGGCGACTTCTCGATCGCGCGATACGCAGTGCTCCCGCAGATGGCGGCCTTCAGCCTCGTCCTCATGGGATTCTCGATGCTGTATCACCGGCACCTGAACATTCTCTCGTTCGGCGCGGATTTCGCGAAAAACCTCGGGGTAACGGGCGCCGATGTCCGCACGATATTCTGGTCGGCCTCGCTGCTGGCCGCGGTATCGGTATCGCTGGCCGGCGTCATCGGATTCGTGGGGCTTATCATTCCGCATATCTGCCGGAACATCTTCGGTGCGGACCATCTGCGTCTCATGCCGTCGGCGGCCCTTGGCGGAGGGATATTTCTCACGTTGTGCGATACTGCGGGAAGGACGGTTGCGCTCCCCTACGAAATTCCCGCAGGCGTAATTACAGGATTCGCGGGAGGACTGTTCTTCCTGCTGCTTATCGGCCGTAACAGTGAGGAATAAGCCATGAACCTGATCGAACTTCGCGATGTATGCGCCGGCTATCCCGGCGCGGATGTTTTGAAAAACATATCGTTGTCCTTCCGTGCCGGGGAATTCACCGCCCTCATCGGACCGAACGGCGCAGGGAAGAGCACACTCATGAAAACAATCGCCGGCAACATCATACCATCATCGGGCGCTGTCAGCTTCAACGGAACGCCGCTTTGCTCGATCGACGCGGCGGCATTCGCGCGTGAGGTGTCTGTCGTGCATCAGACGATGGAAAACATCCCGCCCTTCAGCGTAACCGAATTCGTGCGGCTCGGCAGGTTCCCGCACCTGAGTCCCTTCACGCTTGAAACCACCGGCGACACCGGCATCATCGAAAACGCCATGGAACGCGCGGGGGTAACGCACCTGCGCAACCGCATCCTCATGCAGCTCTCCGGCGGCGAGTTGCAGCTTGTCTGCATCGCCCGCGCGCTCGCGCAGAGCGACAGGGTAATACTGCTCGACGAGCCGATATCGCACCTCGACATCAGCCATTCGGTCGGCGTAATGGATCTGCTGCACTCACTTAACGAAAAAGGCACAACGGTGCTTGCCGTACTGCACGACATCAACATCGCGTCGGATTACTGCCATAGAATAGTCGCGTTGAAAAACGGAGAGGTGTTCGCATCGGGAACGCCGGCGGAGGTTATCGACTACCGGATCATCGAGCGGCTCTTCGATACGGTCTGCGTCGTGTTCGAAAACCCGATCACGAAAAAACCGTACACCTTTCCCGTGCCGGGATATATGAAGTCGGGGCAATGATGGGCGGCACGCCATATGCGCGCCGTTTTATTCCGGCAATTGCACAACGGAATCGTGCATATGCCGGGATAATCAATTCTCGATCGTGACAACTCCATCCGGCGTTACGCGGGCGCGCATCCTTTTTTTCGGAACCATAGGCACCTCCCGAACCACACCGAAAAGAACACATAAAAATACAATGTGTAGTATTACTTGTCGATACATTATATTGTTATTTGTATACTATCAAGCACAATGCCCGTTCCTCCGCAAAAGGTACAAATTTCGCGGTAACAAACCCGCGGCACGTTACTCCAATTAAACCGTGCAATTTTGAAATCAGCAAAGCATTTATTTGTTTATATTTTCTTGACACATTTGCCGCGGCAATGCTACATAGAAAATCTTGCGAGTCGGTCTATGGGATATGCGATTTATCTAAAATATGCAACGCTTATAGGATTCAGCCTTTTCATCGGGTTCCTTTCCGCGATTCCAGTCGGTGCGGTTCAAGTGGAGGTTGCAAAGAAAGCGATTAACGGACACCTGATGCCCGCAATCGCTGTTGCGCTCGGCTCGGCGACATCTGATTTCATCTATGGAATTCTCACCCTTTTCGGTCTCGGGGATTTTTTGCTGTACAAGAATTCGCAAATCATCATCTACGGCGTGGGCATTGCCGTGCTGGGGTTTCTCCTCGTTCATTCGATCAGGGAATACAGGTGTAACGTTCAAAAAAGCGAGTTCCCGCTGATATACAAGAAACGGATATCGTTTCTCACCGGATTCACCATCGCAGTGACGAATCCCGGCATGATTCTATGGTGGATTATAGGATTCAAACTCTTCATCGATCTCGGGCTATTCACGGTGATCACACCCGGCATCAAGCTGTCGTTCATCATGGCGACCTGCGCCGGACTGGGGGGCTATCTTATTTTTATCGCCCACGTCTTCCATAAAATGCAAAAATCGTTCCCCCAGAAGTATATCGACCGCATGCAGATAGTCCTTATCGTGCTGCTTAGCGTGCTGCTTGCGTATTTCGCGTTCACGCTTGTATCGGTGATTTTCAACTATCAAGGCAGCTCGTTATCCCTGATTAAATGCTGAGTAGATGGAGAACAACGTGGCCGGGAATTTGACATCATTACTGGATGAGTTTGACCGCGTGGAATACGGGGCAGTACTTCCCGACAGCGGCATACTACAGTACTTTTATATAAATTTCTGTGACAGCGGTTACATTTTCGCGGTATCCGACGAAACAAGAACCGAAGCTTTCTTCACCGGAAACGACTGCGATATCGAACCTCTTTCAAATACACGCTATGGATGGCACGTCGACACGTCGGAAGGCATCATCTGGATCACGCTGATACTTTTCGACGACAACGGCGATCAGATACCGCTGCGCTGTATCTTATCCAGCGTCAATCAGGGGCACATGCAGCTCATTCGGAGTATCATCGCCGAAAAAAAGCTGCATATTCATTTTATCTCACTGCAATACGGCAATCTGTACAAGACCAAGACGCTCGAATTCGATGTCCCGGCAAATATCGCCGCACAACTCGCTGGCGAGTAAGGCGCGAATCGCGCATCAGAACGGCGCCCCTGTAAACGAGCGCGGCACTGCGTCGATTACGGCCGACTCATCAGAAAGTACCGCATCGATCATACCCGCAAATTTTGGAAACTCCGTCCCGAGATAAAACCGCGAGGCCAACACCCTGCCGTGATAATACGCCGCCTCGTCATCGTTCGCAAGCAAACCATCGAGATCGCCCCCGGCGTATTTCTTCATTATTTCTTGCAGGCGCGGCATCGCAATCGTCAGGCTTCGCAAATGCATCCATGCCATGCACATCATGAACATCGCCTGTTGAAACGGCGTCGCGCATGCATAAATCTCGCGCATACGCTTCTCCTCATAAAGGCGCACCAGCAGCATAACGGCATTTTCCATCCTTGAAAGGCCATCAGCCACGCGCGCTATGTACGCATCATCCACGACGCCGCGCGCCGCTGCGACGGCATCCCCCACCCTGCGTTTCCACAGCGCATAATACCGCCGGTCCTTGTTCAGCAAGAGCTTGCGCATCACAAGGTCGATCGACTGGATGCCGCTTGTCCCCTCCCATATCGGCGTTATCCGCGCATCACGGTAAAGCTGTTCAACCGGATACTCGGCGCAGTAGCCGTAACCGCCATGCACCTGCACCGCCTCCGAAGTAACGCGAACTGCGGTGTCGGTGCACCCCGCCTTGCAGATCGG
>DHPI01000007.1:84840-84997 GCA_002407865.1 Spirochaetia bacterium UBA5368
GGTGCACCCCGCCTTGCAGATCGGAATGAGAAAATCGACAAGCGCCTCCGCATCCCGCGCCTCGTCGCCTTCACGCAACTGTGACATGTCGATGTTGTACGCGGCATAATACGCGAGCATGCGCATACCCTCCACGTGCGACTTCATCCACAAAAGC
>DHPI01000014.1:0-10409 GCA_002407865.1 Spirochaetia bacterium UBA5368
TTGTCTTTATACATCCGTTCAAACGATACGACAAGCTTCTTTTACCAGAGGTGCAGCAATTTGGGCGTAGCGACCGACAGGGAGCGAAGCCGCGTACCCGCTGTTGTGCGCCGTTATTTTAATTTTTTATAAATCTTTTTATCAATATACCATAAGAGCAAAACAAGAACTAAAGTTAAGGCTGTATATAGAAGCTTAGTATTTAGAAGCCGTAAAAATTCCGATCTAGTTCCTTCACCTACAAAAGAAGGACTTGTCCACCAAATCATTTCAGAAATCCCAGAAATAATAAATGCAATTCCAGCCCAAAGTTCAATCCGAATATAAACAATTAGCCCTATAATTATCAAAGCAAGACCAGCAAACCAAAAAATACGTATTTCCTTAATCTTAGCTTGTTTAGCTTCCCAGTCAGTAATGGCTTTTTCAATTTTGTTATGTGAATAATAAGGATCTTCAGACTTTTTTATTCCATTAATCTGTTTCTGAGTTTTCCCTTCCTCTAATTTTTTTATTTGTTCATCTAGCAAATCATATTTTTTTGTTAGCTCATCTAGAGATTCTATTTTTTCGATTTGGTAATCAATATTCTTTTTATTATATTTATCTAATACAGATTCATGATTATAAAAATACCGAACATACCCATGCCGGACAAGTTGAACATTTAGTGTAAACAAAGCAATTACTACCAAAACAATTTTAAAAATTTTCATTTTTATACCTCTCAAGATTAAAATAATGGCGCACAACGACCAAGCATAACCGACGTTTGCCGTAGAGCAGCGGAGGCAAATGTGCCAAAGGCCGAGGAGCGTAGCGACGAAGCGGTTATGCTTTGAGTTTGTCGCAAAAATAATTAATTTACATTCTGATGTATTCAATAAAATATCAATATCTTTTTTATACAAGGATGTTGATATGAAAACACGTTACCATAACTACTTCACAGAACAGACATTCTTTATACAGATAAATCCGGCCGAAATCAAAAAATAATAATCCGCTCGTTGCTGCAATGGAACTAAAATTCACGGTTACGGATCTAAAGAATTTACCGGAAACATTAAGGAGTTCATAGAGCAGAAGAATCGCATAGAGAAGAATATATCCAGGCTCATGAATGAAACGAATAAGAGCACTGCGAATCAGGATAAGAAGCTCAATCGATGGAAATACAATCTTCAGAGAATTA
Organism: Spirochaetia bacterium UBA5368; assembly: GCA_002407865.1. Taxonomy (GTDB): domain Bacteria; phylum Spirochaetota; class UBA4802; order UBA4802; family UBA5368; genus UBA5368. The sequence goes on from DHPI01000014.1 coordinate 1,196, forward strand.
ATTCTTTTCTTGAGGAAACGAAGAATTCGGCAGTTGAAGATGAAAACACAAAAATCAATCTTACAGATCGTGACGCCAGGCTCGTGAAAGACCAGGGTAAAATATATATAGGATATAACTGCCAGACTGCTGCTGACAAAGAGAACAGCCTGATAATCGGGTGTAATGTGACTAACAGTGCCAGCGACAGGACTCAGCTTGTCCCGATGATTGATGAGCTCAAGAAATATCAGCTCAAAATGAAGATAGTTGCTGACGCAGGTTATTTTTCATCTAAAAACATCGAGTACGCGGAAGAGAATAATATCGACCTCTACCTTCCTGAAGGTAAACTCGATGGAGGGGTGCAGAAGAAACGTAAAACCGCTGACCGTATAACATCAAAAGATTGTATACTCTCTACGGATGATAACCGCAAAACACTCACATGCCCTGGCGGTTTCACAACAGAGACAGGTGATGCTGTTCACGACCACGGAAATTTCTTCTACAGGTTTTATATTCCTTCCACTTACTGTGCCAATTGCGGGTTCAAAAATAAATGTCATACCAGTTTTAAAACCGGCAAAAGTAAGTGGTTCAATGTGAAAAGAGAATACTTCGATTCACAGCTCGCAAGGGGCAGGATGAGAGACAAACCCGGAGCCCCGGAGGAAAAGCAGTATACAATCAACAGTCATGCATCATTGAACATATCTTCGGTGAAATAAAAAAGTACCAAAAATTCAGAAGATTTTACCACAGGGGACTTTACAAAGGTCAATACTATCTGGACTATCGTCTGCATTGTGCACAATTTCAGGAAACTTGCGAAACTGCAGTATGGTTAACAGCCTCTAAAGACACCAAATGCCGGGTTAATAAAGACTCCGGCATTCATGGCTTTTTCAACCAATCGCCTGGTCAGCTGTTTGAGCAGTCCGCTTTCACCAGTGATCTGTTCAGGTTTAAGCTTCCTGAAATCAATATCTTCAAGCAGCTTCTCGATTAAATCGTCTTTCTCTTTGGCCATCTTTTTCCCTCTCCATAAGGTATTTAATATGGCCATTTACACAATCTTTTTTACACCCTCCTCTTGAGCGCTTTGCGCGTCGTGTGAAGAAGTGGCGCGATGGCAACATGAAGAAACGTTGGCGTGCCGCCGCAATTTTACAAGCGGAGGAAAGGATGCATAGGGTTCGTGGCGCCCTGGGGATTATCGCACTGGTCAATAATATGGAATTGATTATAGCTGAGAAACGTAATCAGCTTGACAGGGAGGTGAGTTAAGGATATGTTCGAGTTCTACACCGCTAAAGAATTTCCACTAAAAGCGAGACAATCTCTTCATCATTTATTAACATACATTATATAGGCACTCTGTCATATTTCATGTCACGTCGCCGCTTTGTCGCACAAAACGCATGTATCTTCGAACATGATATTATTGCCGAACGCGTAAAATTGCTCATCAGTATAGCATATCCCTACTTCAGTACTATGCTGACACTCGACGCGAAACGGATCGGCTGAATTTAGTAGAGAGGCATATCGCGTCAACAGGGTATTTGAATGCGAAATTCAGTTCCTGATATATCCGACGTAACGGATATATCCCAGTTCAACAGGATGGCAGCGTGTCGTACTATGGACAGCCCGAGTCCCGTGCCGCCCGTTTCGCGTGAACGGCTCTTGTTGACGCGGTAAAACCTCTCGAAAATCCGCCCAATTGACTCCTTCGGGATGCCGATGCCGGTATCCCGAATTGCGACAGTAATCGTATGAGGCATTACGTCGGAAGTGATTCGTATTTTGCCGTCAGGCTTGTTGTAGTTTATTGCGTTATCGATTATATTAAAAAATATCTCTTCCGTGAGGAACCTGTTGCCGGAAAGCTTTTCCGGAAGCGAATCCAGCTTGCGTATAAGTTCAATCCCCTTCTCTGATATTTTGGATGAAAGAAGGCCTGTACAGTTGTTGATTATATCGCGGATATGTATCTCCTCGAACATGGGGAAATGCATATATGTTTCAATCATATTCAGCTTTATCATATCGTTTATTATATGATCCTGCCGGTCTACATTAATAAGCGCGCTCCTGATATACTCACGGCATAATTCCGGCTGCTCTATAAACTCATTCATCGTTTCGAGATACCCCTTTATGATTGCAACAGGCGTTTTCAGTTCGTGCGAAAGATTTCCCACGAGTTCTGTTTTCATCTGATCGAGGCGTTTCTTCTCGGTTATATCGTGAATTACGACAAGAATACCCTGTATATGTCCGTCTTCTTTTACAGGTTTTATGTACGTGTCACAGATCACATCGGGTACGAGTTCATCTTCAATGTTCACCGAAGTTTCAGTCGCGAAGCATTTCTCAATATGCGAATTCAGCGTGCTGCTTCGAATGACTTCATAATATATCATCTTTCTGCAATCATAGTCGATATTAAACAATGATTTGAAGCCCTCGTTCGCGAGCTGCATCTTTTTATCCCTGCCAATCACGGCAATTCCTTCATTTATCGTATTGATGATAAGCTCGAGTTTGCTTTGCTCGATCATCATGGCTGTGATTTTTTCAACAAGCGAATCCGCCATACTGTTAAGCGACCGCTGGAGCGTCCCTATCTCATCATTACTGTACTTGAGAATTCTTTCTCCAAGATCGCCATGCGCAAAATGCGTCGCAAAGTGGATTGTCGTATTGATCGGCCGCGTGATGCTTCGCGAAATGACAATGTTAACTGCGACGGCGACTGTCATCAGAATCAACCCCATCAGCAATATCGCCGATTTTACCGTTTTTTCGCTATCGTCGATTTCTTTCAGCGGCCTCGCAATGCGTATGATATAGTGCGGCGTTTTTTTCGCGAAATAGAACATATCGGCCATAAGCGTATTGCTGTACCGGATGCTTTCCCCAAACCCCGCGCCGAGCGCCTCCTTTATTTCAATCCTGTACAGGTGATTATCAAGATGCGACAGATCGCCGACCGACGAGTCCCCGATTATTCTACCGTTAAAACCAACGAGCGTCAGGCGCACGTGCAGAATATCCGCAAGCTCCGTAATATCCTTCGCAGACGGATAGAGAACTGCTGCTGGCTTTTTTTCCCGCAACATCAGTTCCGCCACCCTGATTTTTTCGTTCATTTCAGATTTAATAATCGCAAGGTGTGATTTCCGCACAAGGTCGGTAAAAAACAACAGCAGAAAGACGATCAGCAACGATATAAGAATCGCATACGAAACGGTTATCTTGTTGGTGATTTTTTTCAGCATTCGGCAGCCGCACCGTTATTCATCGAAAAATCCGTATCCGACGCCCGAATACGTACAGATAATGTCTTTGTAAGTGCCAAGCTTTTTTCTGATGTTCATAATGTGCACGTCTATTGTTCTGTCGATGATATACACATTGTCCCCGCGTATGCTGTCGATGAGATTGTCGCGGGAAAATATTTTCCCTGGGTGCTTCAACAACAGCAACAGGATATCAAACTCGGTTTTCGTGAGCTTCACGTTTTTTCCATCGACACGAAGGGCATATTGTTCGGGAAACAATTCGATGCCCCTGTACGATATTTTGGCCGGTTCCGCCGCAGCCTGCCCCCTTTCCATTCTACGCAAAACGGCTTTTATGCGGGAAAGAATTTCTTTTATACTGAACGGCTTTGTAATATAATCATCGCCGCCCAGCTCAAGGCCAAGCACCGTATCGAATTCTTCCGTTCTCGCGGTGAGAAATATTACAGGTATACCCGCATAGTCGGGGGCCATGCGAAGAAATTTGCAGAATTCAAACCCATCCGTTCCTTCCATCATGACATCGAGCAGAATCAGGTCGGGGATATTTTTCTTCAGGCTTTCCCGCGCCTCTTCCGCTGAAGAATACGTATATACCTCATAATTATTATGCTCCAGGTTTATGCGTAAAATATCCTGAATATCCTTTTCATCGTCGATGACAAATATTTTCTTTTTCATGATCATAGCTGGTGCCGCACGTCTTCCCCCTGAATATAATAAATTGCCCGCTCCGCGATGTTTGTCGCATGATCGCCGATGCGTTCGAGCGCTTTTGAAACCATGATCAAACCCATCGCCTGGGTGATTGTGTGGGGATTTTCCGCCATATACGAAAAAAGCTCCCTGTATATCTGCATGTTCAGATAGTCGATTTCCGTATCGGTCTCAATAACACGCTGGGCCCTGGCGACATCCCTGGTGCTTATTGCCTGAAGCGCATCTTTAAGCATCTCGATACAGATACCCCCCATTCTTGGGATATCGACAAGCGGCTTCAACGGCGTTCTGCCGTCGCACCGTATTGTTTCTTTCGCGATATTGGTCGCAAGATCACCGATCCGCTCGAGGTCCGTATTTATTTTCAGCACCGCAAGCACAAGGCGCAGGTCGCCGGCCGCGGGCTGGCGCGTAACCAGAAGCTTAATGCACGCATCGTCGATCATAATCTCCATTTTGTCAAGATATGTATCGTTCTGAATCACCTGCTCGGCTGTTGCAACATCCGATTTTTTCAATGACTCGACCGACATGCGTATCGCATCGATAGCCATGTCGGCCATCTCGAACATTTTCAGTTTAACATTTTCGAGATCGTTTTCCAGATGAGTCGACATACGCCCCCCCTCTTAACCGAATTTTCCAGTTATGTAATTTTCAGTCATTTTTTTCTCAGGCTTCGTGAATATCGTTTCCGTTTTGTTTAATTCGATCAGCTCTCCCATATAGAAAAACGCCGTATAATCGCTTACCCTCGCCGCCTGCTGCATGTTGTGCGTCACAATGACGATGGTATAGTTGTGTTTAAGGTCCTGAATAAGTTCTTCGATTTTCATCGTCGAGATTGGATCAAGGGCCGACGCTGGCTCGTCCATGAGAATTATTTCGGGCTGTACCGCGATTGTCCGCGCTATACACAACCGCTGCTGCTGTCCGCCTGACAATCCCAGCGCGGATTCGTTCAACCTGTCCTTAACCTCGTCCCAGAGCGCCGTGCTTTTCAGTGAATTTTCCACAATTCCTTCAATATCATACCTGTTACGCACGCCGTTTATTTTAAGACCGTACGCGATGTTTTCAAAGATCGATTTCGGAAATGGATTCGATTTTTGAAATACCATGCCTACCCTTCGGCGGAGGCCCGTAACATCGTAGCGGGGTTCGTAGATATTGACGCCATCGATGAGTATTTCGCCATCGACCGATGTGTTCGGAATAATATCGTTCATTCTGTTTATACATCGTATGAATGTCGACTTCCCGCAGCCTGACGGGCCAATCAGCGCGGTAACCGTGTTTTTATACATCGGCAGCGTAATGCCGCATATCGCCGCCTTCGTATTATAATAAAATGTCAGAGCATTGACCTTAATTTTTTCTTCCATTGCGCAAGCACCATCATTTTCCCAATAACTTTTTCCTGAACCGATACCGCATAACAAGGCCCCCAATATTCAGCAGAAACACCATACATATCAGAATAATCGCCGTACCGTACTGTATATGACGCGTTTCGGCAATGTGCGTTCCGGCCGTCGCCATGACGTATATGTGGTACGGAAGCGCCATAACCTCATCGAAAATTGAATGCGGAAGATCGGGCGTATAAAAGGTCGCCGCGGTAAACATAATAGGCGCCGTTTCGCCCGCGGCCCTGCCGAGCGACAGCATAATTCCCGTCAGAATGCCTGGCAGCGCATTGGGCAGCACTATTTTGAATATGGTCTGCCATTTCGTCGCGCCGAGGGATATCGACGCTTCGCGATATGTGGGGGGGACGGTTATCAGCGCTTCCTCAGTTGAGCGAATAATAACCGGAAGGTTCATCACGCCGAGCGTCAATGAGCCCGACAGAACCGATGTGCCAAAATCAAAGTAGACAACGAAAAGGCTGAGGCCGAACAAGCCGAGCACAACCGAAGGCACCCCCGCGAGATTATTGACGCCAAGCCGGATTAATTTCACCAGCGCCGGATTACCGACATATTCATGCAGGTATATTGCGGTAATTATTCCGATCGGAATAGAAACCAGCGACGATCCTATCATGAGATACAGCGTGCCGAGCAGCGCCGGGAATATCCCCCCCTCGGTCATTTCATTTTTCGGCATCTGTGTAATGAAATCCCACGACAGGGCCGTATACCCCTTCTGGAAAATATACAGCACTATAACAAGGAGAAACGCCAGCACGATGAAAGAAAGGACCCTCACCGTGACAAACATCGCTTTTTCCAGTACCAACGCAGATTTCACCATGGCCGTTTCCTGGTATTAATGCGTGTTGTATGTTTCAGTGCACGCTGCATACCCCATCAGCTCTTGAATTTGTATTTATTCGAAAGATAATCAGCGAGAATATTAAATATAAACGTTATTACAAAAAGCATAATACCGATAGCAAACAGTGCGTGGTAATGAAGACTCTGGAACGGCGCTTCGGCCATCTCCGCGGCAATGTTACTGGTAAGGGGACGTACCGGATCAAAAATCGATTGCGGAACCACCGCCGCACCGCCGGCAACCATCAGTACTACCATTGTTTCCCCAATAACACGCGATATGCCGAGTATTATCGCCGCCCATATTCCGGAAAGCGCAGCCGGAATGGTAATATACATTATCGTCTGCCAGCGGTTTGCACCGAGGGCATATGAGGCTTCCTTCAACGATACCGGCACCGACGACAGCGCATCCTCGGAAATACTCGCGATAGTCGGCACCGCCATGAAAGCCAGCATAAGCGACGCGTTGAAAAGATTTAATCCCGTATCAAGGTCGAATTTTTCCTGTAAAAACGGCGCTATTACAACCATCCCAAAGAAACTGATTATCACAGACGGCAATGATGCGATAAGCTCTATCATCGGTTTGATAATCTCCCGCGTCGCGGGCGCGGCTATGTTTGAAAGATACACCGCGATTGCCAGGCTGAGCGGCACGGAAATTACCGACGCCAGAATCGTAATAAGCAGCGAAGCGACAATTAAAGGAAATATCCCGAATTGTGGAATCTCGCTCGTGGGATACCATCGGGCGCCAAAAACAAAATCGCCGACGCTCACGTTTTTGAAAATCGGCACCCCTTCTTTAAAGAGGAACAGCATTATCAACAGCAGAACAAAAAGACAGACAAATCCAATGACAAAGAATATTTTGCCCAGAATTCCGTCTATCAGTATACTTAGGGTAAACCGTGAGGTCATACTTTTTATCCGTTGCCGCACCATTTCACAGGTAATAACCGTACATCATATAAAGAAAATATAAAGGATTTGTATATATTTCATCAATACTGTCATAAACCGATTATAGTTATCGTGCATCTGCAATTGACGCTTTATCCATATTTGAAAGCGGGATACACAATATCCCACACACATAATTTCACAATGTATTGATAACGCCTTTATTTAAATTTAACATTATCTCATTACATAATATCTGATGTTACGCAAAAGCGATTGATGGTTTACAATCGCAATCATAGAGAAGGGAGGATTACCCTATAATGAAAACACTACACTGGAAAAAGATTTTCATCGGCGTCACGGTAATTTCATTCTGCGCCCTGGGCACCGCATATTCCGCCGAAAAAGGAAAAATCGTAATCAAGGGGTCAACAACCGTTTTGCCCATCACGCAGAAAGCCATCGAGGAATACAGAAAAATTAATAGAAATATTTCGATTTCCCTCGAAGGGAGCGGATCAGGGAACGGAATCAAGGCCCTGCTCGATGGGGGTACCGATATTGCAAACTCATCCAGGGAAATCAAGCCGAATGAAATAGAACGTTCCAAATTGAAGGGAATAACAGTTGAGGAAATAGCCGTCGCGTACGATATGATCGTGCCGATTGTGCATCTGTCAAACCCTGTCACAAATCTCACCATGGATCAGTTAAAGGCGATTTACGAAGGCTCGATAAAAAACTGGAGTGAGGTCGGCGGTCCGAACGAAAAGATCATTGTGCTGTCCAGAGACACGAGCTCGGGCACCCATGAATACTGGTACGAACACGTGATGGGAAAAGTCAATGTTCGTCCGGACGCGCTTCTCCAGGCATCGAACGGCCAGGTAGTCTCGACTGTCGCAGGTAATCGCAAAGCCATCGGTTACATCGGATACGGCTATCTCAATAAAAGCGTCAAAGCGCTTAAGGTAAATAATGTCGAAGGAACCATCCAAAACGGAAAGTCAGGAAAATATCCTATATCCCGTAAGCTTTATATGTACATCAACAGAAAAAGCGCATCGAAGGAAACCCGCGAATTTATAAAATTTTTGCTCAGCCCCAAGGGACAGAATATAGTAAAAGAAGCTGGATACATTCCACGGTGATACCCGCGCAAAATTTTATCGGCCACACACGCACGCCATGCACTGTTGCAACAGCAGTGCATGGCGTTGATTGCGCGTCGTCAGCGCTGTCATGTAAATTAATCTATTGACTTTCTGCAAAGAAATACAATATTGTGCTGCGTTATCCTAAACTGCTATGCTGCCATGGCGTATGCAAATGACAGCGTACATTACATTTTAGCAAGGCAAAATAGAATTATGAAACTGCAATGTCCACCTGACTACACACCGCTATTAAACCTGAAACAGACGGAAAATGCGATCAAACTTATAAAGGATTTTTTCGAACTGAATCTTTCATCCGAACTGCGGCTCCGTCGTGTCACCGCGCCATTATTCGTGCTGAGAGGCACCGGCATCAACGATGATTTAAACGGTATCGAGCGCCCTGTCGCATTTCCAATAAAAGATATGGGCGATTCGGTCGCGGAAGTCGTGCATTCGCTCGCAAAATGGAAGCGAATGGTGCTTGCGGATTACGAGATTGAACATGGATACGGAATCTATACCGATATGAACGCGATTCGTCCCGATGAAACGCTCGATAACATTCATTCACTGTATGTCGATCAATGGGATTGGGAGCGCGTAATAAACGAGAATGAAAGGAACGTCGGATTTCTGAAGCAAATAGTCCGAAGCATATATGCCGTCATGAAAAGAACCGAATTCATAATACACGAACATTTTCATGACATTACACCGGTATTACCGAACGATATAACATTTTTCCATTCCGAAGAATTGCTCGCCAGGTATCCCGACCTTTTGCCTTACGAAAGGGAGCACATGGCCGCTCGTGAACACGGCGCGGTTTTCATTATTGGAATAGGCGGCA
>DHPI01000014.1:10535-11501 GCA_002407865.1 Spirochaetia bacterium UBA5368
TTTTCATTATTGGAATAGGCGGCAAGTTGTCAAACGGAACGATTCACGACGGAAGGGCGCCCGATTATGATGATTGGAGCACCGACAACGACGATGGATATAAAGGATTAAACGGCGATATACTGGTTTGGAATCCAGTACTGCAAAACGCGCTTGAAATTTCTTCCATGGGGATACGCGTTGACAAAAATTCACTGCTCCGGCAGCTCGAAATCAGCAATATGGAGCATCGAAAATCGCTTTATTTCCATACACGATTGCTGAATAACGAACTTCCGTTATCGATAGGAGGCGGCATCGGCCAATCACGCCTGTGCATGTTTTTCCTCAGGAAGGCGCATATCGGCGAAATACAATCGAGCATATGGCCGGAAGAAATGGTGAAAGAATGCCATAAAAACAGGATTACATTGATCTAATTCCCGACAAGTTCGCCGTCCCTCCACTGGCCGGTGAACTTCGTTCCATTGGGAAGCGTCACCGTACCTTTCCCGTTCTTTTTGTCGTGTTTCCATTCGCCGTCATACCTGTCACCGGTATGATATATATATGTTCCTTCCCCTTCTTTCATGTTGTTCTTCCACTGCCCCGTATAGGTATCGCCTGACGGCCATGTAAATGTGCCGAATCCGTCCATCTTTCCATTCTTGTACTGACCAGTATATTTCATGCCGTTCGGCCATACATATGTCCCTTCGCCATTTTTACAATCACCGCTTTCACACGCCGCATAAAGAGGCAGAGCGGCCGCCAGCATCAGCATCACAGAAAGCAGAATCAGTAAATTGCGCATGCATGCCTCCATCATTCAGTTACAAATATTCGTTACGCAGTATTTCGTATACTTACATAATAAATAAATTATTCAACCAATAAACAGTAATGATAATGAATTTCACACCAAAGTATGCGCATTCGCCACATTATCAACACAAACAATAAGGCGGGGGTGTATACACCCCCGCC
>DHPI01000014.1:11636-12104 GCA_002407865.1 Spirochaetia bacterium UBA5368
GGCGGGGGTGTATACACCCCCGCCCTGTATAGTCTTCAGGTCATGTGCAGAATACTACATTTTGAGCGCTTTCTTAATTGTTGAAATCAGTGAAGACGGAGATACCGGTTTCTGAAAAACACCATCGAAACCAAGCTTATCAATTTCAATATTTGAGGCAGTCGCCGAACCGATGCTGCTGAGCAGATAGATCGGGATGTTTGCCGACTTCTTCTGAATCTCCTGGGCTACTTTCGTACCCGCGTCAATCCTCTCCATCATCATGTCGCACAGAATAAGATCGGGCTTTATCTTTTTTAAAGATTCAATCCCTTCTTCACCGCTCATAGCGGTAGCTGTATCAAATCCTTCTCCCTTGAGTATCGCACTTATAGAATCAAGAATATCCGGATCGTCGTCTATAACAAGTATCAGTTTTTTTCCCGCCATAAGTCTTCTCCTCAATTTTATAATATTGTAATATCAGCA
>DHPI01000014.1:12220-12424 GCA_002407865.1 Spirochaetia bacterium UBA5368
TATAATATTGTAATATCAGCATGTAACACATCCGGAGTATTTTTCTACAGCCCTCTCCAGTGCGTCGGTTGAAGAATCATTTAATAAAGCATTTATAAAGTCAAACGCTTTTTTCAGGTTGCTTTTCGCCATTGCCGTCAATCCTATTCCCGGATCCCATTCGTATCCTCGGATGCCAAGCATGTATGCCGCCGGCCGCTTTCC
>DHPI01000048.1:0-789 GCA_002407865.1 Spirochaetia bacterium UBA5368
GGTTTACGCTTTCCGCGGAAAGCGCCGAATTGCTCACCCGGACCGCCGCGACGCTTGCCCGCATGTGCGGTGCCGCGGATCACTTGATCTTGCGCAATGAAACGCTGTACAAGATCGGATTTATGCTGAAGATGGGCGATGACGCGGACGATGATGACGACGATGCTTCGGAAGAAACGTCATGCGCCGTCCGTCATATATCACATAACGATTCATCCGACGAGGTGACAGATGAGATGCGGCGGGCCGTGCTATTGCTGCAAACCGATCTCCCGATTGAAAGCCGCCCCTTTCATATGATTGGCATGAAATATGGCGGCGGGATGAGCGGCGATGATCTTATCAGCGCCGGGCTCGATCTGAAGCGCCGTGACGTTATGCGCAGATACGCGGCGGTGCTGAAGCACTACAACGCGGGATATACCGCCAACGCTATGACGGCGTGGAAGTTTGATGATGCGCACCGTGAAGAGGATGTGATGCATATTTTTTCATCACACCCTGGGATTTCCCACCTGTATACGCGCACGCTGTATCCGGGAAGATGGGACTATCCGCTTTTTGCCATGATTCACGCGCGCACCGACGATGAGCTGCGGAAGATTATCGGCGATCTCGAAGCGCAGTCCGGGATACGCGATTACCTTGTTTTGAAAAGCCTGAAGGAATTCAAGAAAAAGCGAGTCACGTATTTTTCCCCGGCATTCGGCGAATGGAACGGCGCTTATTTATAATAGAATTATTGCATTGATGCAGGCGGGCGCATATGCCGCGCCGCCGATTGGAGAA
>DHPI01000048.1:932-5976 GCA_002407865.1 Spirochaetia bacterium UBA5368
TACAGCGATGATTGACATAGGAAAACTCTATTGCGAAGGAATGTCGACCGGTGACGGTCTTCGGTACGGAACCGAGGCAGTTGCCGATACGCACGGGAACGCGCCGCACCGGCGAGAGGTGCTCGCAAGCGAGCGGCGCCCCATCGTCGTGTGGAGTACAACGCGCACCTGTAACCTCAAGTGCGTGCACTGCTACACTGACTCGGATAATCGAGCATACGGGGGTGAGCTTGATACAGCCGAGGGTTTCAAGCTTATTGACGATCTTGCGACGTTCAGAATTCCGTCGCTGCTTTTTTCGGGCGGGGAGCCGCTCATGCGAAAGGACCTTTTTACTCTTATCGAGCGCGCCGCGAAAAAAGAGATACGGCCTGTAATTTCGACCAACGGCACACTGATCGACCGTGAGGCGGCGAGGAATATCAAAGACGCTGGCGTGGTGTATGTGGGTATAAGTCTGGACGGTATGGAGGATGTCAACGACCAGTTCAGGGGCGTCAGGGGAGCGTACAGCCGCGCCATGCGGGGATTCGAGCAGTGCGTCGCGGTCGGCCAGCGCGTGGGATTGCGGCTGACGCTGACGAGGCGTAATTACGAAGACCTTGACAGGATATTCGATTTTATCGAACGGGAAAAGATTAACCGCGCGTGTTTTTACCATTTGGTGTATTCGGGGCGCGGCGGAAAGATCCACGCCGACGATCTGACGCATACCGAGTCGCGCGCGGCAATGGATATAATCCTTGCGCGGACAAAAGACTATTTTGACCGGGGACTCGACATCAACATACTGACGGTTGACAATCATGCCGATGGCGTCTATATTTATCTCAAATTAAAGGATTCTCATCCTGAAAAGGCGCGCCAGGTGTATGATCTGCTGAAATGGAACGGCGGTGGCGCGCATTCGACGGGCGTCGGAATCGCCAATGTCGATTTTGTCGGCAACGTGCATCCCGATCAGTTCTGGCAGGATTACACACTCGGCAATGTGCGGGAGCGCTTTTTCGGTGATATCTGGATGGACGAAAGCGATCCCCTCATGAAGGGGCTCAAACGAAAATCGGAATTTATCAAGGGGCGGTGCCGCCTGTGCGGTTATCGCGATCTTTGCAATGGGGCGATGCGCGTGCGTGCGTTTCGCGCGTACAATGATCCGTGGGCGCCCGATCCGCAGTGTTATATTACCGATGAGGAAATCGGTCTTGACAGTGAGAAACGTCGTGAGCTTGCCGGGCGGGGTGAGGAGTTCCCGATGCCGAAAGAGCTGCAGCGCTGACGAGGCGAGCTTAAGGGGTCAGAGCATATGCTTTAATTGGATAATGTTTCTGCCTGAGTATGAAACATTTTTTGGGGTCAGAGCATATTTGTTTAATAAACCATGGAGTTGAATCGTATATGGGATAGGTACAATATATGACATGCGAAGGAGCTTGGTATGCCAAGACCGTTAAGAAAGTGCATCCCCGATGTAACCTATCACTGTTACTCCCGTTGTATCGAGTTGCGTGATTTATTGTCGCCGCGATATGTAAAAGATATGGCGATAGATGTTATCACGAAGGCATTGGACAAATATGATTTTGAGCTGATCCAGGTGGAATTCGTTGAAAATCACTTCCATTTCATAATCAAGACAACTGAAAGTGGGGAAACAATTTCCCGGATAATGCAGTATATAAAAGCGCGCATTGCAGAAAGATATAATCGGCTAACAGGCAGAACGGGCGCCTTCTGGAACGAACGATTCAAGTGTACAATCATTGAGGAATCGGATGATCCGGAAAACTATTTTTTCTGGCTGTTGTGGTATATTGCCTACAATCCAGTGAGGAAACGCGTACTTCGAGATCCCAGAGAATCTGAGTATGGTACACTCAAGGTATTTCTGGAAAAAGATTATACGCCGAAAGTTACGATTACAATTCACAAGTATTTTTTGAATCTTGGAAAGAATTTTGAGGAACGGGTAAAGCGGTTTCTTGCATATGAAGATCTCTACCGGGAGCGTCTCTTGTGTCTATAATAGGCAAGGCAGAGGGTCAGAGCCTGCCTGCTTGATAGATGGCGGCAGGTGAAAAAAAATTGACATGTCTGTTGCTGTAATTACTGTAATTATAAGAAGGGAATCAAACAGGATAAAACAAGTCAAGATTGTAATGATATGGCATTATATCCGATACTTTTAAATCTAAACAACAGAACTGCCGTTGTCGTGGGAGGAGGATTGGTTGCCCTCCGTAAAGTGCGCGATCTTCTTGATACAGGTGCTCGGATTACTGTCATTGCGCCGGAGGTGCATCCTGAGCTTAAAGCTCTGACCCTGAAACAAGATCGAATTGTGCTGGAACAACGTCCTTATCGCGCTGGTGATCTTGACGGTGCGGTGTTGGTTTTTTCGTGTACTGATAGCCATGTGGTCAACCGGCAGGTCTTTGAGGATGCGGAATCCTGCGGAATTTTTATTAATGCAGCCGACGATCCGCCAAACTGCTCTTTTTTTCTTCCTTCATTCGCGCGCAGGGGTGATTTTATCCTCGCAGTATCGACAAGCGGTACATCTCCGGCTCTTGCGGCCAGGTTGCGGCGTACACTCGAACAGGCAGCACCGAAAAATATCGATGGTTTGCTTGATGCGCTCAAGGCTGCCAGGCGGCTTTTGTTGGATAACGCGGCTTTTTCACATCTAAATTCATCACAAAGAGGCCAAATACTCAAGACTATCGTTAATAGCGATGAATTCCTGCAGGAATTATATTATGCATACCTGCATGGCACACTTGCCCACTGCCTGTTGAAGCACATACGAAATACAAGGTGACCCTGTAACTGTCTGCTGTTGTCTCACCATTAAAGCAGGTAAGAAGGCTCTGACCCTTTTGTTTGATATAACGGTGGATATCATGCTGCTATAATAACGAGAATTTATCTATAGTGATCTGAAGACATGAAAACACACGAGGTTTGTGCTTATTTCCATAATGCTCTGACCCCTAAACTGCCGAAACTGCCGGCAGGCAGTCCCTAAATCCGCCTGCCGGGCAATATAAATTATTAATGGTACATTTTTTCGATGATGTCCTTATAATTCTTTTCAATTCCTCTGCGCTTGATTTTCATCGTGGGCGTTATCTCCCCGGCCTCCTGGGTGAATTCCCTGCTCATGAGTGTGAATTCAACGATTCTTTCGTAATTGGCCAGTTCCGCGGAATGCGAGTCTATCCGCTGGCGGTAGAAATCGATTATTTGGATGTTTTTAATGAGGTCATCCCTGCTTGTAAAGCTGATTTCTTTTGATCTGGCATATTCCTCAAGCGCCTCAAACGATGGCACTATCAGCGCTGAAAGATATTTGCGCCTGTCGCCAATGATCGCGATCTGCTCGATATAAAAATCCTTGCCGATCATTGATTCGATATTCTGCGGGGCGACGTTTTTGCCGTTTGCGGTAACGATGATGTCTTTTTTTCTGTCGGTAATATAAAGGAATCCCTCGTCATCGAGACGGCCAATATCACCTGTTTTAAACCAGCCATCTTGCGTAAACGCCTCCGCTGTTTGCTCCGCCTTTTTGTAATAGCCCTGGGTAACGTTGCTGCCTTTCACGAGTATTTCGCCGTCTTCGGCGATTTTTACGGTGCAGATCGAGAGTGGCGTTCCCACCGATCCGAACCTGAACGATGCAGGGCAGTTTGCGGTAATGACAGGGGAGGTTTCAGTGAGCCCATACCCCTGTGCGATAAAAATTCCGGCTGCAAAGAAGAATTCTTCTATTTCATGTGAAAGCGGGGCACCGCCGGCCGAGAAAAAATTCAGCCTGCCGCCGAGGAGTGCGCCGATTTTTCCAAGCACAAGTTTATAGGCAATGCGGTACTTCATCGCGAGGATGAGGCCGATGAATGCATTGCGGAATTTTTTGTAATTGTAGCGCTTCCCGGTTTCCACCGCCCAGTGGAACATTTTCTGTTTAAGCCCGGATGCTTGCTGCAATCGCTCGTGAATGGCGGAATACATCTTTTCATAGAGGCGCGGTACGCCGACCATGTAGGTGGGTTTTGCCTCCTGAAAATATTCGAGTATTTTTTTCGGGTCTTCGCAATAATAAATCGTTGCCCCGTTGGATTGCACCCAGTAGCACGATGATTTCTGGTATGCGTGGGATAGCGGCAGAAAGCACAGCTCTATGTCGTTTTCTCCGAGATCGAAGCGTGGATTGAGCGATTCAACCTGACTGAAGAAATTTGCATGCGTCAACATCACCCCTTTGGGGTCGCCGGTCGTTCCGGATGTATAGATGATCGTCGCGAGATCTTCGCTGGATGCCTGTGCAAGCGCCTCGCGCACCTGCTCATCTTTTTTCGATTCACGTCCAATTCTGAGAAATTCGCTGAAGTGCATAATGTCTCCGGTCGCATCGATGGACACGGTCTCATCAAACACTATGATCTTTTTGAGAAACTTGTTTGCACCGAAAAAGAGCTTCGCGTTCTCATATTGAAATTCGCCGCCTACGAAGAGAATTTGGATTTCGGCGTTATTAATGATGTATTCTGCCTGGGGTGATATGTTTGTCGCATAGATTGGCACAGTGACGCCCTCTATGCCCAGGATGCCGTAATCGCAAATTGTCCATTCCGGCCTGTTTGGCGAATAAATAGCGACCCTGTCGCCTTTCTGAAGGCCGAATTCGAGAAGGCCCTTCGATACGGCGTTGATGGTGTTTCCCATTTCATTCCAGCTTGTTCCATGCCATCCGTCGGCGTTCTTCGAGAAAAGGGCTTTTTTATCGCCGTACTTTTTGATCTGACGCTGAATCATCAACGCAAGATGTTTTTCCTCCATTGCTGTCTCCTCTTGGTATATAATATGTGTATATGTGCCATAGTGGTTGCGCCGTCGTGTGCCGGCGACGCTGATATGCAGCATATATAAATATTCATAATGATGTAACAATATTACATAGTTTAATATATATTATATTATATTTATACATAATAAAATCAATGAAAAAATTATATGTTTCATATATAAAAAAGCGGGTCAT
>DHPI01000048.1:6082-7903 GCA_002407865.1 Spirochaetia bacterium UBA5368
TCATATATAAAAAAGCGGGTCATTTAGCTGTTCGAGCGTTATGGGAAAAAATATTTTTGGACAAACCGCGCTGCATCCTGTGAACGAGGACGCCCTCGTTCATGGTGCTGGCATAGATCTTGCGGACCGCTTCGGAAAATTGCGAATAGCGCTGTGCGGGCGTTCCCTGGGTTACGAGGAAAAAGCTGCCGTATTTTCCCGCAAATGCGTTGCCGAACGCGTCTTCAAGAAGGCTGCTCGATCGAACGATGATTGGCGACCGGCCGAAATACTCGATGATGAACTGGAATTTTGCCCTGATCTCATCGGGAAAGTTTCCGCCAAGCTATAATAGCCTTCGTCCATTTTATCCTCCATGAAAAGCTTCCACCAGCCGTTCTGTACGATGTATGTGTAGAACACGCCTGAACCAATGTAAAACGAATCGTGCGGCTCCAGAAGGTTGTGCCATCCTGACGAAGAACGGTTCATCAGTATCTGGCGCGTCAGCAGCATCCCGACGGCCTTGCCGCTGATGTATCCGGTTTCGATGAGGCTGTCTTTTAAATTTAAAAAATCCTCGAGCGTGAAATGGTCGTTCGCGAGCCTCAAAATACGCTCGTCCCTCCATACGACATTATCGGGACGCGGAGGTTGTCGATAACCCAGTCAAGGCTCTCGATGTCGGTGCTCTCGCGTGTCAGTGCCTTCATTACGGCCCCCTGTCACGATGCATGCGAATCCGCCGGTGTGGGACCTTTCCGTCGGGTAAATCTTTAATATTTACGAAATGATATAAATGTCAATCATAATTCGACACGTACAGTCTGCCGTTCCCGACCATGTGGCGTAATAAAAGTATTGATTAATCCGGATGTTTAAATTGCATTAGTATCGGTATCTGAGGAAAGGAATGCAAATCTGCTGTGCGGCGGCCATCCATATTCATAAAATATAGACGGGGGGGCAAATGAGCACAAATCCGGTTCTGAACGCGATACACACGCGGCGTTCAATTCGTGCGTATACGGACGACGATCTGCGCGACGACGTGGTGCGCGATATTCTCGATGCGGGGCGTTGGGCGCCGTCGGGCCTCAATAACCAGCCCTGGCGGTTTGCGGTAATACGAGATAGCACCACTAGGGAGCGGCTTGCCGGTCTGACGCATTATGGTGCGATCATCCGCCGGTCGAACGTCTGTGTCGCAGTCTTTTATAATACGGAATCCGGATACAACCGGGACAAGGACATGATGGGGATTGGCGCGTGTATTCAGAATATGCTGCTCGCTGCGCACTCGTTGGGCATCGGCGCTGTGTGGCTGGGGCAGATACTGGAAAAAAAGGATGATGTCAACCGCCTGCTCGAAATTGATGCGGGGAACGAGTTGGCCGCGGTGATTGCGCTGGGGCGGCCCAATGAATCGCCGCGCGCCGAACGCATAAGCCTTGAAGACCTTATACTGAAAAGTATATAGGCAGCGGAGAATTATCATTTCTTCGAATGGATTTGTCGCGCATTGAATACTCAGGGAATATTTGTCTAACGCGGTTGTCTGCGATTGCGTCTTTACCGCCGAATCGAACTTGGAAAAATGCACCTCTGTATACGCGACGTACCGCCTCATGCTCTCGCGATACATCGAAAATCCCAAACAGTCGTGGGTGTGTTGTAGAATTTCAATGCAACAGTATTGGAAATATGTATTGACAAGTATAATATTTTGTCTTATGAGAGGGGGTAATTTACATGGGGGGGTATGTCATGAAATCACGCTCTATCGCACTATTCGTATTGCCGCTTGCTCTGTTTGTAATGGTTACATCAGTCCTTGCCCAG
>DHPI01000048.1:8072-14689 GCA_002407865.1 Spirochaetia bacterium UBA5368
CGAATACGCAGACAAACTTCACGATAGCCCCGCCGCCGCTGGGATATCCTGAATATCCGGAAGAATCGACGGTATCGCAAACGCTCAATTTTACAGGTGCGATTATCAGAGGAAAAGACCTGTCAGTTAACGGCTTCCTCCTTGGATGGATACCCCGCTACGGCGGCGATTGGGGAGCGATTGATTGTTTGGTCAGCATGTTTGTCATGAGTGGCGACATCGATATGGGTTCCGGTTCCCAATCATTGACATTCGTTGGATTTGACCTGGCCCCGGCGATTGAGTTGCCGATTATTAATACGGAACCGTTCAAGCTTGTTTTGTTCGGCGGGTTTGACATGTTGTTGTCAAGAGCATCGTTTTCAACAACGGATCCTTATTCAAGCGGCAATACAATGAAATGGTACTTTGATACGGTTCAATATGGCCCCCTTGCCGGGATACAGGCGCATATAGCGCTTGCCGAAAGCCTTTTGCTTTCACCATTTGTCATGATTAAATCGATGAGGGGAAGCGTGGACGTGACAACCGATCCTGCGTATGTGGGTTTTCAGACATCGTACGATATACCGGCATTTACCGTTATGACCTATGGCTTTGACATTGTAGAAAAAACTACGGGGCTTACGTTAAGCGGATTGCTGCAACTGACCGGTAGTACGAGTGAGACTCAATCGGTAAAGAGTTATGTCTTTGGCGTAAGTATAAAATTGTAAATTTTCATATTTTCAGATCTTTGTTGGGTGCCTCATTCAATAAGAGTGCAGCGAGGGGGTGCGCCAATCCGTGCATGCGGATTTCACTCCCTGTGTGCATCCTTTCGCGGCACTGGTTTCTCATGCGCATTGCCGGGCGGCCGCTGTTATCGCACTGTATGTAATAATTCATTTTATCGTAGCACTGGTTGTGCGAAATCACCTCACGTCCAATAAAATACTTGATGATTCTGGCCAATAATTTTAGCCTTACCGCCTGCACGCGATTTCCATGTGCAAACGATGTGAAAGAGGTAGTATAAACCGATGTCGAGAATTTACAATTTTGCGGCAGGACCGTCGACGCTGCCCCTGCCCGCGCTTGAAGAGGCCGCGCGGGAGCTTGTCGAGTATCAAAATACCGGCATGTCGCTCATCGAGATGAGCCATCGCGGTAAAATATATGACGGCATCCACAACGAGACGATCGCGCTCGTGCGCGAACTGCTGTGCGTCCCCGACGATTTTCATGTGCTGTTTCTTCAGGGCGGCGCCACGCTGCAATTCGGCATGGTGCCGATGGCGTTTCTGCACCCCGGCGAAACCGCAGAGCACATAATTACCGGCCACTGGGCGCAGCGCGCCTATAATGACGCCGCACTGACGGGCGGCGCGTCGATCATATGGGATGGCGGGGACGCTCGCTATACGCGCATTCCGCGCCAGGATGAGCTGCATATTTCCCGGGATGCCGCATATGTGCACGTCTGTTCGAATGAAACGATCGGCGGCATCCAGTGGCCCGCGCTCCCCGACACGGGCGACGCGCCGCTTGTCGTTGATATGTCGTCGGATATCCTCTCGCGGCCTGTCCGCTGGGACGGCCTCGGCATGCTGTTTGCGGGCACGCAGAAGAATCTGGCGCCGGCAGGGATGGCGCTGGTCGTTCTGCACAGGGGCTTTGCCGAAAGGGCGCGGAAAGACCTGCCGGCATATCTGCGTTATGACCTGCACATTGCGAACAATTCGATGTACAACACGCCGTCCACCTTCGTGATATGGATGACGAACCTCACGTTGAAGTGGCTCAAGGGAATGGGCGGTCTGCCGGCGATCGAGAAGCTGCGTGACGAAAAGGCGGCCATGCTCTATAATTGTATTGACGAGAGCCGTGGGTATTACGCAAGCCCCGTCGATCCCGAAAGCCGCTCGAAGATGAACGTGGTGTGGCGGCTTGCGGACGATGTCTCGGAAAAAACGTTTCTCGACGGGGCCGAGAAGGAGGGCCTGTGCGGACTGAAGGGCCACAAGAGCGGGGGGGGGTGCCGCGCGTCGCTGTACAACGCGATGCCCGTTGAAGGCGTCCGCGCGCTTGTGCAGTACATGACGTTCTTTATGGAAAAAAACGGCTGACTTGCAAATGTCGAGCCTGATACTTAAAGAAGGTGCCGAACGATGATACGCGATACTCTCACAACACATGAACAATCTCACGAGATGGAGCACCGCCCCTGGGGATTTTACGAGGTGCTGTCGGATATGGACGACCATAAGGTTAAGCGCATTACGGTGTATCCCGGCAAGCGGCTCAGCCTCCAGCGCCACCGGCGGCGGTCCGAACACTGGCACTGTGTCAACGGCAGCGGCGTGGTGACGCTCGACAGCGAAAAAGTCGAGCTGACCAAAGGGAAATCCGTCGATATCGCAAGGGGGGCCGTCCACCGCGTTGAAAACACCGGCGCCATAAATTTCACCTTTATCGAGGTGCAGCAGGGCGACTACTTTGGCGAGGATGACATCGAGCGCCTCGAAGACGATTTCGGCAGGGCGTGACAGCCGTAAAAAGTTCTTGCGCTGCGCAAATTTTTATTTCATAATCGTGTAACTTACTCGTCCAGTGGGTACATATCTCGTATATTGCAGTCCGTGTGCGAACATGGGATGTGATATTCCGGCGAACAAAAATCATTTCATAGCGAGCCCGCGTGCGCGCATGTCGTAAGCGGCTCATAAACGATATTTCCCTTCTAAGGAGGAAGCGGTACTGCACATGATAAATGTGAACGGCGTGACAAAATATTACGGCGATTTCAGGGCCGTGAATAACATTTCGTTTGTCATCCGCAAGGGTGAAATTACGGGACTTCTGGGGCCCAATGGCGCGGGAAAAACCACGACGCTGCGCATGCTCACGTGTTTTTTACGGCCCACGTCGGGGACGATCAGTGTCGGCGATTATCTTGCAAGCGAGAGTCCCATCGAGGTCAAGCGGCAGATTGGCTATCTGCCCGAGTCGGCGCCGCTGTACGGCGATATGCTGGTATACGATTACCTGTGGTACGTGGGAAAACTGCGCGGCGTCAACTCGGGGGACAGAATGAAGGAGATCGCCGGTGTTTGCGGCATCACCGAGGTGATGCATAAAAATATCAGCGAGCTTTCCAAGGGATACCGCCAGCGTGTCGGTCTCGCGCACGCCATGATCCACGATCCGGAAATCCTCATCCTCGACGAGCCGACGAGCGGCCTCGATCCGAACCAGATCATCGAAATACGAAATCTTATCAGGGAGATCGGTAAAAAGAAAACGGTCATCCTGTCAACGCACATCCTCTCTGAGGTGGAGGCCACATGCGACCGTGTCATCATCATCAACCGCGGCGACATTATAGCCGATTCGCGCACCTCCGAGCTGACATCCTCCTTCGGAGGCGGCATGAAGGTGTCGGTGCAGGTCGGCGGCGCTGATTTCGACTCGCTCAGTTCCGCGCTTGGCGGCGTGCCTGGCGTGACATCGGTTACCGGGAAACGCGAGGACGGGGGATTGTGCGGCGCGGTCGTCGCGGCGTCGCCGGGCAGCGACGTGCGGCCGGGCATCTTCACGGCTGTCAGGGACCGCGGGTGGATACTCTACGAGATGACGCGCGAACAGGAGACGCTGGAGCATGTGTTCAGGGAGCTGACGAAGGGGGGCGACAATGAAATTCAGTGAATCGACATCAATAATGAAAAAGGAACTGATGAGCTATTTCGCGACGCCGATCGCGTATATCGTCATCACTGTGTTTCTCATCATCACGGGATGGTTCTTCTTTTCCACGTTTTTTCTCTACGGCCAGGCGGAGCTCAGGGGATTTTTCCAATTGCTTCCAATAGTGCTTTCGTTCGTGGTTCCCGCCGTCACCATGAGGCTTTTTTCAGAGGAAAAAAATATTGGCTCGTTTGAAATACTCATGACGCTTCCCGTTTCAACGGAGGGTGTCGTTGTCGGCAAGCTTCTGGCGGGAACGGTGTTTGTGTCGGTGATGCTGGCGCCCACGCTGTTTTACGCCATATCGGTCGCGCTGGTCGGTTCGCTCGATTGGGGGCCGGTGCTCGGCGGCTACCTCGGCGCGGTGCTCCTGGGCGGCGCGTTTTCGGCGATCGGCGTGTTCTCTTCGTCGCTTTCGAAAAACCAGATAATCGCCTTCATCATCGGCCTGGCGATCTGCCTGGTGCTGGTGCTTATCGACAAGTTTCTCTTTTTTCTTCCTGCGCCGCTGCTCAATATTTTCGAATACCTCGGCGCCGATTATCATTTCAGAAACATCTCGAAAGGGATTATCGATTCCCGCGATATTTTATATTTCCTTTCAGTGATCGCGATAGCGCTCATCGGGACGACGAAAATTCTTGAGGAAAGGAGATAGGACGCGATGAAACTCACCATGGAACCAATCAGGCTGAAACTTGCCAGGGCAACCGCCTTCTTCGCGGATAAAAAGCGCCAGTGGATGCTGAACATCGTCATCATCGTTCTGGTCAACCTCGTCGGTGCAGGGCTTTATTTCAGGATCGACCTGACGCGCAACAGCGCCTATTCACTGTCGAAAATCAGCAAAAAGGTGGTTGCCTCGCTCGAGGAGCCGCTGACGGTAAAAGTGTTTTTCTCGAACGACCTGCCGGCGCCGTACAATTCGGTGGCGCGGTACCTTGCAGATCTTCTGGAGGAGTATGCCCAGTATGGCGGCAAAAACTTCCGGTACGAATTTATCGACATGGAGAAACAAAAAGAGGCGGCCGCGGATTTTGGCGTGCAGCCGGTGCAGGTGCGCGAGCTTAAAAACGACCGCGTTTCCACGCGCAGCGCCTATATGGGCATTGCGATTGTGCACGGCGACCTGATCGAAAGCGTCGATTTCATAGCTGGCCCCGAAAACAATGAGACTTCGGGCATCGAATACAAGATTACAACGACAATCCAGAAGATGAACGGCAAGATCGATCAGCTGCTAAAACTTGACAAGCCCATACGAGTGACACTCTATGCGAGCGGGGGGATGCCGATACAGGGAATGCAGAACGCGGCCGACACCATCGAGGGTATCGTGCAAAAGGCGAGCAGCCGCAACTACGGCAAGCTCGAGTTTAATTATGTAAATCCCGATCGCGAAAAAAACGCGCTTGGCATGGCCGATGTCTATGGCATTCCGAAGCTGGCGTGGCCGGCATTCACCTCGGCGGACGGGCGGCGCGTGCCGGCCGGCGAGGGGATGATCGGCATGGTCGTTGAATGCGGTGAGAAGTTCGAGGTGATACAGCTTCTGTCGCGCACGCTGTTCGGGCAGTACTCGGTGGCGGGACTTGACAACCTTGACGATCGTATCAGTACCGCGATCGATAACCTTGTCAGCATTAATCCGAGGATCGGATACATTACGGGCCACGGTGAGCGCGACCTGGCGAACCAGCGCGACGGCGCGTCGACCTTCCATGAGGCCGCCGGCGATATGTACGAATTCAAGACGATCGATCTTACAAAAGAAGATATCCCGTCTGATATCCAAACCATAATTATAAACGGCCCGCGAAGCGAGTTTGCCGATGCCGAGCTGTATAAAATCGATCAGTATCTTATGCAGGGACGTTCGGTGCTTGTGTTTCTTGATTCATTCTTGGAGATGCAGCCCGACGGCCAGAATATGTTTATGCGCGAGCCCGTGGTGCTTCCAGTGATGACCGGCCTGGACAAATTGCTGGCGCATTACGGTATTTCCGTCAACAGGGACATTGTGCTTGATGAAAACTGCTATCGCGCGACCATGCGCGGTCTCGGAGAACAAAGCCTCTATTTCGCGCCGCTTATTGACGAAAGCGGCCTCAGCCGGGAAAGCGTCATCACGAAATATTTAAAACGCATTATCTTCATCAAGGCATCGTCGCTCGAGTTCCGCGACGACGCGAGCGGGGGGCAGGTCGCGAAATCGGCGATCATATCGTCATCGAAAAAAGGCTGGCGTATGGAGGGGCGCATCAGTTTTACGCCCTGGTCGATGAGCCCGCCGCAGCAGGGTCAGATGAAGCAGTATATGCTTGCCGCGATGGTGTCGGGAACGCTGCCTGCCTATTTTGCCGGAAAGGAGATGCCCGCAGGCGATCCGAAAGTGGCGGGCGTTGCGAAACCAGGCACAGGCGCGCCGGTTGCCCCGGTGGCGGCGATCACGCGCTCGGTGAAGCCGGCGCGTGTCATGGTTGTGGGGACATCCGAAATCACCACTCCCAATGTTGTCGACAAGGAGGGAAAATCGCCGAATGCTGTCTTTCTGCATAACAGCATCGATTATCTGAACGGCAATTACGATATGCCCGAGATGCGGAGCAAGGGGCTCGATCTGAATCCGCTGAAAGATGCGGGTGAGAGTGCGAAACTTGCGATGAAGCTCTTCAATATCGCCGGTTTGACGCTGCTTGTCGTTTTCGCCGGTTTTGTGATGTGGCGGGTAAGAATTCGGCGTACAAGAAGAATCATGGGAGAATTTGCCGCGGAGGTGAAGAAATGAACCGAAAGATTGTCATGAGCCTTGTCGTTATCGTTATCCTGGTGGCCGCCCTCCTTGTGATCAACAGGCGGCACACCTCCAGTGTTCCAGAACTTGCGACGTA
>DHPI01000048.1:14819-16635 GCA_002407865.1 Spirochaetia bacterium UBA5368
CACGCAGGCGGCAGATTCGATAGTGGTTCGAAAAGCGGACGCGGTTATCACGTTGAACCGAGACGGCACTACATGGCGGATAAACGAGGCTGGCTATCCGGCGGACAGGGGCCTGGTGTCGACGATGGAAACACGCATGAAAGACCTTGCGCTTACCGATCTTATTTCCGACAGGCCGCATTACGAGCGCTACGACCTCAATCCGGCGAAGGCGATCGAAGTGACGGTGAAAAGCGGCAATACAACGCTGCGCCATGTCTATCTCGGCAAAAAAAGCTCCACCTATCGCCACACCTACGTTCGGCTTGCCGAAAGACCTGAGATATATCTGGCATCGGGCAGCCTTTCCGATGATTTTAACAAAAGCATCGATGACCTTCGCGACAGGGAGATCGTAAAAATCAGCAAGGGCGCGGTTGAATCGTTCGAGCTCGTTAACAGGGGAAGAAAACTCAGCTTTTCAAAGACCGTCGCCGCGAAGGATGCAACGGCCGAGGCCCCGCACGATGCGGCAAAGGATGCCGCGAAAGGGGCCGTTGAGAAAACGGATACATGGGTATGCAACGAATACAAAACGATTGCGCTCGATCAGGAGCGTATATCGCAGCTTTTAATGTCGTTTGACCCGCTGAGGGCCGCGGGATTTTCGGATGCCGACGTCAAAACACTACGCGCCCCTGCGTGCAGCGTGAAAATAAAGGCTTTCGGCAAGCAGATAACGCTGAATGTTTACAGAAAACTTGATGAGAATAAGTATCTGTGCGCTTCAAGCGAATCTCCCTATGCGTTTACCCTCGATGCGTGGAAGGCCGAAAAATTCGTCACGACGATTGATGACCTGAAGGCGAAAAAATAAGGCGCGCTTGTATTGCTATCTTTGTTTTTTTAACACAGCGGCCGTGATTGCCGCGAGACCCGCAAACGCGGCATACACGCCCACGGCGATGTTGTCCGCGGATGCGGGAAAACGAAAGATGAAAATGCCGAGCAGCACAATGCCTGTGAAGGCGAGCATCGACCCTTTTTTTGTTTTCCGCGAAATAAGCACATACAGGGCAAGCGCCGGCAAATATAAAAGAACGAATATCGTATAGAAGGAATAATCGGCCTTGGAATGCATGGCGTCGTAGAGTATTTTCAGTGCGGAGAGTTTTACATCTGTAACCGCGTAATGTCCCGCGAACCAGGGCAATGCGGGCGCGATGAGCAGCAGAAACGCGCCTGCCGTTTCCAGAATATTGCTTTCGTTGTTGCCCGATGTATCGAGAAATGTCCGCATCAGCCTGTGTGCCATTGTGAAAATCCCGTTGAAATTTTATATACCGCACTGGCGAAGAAGTGTAGTTGTGTGTGGTGTCGCTGTCTATCATAAATTATAATTTTTTGTGTTGACATTACGATGTGCTGTTGTAATTGGTTACTATCGCGGGAGATGAATCGCCCGTTTCTTCTATATCTTCAGTTTTTCCGAATACGCCCAGGTGGTGGAATTTGGTAGACACGCATGGTTGAGGGCCATGTGGGAATATCCTGTATGGGTTCAAATCCCATCCTGGGCACACGTAAAAGGCGACATGGCAACATGCCGCCTTTCGCATTTATTATCCATTTTTTATAATTTTCATAAAATTTTTACGAAAGCGCTATAATGTGATATAACAAATATATCGAAAATAGGGAAGAGGGGAAGAGCTTGCCGATAGCGTGGAGGTACACGTATGAACTATGACATGAAATGTGAATATGAACTTATCGCAAAACACTGTCCCGTATGCGAGGCGCTTGTTATGGCGGCGGGGGTAAAAACGAGCAACGG
>DHPI01000048.1:16745-17714 GCA_002407865.1 Spirochaetia bacterium UBA5368
CCAGGCGGCGGTGGTAAAAACGATCAACGGTGATTTTTATAAATATCGCGATGTCAAGTGCTCGCGGTGCGGGTGGCGCAGCCAGTCGGCCGATGCAAAAAGTTATTGATAAATAAGGCGCATTTTCACTACAATGCCCGTTGTCATGAAGACTCAGTATGAGTCTTTTTTTGTTTTTATGGCAGAATGAAAGTGGAAAAGCGGTAAAATTGGCCTTGTTTCTGTAATTTCTGAATAATTTGGAGATGAATGATGAGATTGATAATGCTGGGAGCCCCGGGATCTGGAAAGGGTACCATATCGAAGATGATGGTGGATACCTATGAAATAGTGCAGATTTCCACAGGGGATATTTTGCGCGGAGCCGTTGCGGCCGGCACTCCCATCGGGAAAGAGGCGGAAGCCTACATGAAACGGGGCGATCTTGTGCCGGATTCCGTTATACTCGGGATTATGGAAAACAGGCTTCAGGAATCCGACTGTAAAAACGGTTTTATCCTCGACGGTTTTCCGCGGACGATACCGCAGGCGGAAGCGCTTGACGAACTGCTGAAAAAACTCAATATGAAGCTTGATGCCGTATGCAATCTCGATGTTCCCGAAGCCGTAATTATAAAGAGGCTTACGGGCCGGCGCACATGCTCGAACCCTGAGTGCCAGGCGATATTCAACCTTGACGGGCGGGCGCCGAAACAGGAGGGGATTTGCGACAAGTGCGGGTCGAAGCTCGTTCAGCGTGACGACGAAACCGAAGACGTTGTACGTGCGCGCCTTAAAACATATGACGATAAAACGGCGCCGCTTGTCGGGTACTATCAGAAAACCGGCCTGATGCTGACGGTTGCGGGCAGCGAGAGCAAGGTTCTTTTTAACGAAATTGTGCAGAAGCTGAAAAAGTAATTGCGAATATAACACCGCGGGGCATGATGCCCGCGGTGCCTTACTGGAGAGATGCCAGAGCGGTTGAAT
>DHPI01000048.1:17804-26501 GCA_002407865.1 Spirochaetia bacterium UBA5368
GGAGAGATGCCAGAGCGGTTGAATGGGGCGGTCTCGAAAACCGTTGAGGGGTTTCCCCTCCGAGGGTTCGAATCCCTCTCTCTCCGATACTGCCGGATAAGGCCGGGGAAGGGATGTAATTTGCGCAAATTGCGCGGCGTCCCCGGTTTGTTGGTTGACATATTTTTCCGGCGGTTTTATTAAAAAGACCGGGGGCTGAAGCCGGGCAATGTCGTTTCTGGAGAAGTGTCTGAGTGGCCGAAGGAGCACGGTTGGAAACCGTGTGTAGCGTAAGCTACCGAGGGTTCGAATCCCTCCTTCTCCGAAGTTGTTCCTCCCGTTGACGGGAGCGGCGATCAATTGGTTGCTGCATACCCCATAGTTACTGCATAATCATGTCATATCAGGTAATAGCGAGAAAATGGCGTCCGGGCGACTTCGATGCGGTGATCTTTCAGGATCATGTGTCCCGGACCATAAAAAACAGCATTAAAAACGGCAGGATACATCACGCCTATCTGTTTGCCGGGCCCAGGGGCGTCGGCAAAACTACGATGGCGCGGATCCTGGCGAAGGCGCTCAATTGCGTCAATGGTCCGACCGACAGCCCCTGCGGCGTATGCGAGAATTGCGTTGAGATCCGGGATGGCTCGTCATTCGACGTGATCGAGATCGACGGCGCGTCGAACCGCGGGATTGAAAACATCCGCGAGCTTCGCGAAAATGTGAATTTCGCGCCGTTGAAATCCCGCTACAAGGTCTATATCATCGACGAAGTGCACATGCTTACCAAGGAGGCGTTCAATGCGCTCCTTAAAACGCTGGAGGAGCCGCCTCCGCACGTCGTGTTTGTGTTCGCAACGACGGAGATCCACCAGGTTCCGGAAACGATTCTTTCACGATGCCAGAAATATTTTTTCAAGAAAATAGCCATTGACGCGATTGCGCGCCATCTTGGCTATATCGCGCAAAAGGAAGGCTTTACCGTCGACGAGAAGGCGCTCTATTCGGTGGCGCGCGCCGCCGACGGATCAATGCGCGATGCCCAGTCGCTGCTCGACCAGGTGCTCTCGTTTGCCGAAGGCGAGATTGGCGAGGAAGACGCGCTTGCGATACTCGGCGTGGTGCCGATCGAGAGCTATATGAAAATCCTTACGGACATTGCGGGCGGCGATCGCAAAGGTGTGCTTATCGAAGTTGACCGCGTTGTGACACTCGGCGTCGATATCCCCCGCTACGCGGCGGGCCTCATCGACGTGCTTCGGGCCGTGCGGCTGATAAAAAACGGCATTTCGGTGCAGGAATTGCTCGGATTTTCGCCGGAAGAAAATGGGCAGTTGCGGAACGTCGCGGAAATGTATTCCGATGAGGATATCGGCGCGCTCTTCGCAACAGGGAAGGAGCTTCTCGTCAGCCTCCGCTTTGCCGCCAACGAGCGCATTTACCTCGAGATGGCGCTGCTCGACATGGCGGCCGCGGCGCAGGCGCCGTCGCTATCTGCCTTGCTCCGCAAAATCGAGGAGCTGTCGGAAGGCGGTGCGGGCGCCGTCGAAAAAAAAAACCGCAAGCCCCATAACGTAATAACACCGCCGCACGATGCGGACACCGCGGCCGAACGGCCAGCGGACGCGACGGCCAACGAACGTCAATCCGCTGTCTCAGACGATTAAATAAAGCGGAACTGGGATGAGTTTATCGCACAACTGCGGACAACCGGGGCATTTCTCCATGCAAAGCTTGCGCACGCCCGCGTGGATGTGCGTGGCGGCCGGCTGAGCATTAATTATCCTGCCGGTCAGGATACATCCTATTACAGTAGAATACTTGACAGGAACGATATAACTTTCATAAAGGATGCGCTGAAAAAGCGAATGGGGCAGGATATCGATGTCTCCATCGGACGGTATGATCCCGTAGAGCAGGCGGAACTGTCGGTTCCCGGAGAGGACCAGTCAGCCCCCCCGCCGGAAGCGGTGATGTTGAAGAATCCGGAAGTGGAAGAGATGGAAATCGTCAATCCTGTCGTTGAAAAGGTAAAAGATCTTTTTCAGGGTAAAATAATCAATAAAGGAGACGAATGATGCTTAAGGGATTGGGTGATGTCGGACAGATGATGAAGCTCCAGAAGGAATTTAAAAATATTCAAAAGAAGTTACAGAAAGCCGAAATGGAGGGCGAAAGCACCGACGGTACGGTGAAGGCGAAGGTGAACGGCGAGTATAAGGTTGTGGACATCCAGATCGATGAAAACACGCTGAAAACCGTCGATAAAAGAAAGCTTGAAAAGATGATAATATTCGCGGTGAACGACGCTGTCGATAAAACCAAGGATTTTGCCGCACAGGAAATGACAAAGCTTACCGGCGGGCTGAACATCCCCGGGATCAACAATTTTTTGAAGTAGGGGACCTCCATGAATATCCCCGGTTATCTTGAAGCGCTTATCAGGGAGCTGTCCCGGCTGCCGGGGATTGGCCCGAAGAGCGCCTCAAGGCTGGCGTTTCATATCCTGAAAATGAATATTGACGACGTGCGGCGTCTCTCCGGCGCGATCATCGATACGAAGACGCATGTTACTACGTGCCCTGTGTGCGGCGGAATTGCCGAGGGCGGCAATTGCGCAATTTGCGTTGATGCGGCCCGGGAGAGGGGGGTTCTCTGTGTCGTCGAGAATGCGAAGGATGTGTTGACGATAGAAAAAACCGGAGAATATCGGGGTCTGTATCACGTACTGACGGGCGTTATATCTCCTCTTGACGGCATCGGGCCCGAAGACCTCAATATCAAACCGCTGGTTCAGCGTTGCGCCGGCGGTGCGGTGAAAGAGATCATCATCGCCACAAATCCTACAATTGAAGGCGACGCAACGGGCCTGTATCTGGCGAAACTGCTGAAACCGCTCGGCGTGCGGGTAATGCGCATCGCGCACGGCCTGCCGGTCGGATCGGACCTCGAATTCGCGGACAGCGTTACCATTGCGAAGTCGATAACGGGAAGGGTGGAGCTGTAGATACGCCAATTTTTGTCGATAGCGGTTATGAGCTCTTCTTTTTTCCCTCGATCGCGAGGTTCAGCGGTATTCCTTCCATGTCGAGGCGTTTCTGCAAAATTTTTTCGATTGCACGAACGATTTCTTTTCGAAACAGCTCAGCATTGTTGACGAAAAGCTTGAATTGCGGAGGGCGCGTTTCGGTCTGTGTTGCGTAATAAATCTTCAACCTGGCGCCGAGCATCGGTACGTTCGAACGCGCCTGTATATCCTCGATTATCTTATTCAGCTTCGATGTTTCGATGCGACGCGTCGATTTTTCGTACAGCTCAAGCGCCATCGTCACGAGGCGGTGGATTCTGAGTTTTTCACGCGCGGAAATGGATATGATAGGGAAGTCCTGCGCGCGGTAAAACTGGAAAATCAGTCTGTCGGTAAACTCGCGGAAGGTGTTGGTGCTTTTCTCAATCGCGTCCCATTTGTTGATCGCGATTATCATCGGCTTTTTCGCCCCGATTATCTCGTCGGCGATTTTTTTATCCGTTTCGGTAAGCCCCTGCGTCGCATCGATGAGGTTGATTACCACATCGCATCGCCGTATCGATTCAAGGCTGCGCGTCAGCGAATAATAATCGATGTTGTCCGTTATGCGGCTTTTTCTGTGGATGCCTGCCGTATCGATCACGGTGATTCTTTTTTCGTGAAAGATGAAATCCTCGTCGACTGAATCGCGCGTCGTTCCCGGAATATCGGACACGATTGACCGCGTATATCCTATGAGCGAGTTAAGAAGCGTCGATTTGCCCGAGTTCGGCCGCCCGACGATTGATATTTTCATATATGCTTCGCCGGCAGGTTGTCGTTTGGCTGGCAGCATATGTACGATGGTGTCGAGCAAAAGCGGAAGGTTCACCTTTTTCAACGCCGAGATGGGCAGAATCTCGGCAAATCCCATTTGGTAGAAGTTGTCGAGGTTGTGAAACTCCTCCGCGTGGTCCATTTTGTTGACGGCGACGATTACCGGGATTGACAGTTTGCGGACGATGCCGGCGAGATCGTAATCAAAACCCGCGGGTGCCGGGTTTTCCATGAGAAGTATAATTACGGATGACTTCTCGAGAAAGGCCCTGGCGTTTTCAAGAATTGCCGCTGAAAGCGCGGATGAATCGGCAAGGTCGAGCCCGGGCGTGTCCGACAAAATGAAAGAAGCGTCGTTGTGGTTCACGGTGAACGAGATGATGTCGCGCGTAAGCCCCGGTGTGGCGTCGACAATCGCTTTTTTCTGGCGTATCAACGCGTTGAAAAGGGTTGATTTGCCGACATTCTGCCGGCCGATGATGCTGACAACAGGTATTTTTTTTGCCATATAGTTCCGTTTGTATTCGATTACGCACAAAGTATATCTTACTGGTGATAATTCACCCCGCCGCTAATATGGCAACAAATAAATTTGTCGCATGATGCGCTGCTTACTGGTAGCAGAAAGAAATTATCCGTGTGCACCGCGCCATGAATACGTATGCGCTTTCGTTGCGACGCGCTCATGAAAAAACGCTGCAAAAAATATTTTCTGCAGTTGCATCAATTAATTGACGATACATAAAACGAAAAATATTTCAATTATTGATTTAAAAAAACATTTTTTTGTTGAAAAAAAAATTAATTGTTTTAAATTCAATGCGGTGCGTAGCGTTTCACAGGGGGCTGTCAATTAATTGACAATTGAGGAATGCCGCGCCGGGGCTTACGACAAGCCGAAAAAATTAAATGTAAGGTGGTGCACTACATGAAGGGTAAATCTTTGAAGCAGTTGCAGAGCGAGCAGACGAGAAGTTTGGCGAAAGCTAAGAAGCTTACTGACGACTTAAAGAAAGAAAAAGCAGCTCTTGTTCAACTGAAAAAGGATATTGCTGAAGCGAAAAAGGCTGAAGCAGCAGCGAAAAAAGCCGCAGCAGCAGCAAAAAAAGCCACAGCAACAGCGAAAAAAGCCAAGAAACCCGCCGCCAAGAAAACAGTTAAAAAAGTTAAATAACAGAAATATTATTATCGCACTACTTCAGGAGGGGAGCATATACTCCCCTTATTGTTTTTGCAGGCGTGAAAATGATTTGAAAATTTCCGCGGTGCGTCGTATTAATAATTAATATATGAAGAATTTTTCAGATATTCACGATAGTAATAAGTGAGGCGGTTGCGTCGCGATTATGCGGCGTGATCGACTGATTATCAGCGACCGGAGAGAGGTGTTGTGGGTGGTTACCTACAAGCAGAGAAAGCAGAGGAATTTTGATGGAGCGATAACGAACGGCGATGCCGTTTCCCTTCTGAAAAATAATTTTCGGAATAAGAAACTCCATATCAAGTATTCCATAGAAAAAAGAGAAGCGAAGATCAACGAATTCCTCGACGACAACATGCTCATGATTGTAACCGATCCCGATTACATACCGGGCGATGATATCACTCTCTATGGCCTGCTTGATAAATATTTTGAAATAGACTTCAAGGTCAAAGAAGTGCGGGGTCCCGGGTATTTCAAGTGTTCCGTTGAATCCATGAGGAAGGCATCCTTTGGACGAAAAGATCTGCGCTTCAAGGTGTCATCGGAAAAGGTTATTGCGACAAACTTCAAGATATCGAAACACACGATCGACATATCGGATTTTAAAATACCCACAACAATCAAGGTGATAATCGAGCAGTTTCAGTCCCAGAACGCAAAACTTGGCGACATTGTGAAAATCGACGTGTTTCAATCAGGCAACGAGTTGCTGGACTACATAAAAAAGAGCGGCAAAACGCTGTTTGTTGAGGATTGCGCCAATCCCGAATCATATACGCCCCTTAACGAAGACTTTGTCGATCTTCGCGACATTTACGGCGACGATCTGAACCGTGTTATGAAGAGAAGCGTGGAGCGTGGTTATAAATCCATTATTACATCCCCCGTCGTATATATTACCGAATCAAGCCAGTCGGTTCCGTTCGCATATGTGCAGGTGATTACCAAGAAAGATGCGCTGTCAATGGTAAACGTGCTCGAAATCAAGGAGCTTGGATTCAACCTTGTTGACAGGATACGTGATGCCAACACGATGTTGGTAGCGGTGCATCAGCAGATACTGGATATCAGCATGGGCGGTGCGAAGCTGCTGATAACCGACGAAAATCTCAAGAAATACATTAAACATTCTAAGGGATTTATTTTCGATATCGTATTCAAGTTGCAGGCCCCCATTACGATGTACGGTGAAATTAAATACACCTTTGCTGATGATACGAATAATCTGTATGTAGGGGTCGATTTTGCGGGCAACTCATCGAGAAAAGACGAGTTGAAACGGTTTTATTCCGTGATAAAACCGATGGAAATTGAATATAAAAACAAGCTTATCAAGGAAATGAAACTTATCAATGAAATGAAACAAAAACAGAAACAGAAGTCCGATTAATTTTTTTCCCCCGCGGCGTTTTTTGACTCAAGCGCTATCTCCGCATCCGATTTTCTGGTGTACATGGGCGTAATCTTTCCGACAGGGGAGCACAGATCGGGCGTACTTGAAAATACGTGTTTTGCCAGCCTGCATGCAATTTCACCCGATGGAAAAAAATCCTCTGGAAATGAACTGTGAGGTATGGCGCCGGCGACCGCCTCACGGTAGCGGGCCGCGCCGCTGCCGATACAAAAGACGTTTGATTGTTTCTCAACGCGCGCCGTGAGATCTCCAATGAGATAATCTCCTGGCGGGACAATGACCGCCAGGACGAGTTCATTGTCCGTTTTCCTGTAGAGCGCTCCAAAAACCTTTCCCTTCTTGGCATCGAATGCGGCGAGTATGAAATCACCGCGCGCCGCGGCGACTGACGCCGCGTAGAGCAGCGGGGAGTGCAGGGGCGCCAGGGGCACGCGCAGAATCTGCGCGAGCATACGCGCCGTCGTGACGGCTATGCGGATGCCTGTAAACGAGCCGGGTCCTATGCCGACGCCGATGAGGTTGATGTCGTGTATGGTGATTCCAAGTTTTCTCAGCGCCTCGTCGATAGCGCCGAACATTGTGATTGAATGTGACATGCCGGCCCGCCGCGTTGCATCGCTCACTGCGGCGCCCCGTGACGCCGCGATTATCTCTACGTCGGTGGCCGTATCAATTGCAAGGATATTCAATGGTTATTTTCCTCTGTGTCGCAGTGATATATTCTATTGTGACCTGTATTGTGCATTCTGGTAAGAGGCCCTTTGCCCGTTCGGCCCATTCTACAACCGAAATGCCGTCGCCCTCCCAGTATTCCTCAAAGCCGAGACAGGTGAATTCCGCGGCGCTTTCGATTCTGTAAAGGTCGAAATGATACAGGGGTATCGCGCCGCCGTAGACCTCCAGCAGCGTAAAGGTGGGGCTTGTAATGTCGTCGTCGATGCCGACGCCGCGCGCTATTCCCTTGGCGATAATCGTCTTTCCCGAACCAAGCTCGCCGCTGAGCGCCACGACCGCGCCTTTTTCCAGTGATTTCGCGAAATTCTCGGCCCACTGAAGCGTTTCCTGTTCCGAATGCGTGTAGATTTCTTTTTTCATTGTGAAGCGCGTTGCATGCGGCCTGTCTTATGCGCGCGCACCGGCCTCCGTTTTTTCAAGTTTTTTTATAAATGTATCGATGTGCTCCGGGATCGCGATAGAGAATTTCATCGCTTTGCCGCTGGATGGATGTATAAATTCAAGGTATACAGACGCGAGTAAAAGGTATGGCACCCGGTATTTTTCCCATTTCTTCGAATAGATCGGGTCGCCGACGATTGGAAGCCCCATCGACGAGAGGTGGACGCGTATCTGGTGTGTGCGGCCTGTGTGCAGCGCTATTTCAAGCATCGAATACAGCGCGGAATCGTAATTCCATATCTTTTTCAGCGTATACTCGGTAACCGCCTCCCTGCCGTCGGGGCGGATGGTCATTTTGTGGCGGTATTTCGGGTGCCTCCCGATCGGCCCGTTGATGATGCCGTGCGCCTCGGGCGGCCTGCCGACGGCTACGGCGATGTATTTTTTCACAACCGCGCGAGACGCGAATTCGTCCGTAAGAAACCGGTGCGCCCTGTCGTTTTTTGCAATTACCATGATTCCCGCAGTGTCCTTGTCGAGCCTGTGCACGATGCCGGGGCGTTCGGTGCCGCCGATCGATGACAGCCCGTCGAGGTGAAACAGCAGCGCATTGACCATCGTGCCGTCGAGGTTGCCCGCTCCGGGGTGGACAACCATTCCGGGTGGTTTGTTAATGACGGCGATCGAGTCGTCTTCGTACAATATGTCGAGGGGAATGTTTTGCGGCTCGAGCGTAAGACGTTCCGGTTCGGGTATTGTAATGAGGATTATGTCATCGGTCCGTATCCGATAATTCTGCTTGATGGGGGCGCCGTTTGCCAGAATATCGCCGCGTTTAATCAATTTCTGGATATAGCTCCTCGACAGATTGATCTCGAGCGCGTGCGTAAGAAACACGTCGACACGCTGGCCGCTGTACTCCTCCGGCGCTGTGATTTCATAGAGTTCAGATGACATTACTGTTTTCGCATCCCATGGTGTCTGCTGTTCTCGCGCGTAGCGCATGTTCATGCATACGCGGGCGAACCTTCGTCATTATTGCAGGCTGTATACTACCGGCGCGGGGAGTCAATGTAAATTATTTTTCCCGGTGGATTTTATCACTTGCGAAAACTATCCGGCATGATATCACGGTTG
>DHPI01000048.1:26730-27203 GCA_002407865.1 Spirochaetia bacterium UBA5368
TATTTTCTTGAAATACTGTATCTGATGATAACGCTGTTGTTTCTTTACGGTAAACCCGTCGCCGTTATCGCGGGTGCGGTGCTTGCGGTACTGCTTTCCATCCATATCATATTGCTTGCGATGAGGAAGAACACAAGCAGGATAATCCAGCTCGTGATTATGGAGTTGCATTGCGCCTACTGTGTTCCGTATATCCTCAATGCATTGTTCGTTAACGCGCCGGGTTCGCCGCTCGATACCGTGTTTGTGATGATACGGTCGGCCTGCATAGTGTGCGAGCTTGCTGCGCTGTACGTGCTCACGGACGAAGAGGTGCGGCCCCTCTACGTCCGTGGATAGCACCGCTATATGTTTTCAGCAACCGCCGCGCCGAATTCAGAGCATTTAAGGAGCTTTGCCCCTTCCATCTGCCGCTCGAGGTCGTAGGTGACGGTTTTGTTGTCGATCGTTTTTTCGATTCCCTTTATCAGCCT
>DHPI01000048.1:27329-30493 GCA_002407865.1 Spirochaetia bacterium UBA5368
GCGCCGCCTCGGTCCAGCCGAGAAAACGCAGCATCATCTCTCCAGACAGAATGAGTGAGCCGGGATTGACCTTGTCCTGCCCCGCGTATTTCGGCGCGGTGCCGTGCGTTGCCTCGAAAATTGCCTCGCTGTCCCCGATGTTTGCGCCCGGCGCCAGGCCAAGGCCGCCGACCTGCGCCGCGAGGGCGTCGGAGAGATAGTCGCCGTTGAGGTTCGGCGTGGCGATGACGTCATATTCGTCGGGGCGGAGCAGCACCTGCTGGAACATCGAGTCGGCGATACGGTCTTTAATGACGATTTTTCCGGCGGGGGCTTTTCCGTTGAACTTCGACCAGAGATCGTCCTCGGATACGGTGATGTCCCCGAACTCCTCACGGGCAAGCTCGTAGCCCCATTCCTTGAACGAGCCTTCGGTGTATTTCATGATGTTGCCCTTGTGCACCAGCGTGACGCTTGAGCGTCCGTTTTTCACCGCATACTCGATGGCGCGGCGGACAAGGTTTTTCGTATTGGTGATGCTGATCGGCTTGACGCCTATTCCGGTATCGGCCGCGAGGTGCTGTCCCATCTGGCTGTTAAGAAAATCTATCATTTTTCGCGCTTCATCAGTGCCCTGCTTCCATTCTATACCGGCATAGAGGTCTTCCAGGTTTTCGCGGTAGATGATCATATCTACTTTCTCGGGATGTTTCACCGGGCTGGGCACTCCCCGGAAATAGCGCACCGGGCGCACGCATGCGTATAACGAGAGTGTCTGCCGCAGCGCTACGTTGATGCTCCGAATGCCCC
The DNA here is from genome assembly GCA_002407865.1 of Spirochaetia bacterium UBA5368. GTDB lineage: Bacteria > Spirochaetota > UBA4802 > UBA4802 > UBA5368 > UBA5368. The sequence continues at coordinate 28,119 of DHPI01000048.1, forward strand.
CGCCGACCGGCGTGGTAAGGGGGCCTTTTATCGCGACTTTGTATTCCCTGATCTTCTGGAGGGTCTCATCCGGAAGCCACTGACCGGTTGCGGCGAAGGCGTTTTCGCCGGCAAGCACCTCCATCCACTCGATTTTCTTTGCGCCGCCGTATGTCTTTTCTACCGCCGCGTCGAGCGCGATGCGTGTCGCCCGCCAGATATCGGGGCCGGTGCCATCACCCTCCATAAAAAGAATTATCGGGTTGTCGGGTACCGATATTTTTCCGTTTTCGTAGTGGATTTTTTCCGGTTTCATGTGTGTTTCCTCATATACTGTATTGAAATTTCGAATATTTTCCGATTCGACAGCGGAAGCAATTTTCAGCCGCGGCTGTAATTGCGATGATGCAGCGCCGGCGGCAATTTATTCCTGTGACGACACCGCGAATGGCGTGTCGACTCCACGCAGCCAGTGCAGGATGATTTTGACCGCTGCTATAATACGCAGTTTCAGATCTATGGAAATTCTGTCAAGCTTTTCACTTCCGATCACGTTGTTCAAGCGGCCAGTCCGAGTGCGGCCCTGTCCGGACAGGGTTTTGTGTGGTTTCCGGCCGTGGTTTGCGTATAAAATCGTTGCTGCCGTACGTGTATCATGCTATAGCTGTCCGCAGGAAAAGAAAAGGATGTGATGGACGATTGCCATGAACAATAACGAGCCGCCCCGTAAGCTTACGTTTGAGGAGATAAAGTCATCGCGCCCTGATGTCGGGGATATCGCCGGGCGCACGCGCTTCCCGATATCGGTGATTGCGGAAAACATCCGCAGCCTCTATAATGTTGGCTCGATTTTCAGAACCTCCGATGGCGCGTGTATCGAGAAGCTCTATCTTGCCGGGTATACGGGGTTTCCGCCGCGTAAGGAGATCGATAAAACCGCGCTGGGCAGCACCGAAAGCGTTCCGTGGGAGCATGTTCCGGATGCTGCTGACGTCGTGCGGCGGCTCAAGGCCGACGGCTATATGATACTTTCGCTTGAGCATACCGACAAGAGCGCGCCCTACACCGACGCCGTGTACAGGTTTCCTCTGTGCCTCATCGTCGGCAACGAAGTCGAAGGAATATCCGACGACATCGTATCGATGTGCGACATGGCGGTGAGTCTGCCCATGCACGGGATAAAGCAGTCGCTGAATGTCGCCGTGGCCTATGGCATCATGGCGTACCACCTGCTGCATGTGTTCAAGTCGCGCCCGATGGTGAGCGCCCATAAATTGTAATTGCTATAAATATTGTCCTGTCGTAGCATCGTGCGGTACGGGGGTGTTCCCGTATGGAGAAAAATAGAAAACCGTCTTTAAGCAACGCATGCCGAAGATGATCCCGGGCGGTTGGGCGCATGGCGTGGAGGCACAGACATGGATGAGCGGAAAGACCAGACTTCTGAATCGTACGATCTGAAGTATCTGGAACAGCAGGTATATAATCTCGGCAGGCTTGTGGAGATCAACGGCATTATTAATTCGACGCTCGATATGGCCAAACTGCTGACGCTCATTATGGAGATTATAAAGGATATAATGAATACCGAGGCCAGCACCCTCCTGCTCTACGAGGAGGAAAACCAGGAACTCGTGTTCAAGGTCGCGCTTGGAGAGGCGGGCAGGGAACTTCAGGAAAAATACCGGGTGCGCGTAGGCCAGGGCGTTGCGGGATGGGTTGCCGAACACCGGGCCGCCGTCTACATCAATGAGGTGTACGGCGATAGCAGGTTCGATCCAAATTTCGATAAAAAAACAGGATTTACCACCCGCGCTATTCTGTGCGCTCCGCTTCTGTTCAAGGGAAAACTGCTGGGGGTCATTCAGGCGATAAATCCCCTCACGCGAAAGGGATTCTCTGAGGACGATGTTGCGCTCTTTAATTCATTTGCCGACCAGTGCGTGCTTGCCGTGCAGAACGCGATTTTTTTCAAAAACGCCCTGGAGGAAGAGAGGATTAAAAACGAGTTGAAATCGGCGCACGCGATTCAACAGTCACTGCTGCCCGCGATAAGCGAAAAGCACGATACCGTCAGTGTTGCCGCACGCACCATTTCGGCCCGTGAGGTGGGCGGCGAATTTTACGATATATATACCTACGAGGATGCATCGCTGGGCATAGCGCTTGGCGATCTGCACATGAAAGGGATTCCCGGCGCCATATACGCGTCGATGATGATCGGGGCGGTAAAAGCGTTGTCGCAGCACAAAAGGAACAATCCGTCGGTGCTGCTGCGGATGGTGTATGAAACCATGACACACGTGACGGGGGACCGGACGGGCTTGTCGTTGTTTTATGGCGTAATAACCCCCGATCGCGCGCTTCATTTCGCGAATACGGGGATAGCGTATCCA
>DHPI01000048.1:30616-32187 GCA_002407865.1 Spirochaetia bacterium UBA5368
GCGAATACGGGGATAGCGTATCCCATCCTTGTGCGAGATGGCGTTGCCCGCTACCTGAGGTTCAGCGGCAATTTCCGTGATAGCGTACCAAAGAACGTGCGTTTGGCATTGCGCGGCGGCGATTGTTTCGTGATACTTACTGACGGCATTATCAATGTGAAAAACCGACGGGGTCAGTTGCTCGGCCTCAAGAGGGTCATGAAGCGCCTTGAAACTGCGGAGAAAAATCCCGACGAGATACTGCGATCGCTCCTCCTCCTTATGGACGAGTTCGCGGAGGGACTCGAAAGAAGAGAGGACGTATCGATTATCGCGTTTACTCTTGACCGTCCGTGATGCCGCGGCGTGTCTGGCGAACCGCAGGCGCCATTACGAGATGATGCGTTTGACAATCACCTGAATGTAAAAGACGAGCAGGCGCAGCAGCCGTCCGAACCTCCACGGGCGCGTTATAATTCTGTAAAACCAGTCGAGGCCGCTGTCCATGAAACACGCAGGGGCCTTGCGTATTTCGCCCGAAATGATGTCGAATGTGCCGCCTACGCTGATAAATACAGCGTTCTTGAATTCATTTCGGAATGTAGCAATCCAGCGGTCTTCTTTCGGAAATCCAAGGCCGACAAGAATGATATCGGCGTCGGTTTTTTTTATCGCCTCGACGACGGACTTCTCGCGTTCTTCGTCAAAATATCCGCCGTGGCGGCCTACGATACGAATCTTCGGGAAGGATCTGCGTATGTTCGCGAACGTTCGCTCTGCGATTTCCGGCCTCGCGCCCACTATGAATATTGAATATTCCTTGATCTCCGCCACCCGGACAAGGTCCATGAGAAAACTCATCAGCGGTATGCGCTCTTTCAGCGGAGTTTTCAGCATTTTTGCGGCCCACTGCAGTCCGGCGCCGCTCGCGATATGCATGGCGGCCCTGCTCGAGATAAGACTGAGGTCAGAATTTGTATAAATGCGGTGCAGCTTATAGGGATTCAGGGATATAACGTGATGCACGCCGCCGGCCTCTATCATTTTCATGATCTTTACCACTGCCTGCGAGCGGGTGACGTTATCAATGCCGGTGCCGAGAATATTAACCATATTGGCGTCATCGAGAGTGACCTGGTTATATTCGAGAATGATATCGCGGTCTTCCTTCCATGAATCGTAATATACTTTGTTCTCCATACTATGGTTCTCCAGCGTAATTGTCTCTGTAGAATTTTTTTCGCGCCTTTATCTATGTCAATTTGCGTATACCGTCGCTGCCGCTCAAGGCATATGCGCTTCCATCATTATGTGTGCATGAAGTTAGATAGTGTGTTTCAGGTAACTGTTCGCTAAAAAGCCTGATGGAATGGAATTTTTTAATTGAAATACAACTATGTCAATACAAAAATATTAAACGGCGGCGTGTGCCGTAAATAAAAAGCCGAGGTGGCCATGAACAGGTTCAATGAAATACGCGAATTTATAGAGACAGAGGCGAAAGCATGCCATGTAATAGAAGCCCACGATAAAATCGACGCAGTGCTCGAGCGCCTTCTGGATGTGCTGCATACGTATAAACCGGGCGTTGT
>DHPI01000048.1:32284-38367 GCA_002407865.1 Spirochaetia bacterium UBA5368
CGTCAAGGCCGGGCTCGGGAGCGGGAAAATAGTCACAGCCCTGGTAAAGGCGAATCCGTCGTCGTATGTCGTTGTGGTGGAGCCGTCGCTGAAGGCGATACAGGAGTATTGCGCCGACAATGACGGCGATGAAGATATCCAGAGGGTTCATTTTATTAACGGCGATTTTCAGGATTTCCCCGTTGATTATTACAAGGCCGGCCTCCTCGTCTGCATCGATTACCTCAATATTTTCGATTCGAGCAAAAGCCTCGACGAATTTCGCAGGGCGCTGCAATTCGAAGGCATACTCTTTCTCGCGAGCGTCGTGCTGCACAATGACGACACCGATGGCATATACGATGAATTTGTACATGCGGTGTTTCCGCTGCACAACGATTATTATCTCGAGGATGATCTTAAAACATTTCTCGATCTGAAGGAGTTTTCATTGATTAAGGGCGTGTCGATGAAATTCAGAAAAAACCTGAATGACGAAATAGCGCATTATGCGGAAATCTTCAGAGACCTTGACGCGGATGCGGCGCGAAGGATTGTGGCCGCGAACGGCGAATTGTTCAAACGCCTCTATGCCATGGATGACGGGGCGAACATCGATGAGCCGTATTACATAGGATATTTCATGCGGCAGAAGCCTGTGGTCAGCAATCCGTAAGATACACGGCCACGGCGGCAGGCGTGTGATTGCCGCCGTGCGTTCCGCGCGGAGATTATTTCGCCAGCATACCGCCGTCAAGAGGGATGATAGCGCCGGTTATATAATCCGATGCCTTTGACGAGAGAAACACCGCCAGGCCCTTGACGTCGTCTTCTTCCCCCATCTTCGGGATGGGGATCTGCATCAGCATTGCGTCCCGAATCGGCTTCAGTTCCGGTTTATCGAGATAGCCCATCATGTCGGTGTGGAAAAAGCCCGGGGCTATGGCATTGACATATATTTTATAGCGCGCGAGCTTGATCGCAAGGTTCATGGTGAGCAGGTTTATCGCGGCCTTTGACGAGTTATACGCAACCGCGGGGTGAGCCTCTTCTATCGATCCCCTGAATCCCATCACCGATGAAATGTTGATTATTTTGCCGCCGCCCTTTTCTTTCATTATATTCGCGATTTCCTGGGTAAGTATCCATACGCCTTTTACGTTGACGTCGAATATTTTCTCCCACTTGTCGAGTGGGAATTCGAGTGTGGGCGCGCCCCAGGTTATGCCGGCGTTGTTGACGAGAATGTCAATCGTGCCGAACTCCTTCATTGTTGCGCTGACAAGGGCGTGTATGTCGTCCTTGTTTCCCATGTCGCATTTCACAGGTATGCATTTTACGCCAAGCTTGCTGATGTCATCGGCCGTTTTCTGAAGGGCGTCCATTTTTCGCGAGGCGATGACCACGTTGGCCCCCGCTTCGGCGAGTCCCGTGGCGATGAATTTCCCGATTCCCCGGCCACCGCCCGTTACTATCGCCACCTTTCCTTTCAGGCTGAATAAGTCTTTCACATTCATTATAACAACCTCCTGTTGTGATATCGAAGCCGTACGAACGGCGCTACGGGGCGCGGTTCGTACGGCCCGTTGAATGATTCGAATCCGAATAATGCTGACATGGTTATCAGCATAACATCGAAATCTGTCCAGTATTATTTGCTGTTTTACCGGCCGGCGCGGTGTCTGCTGGGCCGAGGTGCGGGAGACGCAGTAATTGATTATGTGATTATGTAATGAGGAGTTCGAGCTTTTCCCTCGGGCAGTTGATGATGAGCTCGTACGACATCCGCGCGAGTTGTTTCATAAGCTCTACCATATTTCTGCGGGAGCCGCGGGGAAGCTTGTTATAGGCTACAATGATACCGATCATGCTGGTAAAAAAGTGCCGTGACAGTGTCCGCGTATTTTGCGTGTAATTCAGCGCGATGAAAAGGGGATCGAGCATATCGAGGATGACGTTCATCGCTTTCACGATTTCTCGCGATGAGTGAGGATTGATATTTCCCTGCGACATGAGTATTGTCATCATGCGGAAAAATGTATCGTTTTCGGAAATATAATCGATAAACGAATTGACCATCATTTCGAACGCCTTTTCCGGGTCGTCATTATATCGGGCGATCTTTTGTTCCATGGTGTCGGTAAGATTTTTTGTCGCCCTGACCGCCGCGGCCACGATGAGCGCCTCTTGATTGGGAAAGAACCGGTATATCGAGGAGGCCGACATGCCGGATTCGTTCGCGATTTCGCGCATGCTGGCCTTGTCGAAGGGTTTGGTCGCGAACACGCGCTCGGCGGCGTCGATGATGATGTTGCGACGGGCCTCCCGCTCGCTGGATTTGAGTGTTTTAAGTGTTATTTTCTCTTTTGATGGCACCATGTTGATTGCATCATCCATGTTTGCATTTCCGCACGTTTATTAAGACGGATGAATAATCACGATACAAATGTTTATTAAAAAAAATCAATTAAAAAAGGAATAGGTTTGACAAAAAAAGAACAGTGTTCTTAAATATATTGAGTGTTTCCAAAAGTATGATAAATTCATTATATACAACAAATGTTTTATTTAAAGGAGTGTACTATGCTACTCTTGAATCCAAAAAAGTACAAGGACAGAAATTATCCTGACGAGCGCTCGAAGGAGATAATGCTGAAAACCATCGAGTGGTTCGAAAACAAGGGCCTGAAAAAACAGAAAGAGCAGTACCACAGTCGTGAATTCGCTCAGGACTTCGCGGATTTCGTTAAAAAGGAAGGGATTTTCGAAACGCTGTTTATCCCGAAGGGGTATGGCGAGAAGGATCAGTATTACAGCACGTACCGCATGTACGAGTTTTCGGAAATATGCGGTTTTTACGGCGGGGCGTACTGGTATATTTATCATGTATCGACGCTCGGCCTCGATCCGGTATTCCTCGGCGACAACGAAGAAGCCAAGCACCGGGCGGTAAAAACATTGCGTGAAAATCCGCTCTGCGCGTTCGGCCTTTCCGAAAAAGAGCACGGCGCCGATATCTATTCAAGCGAAATGAAGCTTTACCCGCAGCCCGACGGAACATACCTGGCAAACGGCAGCAAGTATTATATCGGAAACGGCAACGCGGCGAGCATTATCACCGTGTTCGGGAAGATTGCCGACACCAACGAGTACGTGTTTTTTGTGGTCGATTCGAAAAATCCACACTATGAGTGCGTGAAAAACGTCATCGATTCTAACCAGCAGTATGTCGCCGAATTCGCGCTTCACGATTATCCCATTACCGAAGCCGACATCCTCTCGCGCGGCCCCAAGGCATGGGACGATATGCTTAATACGATCAACATCTGCAAGTTCAACATCGGATCGGGTTCAACCGGCATCGTGACGCACGCCTTCTACGAGTCGCTGAACCATGCCGCGCACCGCAATATTTACGGCAAGTACGTGACCGAATTTCCGCATGTAAAACGCCTCTTTATGGATTCGTTCTGCCGTCTTGCGGGGATGAAGCTGTTCGGCCTTCGTGCGACCGATTACATGCGCGCGGCGAACGCGAACGACAGGCGGTACTTGCTCTATAACCCGATCATGAAAATGAAGGTTGCCATACAGGGCGAGGAGACGATGGAGATGCTCTTCGATATTATCGCGGCGAAGGGTTTCGAAAAAGACATGTATTTCGAGCAGGCCGCGTTAGAACTTAAGGGCTTTCCGAAGCTCGAGGGCACGCGTCACGTCAATATGGCGCTCATCGCCAAGCTCATTCCCAATTACTTTTTCAATCCCCGCGAGTTCCCCGAGATCGGGCGGCGTAACGGCAATGAAAACGACGATTTTCTCTTCAACCAGGGGCCGACCAGGGGGTACGGGAAAATCCAGTTCCATGATTATAACGTGGCGTATTCGACGCGCGACCTCCCCAATATCAAGGTGTTCAGGGAGCAGATAGAGTCGTTCAAGGAATACCTCATGATTTCGGGTGCGGGCCTGATGCAGCAGATGATGGATTTCGATTACCTGCTTGCGGTAGGTGAAATTTTTACGCTGGTTGCGTACGGACAGCTCATCATTGAAAGCGCGAATAGGGAAAAGATTGATGACGGCCTCCTCAACCAGATGTTCGACGTATACGTGAGGGATTTCGCCAGATACGCTATGACGCTTGCGACGAAGCCGAGCAATACGCCCGAGCAGAGAAAAGCATGCGAAAAATGCTATAAGTATCCTGTGGCGAACACTGACGAGTACGAGAAGGTGCTGGCGGAGCATGTGTACTCGCTGGTTGATGCGTACGTACAGAATCCGTAACGGATGCGATGTACACCGAATAGCGCGCAGCATACGTGTGTGATTATTAAAACGTGGGGTGTGTTGCCCCGCGTTTTTTTATAACATGATCCGGATGCATCGATTCCTGTCCCGTGATGGAAGATGAATCGGCTGTATGGTTGACTTTTTAGAATGGGAAATCGTATCCGGTAAGACCGAATTCGTCGCGCAGCCCGGCTATTTCGCGCTGCAGTTCGTCGTTGAGCGGTACGCCCCTATCCTTGCGTTCAAGCCATGTGAGGTGCTCTTTTTCGCCCGCCGTATAGATTTTAGCCTGACCGGGCATCTTTTTCGATGCGCGGAGCTGGCGCAAAATGTCTCCTGCCGTCTTTTTAAACGCGTCGATTTCGATAAACGACGAAATATTAATCGCTACAAAGAAATGTCCCAGCCTGTAGGGGACTCTTTTACCGTTTTGAATGCCGGTCAGCATTTTGAGAAAACTGCCGCCCTGCAACGCTGCCGAGAGGATTTCCACGACCGTTGCGTAGCCGTAACCCTTGTAACCGCCGCCTTCCTCGCCGATACCGCCAAGCGGAGTAAGCGCCGCGGCGCCCGTGCTGAGGTCGGCAAGTATCTGGTGCGTGTCGGTTCTGTCGTTGCCGTCGGCGTCGATTACCCATCCGTGGGGGATTATCTTCCCGGCGCGGTCGTACACCTCGATCTTGCCGCGCTGGCTGACCGATGTGGCGCAGTCGAGCAGAAACGGAAACTCTTCGTCGGTCGGGATGCCGAAGGTTATGGGATTGGTGCCCAGCATGTTTTCGACACCGAATGTCGGCGCGATTGAGGGGCGTGCGTTTGTGCCGGTCATACCGATCATGCCGGCTTCCACCGCCATAAGGGTGTAATATCCCGCGATGCCGTAATGCGACGAGTTCCGTACGGCGACCATGCCCATGCCGAAATTCCGTGCCTTGTCGATCGCCATTTGCATGGCCTTTTTCGATATCACGTGCCCCATGCCGTTGTGCCCGTCAATTACCGCAGTAGTGGGGCCTTCCTTTACGATTTCCATGTTCGTGACCGGGGAAAGAATACCGGCCTTGATCCTGTCGATATAGATAGGTTTGAGACGGTTGGTGCCGTGCGAATCGATACCGAGCTTGTCGGCGGTAATGAGTATCTCGGCGCAAATTTTCGCGTCGTCGTCGGGTACGCCGGCCGCCTTGAATACGTCCGTCATGAATCGCTCCATGACGTCAAATTTTACCCAGGCAATAGTGCTGTTCATTATTAAATATCCTTTTCGATACTGATGTCCCGTACCGCTATGGCTTCCGGATGAAACGCTATTTCGGCGCCATCCTGTACGAGGGACGCTTGCAGATGTGAGGCATTGCGCAATATACGTCAACATCATTTTATCACACCCCTTGGAACGGGTCATGAAAATTGCACACCGGCCGGCCGGATGATGCGCCTGAAGGCCGTGAAATGCCGTAAAACACGCAAAAAAGTTGACAGCGTGCCAGCAGGTTCCTACTATCATTCATTCCCGGTATTCGCAGTAACTATGTGCAGATGAGGTAGAAAATGAATTACAGGCTGGTTCGGCAGTTTTCAATCAACATGGTGGACAATGTATTTAGGTTTTTTTATAAAATAATCGATTTCGGCAAGGTATGGATCGATGTCTTCTGGGCTTTTTATGAGATCTGGGAGGCATTCTTTCTTATATTCTATAACCTGTTCATGTATGTTTATTATTTTATTATCTTCATAATCGATAAATTAACCGAATCCGAGGCGACGCTCCTCTTCTGGAAAAAGGCGCCGAAGATAATTCCCTA
>DHPI01000052.1:0-10135 GCA_002407865.1 Spirochaetia bacterium UBA5368
AGAGGGCCGTGATCAGAACGAATCCACAATAACGATTGAAATGACAGATACAATTAAGAACAAATTATCGAAAAATTTTGAGGTCCCTGAACTTGGAGCGATTGACCTGAGAGAAGCGGAAAAGATTGCGAATGAGGATGTGTTGCTCCTTAACGAGGACGATCTGATAGAAGAACTCGAGGATTTTGATCTGGTGCCCCTTGAGGGCTTGAATGAAAAAAAGCAATCCGGAAGCAAAATGACGGGAGCTGAGCCGTATCGTGCTGCTGAAAAGAAGGGTGCGCCGAAGGAAGCGTCGGTATCTGAAAATGTGGCGCCCTCGTCGGGCGAAGAGGCTCCTGATATTGCAATTAAGTTTGTGCCAGAGGATTCTGTCAATGTAACCAAAAAGGATACGGGGAGAGCAGGCGCCATGCCGGTAAAGAAAGATGAGACATCTTTTGTGGAGGCACAGCGCAAAATCGGTGGTGCCGCATCTGCGAAAAGCGCATCAACGCGGGAAAATATTATGCCGGGAAGTGAAGAAATAAGCTTTGTTGAGGAAACGATCCTGGATTCTGCGGCGGATGTGCCGAAAAAAATTCCTGACAGTCGTGCAACTGACAGGAGGGATTCGCAGACGTCAATTGAAAAGCCTTCTGAGTTGACAGCCGAAGCGAGGGGTAAAACCGGAATGAACGCTCAAGAGAATGCGCATAATGTGAACATGTCAGTATCTCGAGAGGAACCGCGGGATCGCCGTCGGATTGAGAAATCTCCGTTGCGCAGCGCACAAAGAGAGCGTATTCCCGACGAGTTATTGCTTATTGAGACGAACGCCGGGGGGGCCCTTATCATCGATGATGATCTGGTGGATAAAAAAGAATCTGCGGTTGAACCAATTTTTGAAGTCAATGAGCTGGAAAAAATCACTTCGGAAATTGTTGAGGTAATAGAGGGCGAAGCGAAATTGTTGCCAGAGGCGGATTCAGCAGAGGATATGGGAAGTGTCGCCGGCATTATGCGCGGCGCGACGCCCGCCTTTGAAGATTTGCTGATAGATCTTGAGGGTGAATACTCGTTTCGTGATGAGGAAATCGATGTAATTGATAACGCATTTGTCGGTGATGATTATAACCGTTACATTAAATCGATTGACGAGTATGAGACTGTGCGCGGGAAGTCTCAGGTTACAACCGCAGTGGAAATAATCGGCCTTGATATGCGTGAAATTAGCGATATAGAGAAAAATTTGTTTTCCCGGGAATATGAGAAAATCAATCTTGATGAAGCGCTCAGGTTTTCACAGGCGGGATATGATCAACCACGTCATGATATTGAGATGCTGAAGAATTGTTCGTATCTTGTGCCGCCGAACAGCAATCTTACGCTTGAAGAGAAGAAGAGCATCGAGGCGAATATATCATCGCGTTCCGCGGTTGTTTTTGAGGAGGATATAGAGTCCATACGTAGTAAACTGGATGATCTGCGTGGCAAGCATGGGATTGTTTCGAAAGAATCGGTGCCGGATATCAGCGACAGCGTTATTATCATTGACGATGAAAACGATATCGACAGATTCATAGATAGCATGCCTGCGGAAAAACAGATAAAATTAAAGAAGTTGTTACAGTATCTGGACGGTCTTTTCGAGAAATTGCCCGAGGATGTCATTAAAAATTTCGCGAATTCCGAATATTTTGAATTATATTCGAAAGTACTGAACGACCTGGGTGTATAATATGGGGTTGCTTGAAAAAGCGCTGCAGTATAAAAAAGAAATGAACAGCCGGGGCAAGGAAACCCTGATAGATAAAATTCAGGGTCCGGCGGAAACGGAATTGATGACGGAATTGATGTTTGATGAAATTCCTTCGTATACTCCTCCGGCGGATGCCCGGGAGCGGCATACCGGTGGCGTGACGGATGTTGCGCCGAAGGATGTACAAAAGCTGGACGGCATAGGGGACGATCTTTTTGAGTTGCCGATAGACATAGATGATGAGCCGGTGATCAATGCTGATCGGCAACAGGAAAGTGCCGATCCTCATGTGGACGCGTTGGCGACCGATGATTTGCATATAATAGCCGATGACATGGTGCCGCATGAAGATACTATTTCAGCGGAAGAAACTATATTCGGGCCGGAGGACGAGCCGGTTCTTCCGCCCCGAAAACCGCCTGTACAGACGCAGGGTGATGATGATAACGAAGTAACGTCAGACAGAGAACATAGTATATCTGAAACTTCCACTGTCCATGCGGAAACGGCCGTGCCAAAACAATCTTCTCCAATTAGTGAGGTGGTTACTGCCTCCGAAGAATCGATACCATCCGATGTTGCCGACGATGCGCGGGTGAGGGTTGCAGACGATGAAAAAGGCCTAGTCTCGAGGCAAAATAAAAAATTTCATGATTTCATGGTTCTTTATGAAATCAGCAAGGAGATTGTAAAAGCTGAAACGCGAAAGTCGCTCTATGATGTGATGCTTTTTTCGATTATGGGCCAGATAGGCGCATCTTCTTCATCTATCATGGTTCCAGATCCAGATGATGGCGATAAATGGTATATTGCGGATTTCCGTGGAATTTCATTAAAAAACAATCGGTTGCGATTCGATCATGCAAGCGGTATTCTGTCGCGTCTGCATGCAAGCAAAACCATACTGGATCTCGATGAATTCAAGGATGTTTCAGAATTACGGGATGAATATTATAAATTTATTTCTATCGATACGCGCCTTATAGCGCCATTGCTGTATAATGGGAAAATTCTTGGTGCGATTCTGCTTGGCGAAAAAATCACAATTGGTGATTACACCGAACCGGAAAAAGATTTTATTGTTTCAATATGTGAGATTTCCGCGATTGCGTTGAATAATGTCAATGCGATGGAAGACTTGCGCGGGAAGGCTGAGAAGCGCCGTCACGAAGCCGGTCTGTACGAGGCTATAGACAATTTTAGCTTGGATTTTATTCGTACTGCCGATGATACGCGAATGAAGGAACGTGCCGTAGGAGCGGTTTCCGAAGCAGGGGGCCTGCGATGTGCAGTATATGTTTTTAATGAGAAGGATGATATTTTCGAGCCATGGGCGGCCGGTGGGCCGGATGACATGGTGCGCGAACTGATGAATACGCGGATTGCATTGGGTAATCCGTTCGCAGACAGGCTTAATGAGGCTAAACGAGAGGTTTTTTTCGACTCGGCGCGTGATTGTGAATATATATCTGATGCTTTTGAAGAGTCGATCATCAGTGGAATGTCTGTGGCATGGCTGTTTCCTTTTATAACGGGGGATTCGCTGAGAGGGTTTACCGCGGTATTTGATATCGATGATCCGATGAATATCAGTGATATTCAGTTTCAGATAAAAAGAATAACGCGCATCGTTTTCGAGCACCTGTACGCCGTTAAAAATCTGGAGTTGTCCGATACCCGATATGTTGATTCCATTGAACCGGTGCTGAGACGGATACAGTCTTCGCTTGAAAACGCCGGCAATTTGAAAATACCGCTCACACTGGTGATGTTTTCCATTAAGAATTTCAAGAGATATTTTGCGCTGTATGGCGAGAATGACGCAAAGCGGCTGCTTGACGCATGTGATCGGATTATTTCCGAGCGCCTTGCCGACACGGATTATGCGGTTCGTTTTGATAGAAACAAGATTCTTCTGGTGCTTCCAGGAAAGAACAAGAAATTTGCCGTTCCGCTCGCGAATACGATACGAAACGAAATAACAGTACAGTTTAAAAAAAAGGAAATGCAGCTTATGCTTGTATATCTTTCCGCCGAGTTTCCTGAAGACGGTGAAGATCTTTACAGCCTCCTCGATGCGATAGAATAATTTTTTATCTGATCAATACTCCCGGGTTTACGGGAGTACCGTCTTTTCTTACCTCGAAATGGAGATGCGGGCCGGTTGTTCTTCCCGTATTTCCCGATATCCCGATTATCTCACCGGCTTCGACATTATCGCCAATATGTCGAAGCGTGGAATTCAAGTGGCCGTAATAGGTGTAATAATCATGCGAATGCCTGAGAACAATGAGTTTACCGTATCCGCCGTTGTAGCCGCTGAATACGACTTTACCCGCGCGGGCGGCATGTATTTTGGTGCCGACGGGGCAGGCAAGATCGATCCCCTTGTGAAATTCCAGTTTATTGTCAAAAGGGTCCTTTCTGTGCCCAAAGCCGGATGTTTTCCTGGCGTAGCGCAGCGGATTTGAAAATCCGGTGCCGAGAAAGAGGGACCTTTCAAGGCTTGTAACCTCGGCGCACGGCACGAAAATATACTCCTGTAACGATTCATCCCCAGTGTTTACTCGCGCGATATAGCTTCTGCCGACATTAAATTTTCTGGCAATGTCGTCGATGCTCTCCCCGCTTTTGACCCTGTACAGTATGCCGCGCATATTGGGTATGTATATTGTTTTTCCTGATGCGACCTCTCCCGGTGAAGAGAGTGAATTAATCGTCATGAGCGTATCGATGTTCAATGATGTACGGGTAAGTATAATCCAGAATGAATCTTTTTTTGTCGCCCGGTATTTATAAAATTTCAATTGTGGCAGAAGCCCCGGATCTCGCCGGCTTTTTATGATGTATATTGATTTTCTGACATCCCCCCTGATTTCGGCGATCTGACGGTTTGATATTTCTATCGAGGCAAGATTCTCGATGCGTTCAGATGAAAATACCGTTTCCGCGAAGCAGAGAGAAAAGAGAAATATTTGAAACTGTATGAATAAAAAAAACGCGTACCTGATCAAATTGTTTCGCATGATAGTAACATTCGTATACATTCAGTAGACATAATCCGCATATATAATAATTCGGAATTATCACTTGAATAATAAAGGGGAAAATTGTAACATATCGGCCGCAAATATTTAACAGTTGACCGATGTTATCTAAATAAATATTATCGCGTGTAGGATTTGGAATATGCAGAAAAATGGATTTGTAAGCGATGCGAGTATGGATGAAAAAAAAGAGAAATCGATAAAGATTGTCAAATCACTCAAACTGCTTGAGGGCGTACTGAAAACATCGCCGGATTCCGCGCAGAGGACGCGGGTAAAAAAAGAAATCGATGATTTAAGGGATATGCTCCAAAAGATGTATCCGGAAGCCAATCTTGCGGACCTGGAAGACGCGATTTACTCGGATACAATGGTGCGTGTGCATTCCGGCGAAAAACAATTCTCACGCTACGAAACGCTCAGGGATATACAGATCGAAACGATATCCCACGCGAAAGGCGACGAAGAAATCAACATCGCAGCGGGTATTATGAAATATTTTGAGGAAAGGATCTGGGGAGTAATTGCCGATCAGCATACGAAGCTCGATTTTTCAAATTCGGGCATACGGGATGGGTTGTACAGAAATCTTGACCAGTGCGGAAGATCGCTGAAAATGTTTATGCAGACTATTTCGGATATTGAGCGGTCGAGATCAACAGAGTATGTCAGCCAATTGCAAATGATGAAGATCAAACAGGGGCGGCTTTTTCTGATTGATTTGAGTGATTTTTTAAAAAAATCCAGGGAATTCGTTTCAAATCTTGTCTCCGATGCGGAATTCGGGGGCAGTATGGTGTTAAATCCAGCGGAAGTTGTTACATATGCCGAGTATGAGAAATACAAAGTATTCCAGAACTGGACAATCCTCGATGCATTGAAATATTTGAAAAAATTTATTGTTGAATTTCTCGGGGTGCTGAACGTTCCCGATCTTAAAAAATCATGATTTAGTGCATGTACGTTTTGCCGGGGAATTTATATTGACAATATTTTTGGCGGCGTGCTATTTTTATCAGGTTCAATAAGAAGGGGATGCCTCGGGCGCCGCGAACCGCGGAATAAGGGCATTCAATATCAGCCGGAAATTTTAATGTAAAACGCAGAGGATAGAATGGCATTAGCAAAGGTCGGTGGCGACATCACGAGTAATTTGATCGGTGAAAATTCGTATTTTTCTGGCAGATTTTTAATAAATGGATCCCTGAGGATAGACGGAAGGTTTGAGGGCAGGTATCTCCAGGCCGACCAGTTATACATAGGGCCGACAGGAAAAATCAAGACGAACATAAATGCCGTTTCCGTGATAATCGAGGGCCTTGTCATAGGCAATATCAATGCATCAAACAGGGTGTTGTTGATGCCGACCGCGAAAATTTATGGCGACATCAAAACACCCGAACTGATTATTCAGAACGGAGTTATCCTTGAGGGCCGTTGTACTATATCCAACGACCTGAAATCTTCCGCAAAAGACCTGATAGAGTCGGATTACGAGAAGAATAAGATCATACCCGAGGAGTTTCTTGAAAAGGATTGATTGCCGTCTCGGTATTACCATCGGTGACCCGGCGGGAATCGGTCCCGAGGTCGCCTTGCGAGCGGTGAATGACCTTCGTGATGATTCTATCGTACCCGTGATAATCGGGCGTTATGATGTGCTCGAGAGGCATTATGGCGATCTGATCGCGGGGTATTCTCATATTGAAGCCGGGTTCTCCGCAAAAGAGATTTCCCCGGGCTCGCGTTACATTTTCGACATGCCGCTTCAATTTCCCCTCCCTCAGCCTGGCGCCGGGTCGCGTGATACAGGCGCCGAGTCGCTTGCGTATATTGACGCCGCGATAGATCTATGGAAGAATGGTCTTGTGGATGGTGTTGTGACGGCGCCGGTGAGCAAGGGATATATTGAAAAATCAGGATGCAGGTTTACAGGCCACACGGAATATATTGCCGATGCTCTGCACGAACCGTATCCGTATATGATGATGTATTCGCAGCATTATCGCGTACTGCTTGTCACAACACACCTTCCGCTTGAGCGCGTGGCCGCAACGATTGACGGTGATATGATTCTGCGCACCATATATGAAGGCCATCGCGCGATTGCGGCAATCGATGGCGGGAGCGTGCGGATGGCGATAACCGGGCTTGATCCGCATTGCGGCGATGATGGCGCGATCGGAAAATTCGACGCGGAGGTGACGGCCCCGGCGGTTCGAGCCGCGCGGGAAAAAGGAATAAATATCGAGGGGCCGTTTGCCGCGGATACAATATTTTTGCCGGAGCGCTGGAAACGCTATAATCTGGTTATTTCCCATTATCACGATCAGGGTTTAATCCCGTTTAAGATGATGGCGTTTGATTCGGGCGTCAATGTGACGCTGGGCCTTCCAATCGTCCGTACGTCGGCGGATCACGGTACGGCGTATGATATAGCGGGGAAGCGATCTGCGATGCATACAAGTATGCGTGAGGCCATCGTGCTTGCGAGCAGACTCGTCGCCGCGAGGAGGCCGCAGGAATAAAGCGCGCAGGTCGACAACAGTGCTATATATGGGAAAGCCTGTTGTTGATTTCGTTCGCAAGTCCATCGACAAGCTCCGATCGTGAAGCGCCGGATGCGTCAATAAATATGGTTTTTTTAAGAAAGCCCTTTCCTTTTAATTTTAAAATGGCCGAGACACTCCCTTTGATCAGTATGCCTTCAATCGGGATGTCGTCATTCCCGGAGTAGGATATCACTTCTTTCTCGGGAATATATTTGAATATAACGATATCGACACCGTCGATGCGGCGTGAAACTACGGGTTTTATTTTTGAAGCCAGGGAACGCCTCAATCCGTCGCTGTCCTGAACCTGGAGTTCGTCGGAAAGACCGATGGCGACAGGCACCGGTAAAGGAGTCGACCGTATAACGCCGCCGCAGGCGAGGCACGCCGAAAATGCTAAAATAAACAGGGATGTGATCACGTACGCGCGTTTCATCATGGATGGTCGAATTCGATGCGGCTTTGATGAAGCGTGTATGCCGTATCGAGGAATTAATGACTCAAACTTATTACATTGATTACCGATACAGGTAATTGTAAAGTTTTTTATTTTTATAAACCGGCGCCAAATTGGTGTGCCCGGAGAGCATACATGGATAAGGCACTGCTAATAAAATCAGTATTTTTTTTCGTTTCGCTATGGGGTTTCACTGTCGCATTCCTCTGGTTCAGGCCAAGGATCGAGGTTTTCTGGAAGATTATCGCGACGCTGATTTTCGTGTTTTATGTATGGTTTTTCTGGGACGATCTCAACAAAGGATACGCGGCGCTGACAGTGGACTGGTATAAAGTTACTGTTGATTTCATGAAAGAATTGATTGCGCTTGTATTCGTAAATCTTTTTTTTCTGTGGCCTGTCGCGTTAATCGTCGTGTTTTACAAGGCCGATGAGTTTGGCGCGGAAAAAATATTGAAGTTTATGTGCATTCTTACAATTATTCTCTGGATCGTGTTTGCCGTCTACGTGTATTATGAACGCGGGATTGATACGTTTTTATATAAAAATCTTAAAGAAATGATTCCGGATGCGAAAAAGTGATGTCCTTTTATGCTCGGCCGTAATCCTTATGCTTCTTTTCCTCATGGGCGTTGCCTATCCAGGGCCCGATACAACGAAAATGTATAATGAAGCCGCAGCTCTCGCGCGTAACGGGCATATAGACGATGCAATTAAACGATTTCTTGAAGTTATTGAAGCAAGCCCATGCTATTCGCTCGGCCATTATGGGCTGGGGAAGGCGTATTTGTATAAAGACGGCGCTTACGATGATGCGGTCACGCATTTGAAATTATCGGTACACTACGATAGAAGGCTGGCAAAAGGGCATTTTTATCTGGGCATGGCGTACATGCTGAAGCGGAAATATACGCAGAGCATTGGGTCGTTTAAAACCGCGTACGCAATCGATCCGGGAATAGTTGAATCGCTGTATAATATTGCGGTTATCTACGATATCACAGGCAGAAGGGGCAGTGCGGAGTGGTATTATAATAAATATGTGGATGAGAAAAATAAAAAAGATACCGACATCCTCTTTTAATACAAAAGGCCGTCCGCAATGGACGGCCTTTTAAGTATCGAGTCAGCGCGATTGCTTATTTTTCGGCCATGGTGTTTATTGTGGACTGCGGCGCCACAACGTCGACATACACAGAAAGGAGCACCGCGTTTGACATGTTGCCGACCTTGTCAATCGCTTTTGCTTCAATCAGATGTTCGCCGTTTGTCGTGAAAGAGATGTCTCCTTTATAAGGCATGAAATCGCCTTTGCCGTCGATTCTTACGAGTATTGACGCGAGACCGGACTCGTTGTCAGCGGCGGTAACAGAATATTTATATGCGACCGACGCTATGTTTTTTCCGTTCTTCTGGACAAATTCCTTGTCAGCATTGATAGCGACGGTTGGCGCGGCATTATCGAGAAAAATATTCAGCATAGATTCTTTTATTTCGAGCTCTTTTCCATCGGCGTCGTTAATTGCTTTCATAGAAAAGATTTCCGCCGGATTTGCAACACTGTCGATCGACTTTACTTTCAGCGTTATTTCGCCATCGGAAGCGGCGTTAAACGGTACAACATAATCGCTGTACTCGGCGCCATTAAGAGAATACATGGTTTTTTCCACGCCCGAAATCGTGTCGGTGGCGTTTACGGTGAAGCTGGTTGAACGGTTTGCGAACAGCTTGTCGCCGATTTTGAGAATCGGTTTGCTTGTAATCACTGTTAACTCGGGCGCGGTGTTGTCGATAATAACCTTAAATGTCTTGTCGTCTTCCCTGTTTCCAAGCTTGTCCGTGCCGAAATAGGTAATATAATGCTTGCCTTCTTCGTTAATCGCGAACGGCGCTTCGTACAATTTCAGTTCGCCATTATCGATTTTATATTCGATTTTATCCGGAATTATATTGTCGATTGTGGATATCTTGAAAAGCACTTTGGAATTTGCATACGTATTAATGCCATCAAAAAAAGTTTTTGCTTCAAGCGCGATATACGTCGGCTGAGCGGCTTCGGCTACCTTTCCTTCTCCAGCGGGATTGGCGCTTTCGTCAATAACTTCGTCGCCGGCCATATCCTCAACCTTTTTTTCTTCGGTAGTAACGGGTGCATCCTGAGAAAAAGAATATGAAGTAAGGGCGATCGCGAATCCAACGCATAGAAACATCACCATACATCTTTTAAGCATACATAACCTCCGTATTTTATTATATGATATTTATTTGCAGTACCTGGCTTTTTCAAGTACCCATCCATCGGATTGGATCGTATTTGCTGTTTTTCCAATAGTTCATA
>DHPI01000052.1:10301-19791 GCA_002407865.1 Spirochaetia bacterium UBA5368
ACGTTATCCGCCGAGTCAACCCGATCATGATGACTATTAAATATATTTTGAATGTTGTCAATCTATATTTGTCAAACGTGAAATCCTTTATTTTGTTGTTTTATATCCCCGTGTGGTTTATTAATATGCACCATGAAAAGGATTCCTGCGAATATACCGGGCATGTACATGCGGCCCGTTCTCATTCTAACATGTTGCGGCCTTCTTGTGTCCGCAGCGCATTGCACCGGACGGAGGGTGATTACGCTTAATGATGTGCAACGCAAATTTGAACATACGACGAAACGAATTAAAAATGATGCCGGGTTGAGGGAAAATGCCGGTTCAATAAGGGTGGGGAATTCAGGATATTTTTATATCATCGATTCCAACGGCCGAATAGCGGCCCATCCGCAGAAGGCGCTCGTCGGTTTCATGTTCGAAGACAATCCGCTGGTTAAAAAAATGCGCTCCGGGAAAAGAGGATGCGTACTGCAGCGTTTCGACGGCGCGTCGCGCATGGTTCTATTTGCAACCCTGGATTCGGGTGATATCGTATGCCTTTCAATTTCTCCGGATGAAATTGACGGGGGGATGTTTCAGTGTCCCGATGCGGGCGGCATGCCGTAATACAGTGTGCTCGCTGCCGCTTTATTTGCATGTGGCGACATGAAATAAAGGCTGAATGCCGTAATGATTATCGAATGATTTATTTTGCCGCTGTGAATCATAGATATTATTTCCTCGTGCGAAAAGTCCAGCACCTCGATGTCTTCGGCAGGGTCGAGATTCTGCGCGGACGATTTGACGCATCCTGTCGCAAGATAAAAATACAGATGATTGTTTATTATGGCCGGATTGACGGAAAGCTTTTTTAAAAGGATTATTTCACTGGCGGTATAGCCGGTTTCCTCCAGAAGTTCCCTCCCGGCAGCCTTCTCCGGCGGTTCGTTCGCCTCGATCAGGCCCGCCGGCGTTTCAAGCGTGCATTCATTGGTTCCCAGCCGATGTTGGCGAACCATGATGAATCTGCCGGCATCGGTTATCGCGACAATGTTGATCCAGTCGGCCATGTCAATTACATAAAAATCGTGATCGACATTCTTTTCAGGATGGCGGCATGACAGACTCTCAATGCTGAACAGCGGCGATTTGAAAACGTTTTTCTTGTTCTGTAGTATCCATTTCTTCATTGTCATGTCTCCAGGCCATTATATTGCGGCATTATTGCAGCCCGCGTGTGGCGGCTATTTGCGGAATGTACCGCCGTCACAACGTTCATCTATGGTTGCGTCATGACGTTGATAAAGAATGGTACATGATGGGACTGCCATAAAATCAATAACAATTGACGGCGAGCGCATGAAATAATTAATTTGTTGAAAATTTTCAAGCATTTGATATTCTGGATATATAAAATAGCATATTATGTAAAGAAATCAGACCAGGCGGCCATGTCTTTCGTGGTGCGGCCGGGCCCGCGATAATGGCAGCAGGAAGACCCTGTGGGACTGAAACCAGAGGGTTTTTTTATACCCGGAGAAAACATGCCATGGGTTTACATCGAACGAGGTGGGTGGTTGTTTTCCTATGGTTGTATCAGGCGGTAGTGTGAAACTGTTTACGCTGTAAAACAGCATTTATGCACTGCGATATCTTGATAAATCAGGGGGATCTATGGCAACGCACGTGGACGCTGAAAGGGAGAAAAAGTACGCCGCGTTGACGTCGGTAATTGCTGCGATTGGTTTGACTGTTTTCAAAATAATCATCGGCATTCTCACGGGGAGCCTCGGTATACTCGCAGAGGCCGCTCATTCGGGGTTGGACCTGCTGGCGGCGATTGTCACCTTCGCGGCCATACATTTTTCCAGCAAGCCCGCGGACAGGGACCATCTGTACGGGCACGGTAAAATAGAAAATCTTTCCGCGCTGTTCGAGACGCTGCTTTTACTGGTAACGTGCGTCTGGATCATATCGGAAGCGGTGGAGCGATTGTTTCTTAAGGAAGTAAGGGTGGAAGCCTCCATATGGGCATTTCTCGTGATGATCGTTTCGATTGTCATTGATTATTCCCGCTCACGCGTATTGTACAGGGCGGCGCGTGATTACAACAGCCAGGCGCTGGAGGCCGACGCGCTTCATTTCAGCACGGACATCTGGAGTTCGGCTGTCGTTATTCTCGGATTGATATGCATTAAAATCGGCGACTGGGTGCCGTCCCTTGGATTTTTGCATAAAGCCGATGCGCTGGCCGCCCTGGGTGTCGCGATAATCGTTATTTACGTCAGCATCCAGCTTGGCATGCGTACAGTTCAGGCCCTGATAGATGCGGCGCCGCACGGCATTCACGATGCTATAAAAAATTCAGTGGAATCGTTACCCGGCGTTTCAAATTGCCACAACATCCGCATACGGCATTCAGGCCCGCAGACATTTGTCGATATTCATATTCTCGCGGATGGAGCGAAAACCCTGAAAGAGATCCACGATTTGACCGAGGAGATTGAATGCGAAATACAGAAAATAATACCCGATGCCGATGTGACGATACACCCGGAACCGTGCCGCACGGATGATGAAGGCGATGCGGCGCAATAATATCTATCGAGTAAAAATCCTGTAAATTCCGAAATACACGATAATAACGCATAAAATGACCGGGGCGACATACCGTATGGCAAATGCCCATGTTTTTTTAAGGCCTTCAAGTCCCGTATCCGTATCGAGCTCGTGGATTGTTTTGCTCAGGCCATATTTCCACCCGAGGCAGATTGCGATCAGCAGTCCGCCGATTGGAAGCATGTAGGTGCTGGTCAGTTTGTCCATGAAATCGAAATAGGTTGCGCCGAAGAATATTTTAAAATCTTTGAGCATGCCGAACGAGAGGGCGGATGGTATGCCGAGAAGGAATATCAGCGAGCCGCATATCAATACCGCTTTCTTTCTGCTCCAGCCCTTTTCGTCGGTGATGTAGGCAACGACGACCTCGATAAGGGACATTGATGACGTGAGCGCCGCTATGAAGAGCAAAATAAAGAACAGTGTCGAAAATATGGCGCCGAACTGCATTTTGCCGAATACGACCGGCAAAATGTTGAATGTCAGGCCCGGCCCCTGGTTCGGCATCATGCCGACGGCGAAGACGGCCGGGAATATGGCGAGGCCTGAGAGAAACGCGGCAAGCGTATCAAGGCCGACGATCTGGAGCGATGAGGTGAGAATTTTGTCGCCTTTATTGAGATAGCTGCCATACGTGATCATGGCGCCCATCCCCAGACTAAGGCTGAAAAAACATTGCCCTAACGCTTCAATAACAGTCGTTATTGTAATTTTTGAAAAATCCGGCTGCAGGTAAAAAAGCAGCCCTTTCGACGAACCTTCAAGAGTGACTCCCCTGACGATAAGCACCAAAAGGATGATAAAGAGCATTGGCAGCAGCACCTTGTTCCATTTCTCGATGCCGTTCTTAATGCCCCTGATGACGATAAATACCGTTGCGGCCATAAAAAGAAAATGGTAAAAAATCATTGATGCTGGATTCTGTATAAATTGTGAAAAGGTGCTTTCGGCCGCCGCTACGTCGTTGTATGGCGATATCATGCCGGTCGCGCTTTTAACGATATAGCCGATTGTCCAGCCGCCGACAACGCTGTAATAGGTCATGATGAAAAAACCGGCGAGCACGCCGAGATAGCCGACAAATTCCCATCGGGATCCGTTGCCGATTATTTTAAATGCGCCGACAGGGTTCTTGGCGGTATGGCGCCCGATGACGATTTCGGCGATCATGATGGGAAGGCCGAGCACGATAATGCATACAAGATACACCAGTACGAATGCGCCGCCCCCGTTTTCGCCCGCGAGATACGGGAACTTCCAGATATTGCCAAGGCCGATGGCGGAGCCCGCGGCGGCCAGAATGAAGCCTATTTTTGAACCCCAGTGCTCACGTGATTCGGATGAACTCATGTGTATGCCTCATACCAGTTATTAATTATATGAAACAATCTCGTCATGAGCGGTCTGTTCAAGATCGTCGCTCCAGAGATATTTTTTCGTTTCTGCGACGAGAACACCGCTTAACAGAAGAAGGGACAGCAGATTCGGCAGCGCCATTAGGGCGTTCATAGTGTCCGCGAGATCCCATACAAGCGGAAGCGAGGATATGGAGCCCACCATGACGGCGAGGACCCATAGAATGCGATAGTACGTGATCGATATTTTGCCGAAAAGGTATTCGATTGCGCGTTCACCGTAATATGACCAGCCGAGAATTGTGGAGAATGCAAAGGTAAGCAACCCTACGGTCAGGACGACGGGCCCGATATAAGGAATTTTCGAAAACGCGATTTTGGTCAGCACGGCGCCGTTCACATTCTCAAATGATGATGGATTGCTCGACACTGTGCTGACAAGCACGAGGCCGGTCATTGCGCACACCACCACCGTGTCCCAGAATGTGCCGGTAGACGATACAAGCGCCTGCTTGACCGGATTTTTCGTCTTCGCGGCGGCGGCCACAATGGGGGCCGAGCCGAGTCCGGATTCGTTGGAAAAAAGTCCGCGCGCGATGCCGTACCGTGCGGCCATTATTACCGTTGCTCCGACAAATCCGCCGCCGGCGGCGTGCGGCGTAAATGCGGATTTGAAAATGAGCTCGATTGCCGGAATGACATGTGCGTAGTTGAGAGCGAGTATAATGAGGCATCCCGCGACATAGAATATCGCCATGAAAGGAACAAGCTTTTCGCATACGCGCGCGATGGAATGGATACCGCCGAGGATAACAACGCCGACGAATAACGTCATCAGGGAGCCGGTGATATACGGAGAAATTTTGAAAGTCTCCTCGACTATCACTGAAATGGAGTTCGCCTGGACCATATTGCCTATGCCGAACGCGGCGATTGACGTAAATATGCAGAAGAGCACCGCAAGCCATTTCATGCCGAGGCCGTTTTGCAGTGCGTACATGGGGCCTCCCAGCATGGTGCCGTCGGATGTTTTTACACGGTATTTTACCGCGAGCAGTGCCTCGGAATATTTTGTCGCGATCCCGAAGATGCCGGTCAGCCAGCACCACAGCACCGCGCCGGGGCCGCCAAGGGCGACTGCGGTCGCGACGCCCACGATGTTGCCGGTGCCGATTGTCGCGGCAAGCGCGGTTGTCAATGCGCCGAAATGGCTGACATCACCGTGGCCGTCACTATCGTTTCTGATTGAGAGCCTGATTGCGAGAAATGTATACCGCTGAATAAACCGGAGTCGAAATGTTAGAAACAGATGCGTGCCGAACAGAAGTATAAGGAGGGGAGGACCCCACAGGTAGCCGTTAAGCCATTTAACGATTGAATGGAATTCGTGCATGTATGTTTCTCCGTGCAAAAAGCGGTATAAAACAGAGAGCACGTGGAGAGGGGGTGTCAAGTAATTTTGTCAGTCGAAGTCGAAGGGAATGTCCTGTGACGGTATCGCGAGCCCTTCATCGTCGTCGGCTGGTGTTGCTTCGACAGGCGCAGATGATGCAATCTCGGCTGGTTCAGCCGACGTTTTACTGTGCGGGGCCTGTTCCGCCGGCGGCGGAGCGTATCGGTGTTCCCTGTGTGCGGCCTGTTCTTCATCGCCGGAGACGGCGATGTGGTCGCGCGATCTGTAAAATCGCGCTTTTGTGGAAAGAACACTCGGGTTGTCGATAACGATCTGGCCAAAATTGAAGCTGAGATTTGAATCGTCAAGCAGCAGGTCCATCGGGGCGCCGGGCGATGACGCGCTTACGCCGGTCATTCGTATCAGCTCGTCGATGCCGAAGTTGAGTGTCACGGGGTTTGTGCTTTTCAATGAGATTCTGTCTTCCAGGAGCTTATTTTCCAGAAAGGCGTAAATGCGCGTGATTGGGCGCGTATACACGCGGGATTCCAGACGTATATAGGTGAACCATATCCGCTGGCTTATTGCCATAAAAATCTTGTTTATGATTGCCGGCGTTTTTTCCAGCACAGAAAACAGAGTATCCTTTTCGATGGCGATGAGGGTTGTCGTCCCCCAGCTTGTCGCGGTCGCGTTTCGCGGTTTGTTCGATACAATCGCGAGTTCGCCGAAGATGTCGCCGTCCCTGATGACGGAAAGCAGTATTTCCTCATCGTTACGGTTTTTGGATATCTTGACCCTTCCTTCCTTTATTATGTACAGCTCATCGCCCTTTTCAAATTCGGCGAAGATTATCTGCTTGTCGGAGAACGTTCGGTAGATGCCGTTCTTTTCCGGTTCCTGTGCAAATCTGCCGCCGACTGCCGCTATGTGATTGAGATGCTTTCGGGCGCTCTCGGCGTTGATGCCGTGTGGATGTTGATCGAGGTATCGGTTAAAGATATGGCGTGCGTGCGGATACTGGTTGCTGTTCAGGTAGTATTCGCCGAGATGGAAAAGCTTTATCTCGTCTGAGAACAGATCGGTTTCCGCGTGGTCGAGGGTGAACATCATATCATTATACGCCCTGAGCTCGTCGGCGAAATAGTTGATGATCTTTATGGCGACCTTCGGATTGTCCAGCAGAAGCTGGATAAATTTATCGCGTTTCAGGGTGATGATGACGGAGTCCCGTTGCGCAATCGCGGATTCCATACGCGGGCGCTTGCACAGCGACGACGTGAATCCGAACACCTCCCCGGTTTTGACAATGTCCTTGTATTTCTTGATATTCTTGTTATTGCTCGAAAGGCCGATCTCGCCGCTTTCAACGATAAAGATCTCATCGCTGTCTTCATCGCCTTCGACATATACGAAGGCCCCGGCCCTGAATGTGCTTTTTTTCGAATCTTCCACGCTGCGCCTCTTTACATCCAGTATGCCTGCATGTCGGATATCAACTGTTTCTTGGAGGATTCACCCGCGAGAAGTTTCACTATCTCGAACGCGAACGGCAACGCGCATCCGGGCCCTCTCCCCGTAATTATTCTTCCATCGACCTCTACGGGCTTTCCGGTATATGTCGCGCCCGAGAGAATTTGCTCGAAGCCGGGAAAGCATGTTACCTTTTTGCCGGCAATAACGCCGGCCGCCGCGAGCACGATAGGCGCGGCGCATAATGCGGCTATGTAGCCGCCCGCTGAATCGATGAGTTTGATGAAAGATAGTACCGTATCGTCATTTTTGAGATTGTCGCTGCCGGGCATGCCGCCCGGAAGAATGATGCAGTCATAATCTGAGGCCGTAAGGCTGGCGATTTTTTGATCGGCGACCACCGGTATACGGTGTGATCCGGCCACCGGATTGGCGCCGGTTGCTGCGGTGGTCACATCAAGACCTGCGCGCCGGAGCACATCGACGATTGTGATGCCTTCTATTTCCTCGAACCCCTCGGCAAAAGGAACGATTATTTTCATTGCGTGGCGCCCCCTCATTTCAGGAAAAGTAATGTTCAGGAAAGACGCGCAATCCTGCACCAGAAAACATATGCAATAATGGCACAAAGTCAAGATTTATTCCGTGTACTATTGTGGGCGGACCGTTCTTTTATTGCAGCAGTACAATCGATCGTACGGTATCGATGACAGCGGACGAGGCGGCGTCAATGGCGCGCATCTCATCCTGCGTAAAATTTGACAGCACATAATCGGCCACGCCGATCTGGGGATTGTCGGGCCGGCCCACGCCGAAGCGCAGGCGGTGGAAATCCGGCGAATTGATATGCTGCAGTATGGAGCGAATGCCGTTATGTCCTTTATGGCCCCCGCCGAACTTGACGCGGTACTCGCCGAACGGCAATTCTATTTCGTCGTGAATCACGATCAGATTGTCGGGCGTTTCACGGTAATATTCCAGCGCGGCGGCCACCGCAATGCCGCTGTTATTCATGAATGTCTGCGGAAACAGCAGCAACACGGGCGTGGCATCGATTTTTCCCTGCCCCGCAAACGAGGAAAAAACCTTTTGCGACGGCTGGATTGCGCATGCGCGCGCGAGATATTCGCCGATAATGAATCCTATATTATGCCTGTTGCGGTTGTATTTCTTGCCGGGATTGCCGAGACATGCGATTATTTTCATTATAGTTGCGGTCCGTGAATGCGATGGTATCTGAATGTGACGCGCATGTCAGCCGTGCTTTTTGTCGAGATGCGCGAGCGCCTGATCCCGCGTGGCGAATATATGAAGATGCCTGTTCAGCTCGGTGACCGAAAAGAGTTTTTCCATATCGGCGCTAAGCCCGAACACAAGAAACGAAATCTCATTCTTCGAGGCGTTCTTGCCGGTGCTCAATAAAAGGCTTAATGCCGAACTGCAAATAAATGTTACATCGGTTAAATTGAGAATAATGTTGCTGTGGCTGTTGTGCAGGCGCGTAAAATGCGTTTCCAGCTCGTGCAAATTTTCGTTCGAGAGCGACCCCTCGATTTTTAATTCAGTATATTTCTCCGCTTTCGTCGTGTGTATTTTCATGCGTGACTCGTGAAAAAGTAATTATTTAGAAAATTCTGATGTTCAATTATCGGTACGCTACGCCTGCCGCGTCAAGGGTTTTTCCCGCTCCGGATTTGTTTATTTCATTATTTAAATTTGTACTTATAAAAAAATGAAATAAAATAGTAATAGAATAATAAAATATCGACGTACTGGGTGTAGTGCAAAATATGTTGACAATTATGGCGCAGTCACTAAGGTTGCGTAAGGTTCATGTAGTGAGGTCGAGGATGAAGGCTGCGAGAATAATTTCTCCGGGCAGATACGAGGTCTTCGAAGAAGCGGTGCCTCCGGTTGCCCGGGGGAGGGTGCGCGTCAGGCTTCTCAAGGCGGCGCTGTGCGGCTCGGATCTTCCCTATTTCAGCAATAGTTACAACCCGTCAGGCTATCCTTTTCCGTCCGGATACCCCGGTCATGAGTGCATGGGCGTCGTGGATGTGTCCGAATGCGATGAATTCAAACCGGGCGAGCGTGTCATGTATTATCCTCCGGCGCTCGATGCGTACAAGGAGTACCATATCGCCGATCCTGTGCGCCTTCAGAAGCTTCCCGGAGATGGCGATATGAATGTCCTTCTCATGACGCAGCTTCTCGGCGCTGTGTCGCATTGCGCGTTTCGCATCGACAGGCCGAGCGGCAAAAATGTCGTGATAATGGGACAGGGTTCCGTCGGGCTGCTTTTCACCGCACTTATGAGAAATTTCGGCGCGGAAACCATCATCGCGGCCGATCCTCTTGATTACAGGCTGGATGCCGCAAAAAAGATGGGCGCCGATTACGTTGTGAATCCGTCGCGCGAGGATGTTGAAAAAACAGTGTCGGATATCACCGGCGGCCGGATGGCCGATATTGTTATTGAGGCATACGGACAGCAGTCCGCCGTTATAAACAGATGTTTCGATTGTGCCTGCCATAACGGGCAGGTGGCGTTCTTTGGAATCTGCCTCGAAGAAGCGCCGCCGATGAATTTCAACGTGTTCTTCAGAAAAGAATTGCGTATGGTAGCCTCTGTCGGGCCCGACCTGGCCATCGATTACCCGTATGCGCT
>DHPI01000052.1:19898-22889 GCA_002407865.1 Spirochaetia bacterium UBA5368
CCCGTATGCGCTGCGGATGATTCTGACGAAGTCTATTGATGTGTCGCCCCTGCTGACGCATGTGCTTCCGTTTGAGGAAATACAGACGGCCTTCGAGATGGCGGTAAACAGGCGTGACAATGCTATCAAAATAATATTGGATTTTTAAAGGAAACACACAATGCAACGATCTCGAATCTGGGGTTTTCTGGCGTGTATACTTTCGCTGGCGCTGTTCGCCGGTTTTGTGTATTACGCTTTTTTCGTCGACGCCGGCGCAGTGACGTTATGCGGTCTGGCGTCTCAAACATATTATGCAATCGCTGTCCCCATTATGCTGGTCGCGCTCGGACTGTGTGCGACGGGCTTCTGGGTTGGATGGACTATACTTACGATAAAGGTGGCACCCCCTATGCCTGAAATAGTAGAAAAAAAAGATTATGCGAAAGTGAAGGCTTTCTTTCTGTGTGCGCTTATGCTGGCTCTGGCGGCGATATTCCTGTACGGCGTGTATATCAGGAATTACTGGGCGCTTGCGATACCCGCGGCTGCTGTAACGCTTGTCGTTCTCGGCATGGTGTTCTGGGTCGGCATTGCGATTATTACCGCCCGTTCAACACTGCCTGAAAATAAGAAGAAGTAATCCATGAAATGAGGGTTTTATTTTTATGCTACAGAGGAAATCCCTATTGCGGCGGTCAGGGTATCTATCTCTATCATCTCACAAGGGAACTTGCGAAACTTGGCGTTGAAATCGATGTGCTGGTGGGGCCGCCATATCACGATCCAATGGATGAATGGGCCCGTGTAATCAAGGTTGAGAACCTTAACTTGTGGTGCGAGCGGACACGGCGTATCCCCTACGAGAAGCTTGTCAGAATTTTTTCTCCATATAACTTCGTCGATTACGCTCTGACCCGGTTTCACATCTTTCCCGAAATGGAAACCTTCAGCGTCAGGGCGTTTTCTTTGATGAAAAAACTTTTAAAAGAAAGGCAATACGATATAGTTCACGATGTGCAGTGCCTCGGGTGGGGATTGCTGCCGATGAAGGGGTATGGTATTCCCATCGTATCGACGGTGCACCATCCGCTTACATTTGACAGAGAGGCGGATTTTCTGATAGACAAAACCTTCTGGGAGCTTGTGACCACAATCATGTTTTACCCCCTGACGATGCAGCGCGTGGTCATCAACAGGCTGAACAGAATCATCACCTCATCGGTGAACGGCGTCGCGGAACTGAGGAAGGCATTCGGGCTTCCCGCACGGAAGATTTCCGTTGTGTATAACGGGATGGACGTGGAAATGTTCCGCAATACCGGAGAGCCGCGCGAGGAGAATTCACTGTTGTTTGTCGGCAATACGGAGGATCACAAGAAGGGGATGCGCTATCTCTTCGAGGCGCTCGCGATGCTGCCCGACGAAGTGACGCTGACAATCGTCGACGAAGGCCCGCCGTCGCGGCTTACAGCCTGGGGGATGATTCAAGACCTCGGGCTTGAAAAGCGCGTAACGTTTACCGGCAAGGTGGATCTGTCCACGCTTGTATCGCTTTACAGCAGAAAAACCATCCTGGTGATGTCATCGCTGCACGAGGGATTCGGGCTCCCCGCCGCGGAGGCGATGGCGTGCGAAACGCCGGTTGTGACGACGACCGCCGGCGCGCTGCCGGAGGTCGTGGGAAATGGCGGTGCGGGCATACTGGTTCCGCCGAAAGATCCGCGCGCGCTTAAAAACGCCATACTTGAATTGTTGAAAGATAAAAACGGCAGAAAGGCCATGGGTAAAATTGGAAGAAAGAGGGCCGTCGAACATTTCGCGTGGCCCGTGGCCGCGAAAAACACCCTTGACGTGTATAAGGATGTTATCCAGTCCTGTGGGAGATGCGTATGAAAGTCTGTCTGTTGAGCTATCGCGGTAATCCGTATTGCGGCGGCCAGGGCATATACCTCATGTATGTCGCCAGGGAGCTTGTAAAGCTTGGCCATGAGGTGCATGCGATTGTCGGCCCGCCGTATCCGTTTGAAATGGACGGCGTGGTTTTGCACCGCGTCAGCAATCATAATTATTTCAATGTAAAAAAGAACTATATCAAGCCGCACAAACCGTTCGCGACGCTGAAGCCGCTCAATTTTTACGAATTTGTCGCGTCGAAGTTCGGCATCTTCCCTGAAATCGAGACATTTTCCATCAGGGCGTTCCTCAAGCTGAAGGAGCTCCAGAAGACCGAGAAGTTCGATATCATCCACGACAACCAGTGCCTGGGATATGGCTTTTTGCTGATCAAGCAGCTTGGCGTTCCTTTCGTTTCGACGCTGCATCACCCGCTCTCCATTGACAGGAGCACATGGTTCGAGTACCCGTCGGACTTTAATCTCAAGATGAAGCGCATTCTGTATTATCCGCTGCTGATGCAGTCGATTGTGTCCAACCGTATGGATAAAATTATTACCGTGTCGTACGATTCGGCCCGTGAGATCAACAGGGCGTTCGGTGTGCCGATGGAAAAGCAGAGCGTTGTGTACAACGGCATGGATTCCGACATTTTTTATCCCATCAAGGGCATTAAAAAGAAGAAAAACAGCCTCATTTTTGTCGGAAACGTCGAGGACAGAAAGAAGGGTGTTATCTATCTGCTCAAGGCGCTTACCATGACGAAACACAAAGTGCACCTCACGATTGTCGACGGGGGATCGCCCAACAGAAATTACATGCCGCGTTGGATATACAAGTTCGGGATACACGACAGGGTCACGTTTACCGGAAAGATTCCGCTGGAGAAGCTTGTCGAGCTTTATTCGCAGACGGAAATCGCGGTATGCCCGTCGCTCTATGAAGGATTCGGGTTCCCGGCGGCGGAGGCGATGGCGTGCGAGGTTCCCGTTATCGCGGCCACCGGCGGGGCGCTTCCGGAGGTGGTGGGCGAGCATATGAAGACCGGGTATCTTGTCCCGCCGCGCGATCCTGAAGCGCTGGCGAATGCGATAGATTTTTTGCTGGATAATCCGA
>DHPI01000052.1:22982-28188 GCA_002407865.1 Spirochaetia bacterium UBA5368
AGATTTTTTGCTGGATAATCCGAAGCTGCGAAAGGACATGGGAAAAGCGGCGCGCGCCCGGGTACTCAAGAAGTTTACCTGGGAAAACGCCGCGCGCGAAATGGTTGATGTCTACGGGGAGGTCATACGTGCTTACAGTTGATTTCGATCTGCTCGGCGTGAAACACGGCGACGTTATGCTCGACGCGGGGTGCGGCGAGGGCCGCCACTCGTTTGAATGCATTGGACGCGGCGCGCGTGTTTTATCGATGGATATGGACATGGAATCCATACGAAAGGCCCGCTACACCCTGCACTATATGAGAGAATCGGGACAGGCGCACGATGACGGCCGGTATCTGGTGCAGATCGGTGATGCGCTCAATATGCCGTTTCGCGACGAGACCTTCGACAAGGTGATATGCTCTGAGGTGATGGAGCACGTGCCCGACGACAGGCAGGCGTGCCGCGAGCTTGCGCGCGTGCTGAAAACGGGCGGCAGCATCGCTATTACAGTGCCGACGTTTATCAGCGAGATGGTGTACGACGCGCTTACCTATGAATACTTTACATCGCCGGGCGGGCACATCCGGAAATATATTCCGCGAAACCTTGCGGCGATAATGCAGAGCTGCGGCCTCGAAATATATGCGGTGCGTTTCAAGCATTCGTTGCATACAATATACTGGCTTATTCGGTGTGTTGTGGGCCTCCACCTGAATGGCCAGCCGCTGACGCGCGGATACAGAAAGTTTTTGACACTCGGCATGAACTCGAAGCTTATGCCGAAGATTGAGGATTTTTTCGATCACTTTTTCCCGAAAAGCATAATTTTGTATGCGGTGAAAAAATAGGGATATAGATGCGCAGTATGCAATGAAGGCGGCGGTCATAATAGCCGCCTTCATTTTTCAATAACGATATCTGGGGATACAAGGGCGAAATAGTATGAATATTCGTGAGCTGCAGAAGGCCGTTGAGGAATTCATTTTTGTAGGGCAGGCGCACAAAGCGGGCGTTTTTTCGGCGTTGCACGAGAAACCGGACGGCATAGACGGTTTTGCCGCGCGCATGAAATTTGACCGACGGGCTGCGGGGGTTCTTCTCGAGGCGCTTGTTGAAATGGGATACCTGAAAAAGCGGAAAGACGAATATTCCGTGCCGAAGCAGGTATACCGTCGCCTTGTGGAATACGGCGGCAAAGAGTATGAAGGCGACTTCTGGAGTTTCATGATGTACCTGATCAATCCATGGAGAACGCTGCCGCACGTGCTTGCGAAAGGTGTGCCCGACAAATCGAGCTACGCGAATTTTTCGATGGATGATTTTATCCGCGGCATGGATTCGCCGTGGAAGAAAAAAATCACCCCCGAGGTTGTCGATCTATGCCTTTCGCTGCATAAAAATGCCGGTGTTGTCGCGGATATCGGCGGCGCGCCCGGCACCATCGCGAGGGAATTTGCCGTGCGCGGATTGAAAACGATAATATTTGATCTGCCCGAGTCGATGAAGGTGATGAAAAAAGAGCTTTCGAAGGTGCGCAATATCGAAATTCGCGAGGGAGATGCGACGAAGACGCTGCCTGACGGCTCGTATGATATCGCGTTTCTCGGTAACCTCTGCCACGGGCAGTCGCCGAAGGATAATGCGAAAATAATACGGATGTGCCATGAGCACTTGAATCCGGGCGGGCTTATCGTGATATTCGACAATCTGCGCGGGGAAAACACCGGAGCGGCCGTGCTTGCGCTGCACATGATTACGCAGAGCCCCGCAGGGAACATATATACGCGCGGCGAGTACACGGACTGGCTGAAACAGGCCGGATTTAAAAAGATAACGGTAAAGAAGCTTTCCGATCCCGCGTGGTCGATCGTTGCCGGCTACAAATAATCCGGCAACGTGTGGGATTAACGGCTCAACGCGGCGCTACGGTTTCGATGAAAAAGTCGAAGAGGGACTGCCGTACCTGCATGATGTTGCGGACGATGTCGGTGTCGCTTTCGTGGTCGGCAGTGTCGCTTACTATTTTAAACAAATAGCATTTTATATTGAACATGCGGCATGTCTGAACCACCGCCGCGCCTTCCATGTCGACCAGCGCCGCGTGCGGTGCAAGCGCGTCCCGTTCATCGGCGGAGACGATGGGCCGGTCTTGCGTCGATAGCGCGGCGTCGTTGAATCCTTCAAGAACCCCCGGTTTGATATATCTTCTTTTTCTGCCGATGATTTTCGGCCTGTCCGATTCGAGCACGTGTGTGATATGGAAGATTTCACCGAGGCGCGCACCGTCCCCTGTGGCGCCGGCGGCGCCGAGGTTGTATACTTTTACGGGTGCGTACTTTAAAATGAGGTATGCCGTCGCGACCGCGGCGTTGGTTTTCCCGATGCCCGATATAATAAGAATCACGTTTCCATTGCCGTACACTGCGAACGGAGCGGACTCAACCTGATCGAGGCGCAATCCGACAATGAAGGGATCGGCCTCAATGCGGGTCGCCATTACTATGCCCTGAGTATTCCCCTGCATAACGCCATATCCTCCAGCGCCTTTACCGCCTTTTCACCGGTGTCCCCGAGATCGCGGGTGAAATTGTTTACGTACAGGCCGATGTGCTGCCGGATTACGTTGTCGTCCATTTCACGCGCGTGTTCACGGACATAGTCGGATGATTGTTCCGGATTGTCAAACGCGTATTCGACTGACCGCCGTATGGCTGCCGAAATTGCCGGAAGGGCGTCAGAAAACTCTGGAGCGGAGCGCATGGCGATGCAGCCAAGCGGTATCGGAAGGCCGGTTTCAGACTCCCACCATTCGCCGAGATCGATGATTTTTTCAAGATTATAGCGGGGATACACAAAGCGTCCCTCGTGGATGATAAGGCCCGCGTCAAATCTGCCGGACGCGACGCCCTCCAGTATTTCGTCGAAACGCGCGACCGCGATATTGACGATATCGGGGTTCCACAGCCGGAGCAGCATGTAGGCCGTTGTGAACGTGCCGGGGATGGCGACAGTTGCACGCGTCAGGTCGCGCGGGGCGTTCCGCGCTACAAGCAGCGGCCCGCAGCCGAATCCGAGTGCGGAGCCCGATCTGAGCAGTGTGTAGCTTTTCCTCAGCAGCAGGTATGCGTGATATGAAAGCTTGGTAATGTCGTACGTGCCCATGAAGGCCGCGCCGTTGAGCTCTTCCACGTCGCGTATATGCGTGGTGAACGTACTGCCGCCCGTATCGATGAGCCCGTGAGTCATTGCGTGGAAAACAAACGTATCGTTTGGGCATGATGAGAACGCGAGTGTATACATGGTCATATCATCCTTCAGGCGGATTGCGTGTTTTTTTCGTAATTTTCTATTGTGGTGCTGGTAAGTGGAACCGCGAGTTTTGCCCTGGTGACGGCGCGGTCATATGTGATTGTGAGCGTGGATAGATCGACGCCCAGGCTTCTGAGAATCATCGCGGTAAGGATAAGGCCGATTCCCGCGCCCTCATTTTCGGGATCGTCGGCATGTATCAGGAAGTAATCGGAAATATCGTTGCAGCTTTCGGCGTCAATGAGTTTTTGCCTGATCTTGTCGAGCTCCTTTTCGGTCATGGGGGTCGGATTTATCACGGTTACCGTAAGGATGTCGCTGTCGACGTAAAAAAACACGTCGGCGCTGATCTCTCTGCGGCGCGCCAGCCGCTCGAGGTTTTTCGCATCTTCACGCGACATTTCCAGCTTGAACAGTCTGAGCGCGGTGTGATAATTCAGCCCGTCGCCGTCCGTTCCGTTTGGTGCAAAATCTTCAAAATAGATGTTCTTGTAATTCGCCTTTATGGCGTTGATAAGCAGTTCCTTGACGCACGTGTAGAGGGGGCTCAGGAGAACGCCGCAGTTATATTTATTGAGAATAAGCGCCAGCGTTTTTTTTACCCTGTTTTCGCTTGAACTATTCATTGAATACATGGAAATCCTTACCGGTTTTCCATCGTTAATTGCGTCGATTACGTATTTCATGGTGTCACTGTGTAATATGGTGCAATTTGTAGTGTTACAAAGCCATCAATTATTGTGTCAGCGTTCTTCCCGCTCTGTGCTATATTATCGTTATGGACGCCGCGCTTTTGCGCTATCTTCCGCCGTCGTTTTGCACCGCTGATATATATTTCATCGCTTGCTGCTGTTATTGGTCAGCCGGCCTTTTCCTCCCCCCGACGGGAGGGAAATTGCCGTTCGATGTGCGTTAGCCGGGCGGCAACTTTATATACATTCTCTGTGTAAATAATGACAAAATTTATTACAAAATTAATTAAAAGATCAATTTGTCAATGGAAAAATGATTATTTTATATGTAATGGCGCGTCTTTATGTGTGGAACTATCGGTTCTGCCGTCATTTTCGTCTTTACGCATGTGTTGGTTGATCTCTTGCAGCCAGCATTCGGGGCCGACTTCCTTCATTTGGCGAAGGTTGTCGATGGCGCGGTGGCGGAAGTGCGCGAATTTTTTATCGTGATTATATTGTACAAAATCGTTGAGCCGTTCGCAGGGAAAGTATTCGCATTCAAAGCAAAACCGCTTGCCGCCGAGCTTGACGCAGCATTCGTAGATATCGCATGTATTGTGCCGGGCGTCGCAGAGGCAACCACGGCAGATATGCTCGGTCTTGAACCTGGGGCACACGAAACAGTACATGCCGCACGGCGAGCAGTAAGGGGATAAATTCTTATCGGTCATGATACATTGTTTTCAACAGAAAATATCGCCGGAATACGTTTATCATTCGTTTCGGGCGGTCTGGTTCTATTATATCATTGCTGTCCTGTTATTGCAAAAAAATATACGCGGCAATCGCCTTCGTGTGGTGAACGGGGCGGCGCTGCCGGCGAAATGACATGAACTTCGGGGAGGTGTTTACGTGCGCAGTTTGATACCGCAGTCGCTCGTTCGGCGCTGGAACGGTGAGGGGGGATACAGGGATGTATGCACTGTCGCCATTCCGCTGATCCTGAGCACATCCTCATGGTCGATTCAACATTTCGTCGACAGGATGTTCCTTACCTGGTATTCCACGGAGTCGATTGCCGCGGCTATACCGGCAGGGTTTCTTAGTTTTACCACCATGAGCCTTTTTATCGGCACCGCCTCGTATGTGAGCATCTTCGTGGCGCAGTATTATGGCGCCGGCCGTCTTGACCGCATTCCGCCGTCAATCTGGCAGGGCGTGTATATTGCGCTTATAGG
>DHPI01000052.1:28319-28577 GCA_002407865.1 Spirochaetia bacterium UBA5368
GGTATTGTGCACCTTCTGCTCATTCCCCTCGCGCCCGCGTTTTTCAGGTTTGTAGGCCATGACGCGCTGGTGCAGCAGCAGGAGGTCGTGTATTTTCAGGTGCTCTGCATGGGCGCGTTTCCGTCGCTCGCATCGAACGCGTTTTCCGGATATTTTACCGGCCTCGGAAAAACCTGGCCGGTCATGTGGGTCAATATAATTGCGACGGGGGTGAACATCATCTTCGATTACCTGCTGATTTTCGGAAACTTTGGTTTT
>DHPI01000052.1:28685-36918 GCA_002407865.1 Spirochaetia bacterium UBA5368
ACGACGCTCTTCCGATCTGATTTTCGGAAACTTTGGTTTTCCCGAAATGGGGATCGGGGGCGCCGCCCTGGCGACCGTGCTTGCGGGCGTGGTGTACTGCGTTGCGTACATGGTGATTCTGCTGTTCCCGCAGTACAGGCGTGTGTATCACCCGTACAGCGGATGGGCGTTCAATTTTAAGATTTTTTCGCGGCTTATACGGTTCGGATTTCCAAATGGCGTGCAGTACTTTATCGATGTGGCGGGATTTACCGTGTTTCTGCTTCTTGTGGGACGGCTCGGCATAACCAACCTGGCGGCGACAAATATCGCGTTCAATGTCAATACGCTTGCCTTTATGCCCATGATAGGATTCGGGATTGCGGTCTCGGTGATGGTCGGTCAGTATATCGGGAAAAAGAGCCCTGATGTCGCGGAACGAAGCGTGTATTCGGGTTTTCATCTTACGTTCATCTATATGTTTGCCGTCTCATGCTGTTATGTGCTGATTCCGGATTTGTTTCTCGAACCCTTCGCCGCGAAGGTCGATCCCGTGGAGTTCGAGCCGATACGGCGTCTGACGATCGTGTTGTTGCGCTTTGTCGCGTTGTATTCGATTTTCGACACTCTGAACATTATCTTCGCGTCGGCCCTGAAGGGGGCAGGCGATACCAGGTTTGTAATGTACATGCTGACATCTGTATCGACACTTGTGCTGATCATTCCGTCGTATGTTGTCATCGTGGTTTTCAATCAGGGCATATACGTGGCATGGGGTATTGCGACGGCGTACGTGATCATTCTCGGTGTAGCGTTTCTGGTGCGCTACCGTGGCGGCAAATGGAAGACGATGAGCGTCATAGAGAGAGGCGTGCTGTGCCTTACGCCAACAGTGCCGGAAATTCCCACCGGCGAATAAAATCCGCAACCGCCGTGAACCGTTTTTTTTATGCCGGTATCAAGATGCGGTTAATGTATGACGACATTAAAGTAGAAGTGTTGATGATATGGAATCGCGTTCACGCGGCATTTCCGTCCGTTTTTGGGGCGCCATGGCATGAGCGATGGGGTCCCCGATAAATGAAGGTATTACTTCCGTGAAAAGTTATTTACATTTTTTCAATTATGGATATAATGTAGTGTCATGCTCGACCTAACGCTGATTAAAGATCTTACTGAAATTATCGGCAATAACCTCACCTCGCCGGATATTGAGATCATCGGGGCCTATTTTTTCAAGAAATACGATACGCATATTCTCGAAGGCATTCCCAAAACCGTGACTATTTCGCCGCTCAGGGCGGCAAAGAGGCTCGTCGAGGAATGTCTGAACTCGAATAAAATTCACGATCTCGTTTCATTCACCATAGAGCTCGACAATTCGGGACTGAACGGTCGCACTGTCCGCCTTGCCGGACTCGACAATTTTCTCTACCGGTTGACACTGTCGGGTTTTTACTTCAATTACAGCCACCGCAAACTGCTCAGGGTCGACGAGGACTCGAAAATGCTTAATAACTGGGGCGTGCTTCGCGACGGCAGGGAATATGGCATGATAGTCGCGTCCATCGACGTATGTGAAAATTCGAAGCTGGTGAAGAAATATAAGCCGTCGATTATGGAAAAGGTGTATTACAGCCTGTGGGATTTTTTCAGTGCGAAGCTTTACCGATACGACGGCCGCATATGGTCCTGGGCGGGCGACGGCGGCCTCCTCGCGTTTCGCGATACAAACGGCGGGATCATCACAGCAGTCAGTTGCTGCCTCGAGCTGCTATTTTCGCTGAGCATATTTAACTGTCTGCCGAATAAATCGATCGAGGAGTCTATCAGTATAAGGATCGGGATGGACTGCGGGAAGCTTCGTTTCTTTTCACAGACAGGAAGGATCGTTTCGGACGTCATCAACTACGCGAGCCACCTCGAGAAGAACTGCACCAATCCCAACGGGCTTTCTATTTCGAATGAGATGTATAAAAGACTCAATCCCCCGCTTCAGGCGATGTTTCGACATACAATGGAATTCGAGGGACGAACCGCGCATTCCCTGATCCACGATTGCAGCAAGGCGCTTTGTTAAACGCGCGTATCCCCGTCGTCCATTATCTGGTGCGGCTTATTTGCTGAATTCGGGGAAGTTCTCAACGATATACCGGATAAAGTGTGTGCCGTATACGGGCCGCAGTTTTTTCCAGTCGTTGCGCCCGATGACGCCTCTGCATAGCGGTGAGCCGCACGCGCACGTGAAGCCCCAGTCACGGCCTGTGCAGTCGGTGCCGTAGTCGTAGGTGATCTCTTCGCCGGCTTTGATGCCGCGTCGCGCGATCAGCGTATCGCCTTCGTACCAGCAGTTCGGGTCGCATGAATGATTCATGAAATTGGCGTCGTCAAGAAGCACATCCTCCATGCGGAGATAACCGGAAAACGTTTCGAGGCCGACCTGATAGCAGTAGCGCAGAAAAATATCTTTTTGAGCGATAGGAAGCTGTTCTATCTGCCGCATGGACAGACAGACGGGCTGTCCCGGCTCGGCGGGGGCAGGGCTCCACACAAGCTCTCCTTCGGCGATGTGTTCCGCGGCAAACAGTCCGTATTCGTCCGGACGCTTCATTTTTTTTCGGATTTTAGGATTGAGCATGCGATATACTCTCCAGTGTTAATTGAGTATCCGGTACTTACGGAGCGCGTAAATGGCAAGCCGTTTTTTGTGCTGTGGATGCGATGGCGCACCGACGTGATGAGTTGA
The DNA here is from genome assembly GCA_002407865.1 of Spirochaetia bacterium UBA5368. Lineage (GTDB taxonomy): Bacteria > Spirochaetota > UBA4802 > UBA4802 > UBA5368 > UBA5368. Next base: position 31,411 of record DHPI01000052.1, read on the forward strand.
AAATGCGAGTGCTGAGCCGATAAAAAGCTTGCCACTTTCCGCCGCGCGCCGTACATGTTCCGGAACGCATGTAATGTGCGGAACGTAGAGAAGGTATCGGCGTCAGCCGTCACGGTGATAGAATGAAAGAATTTTTTCTGGGCAACGAGCTGATCGCGCTCGGCGCGATCAGCGCCGGGGCGCGCGCGGTGTATTCGTATCCGGGCACTCCCGCCAGCGAGATTCTCGCGTCATTTATGAAATACGCCCCCGACCGCTATGCGCAGTGGAGCGTCAATGAAAAGGTGGCGCTCGAGATCGCGGCAGGGGAGGCCATTTGCGGCAATTTTGTTCTATGCGCCATGAAACAGGTGGGCCTCAATGTTGCCGCCGATCCGCTTTTTTCGACCGCCTATACTGGCGTTGAAGGAGCGCTGGTAATTGTGTCCGCCGACGATCCGGGCCCGCATAGCTCGCAGACCGAGCAGGACAGCCGCATGTACGCGATGGCGGCGCAGATTCCCGTGTTCGATCCATGCAATCCGGTCGATGCGTACCGGCTTGTGCGCAAAGCGTTTTCAGTTTCGCACGAGTTTGAGATTCCTGTACTTTTCAGGCCGGTGATGCGCGTATGCCACAGCCGTCAGAATTTCGATGCTGAAGACATGGAAACGGCGGACCCGACAATCATGTTTAACCGCGATCCGGGGCGCTGGGCCGCCACGCCGCATTACAGGGCGGTGCTTCACGATGAACTTCTGAAAAAGCTTGATGCCATCGCGCTGGCGGAGTATGCCGGCCGCGACGTGCCGGGCGCGAACCGTCTGGCGGTTGTCACATCCGGGTATCCGGACAGCATTGTGCGGGATGTGCAGCGCGAGATACGCCTGCCGGTTGACATCATCCCCATCGACATGCCGTATCCGATTGCAGCGGACTATATCCGTAGAATAGAAGACGCATACGAACGCGTGCTCGTTCTGGAGGAAACGTTTCCGGTAATAGAAAACCAGTTTACCGACCGGCGGCGCGTATCGGGAAAATCCGACGGGACGGTGCAGTCCCTCGGAGAAATCACCGCCGACGATGTTGAGCGCAGCCTCAGTGCGTTCGTAAAAACGGGCGCACCGTCCCGCGCGCATGTCGCGCTCGACGCGCCGCCGCCCGCGAAGCCCCGCCTCTGCGCCGGGTGCGGCCACCGCCCCGCATTTTATGCCATCAGGAAGGCGGCGCCCGGCGGCATCTATCCGGGGGATATAGGCTGCTATACCCTGGGTGTGAATCTGAACGCCGTCGATTCGTGTCTCTGCATGGGGGCGTCGATTACCCTGGCCGAAGGGATCAGGCGCGCTAATCCGGCAAAGACTGTTATCGCCACAATCGGCGATTCCACGTTTTTTCATTCGGGATTGCCGGCGCTTGTGAACATGCGCATGAACAATTCGGACATTGTTGTTTGTATCCTTGATAACGCAACGACAGCCATGACAGGGTTCCAGCCGGTGCCGCATGAGGTATCGGACATTTCGATCGAGGGCCTGGTTAAAGGTATCGGCATACAATTTATACGGAGCTGCGACCCGTACCGGCTCGGCGCCTCCATAGAATTGGTCAAAGAAGCCATGCAGTTCTCGAAGGCGAATTCGACGCCCTCGGTAATTATTTTCAGGCATCCGTGCATAACGCATGGCGAGAATATGGTAAAAAAACGGGTGGCGGTTCTCGATTCGTGCAGAAACTGCGCTATCTGCTACAGGCAGTTCGAGTGCCCCGCAATATATGAAGACAGGGCGGCAAATGTTGCGAGGATTGACGCGGCCGCATGCTGCGAATGCGGGGTGTGCATCGACGTGTGCCCATTCGGTTCTATTGTGGAGGCGGGTGACAATGATTAAGGGAATTCTGTGCGGCAAGGGCGGTCACGGCATTATCACGCTCAACCAGATAATCGGCGTGTTGGCGTCGGACCTCGGTCATGACGTCATATCCGCTGAAACGCACGGCATGGCCATGCGCGGCGGCAGCGTCGCCACCTTTATTAAAATTGGCGGTTACGTATCGCCATCGATCGCCAGGGGCGATGCGGATTTCGTGCTTTCAATGGACCTTGATGAGGCGCTGCGGAATTTCGACTACCTGAAACATGGCGGGTGCTGCATCGTCAATACGCGGTTGCCGTTCGAATTTCCCGCAGGATTTCGCGTGATGCAGCTCGATGCCGCCGCGGAGGCCCGGCGCGATTTTAAGAACAGGCATGCAGCGGGGCAGATATTGCTCGGTTGCCTCTTCGGCATTTTTGCCGATGTGTTTCCGCCTGGAAAAATATTTCCAGCCCTTGAAAAAAACCGGCGCATACTGCGCGACGCGGTGAAATACGGCATAGCGCGGAGCGCTCACGCGCCGTCATAATGCGATATATCGTTACACACAATGAGCGTGCGCGAGTCGTTCGGCCCAATCTCGAATACGCTTTTTGCCGCCGTATGATGGCGAAACCGCCTGAACTCCGAAACCGGCAGATGCTGCACCGCACAGAGAAGCACTGACAGCGTGAAGTTGTGCGTTACAACCAGCGAATCTGTTCCGGTTGAAATAATTTCATCTATCGCCGCCGAGGCGCGGGTATAAAGCTCCTGGAGCGATTCGCCCTGCGGCATCGCCACCGATATGGGATCGGTCATCCACTGCATAAGGAATTCGCCGTGCGTTTCTTTCATCTCGAGGAAGGTCATTCCCTCGAAAATGCCCTGCCTCAGCTCGAGCAGTCGTTCATCGGTATGCACCGTAAGGCCGTGATACTCGTTGATGATATCGGCCGTCTGCCGCGCGCGAAGAAGGGGGCTTGCGTAAATGCGATTGAATTTTTCTCCGCGAAGGCTTTCCGAAAGGCCGCGAGCCTGTGCCATGCCGCGCTCGTTCAGAGGGATATCGGACAATCCCTGTACGCGGTGTTCCTTGTTCCAGTCTGTTTCACCGTGTCGAACGAGTATCAGTTTCATTGTTCAATAATTACAGTAATGCCATGTATTTCGCTGTCGCCGGCATCAGCGCCGGTTAGAAATAGTATCGTACGCCAAGACCGCCGCGGATGTCGAAATCAACGTGCGGAACTATGGACAATGCGGGCGCGAGCTCGACAAAGGCTTCGAGAGGGATTTTCGCGAACATGTAGTTTACGCCGAAGGGCATTCGAAGCTCTATTCTGTTTTCGTCGATGTCCTCTTTGTCTTTTCTGTCGTGATGGTAGTGATGAAACGCGCCGCCTCCGCCGATGTACAGGTTCATTTCCCTGACGGGTATGACCCCGGGAAAGTGCCGCAGATAGTCGCCGTAAAGATAGAATCCGTCGCCCATGGCGTCGCCGATGCCGCCGTCGATCGCGTCGGTTTTGCTGATGAAGTATTTTCCTGTGATTCCCGAAGGATCGCCCAGTATAATTCCAAGGCCGAAATCACCCGCAGCCCGTGCGGCGGTGCATGCCGTGAATACAAGTATCAGTGATAGAATGACAGTGCTTTTCCCCTTCATCGTGCGCCTCCATTTCGAGTGTATACTCTCTTAGTTTATATCGCCCGCGGAATGTAACAAATAATTTTCAATTTTTTCGCTGCGGCGTTCATTACGACGCCCCGTGAAAGAAATTCCGCATAACGCTTCGATAATGATAGATGGGGATAGTGCAATCTCAGCTCTCGCCTCATATCCCGCGTATTTCATCGAAATAGCGTTTGGTGATGGTTGCCCAGTTGAATTTTTTCTGTATGACGCCGGCAATTTTTCCGCCGGGGAGGCGCGGCTTCGTTATGTATTTTACGTATTCGTCAACGTTCCGCTCGGTCACCAGCCATCCCGTGACGCCGTGCACTACCGCGTCGGTGATGCCCTCAATGTTGGCCGCGATAACCGGCGTTCCGCACGAATTCGCTTCGAGTATCACAAGGCCGAATCCCTCCATTGTATTATAGACCCGGATGTTCGGCATAATGAACAGGTCAACGCCGTTATAAAGGAGACGCAGCGTTTCAAAATCTGTTTTTCCGAGAACGAAGACACGCCCCTCGAGCGAGCATTCGCGCACTGCCGTTGTAATGGCGTCTTTTTCGGGGCCCTGCCCGGACACGATGTAGATATATTTTTTTTCGAGCCGCGGCATCACCCGACGGATGAACCATTCGACGCCTTTGCGTTTCATAAGCCGGCCGTTTGTAAAGAGCGCCGTTCTGTTTTTCAGGGAGATGCCCAGCCGCGCTTCAATCTGGCGGCGCAACTCCGGTTTTGACTGTTTCATCGGAAAGGTGGATGGATCGACGCCGTTGAGAATCACCACGCACCTGTCTTCCGGGATGCCCCGCATAATGCACTCCGTCCTCGTGGCGTTCGAGACGCAAATGACCCTGTCAAACTTGGCGATTACCTTCGGTCCAAGCTTTCTGAAGATGAACAGGTCGTAAATTACGTCGAGCCCGTGGATGGTGATGGATGTTTTTACCCCGGTGAGCTTTTTAATCAGGTGTCCCTGGAAGGAGTGGAATCCGTCGCACGCGTGCACGTGCGTAATGCCGTGCTTGCGGATGAGATACACGGCTTTTACGATTGAATACGGAATGAAAAAGGGGATGAACCAGAGCCCGCGCGTATTGATTATCGTGTACGTTTCAGGATGAATTTTTTTGAAATGAGAGGTGACCTCATAAATATAGGTTTGCACCCCGCCGACGACTTTCGGTGGAAACGTGTACGAGAAAAAAAGTATCTTGAATGGCGTATCGTTCATGCCGCACCCTGCCAGAATAATCAGTTGTCAATTAAAGCGGCACAATAATAGAAAAATATTGAATTTTGTCCATCAGAATACAATAAATCATGGAAGTTTTTACCGCCCCTCCATAGTGTTGTGCGGTATATTCACATGTGGGCGGTGTAACCGCAACGATGATTTTATTCAGGATCGAACAATGAACTGCTATCCCGCGACAGAGGAAACCATACGGCGCGCGGCCGACGTGCTTTCGCATGGCGGCATTGTCGCGTTTCCCACGGAAACCGTATATGGACTTGGAGCCGACGCGTTTAATCCGATCGCCGTGGCGCGGATATTCGAGGCGAAACGGCGGCCGCACTTCGATCCGCTCATCGTGCATATCGCCGGTTTCGACGAGATCGATGCGGTTGCGCGGGACATCCCCGGCGCGGCTCGCTTGCTTGCAGACGCCTTCTGGCCGGGGCCCCTTACGCTGGTGCTTCCTAAAAGGGACCGAGTGCCGGATATCGTCACCGCGGGACTTCCCACGGTCGCGGTGCGCATGCCGGCGAACGATGTGGCGCTTTCGCTTATACGGCTGCTTGGCCGACCGGTCGCCGCGCCCAGCGCCAATCCCTTCGGCTATCTCAGTCCGACGTGCGCGCGGCATGTGGCGGAACAGCTTGGCAACGAGGTGGATATGATCCTTGACGGCGGCCAGTGCGCCGTCGGCGTTGAATCCACCATCGTGAAGATCGATGACGGCTCCGCGGAGCCGTCATCGATCT
>DHPI01000070.1:0-2058 GCA_002407865.1 Spirochaetia bacterium UBA5368
CAGCCTTCTTTTACGAGCCTCCGCACCGCGGCAAGCGTTGCCGCCCCCTCGGGGCATACGAACATCCCTTCTCGGCCGCCCAGCATCGAATGCGCACTGAGTATTTCCTCGTCGGTAACGGCAACCGCGCAGCCGCCTGTCGCGTACACTGCGTCGAGCACGAGGAAATCGCCCAGCGCCTTCGGCACATTGATGCCGAAGGCCACGGTTTTAGAATTCTGCCAGAAAACCGATTCATTCTTCTTTTCCTGCCACGCGCTGACGATCGGAGCGCAGCCGCTGGCCTGCACGGATACAAGGCGCGGCAGACGCGGGCCTATCCATCCCATCTCCTGCAACTCCTTCAGCGCCTTGTAAATGCCGATGATGCCGACACCGCCCCCCGTCGGATAGACGATAACATCGGGGACATCCCATCCGAATTGCTCCGCAATCTCCAGGCCCATCGTCTTCTTCCCTTCGATTCTGTACGGCTCTTTAAGCGTCGACGCGTCGTAAAGCCCGTAGTCCGCGACCGCACGCGCGACTATTCTGCCCGCATCGCTGATGAGACCGTTTACCAGGTACAGTAACGCGCCGGTGATGACGCATTCCTTGCGCGTAATATACGGCGCGTCTTTCGGCATTACGATGACGGCCTTTATTCCTGCGGCGGCGCAGTACGCGGCCCACGACCCGCCCGCGTTCCCGTTTGTGGGCATCGCAAGCGCCGTGACGCCAAGCTCTTTCGCCATTGAAACACCAACGGCCGCGCCTCGCGCCTTGAATGTTCCCGTTGGTATTATGCCCTCATCTTTAAGGAAGAGATTCGAAAGGCCGATATCGTCGCCGATATTTTCCAGTTTCAGTATCGGCGTCATGCCCTCGCCCAGCGACACAATATTATTTTCATTTCGCACGGGAAGCAATTCCCTGTATCTCCAGAGATCGTTTCTTCGCACCGCAAGCGATTCTTTTGTCAGCGTTTTCGCCGCCTTTTTCAGATCATATTCCACAAGAAGGGGCGAACCGCACGAACAGAGCTGTATCGTTTTATTGCTTTCGTACGTCGCTTTGCATTTCGGACATACCAGATGGCTCACAAACATAATTCTACTCCATGTAAATGTATTATTCGCTTAACAGCACGACATGCTTAACTTTGCCGAGATCGCGTTCGTAATACCGTGCGCCAATTAAGAAAAGAACAGCCGCGACAAGGCCGAAAACCGGAACCACCAGAAGCGCCTTTTCAAGCCCGACATGGTCGGATATATTTCCAATGAACATGGGCGACCACGACGCGCCGAAGACATGCTGGCACACAACGCAGAGCCCATAGGCCAGCGCCCTGATGCCGGGATGAACGACATCCTGAATGACCGCCGCAGCCGGCGCGAGAAACGCGACCGACAGCACGCCAAACCCCATCATAAGCGGTTTAAAGAAAGCGCTCTGCGGCATAAGAAACGCCGCGGCCAGCATAAGGGCCGACAGGAGCGATGTGATGGATGAAAACACTAACCGCGCATTTATGCGTTTCTTCATCCATCTGTCGGCAAGAAATCCCCCGAGCGGCGCGCCAACCAGAAGCAACATCGCAAGCATCGCCGTCATGTTTCCCGCCTGCTGCTCGTTCATGCCATGAAACCTGTTGAGATATGATGGAAACCATGTCATTATCGGGGTGCTTACGGCGATATTCATGGCAAACGCGATATATACGAACCAGATTGTGGGTATTCGCATCAACCCTTGTATCGAAGTCCAGAGGGTGCCTTTTTCTCCGGCGGCTTTCGCACCCGTATTTTCGAGCGGCACCGTTTTGTAGTCGCGCGTAAACCAGAAACACACGGCCAGCACGATACCGGGAATGCCCACAAGCCCGAAGGCATGCTGCCACCCATAATGCAGACCGACATACCCGCCGACAAGAAAGCCGATGCCTGCGCCGATTGGGGCAAAGGCGTCCCATATACCCACAGCAATCGCGCGCCGCTCTTGAGGAAAGGATGCCGCGATCATGGCTATGGCGGCAGGCGCGTATCCGGCCTCGCCGACTCCCGTAAACGCCCGCGC
>DHPI01000070.1:2163-5638 GCA_002407865.1 Spirochaetia bacterium UBA5368
AAACGCCCGCGCGATGAGAAGCTCGTTGTAATTTCTCGCGAAGGCGCACGCGATCGTCGCCACGCTCCAGAAGAAAACCATCATTGAAACCATCTTCCTGCGGCTCCACCGGTCGACAATCATTGAAAAGGGCAGTACGAAAATCGCGATAAAAAGCGACACAACCCCTGTCAGCGATCCAAGCAGCGTGTCCGAAAGGCCCCACGCCTGTTTTATAAACGGTATCAACGACGCAACAATCATTCTGTCGGTGTAATCGAACGAATAGGTAAGGCACAGCAGGATAAGGATGACATAGGCGCTCGCACCGCCTGTCTGATACGTCGTATCACGTGTCATGGAAATACCTTTTTTCGGCGACGACATTTTCTTTCCTCCTTTCTTCCAGTGTGGAATCAATTGCACAGATAAATATCGATAGGAAAGTCAATTCCAAGTTTTTCGAGCCCCCTGTCGGTCACCACATAGATATCCTCGGGCATGTTGCCGAAATATACAAGGTCGTTGCCGAAACAGCCGACCTCAACACACACGACCATGCCCGGCTTCAGTTCGGTTACATCGTCGGGCGAAAACCATGGCTGTTCGTGGTTGAGAAGCCCTATACCATGCCCCACAAAATCGATCGGAACGGCCTGGTTCCAGTCCTGCCGGTATGTCTCCTTTTCCGCCAGCTTGAAAATATCGCACCCTCGCATGCCGGGCACTATGTTATTTACGGTATTAAGGTAGGCATCACGCCCCCACTTCGAGAGATCTTCCAGTTTCGGGGGCAATTTTTTCCCGACATAGAACGAACGCTGAAAATCGGTCCAGTAGCCTTTATAGGTCGGGCCGCTATCGGCAAAGCCCTGATCGCCCTCTTTAATGACACGATCGTAGAACGGCGTGGTAACAAGCCGCCATTTCCCGGGCGCATCCGACCCGCACATAAAAAGCGTAACATTGGTGATGTCGATCGCGTCGTACATATCTTCTTTAACGTATTCTTCCCAGATGATGCGGTGAATGTCGCGCTCGGTAAGGCCCGGACGTATTGAGCGCCACCCCTTTGAAAGCACCCTTCCCGCCTTTTCACAGGTTGTCCTCATGAGGTCTATTTCCCATGGGGTTTTTATCATGCGCTGCTCCCACACGGCGTTGTCCGCGCTTACAAATTTGGCATTGGGCAGTGCGCGCTCTATTTCGCGGATTTCGTCAATCGACACCTCAAGCACATATTCGGGCCCGTATTCAAGGCCGATTACCCTGTTGTCCAGATGCAGGCTTTTCATGGTATCAACGAGCACTTCGATAAACTTCAACGGCAGCCGCCATATCTTGATCTGGCTCCACGAACGGATGTCCTTTATCCAGGTGGTGCGGCGAACACTGTTCGAAAGCACCGATTCGCCCACAAACACAGGATCGTGCTCTTGCGATACGATAACGCAGTGGCGCCAGCGGTGGCTGTAGCGGATATTGGATTCGCGGTATCCGCCGTAGTAATACTTGTTATCATACGAAAATAGGATCATCGCGTCGATGCCGTGTTTCGCCAGCATCTTCTTAGCTCCGGCTATCCGGAGATCGAACTCTTCTTTTGGAATATGCGGGTTAAAATCTTCGTGTGCGGCGGAATCCTGCCAGGCTATGCCCTCACGTTCGAGCTGGTGATCACCGGACAAATGCGCATCTTTTTTTTCTGCCATATCATCCTCTCCTACATAAAGTCGTTGAAATTGTGCATGATCATAACGATACCATACTAACGTAAATTTGCGAATCAACGTCATTACGACATACCGCAGGAAGCGGAAGTTATGAAAAGAGTATAGTATCAAATTCGCGTGGGCGTCAACAAAATATTGCAATTATTACAATATTTTTTTAATATTTTAAAAACTTTTAATTTATTACATTATTCATGTGATACGCTTGACGAAATACGGCATTTCTGTACATTATCAATATATTATAGATCATATCCTTTCCATCATATAATAATTTTGAAATGTGTTGCGCCATATACATCGTCAGTCCGCCGAAAATTGCGGGTAATGGCAGGAGGAACGGCAGTGCAAAATGTTGAATCACAACCGATAGAGCCGCGTGAGGTTCTCAAATCGATAAAACTTACTGCGCAGGACAAAGCAACCCTCGAAAGCATAGCGCCCATCGTTGCGGGCGTAGCCGATATTTTCGGGAGAAACTGCGAGGTTATCCTCCATTCGTTTGAAGACCCGGGCCATTCGGTTATGGAAATCGCGAACTCGCATATCACCGGCAGGAAGGTGGGCTCGCCGATTACCGACCTTGGCCTCAACGTGCTTGTGCAATCCTTCGCAAACAAGCAGGATATTGTCGGCAGCTACTATACACGCACCGAAACCGGCAAGCTGTTTAAATCGATCACTATACTGATACGCAACAGCGCAAAAAAACCAATCGGCATGCTCTGCATCAATATCGATGTCAGCGCGCCGCTCATCGATTTTGTTAATGATTTCGTTCCAAAAACCGAAGAGCGAAACCAGACCGTCGAAAATTTTCCCACTGAAATCAACGAACTGGTGCACTCATCGGTTGAGGACTGCATGACAAAGATCAACCTCCGCAAGGGAATATCCGCAGCGGAAAAAAACAAGATGATAATCGCAGAGCTCGCGGAAAAAGGGGTCTTCGACATCAAGGGGGCCATCGACATCGTCGCCGGCGAGATGGGGATATCGAAATACACGATATACCATTATATACGGGAAATCAAAAAATCGTAGCGCGTATGCGTGAAATGTTCAACGCATTCGGCACCGTACATTAAACTTTACAGAACACACGCCGGCAGTGGGCTGTTATCATCTTTTTCATCGAAATTATATTGACAAAAATAGTTAACACTGTTAATTTAACACCGTTCATCGAGAAGGATTTCATATGCCAAAAACCTCCTTGTGCGGATTTCAGGGTACAACGCGTACTTCGTCACCCTGAACAGGGAAATGCAGATCGAGCTGATACAGCGCGCGGAGTACGGCATGGGCCGGTAAGCCCGTGCCGTCCGGCATTCTACGGCGTTCAGTGAACATAGTTCCGCGCGGCGTGATTATGCGCGCTTTTTCGCCGCGGCGCACGATAGTAAGCGGCTGATATTGATCCAAAGTCATAATTAATCGGAACTTTATTGCAAAAATTTGTTTGACAACTATCACCCACCTACTATTTTCGGAGCGACGTTGGTTTTCGCCAGCTTAGCTCAGCCGGTAGAGCACCTCACTCGTAATGAGGGGGTCGGCGGTTCGATTCCGCCAGCTGGCTCATACATCATACAGCGCAGGGTTCGGCCGTAGGATGTAACATCACCCCGCGCCGGGGAGGTTGCGTTTCGCTCGTTCATCCCGTCGCTGCGAGAGCGGCCATCATCCTGAAAATTTCTTTCGCCTTCGATGCTCCCGATAATTTGCATTTGACCAGCTACGCTTCATCCGCTATCATTACT
>DHPI01000070.1:5813-6051 GCA_002407865.1 Spirochaetia bacterium UBA5368
ACAAACACGTCGGTGACCGGCCCGCACATTCAACACAGATTTGAACATGGCACATGCTCCGTACGGGAACGGAATCCCGGAGGGTGTGGCAAAAATATCCGCCCCCCCCCGGTGTTATGAGATCAACCGGAGGAAAAGAATGGCCCGTATGCCGCGCGTACAACAACTTGTAAAATTCGTCTTTTTAAAGCACTACGGGACTGCGCTCATTATATTAGGCACCGTTATTATACTGGCG
>DHPI01000070.1:6196-13196 GCA_002407865.1 Spirochaetia bacterium UBA5368
AAGCCGCAAAAGAGTACGCTCGCATCGAAGCAGTTTCCAGTTATAATAAAGACCTCGTCTACCGGCGGTGGATCATCAACAATGGGGGGGTCTATGCGTTTGTCTCGAAAAACACCCCGTCAAACCCATATCTCGCCCATGTCAGAGAGCGCGATATTACCACGCCATCGGGACGTGCGCTAACCCTGATTAATTCATCGTACATGACCCGTCTGGTGTTCGATCTCTCTGCCGCAACATACGGCGTACGCGGGCACATATCGTCACTGCGCCCGTTAAATCCCCAAAACACACCGGACGCATGGGAGCGCGCTTCACTGCTTTTGTTCAAGAAGGGCGCACGCGAAACAGGCGAGGTGGCCATCCTCGACAGGAAGCCCCATTACCGCTATATGCGGCCATTCATCGGAGACGAGTACTGTATCAAATGCCACGGGATTCAGGGATACAGTCCCGGCGATATCATGGGGGGAATAAGCACCGCCGTTCCCATGGAGCCATATTACGCGGTAGCCCGCTCTAAATCCACGGACATATTCCTGGGGCACGCGCTTATCTGGCTGTTCGGTTGCATGGGGATCGTCATCGGATCGAGAGCGATCACCAGGCAGGCGGCGCGCCGCGACAGCGCCGAAAAGACGCTTCGAGCAAGCGAATCCAGGTATCGCGGATTGCACGAGAGCATGATGGATGCGTTCGTCCGCGTCGACATGACGGGCAAAGTCATTGAATTTAACCAGCCGTATCGCGATCTCCTCGGCTATCCGGAGCAGGAATTGCTTGAACTGACATATTTTGAACTTACTCCAGAACGATGGCGCCAGTACGAGGCGCGAATAATCGCCGAGCAGGTGATCCCGCACGGAACCTCAGACGTCTACGAAAAGGAATACAGGCGGAAAGACGGCACGCTTGTGCCCATCGAGCTTCGGGTGCATCTCATACGCGATGAACGTGGAAATCCCTCGGGCATGTGGGGCATCGTGCACGATATTACGGAGCGAAAAAAGACGGAGAAATTGTTGCGCGAGAGCGAACGCAAATATCGCATCCTGCTGAAAAACCTGCCAGGGATGGCATATCGCTGCCGCAACGACCGCGACTTGACGATGGAGTTCGTCAGTGACGGGTGCATCGGCCTTACGGGATACAGTCCGGAAGACCTGATTGATAACCGCATCTGTTCGTATAACAGCATCACTCATCCCGATGACCGCGAACTCGTATGGAAAACCATACAGGCCGCCCTTGCCGCTAAATCGCCATACACCCTGACCTACCGCATCATCACGGCAAACGCCAGCGAAAAGTGGGTGTGGGAACAGGGGCGCGGCATTTTCGTTAATGACACGCTTGACGCCCTTGAAGGCTTTATCACCGATATCACTGAAAGCAAAAGATCCGAGGAGGCGCTCAGGAGTTCTGAAGAAAAATTTTCCAAATCATTCACATACACGCCGGTCGCGTTCGCCATTATCGCTTTCGATGACGGACGATATATTGATGTGAATCCAAACTACGAGAAAATGTCGGGATACACACGCGACGAGCTTATCGGACGTCCGGCATGCAAATTCAATGTGTGGGCCGACCCCGAGCAGGGCGGCGAACTGCGGCGCCTCCTGGAACGCGACCAGGCCGTCACGGACTGCGAGTATGAATACCGCCGGAAAAACGGTGAGACCGGAACCGGCATGCTCTCGGCGTCATGCGCCGAAATCGGCGGCGAAAAATGCATAATCTCGCAGACGATCGATATCACCGCGCGCAAGTTGGCGGAAACGAAGATCCGCCTCTCGCTCCAGGAAAAGGAAACGCTGCTGAAGGAAATCTATCATCGTGTAAAAAACAATATGCAGGTAATGATGAGTCTGCTCAACCTTCAGGGCGCCAAGATAGAGGATGAAAACGCCCGGAAGCACCTGCTTGAAGCGAGAAACCGCATCCGCGCCATGTCGCTGCTTCATGAAAAGCTGTACCAGACGGAAAATCTCGCATTCATCGATTTCGCGAATTACCTCACCCTGATCGCCAGGGAACTGAAGAAAACATATACGGGGGAGATTGAGAAAATCGAGTTCCGCTACGATATGGAGCACCTGCATCTCGGCATCGACCAGGCGATTCCGTGCGGACTTATAGTGAACGAGCTTGTATCCAACGCGCTGAAATACGCGTTTCCCCCGGGATACGGACGCACGGGCGTCATCACAATCACCCTGAAAGAACGCGACGGCCAGACGGTGGAACTCGGCGTGAGCGATAACGGGATTGGACTTCCAGAAGAATTCGACATCAACAGGACGCGCTCTCTGGGCCTGGCGCTTGTGCCGACACTCGCACGACAGCTGAACGGCGATATCCGCCTTGACCGATCGGGCGGCACATCATATACAATACGCTTCCCGAAGAAACCAGGTTGAGCGGACGATGCACCAGCGTCGGCGCGTTATGCACGATCCGTGTGCGATGAAAATATTGATTTCCCGCACGGGGCATATATTATTACAGATGGAACGTCACTCGGTGACGGCGCGGCGCATGGCGCCGTGTAGATGTCCGGGGCGCGATATGTTCATCTCCGGACACGGCAAAAGGACGGGGATACCGAAGCATGAAGATAGTAATCAGGGACCATAAGAGAACGGGCGCCGACCGCCTGTCCCGCAGCATCAGTTATTTCGCCGCGATATCGTGGCTTATCATTTTCGTTGTGTTCGCCATGCTATCCACCGCCAGGTCGCCGCAGGAGCTTTTCGTATACCGAAACATCTCGCGCATGGGAGACAGATCGGCGGACATGTTGATGCGTTTCGCGCTGGTGCTGCTCATTATCGTACTCGCCATCAGCATCATGGGGATCGTTTTTAACGCATCACGGCACCGTCGCAAAACCGACAGGTACAGCAAAGCGCTGATTATCAGCGCCGTGCTCTCTCTTATGGCAATAGTTGTGCTGTACATTCTCTAAGCATATCCGGGATGTGGAATGATCCTGCAATGTGCGTGCGCGCAATCGCGTGCATGGAGAGAATGGGCGTGCATTGACAATAGTCCACAACCGGAAGGCGCTCATGAAGGAAACAACTGATAAAAAACCGGTCTACGCGTTAAATCTTTTCGATATCGCCGATAGTGACGAGTACATGGCCTACTCGCGGCGGTCGGCAGCCGAAGTCTCGTCGCACGGCGGGAAAATCATCGCACTTGGCAGATTCAGGAAATCGGTGAAAGGAGATATCAAACCGCGAACGGTAATGATTGTCGTTGAATGGGAATCAATCGACGCATTCAACAGCTATTGCAACGATCCCGCGCTGGCCGATCTCCATCCCCATCGCGAAAAAGGCGGCGGAAACTATATCTGGCACCTGTTCGACAGGCTTGATGATCTTCGTCCTATTCTAAAGAAGACGCAATGAGCAAATCGGCCAGGAACGCGTCTCCCGGCAAACGCACAAAAAAAGCCTGGTTTCACCGTGAAACCAGGCTTTTGTGTTCAAGTGTGGTAAAAAAGTTATATAACGGAAACCTGAACGGCCCTGGGGCCTTTCTCGCCTTTTTCAATCTCAAACTGAACTTCTGCGCCTTCCGGCAACGTTTTGAAACCTTCCCCCAAAATGCTTGAATGATGCACAAAAACATCGCGTCCGTCACTGGTGGTGATAAAACCAAAACCCTTCTGGTCGTTAAACCATTTTACTGTACCGTGTGTCATACTGCTAACTCCTAATGTTTTTTTACAGGACAAATCCCGCCTGGATTATACACAAAATCACACCTATGCAGTTTACCTGGGAATATGTCGGGAAAGCGTGATAGAGGAAATTATCATGCATAATCTATTGTGCGCATGGTAAACGACCGCTTGCATCTGTCAATATATAAATACAATATTTTTATATATTTTGCCGTTTTTTTTGCATTACAGCTGAAGCCCCCCCTCTCCTCTGTAGAGTAAAATCCTCCGAATTGCATGTGAGGATCACCGCAAAGAAAAAATCATCCCCCCTCCGGAGAAAACGTATAAAACAAGTGAAGGAGACCTCTGCTTACCGGCTGTTACTTTTCGCCGCAGTCCCCTTCTTCACTCATAATCCGCACACAGCGCGAAATGATTTGATATATGCATTCGCGCGCCTGTGTCGATCCTCAGTGTATGATTGTACCGAACAGGTTTTCCTCAGTAAGATCGTCCAGGAACAACGCATGTTCCCATTCTCCCTCTTTTTCGGGCAGCGCATCCCGAGGCAATACATTTATGTCTTCATCGTACAATGACATAAATACAAAATCATCGGGCGCTCGTGCCTCCATGTACATCGTCTTCCGCTTCATATGCGGCCTCCCGTACCAGGTTTTTATTTTAAATATACTGAAACGGCATTCGAAAACAAAAAATCAACCGTTGTTTTTACCTGATTTTCGGGATCGTCACTTCTTTTTCAGCTTCGAATTCCATTCTTCAATTCTGTCGGCCATTGTCGAGAACAGGCCGGCCGTATCGCCCTCGATTGTGACCGATTTGATGGTATCGCCCTGTTGAATGCTGTTGACGGTCGCCATATCGCTGTCGTCGAGGACCGCGCCGAACACGGTATGCTTGCCGTTGAGCCAGGGAGTTGGCACATGCGTGATAAAAAACTGGCTGCCGTTTGTGTTCGGCCCCGCGTTCGCCATCGAGAGTATCCCCGGCCTGTCATGCTTTAAGGCGGCCGTGCATTCATCCTCGAAGGAATAGCCTGGCCCTCCCCTGCCGGTGCCGAACGGACATCCCCCCTGAATCATGAAATCCGCGATAACCCTGTGAAACTTCAATCCGTCATAAAATCCGTGCTGCGCGAGATTCACGAAGTTCGCGACAGTCACCGGCGTTATATCGGCATGCAGCGAAAGCCTGATATCGCCTTTATTCGTTTTGATAACCGCTGTTACTGAACTCATTATACTTCTCCAGTTATTATTTATAATTACTTGATTTTGCACCCTTCCGCTTCGCGGCCACGTCGGCAACAATACATCAAGTTTTAAAGCCATGCATCGACACAACCACGTCCAGTCCCCGAAAAGATTATATCACGGCATGCCGAACTCACTCCTCCATGCCGAAATACATTTTGAGGTTCAGCAGCGCCGAGCCGGGATCGTTGCGAACTATATCGATAAAGGTTTTTACATCCCGCATAAAATATTTTATTTTCAATATGCCGGGCTCGGTCTCGGCGCCATACGCAACGCCCATGCCGGCCAGACGCGCATACTGCCCGCGCACCCTCCGCTGAAATGAACAGAAATCCCTCGTTTCCCCGGGCGACCACATGACCTCGCTCAGGGCAAGCATCCGCGGAAAGAGCTTCCCGTCCACCGTTTCCTGCGGGGCGAATTCTGTCCACATATTGGCTTCTAATCCCATAATCAATTTCTTTTCCGTGTCGGTCAGGCCCGGCGGGACCGGCTCGAAGGAATAGACCTTTTCCATATCGGTCACGGCAAGCCCGTAATCGAAGTATGTATATGCAGTTGGCGACACGACGGCGCGACGGCCGGCCTTCACAGCCTGTATCGCGCCATCGAATCCCTGCCACGACTGCACGGTTGCCGACGGGGCGAGCCCGCCCTGCAGAATCTCATCCCACCCGATCACCTTACGGCCGCGCGCAAGTAAATATTTTTCCATGCGCCTGATAAAATAGCTCTGCAGTTCCTTTTCATTTTTGTGGCCTTCTTTCACCATGCGCGACAGGCACTCCGGACACCGCTTCCAGCGGTACTTCAGGCATTCGTCGCCGCCGATGTGGATATACTCACCGGGAAAAAGCGCGATTACCTCATCGAGCACGTTTTCGAGAAAGCGAAACGTTGTTTCGCTGCCGGCGCAGTAGACGTCCCGGTGGATGCCCCAGCGCCTGCTCACGGTGACGGGGCTTCCAGTGCACGAGAGCTCCGGATACGCCGCAAGCGCCGACTGGCAGTGGCCCGGCATCTCGATCTCGGGGAGTATGGTGATGTACCGCTCGCGAGCGTACCGCACTATGTCCCTGACATCATCCTGCGTATAAAATCCCCCGTACGGTTTTCCGTCCGTTCCACGCCGCCACGCGCCGACTGATGTAAGGAGGGGGTATCGCTTTATCTCCAGCCGCCATCCCTGGTCGTCAATCAGATGCCAGTGGAATATATTCATTTTGTAATACGCAAGCAGGTCGATATAGCGCTTGATGAAATCCTTCGACATGAAGTGCCTGCTGCAATCAAGATTAAGCCCCCTCCATAAAAACCGCGGCTCGTCGTGTATATACACACAGGGGAGCTTCAGTTGTTTTCCGACATATGGTGAAACGCCCGGCTCCGCGCCGGCGGGCACAAGCTGACGGATGGTTTGCGCGCCGCGAAATATTCCTTCCGGCGTTGCCGCGCGGAGAACAATCCTTGCCGGCGTGACATCGAGGTCGTAGGCTTCGCTGCCGCCCGTTGCACTCCCCCCGTCAAGCAGCAGGTATATGGCGTTCTTGCAAACAGGGGTGCGGGCAACACCCGCTGAAATGGCATGGCCGGATTCTTTTGAAAGAATTTTCGAAAGGAAGGAGGCCGTACGCCGCACACCGGCATCGGGACTGGCATATACGATCGTATCGGCGGTTATGGTAAACTCGCCTTCGCGCTCGCGCAGCACCGCGGGGAGAGGCACAATATTTATTTTTTCAGCGGCGTCAGTCGCAGGATGACGGCCGCCTCCACATGCTGCGCCGGCAAGTACGCTTATGACAATAAATCCGCCGGCAACGCTGATTGCAAACTTCCGAAGACAGCACGGAATTCTCCGCGCACCATCGCTTTCGCACATCATGTTGTTTTTCCTCCATCCGGCCGCGCCGAGATCCAGTGCGCCCCTCCGCATATAATTCATTCTGTGTAACGCATTTCGCACACAGATTGCAAGATAAATTTCACGCTCCCCCGGCAACGACCGGCGCAGGATAACGCTGGCTCCCGCATGGCC
>DHPI01000070.1:13301-17785 GCA_002407865.1 Spirochaetia bacterium UBA5368
CCCCGCATGGCCGCCGAACAGGGAAATATCAGGCTGCAACTGCTGTACGGCTCAAAACCATATCGCGGCACACTGAAAATTTTACTCCACCGCGGTAGTTTATTGACAGCATGAAACCGCTTTTGTATATTATCATATTACATGTACGACTATATGGCCTTCGGGACTTTTATGCGGCCGGAAATTCCCGTACGCGCGGCCATACCCGGAAGATTTTTCATTTTGCTATTGCGCAAGGTGCACACATGCTGGAAAGCTCGTTCAAAGCGATCGTCGATGCGGCAAGTGAAGGCGTACTTGTCTTCGTCGGAACATCACTCCAGTTCTTCAACACCTCCCTCATGGAAATGACGGGCTACCGAGCCGACGAATTGGAAGATAAAACCGTCGCCGATTTCATACATCCCGATGACCTCGGACTCGTCATGAGCAATTACCGTAACCGCTGTGAAGGAAGAAAGTTCATAAAGAGGTATGAATGCCGGTATATGAAAAAGGATGGAACCAGCCGGTGGGGAAAGATGGACGTGGCGCAGATACAGTGGAAAGGCGCGATCGGCGTGGTAATTTTCGTGGAGGACATCACCGATCGGAAACGCGCGGAGAAGGAACTGCGGGAAAGCGAGGAGCGGTTCCGCACGTTATACACGGCATCGTTCGGCGGCATCGGTATCCACGATAACGGCGCCATTCTCGACGCCAACCAGGGGCTGACCGACATTACCGGCTATGAATACACCGAGCTTATCGGCATGGATGTCTACCAACTGGCAGCGCCAGGATGGCGCGAATATGTAAAAACGCAGATTGAATCCGGGAATAACGTGCCTTACAACATTGCCGGCCTGAGAAAAGACGGCAGCACCTGCGCCCTCGAAATCCGCGGTAAAATAATCCCCTATCATGGGAGAGCAGCGTGCGTCACGGAGTTCAGGGACATCAGCGAGCGGCAGCGCATGGAAGAAGAGATACACAGAATGCGGCAGATGGAATCGCTCGGCATTCTCGCAGGCGGCATCGCCCACGACTTTAACAACATCCTTACGGTGCTGCTTGGCAATATATCACTCATAACAAAAGCTGATTTGTCGAGAGATGATCTTTTCAAAAATCTGAGCGACGCCGAGGCGGCAATATACCGCGCAAAAGAGCTCACCGCGCAACTGCTCACATTCGCGCAGGGGAACGCACCAGTACGGAGCGATTCTTCCATAAAGGCAATCATCACATCCTCAGTCGAATTTATTTTGAGAGGAGCGCGCATTACATACAGGCTCGATTTCGCCAACGACCTCCGCATGGCAAGCGTGGACCGCAGCCAGATCAGCCAGGTGATACAGAATCTTGTGCTGAACGCGAAGGATGCGATGCCGAACGGCGGCATCCTCGATATCACCGCTGAAAACACCGACGCAGGTTTGGCGCCCCTTCCGCCAGGCAACTATATCCGAATCCGCATCAGCGACAACGGAAACGGCATCAGCGAAACCACTATCAGGCACATTTTCGAGCCCTACTTCACGACAAAGCCCGAGGGGCACGGCCTCGGGCTCGCCATCGTCTACTCGGTCGTGAAAAAACACGGCGGGCACATCTCGGTTGAATCGTCACCCGGCGCGGGAAGCGTGTTTACCGTTCTGCTGCCTGCATCCGCAAACGCCGATACGCCTGTTGAACTGAAAGAAACAAATACGAGTACCGGGGCCGGGCGGGTGCTGATTATGGACGACGAGGAGATAATACGCTCCATGGCCGCCGACATGCTACACATGCTTGGATACGACGCCGAACAGGCGTTCGACGGTGACGAGGCGCTGCGCATGTACGGGAATGCGTTTGCCGCCGGCAGACGCTACGACGCGGTGATAATGGACCTCACCGTCCCCGAGGGCAACGGCGGGAAGGAGGTAATCGGACGGCTGCTTGAGATGGATCCGTCGGCTGTCGCTATCGTATCGAGCGGCTATTCGAACGATCCGGTTATGGCGAGTTTCCGCGACTATGGATTCAGGGGCGTACTGGCAAAACCGTACGGTATTGACGAGCTGGGGGAGGTGCTACAGCACGTATGCGGGAATCGGTATGCACCCGGCGTCTAACCGACATTTTATTCGCCCCATCGGCGTCCACACCTTCATCATCCTTCGCGTCGCATTATACAATATTGTATAAACATGCAAGTCGTATTTGTAGTGTCTGGTAAATTTTGCGGGAGGCTCTGTAGAATCGAAACCGTAACGCCGGCGTCATTGCGCTCATTATAGCCGGCAGCAGGAAAAATTGTTACGCAGCTAACGCTCTATCCTTTTTTCACAAGCCGCACGGCACGGCGCCCCCTGACGCAGCGAAAAAACTTTTCCGCAGCACGTACCCCGAAAATGTAATCGCCCAGGCGCCGACTACATCGATTGAATAGTGAAGGAGGCTCAGAAAAAAAGTTGCCACCACGAGGATGTGCGCGGCAGGGCGGCATTCCCTATCGCCGGATAGGGGCGGCAGTAGAGCCATAGCAAGAATGTGCTTGAGGTTTGGCCGGAGAAGAAGAGGTCCTTCGTGAGATAAACATTCGCCGTGCCCGCTACGCGGAAGCCGGCTTCCCTTCGCATGCACCGTCCCGCTGCACGGAACGCGTGTTAGGAAACGCATCCATGTTCAGCACCTCGCCATGGGTGGGTACTATCGTTGTTATGCCAGGAAACAGTTCGGCGATCTTTTCGATGAAATTACTCGTCTCTACCGTGGATGATATCGGCGGAAACGAATCGTCAAAATGGTGCAGGTACAGCATCCTTGGCATAACACGGCGGACAAAGCCGGCGGCGTACTCATCAATATCCGACCGCCCCTGAAAAGGGATTGTCATGATATCAACGCGTTCGGGATAACGCTCCGTTTCATCCATATTGAGGCTTCCCATGTGCAGGATGGTTTGACTTTTCAACTTTATTTCATACATCAGGGTCTGCCCTTCAGGGTAGCTGCGCATGGCTGCGAGTATTTTTATAAAATTCCCAAAATACAGTAGTACTCGCCTGTTAAGCAGCGTTGCGCGCACAAGCCGCGAGTCGAACCGCACATGCCGTCCCTTTAATACGCGAATTGCAAAGGTTCCGATTTGGAGCCGGCCCCCCGCGGCCACCGTCGTAATCCGCGCGGGGTCAACTCCTTCACGAACGAGGGACGCGGCCGCCGTTTCCGAACAATACACACGCGCGCTCCCCGCCGCCATGACTCCTGGAACATCAGCCAGATGGTCGAAATGCCCGTGGGTAATCAGAATGGCCTCCGCCGCTGCCAGCTTTTCAAGAGACGTTATCCTGAGCTGCGGGTTCATCGGAATGAAGGGATCGAAAAGAATGGACGCGCCTTCCTCAATGAATCGCACAGTCGCCGTTCCCATCCATTCTATTTCCATACAGGCCCCCTCCAATGGAGCATGATAAGGATTGTTGCCCAAAATTACCGACCGATTTATTCCCCGGAATGCCCGTATCCGGGCACACCCGCAGGAAGACATTTGTATATGCGTCAGGTTCAGGAAATCCCTTTATGGCCGGCACAGTCCGCGACCAAAGCTATATCATATAACAGCGTCACTATAGTTCATCACAATAGTGGCGCCATGTCAAATCCAATTCGGGAGCGGCACGCGCGAAGCATCCTCGCCGCTGAAATATTAATCTTACGTACCAATGTTTTTTAACTGACACATTCCACCACATATCATATATGATATCATCTGGAATTGATTCCGTCGCTTTCACATAGTGCGGGGAGGATGCGCTGAAATGAAAATCGATTCGTCGTATGTCGGCATGACACTGAAAGATTACTTTACCGTTATCGACTGGCGGACAATGATGAATTACGCCGCCGCCATCGATGACGACAACCCGTTGTATTTCGACGATGAAGGAGGCAAGGAGATTATCGCGCCGCCGATGTTCGCCGTCGCCGCGACCTGGCCCATCTTCGAGCGGATATGGGACTATATAGAAGACGATAATTTCCCGAGGGACATTTTAAAAACGCAGGTGCACTATACCGAGCACCTCGTCTTTCACCGGCCTGTGCGTCCGGGTGACAGGCTGACCGTGAAGGGGCGCGTCGCGGCCATCATCCCGCACCGCGCGGGCACGGTGTTCGTACTGCGCTTCGACGCCCTCGACAGCGCTAAAGTTCCCGTCTTCACCGAGCACATCGGCGGCATGATGCGCGGCATACAGTGCATTGACAGCGGCAGGGGCGCGGAGACGATTCCATCCCCGCCAGAATTCAACACGGCCGCCGCGCCGCTGTGGGAGAGCACGGTGCACATCGACAGGATGCGCCCGTTCGTATACGACGGCTGCACACACATCTATTTCCCTATTCACACATCGGTGGGATTTGCACGCTCGGTCGGCCTTCCCGACATTATACTTCAGGGCACGGCCACGCTCGCCTACGCCGCACGCGAGATTACGAACAGGGAGGCGGGGGGC
>DHPI01000070.1:17914-18261 GCA_002407865.1 Spirochaetia bacterium UBA5368
CAACAGGGAGGCGGGGGGCGATCCCAATCGGCTCCGTGAAATCTCGTGCCGGTTCACCGACATGGTGCTACCCGGCAGCGACATACGGGTGCGGCTTGACGGAAAGGAGCCGCGCGGCACAGGACATGACCTCTTCTTCAGCGTACTCAACGACAGAGGCAGACGGGCGCTCAGCGGGGGCTACGCGAGGATTGAATAAAAAACATCCCCTCTTTTTTATTCCGCGGAAAACACTCACTCCGCGACAAACATATCCCCCACCCTCAATGGCGTGGGGCGATATACCGCGCCCTTCCGGGCTACGCGGCATCTACTCCACGACATCGATCTTCATCATGTTAATGACG
>DHPI01000070.1:18412-19277 GCA_002407865.1 Spirochaetia bacterium UBA5368
GCTTTCGAGAGCAGGAAGTCCCCCCACATACACCACGGTATCGCCTTTTCGCACCACGCCCCCTTTCTTCAAAAGCATGGTCGCGCCAGCGATGGCCCTGTTGACATCGTCCAGCCGTTCGCTGTAGAGCACCCGCACGCCCCAGACGAGAGAGAGTTTCGACAGCAGGCGCCGGTTCGAGGTGCATGCGTATATTGCGGCCCTGGGGCGGTGGCTCGATATTTTTCCGGGCGCGGCGCCGGTCGATGTAAATGTGACAATTGCTTTCGCGTCGGTATCATTGGCCATGCGGCAGGCGTTATAACACACGGAATCGGGCAGGTATCCGGGCTCATCCTTCAT
This sequence comes from Spirochaetia bacterium UBA5368, assembly GCA_002407865.1. GTDB lineage: Bacteria > Spirochaetota > UBA4802 > UBA4802 > UBA5368 > UBA5368. The sequence goes on from DHPI01000070.1 coordinate 18,755, forward strand.
CGGCGCGTGCTCGTGGCTCAGATTGAATTCGGTACCCTCCGCGTATTCGATAATGCTCTGCATCACCTGTATCGACTCCACGGGGAATTTTCCCACCGACGTCTCGCCGCTCAGCATAAGGCAATCGGCGCCATCGAACACGGCGTTCGCCACGTCGCTGGCTTCCGCCCGCGTCGGCCTGAAGTTGCCCATCATGCTCTCCAGCATCTGCGTGGCGATGATAACGGGCCTGAATTTCGAGATACACTTGTCGACAATCACCTTCTGCAGATACGGCACCTGCACAAACGGCATCTCCACCCCGAGATCGCCGCGTGCAATCATCACCGCATCGGCTGCATCGATGATGGCATCGATATCGTCGAGCGCCTCAGGCTTTTCTATCTTGGCGATTATCCCGGCAGCCGCTCCCCTTTCCTGAATGATGCGCCGCAGCGCGACAATGTCCGCGCTTCTGCGCACGAACGAAAGGGCTATCCAGTCGACCGGCTGCGTCACGATAAAATCAAGGTCGCGCAGGTCC
>DHPI01000070.1:19411-25611 GCA_002407865.1 Spirochaetia bacterium UBA5368
CGCAGGTCCTTCTCCGTGAGGCTCGGCGCTGAGATTGCGGTATCCGGAAGGTTGACCCCCTTGCGCGACGACACCATTCCGCCGTGAACGACCCGCACCCTCACTTCATCCGTCCCGTTTGTTGACGTTATCTGAAGCTTGACCTTTCCGTCATCGATCAGTACGGTGCCACCCGGCGCGGCGTCGCGGGGAAAATCGGCGTATGAAAGATACAGCCGCTCGCCGTTGCCGACGCACTCTTTCGTTACGATGGAAAGCTCCCTGCCCTCCTCCAGCAGCACGCTCCCGTTTCCCACCTCCCCGATGCGCAGTTTTGGCCCCTGGAGGTCGGCAATAATACCAACGTGCGTGCCCAGTTCATCATTCAGATCTCGAATGGCCTCGATTACCCGCCTGTGCCCATCGTGATCTCCGTGTGAAAAGTTCAACCTGCATGTGTCAATTCCCGCGCGAAACATCTTTCGCAGTACGTCCTTCGAGTCGCAGGCGGGCCCTATGGTCGCGATAATTTTTGTCTGAGAACTATCGTTGATGTTTTTCATGGAATATACTTTTACCTTTCATATAATGAGTGACTATAAAAAATCCACCACAATTGGAAAGAAAAATTTTTTCACTGAAATGATACATCTGTGCCGCCGCCCTGTCAGCAATTTTTATAACGCGACGGCGGCATGCGGATACACGCATGTGCCGCTTCGTTACACACCGTCCCGTTTAATCACGAAATATTCCGGTTTGTAATGAATTATAGAAATATCGTTATCGCTGCACGGCAGCACTATTGCATTAAAAATTCCCTTTCGATAAAATAAGCCCGATAGCGCGCACAACAGTGAATCGACCTCCCCATCGTGGGTAAAAACATGTTCGGATTCCAGCATATACCCTTTATTGTTCAGCAATTCAACCATCGCGGTTAGTATCATGCTGAAATCGGTAAAATCCCTGTCCTTATATGTATCGATTACATTATCAATATTCAGACCCATCAAATACGCTGTCGCTCTCGGGTGAGTTTCAAATATCCTCTCCCGGTTTTTCAGATATTTCAATAAATACATGCCCCTGAGCGGAACCGCCATTAAGCTGTGAGATGAAGACACAATGTTTGCGGGATGATTCTCCCTTTTCAGAATGTCCCGTAACAAAATATCCGAATCCCTCATTCCGTTTTCTTTATCCGCCGGATACGTAAGCGGCGCATCGATACAGATAATTTCATACTCTGTTTTATTGATATGGCCGGCCAGCTCGATAATACTGCCCCTGTGTTTGATTATTTCTGTAATGGTAATCCTGTTATCATTGACGCGTATCCGGCACAGCCATGTATTTTTCGCTCCGGCAATATCAAGGCCGTAAAAATTCATACCATCTCCCGGCATTTCAATTATCGTTGCACATCATTTCACCGCAACAGTGTAAATGACAGCACATGGCGTACAGGCGTGGTTATCTTTTATTGTCATATTCACTCAACGCATTATCAATTGTCTTGAATACAGGATGATCCGGCTTGAATACTTTTGAAAAATGTTCTTTCGCCTTTATAAAAGAATCCTTTGATTTATCGATGTTATTTATTTTAGAATAAAAAGCCGCCTGATAAAAACATAAATTACCCAGTATTTCATTTTCCTTATAAACGCTTAAGTTTCTCGCGAAAAATTTCTCCAGTTCCTTCTCCTGATGAAAGCCCAGATAATCGTCAGTTATAAATTTCGTTACATTCGGCCATGTCGGATGCCGCGCAAACATTTTATCCGCCGCCGCGTTCGCGTCATCGATTTTATTCATTGTCAGATATGTTATAAGAAGGCCATTGTGGGTATAAAAGTCATCGGGGTACAGCTCTATCCCCCTGCTGAAATATACCACCGCACTTTGATAATCGCTGTTTTTCAGATATATATTGCCAAGCATCTTTGCCGCATCGGATTTATACTCGTTATCGGAATAGAGGTCGAACGCTTTCTTCGCGCAGGGAATGCTGTTTTTATAATCATTTTCCAGATAATAAAGATATGCCAGGTTATACACGCTGCTCGCGTAATCCTGATTCATCTTGATTGAATCAAGAAAATACCGTTTTGCGCTTTTCACGTCGTTATTCTCCACCGCGATAGCGCCAATTACAAATAGTGAATAGTAATCATACACATTGAGTTTTTGCGCCTTTAAAAAATTTGTTTTTGCCTTTTCAAGCAATTCCTTATCGCTGATCAACCATCGATTCGAATACTTCAATTTTACTTCATAATAATAATTCCCCAGCGCATAATAGAGTTTCCCGTTATCGGGATTCTTTTTTATTAATTCAGACAGTATCGTATCGACCGGCAATGTGTACAATGAATACGATCCCGCCTTTCCCCGCACATCCATTATGTCCCTGTTTTCGTCGATATCCACCAGCGCGAATTGCTGATGCATAATGCTCTGGGCAAAATAGTTTAAAGCTATGTCAATTTTTTTCAACACAACATCAATATCAGTTTTATTCTCATCATTGCGTAACAATAACTGAAAAGCGGAATTATATTTCTTCTTTGCGATTAAATCATCCGCATTTTTAATAATGTCAGTTGCAGCGGTCGGATATGAATACGACGGCAGCAGCAGCATACCAATAAGCAGTATTATTTTTCTCATACACAAACTCCCCTGGCAATAAAGTGTGAGCATATTTCATATAACGGTACGGCCGCCGGCCGGCGAAACATGGGTACGCCAGAGACAAAACGACGTCAGAGGCGGGGCACGGCGTAATACATAAACCGAGTTTTGTCGCGGTATGGGCATAAATCAACAGGCCGGCACAAACCGGCAGCGGCAATGCCGGATTAGTTGCCATCATGCAGCATTTTACTGTCAATTACAACAAAAGCAATTACGTAATCGTGAACGGCTTTGCTTTTTTCTGAAAATATAATCGATAAAAATCAAATAAAACCAAGCATCAATTTCACAAACGACCTTATATATGATTTATATATAGTGGTTTACTTTTTGGGGTACAGTACTAAACCTACTTTTCTCCTTCTGTCAAGTTGTAAAAATCGAAAAAACGCCTATTGATATTTTACGACTCTGTAAGCCGGTAACTCGGGCCGTCGATGACAAAACGGATGGCCTGGTGTATAACGCGATTGATCACCGCTAAGGCGAGAAGCGGATTCTGGAAGAGTGAAAACCATTCACTCACTTCCCTGTTCGAAGTGATGATACTCGACCGACGCTCGTACCGCCCGCAGACGATCTCGTAAACGTCCGTCTGTTCGCGGATGGTCAAATTGACGAGACCGAAGTCGTCGAGCACGAGGAGCGGCACATCGATAACGTGTTTGAATCGTCGATCGAACGAGCCTTCGCCGACGGCGCCGTGGAGCCAGGAGAGAAGCGTCCCCGCACGCGCAAGTCGTAGTGTCGCGATGGCACGGATGCCAAGGAGCGCCTTCTCCCCGGTGCTGCACACCCAAACTCAACGCCCTCATCCCCCTGCCCCTTCTCCCATCCAAGAAATTGAAGAGTGAGAAGGGGAGATATATGGCACAAAACTAAAACTGAAAAACCTGAAATTTTATGACACGAACATCCCCCCTCTCTGTTTCGGAGCTCACTTCTACCCACATTTTTTTATTATGGGGGAGAGGGGTACCAAGGGGGTGAGGTCTGACAAGTCACGGGGTGCGATAGCGCGGGTGAGGGCCCTTAGGTTCGGCGGGCGCGGGCACCAACCTGGTGCTGACAGTCGGATAAAGCTATGCATTCTTTACGGCTCGGCGGCTTCAGGCACGCTTACAAAACGCAACGACATAGCTATTGCGGGAGAAAGTAAATTCGATAAAGTGAGTCTTGCGGATTTACAGACAATCCTGTCCCATAAACTTGGATATGAAGTTGACCTGGTCAACATTAAAAGAGCCGAAAATCTAATCATGCGGGAAATATTAAAAGGCGGCATTGTGCGTATTACAAAAGACACCCGTTTTTATGCTGAATGTATCAAAAAAGTAATCTATTTCAATGAAGATGTTCTCCACAGCATGAGGATGATACTCAGGAAACGCGCAAGGAGGTTTACCGGTGGACATTGATATCATTCTGAAAAAAACAGATTGTCCCGGCAGGCGGGAGTACCCGCCGTATCCCGTCATTTCGCGACAAACCGCCTGCCATCCCGCGCGCAGATAATCTGCGCGACATGGCGCCCCGTATACAGCGCCGAAGGAAGTCCGCCGCCCGGCGACACCCACTGCCCGATCATGTAAAAGTTTGTAAGGCCGGGAAGCTCTTTTTTCATCTGCGTAAACCCCATCCTGGGGTCCATCACCCATCCCTCGAAACTGCCCTTCCAGTTGTTGGTATAGCGTATCACAGTCGAGGGCGTCGAGACATCGACCACCTCGATCTTCGAGCGTATGTTTTTAAAACGCTTCCCGAGAACGCGGATGATGTCGCGCGCTATCCTGTCCTTTTCGGCGGTATACTTTTTCAGGTTGTTTTCTTTCAGATCGACCCAGTAGCGGTAATTGTCCGTGGGGATAAGTATCATAATAACCGACTTACCCTTTGGGGCGAGCGTCGGGTCGAAGTTCATGATCCGGTAACCGATATTGTCAATGTTTGTCCGGTCGTCGATGACCAGCGGCTTTTCAAGCAGCATGCAGACCATCGAGGGCTCGTTCTCAAACGCATCGGCAACGCCGAGCGACACCTGCAGGTACGATGGAAAGGTCAGGTAATCATCATAATACGACTGTATGGTTTTATCAATAAATTTACCACCAAGCATGTCGAATATCGTGTAATGGCCGTCGGCCGCCGAGATGACAATATCCGCGCGGTGCTCGGCGCCGTTTTCCAGCACAATTCCCGTCGCGCGCGCATGCGGCGCGGCGCCTTCCGTGACGATGCGCGCCACCTTCGACCGGTAGCGCATTTCCCCGCCCAGCTCCAGATATTTCTTCTCGATAAGCCGCGAAAAATGCAGCGATCCGCCGATCGGATACCCCGCACTGCGCCTGTTGAACCACGCCATGGTGATCATCTGAAACAGCACTGACATTTCAGGAAGAAACATCAGATCGAAGGTTTTCCGCAAGAGCGGATTGCGGCAGCGCGCGGCAAAATCCTTCGCCGATATCTTCACATATTTTTTGAGGTCGCCCATATACGGCAGGCTTTTTACCAGCATCTTCACGATATCGGTCAACCGGAACAGTTCGGGCGGAATATCATTCGGCGGATCAAAGGCCGTAAATTTTCTCACGACATTCGCGAACTCGCGTATTACATCCGCGTCTTCGGGCGCCTTGTCCAGAAACTCGCGCTCCAATTTGTCGACATCGGCGTACACGATTATTTGCGATCCATCGGCGCCCTCCACCCGCATGTATTCATCATACTCGTGGATTTGAAGCTTCTCCATATCTATGATCTCGTTCCACATGCCGTATATGCTGTTGTTCGGCTGCGCGCCCATCAGCCAGTGAATGCATCCATCAATGGTATAGCGTTTTCTTTTCCACGAGGTGCACAACCCGCCGGGCAGGGTATGAAGCTCGAATATCCTGGTATCGTAACCGTTTCTTTGCAGGTGGCATCCGGCGGTGAGGCCCGCGACACCCGCGCCGATGATGATAATCTTCTTCTTCATTTTGCGCATTTCTCCTTCATGCTATTGATTTCAAGGATGAACGTATCGGCTCCGTATCCAGTGTCCAGCCCGTGCGCTCTATACCGCGCCGGATGGATGCACGCGCAGCTGCGTTTTTGTTGCCTCGAGTGTATGTCCCCAGCACAGGATATAGAAGTAACTATCACAGCAAAAGTGCGCTGAATCAGCTAATGACTATCGCACACACATGCAAAATCAAGCAAATTTTACCGCATACGGCTCCCTGTTCCCGTTAATCGAGCCGCGCCGGTGCGCAATATACACGCCGACTGATAAAATTTTTTCATCACCGCAGAAATTATGCTTTTCCTCCGGGCCGCCATATTGTTGAGATGGACGTTTGAACATTGCGAGCCTGCGGCGAACGGAGAAAACGTCTGCCGCACGTGCGGCGCGCATCTTTACTGGAGGTGCCATCTCATGGCTGAAGAAATACTCATCTATAGCGGCAAATCGAAGGATGTCTACGAAATCTCCGACGGAAAGTACCGGGGCAAATACCGCTTTGTCTTCACGG
>DHPI01000070.1:25706-29329 GCA_002407865.1 Spirochaetia bacterium UBA5368
ACCGCTTTGTCTTCACGGACAAGGCCACAGGATATATTGAGAACGGCACGCCGGTCTTCGATCCCGGCTATGACGTCGTCGTGGGAGAAATCCCGGGCAAGGGCGCGGTCGCGTGCCGTTTCGCGACATACTTTTTTAAACTGCTGCAAAGCAAAAACGTTCCGTCGCACTACATAGAAACGATCAGCGATAATGAAATGATCGTCGAACCGGCGGCGCCAATCTCAATGCCGGTTGAAACGCCGGAGATACAGGGCACGGCGCCGCTGCAGAACCTCGAATTTACGTGGCGCAACAATGCCCAGGGCAGCTTCTGGCGCAGGTACCCCTTCATCAAACCGTGCAAAAATCTCGGCACGGTGGTAGAGGCATGGACGAAGGGGGATGCCGACACGCTGATAACCTTTGAATCGCTCGAGGCGGCGGGGGTACTGACACAGGACGAGATCCGCGACGTGAACGCCCTCGTGAAGGAGATTGCGGGCGTCGTGACCGCGGAGCTCGCGTTAAAGGGACTTCACATCATCGACGGGAAGTTCGAGCTCGGGAGATTGAAATCGGGCAACGGGCGCATTGTGCTTATCGACGAAATTTCGCCCGACGTAATGCGCGTATGCAAGGGATACTCTCCCGACGCGAAGGGCGACTGCACCGCCTACGCCGCCTGCATCGAAACGAAGTATAACAACGGCACGCGCACCATTAAGGGAAAAAACCAGCTTGCCGCCGCAGAGCTGGAGAGGATGTTTCTGTAACAACGAACACACCGCACCGTTGAATCGGCCGGCTGCCAGACACACATGATACCGTAATATAGAAAACCCGGCAGGAAGCATCCTGCCGGGTTTTCTGTTACATGTCCACAGTCCCCGTAAACGCCTCGGGAAACGCGTCGAGCACACACCGCTCTTCGGCGCGTATCGTGTCCAGTATTCCGTAAAACTGCGGAAATTCTTCCATCAAGTAGAAGCGCGAAGCGCACACGCGCCCGTAGTAAAACGCCAACTCGGCATCGCCGCCAATACAGCGCCGCAACGCATCGCCGCGCCTGTCCCCGGCACGAGCGGCAAACTTCGGATACGAAACGGTCAGGCTCCAGAGGTGAATCCACGCAATGGCAAGCATGTATGTCGCTTTTCTGAACGGCGTGGCAACGGCCAGAATCTCCGCAAACCGCCCCTTTGCGGCCCATGACGCGAGCCGGCCGACATACGCATCGAGCGCATCGAGCCCGTTGCGTACGGCATCGATAGACGCCGCGTCGATGCCGGCGGCAGCGGCCTTTTCTATCGTATCCGAAACCGTGCGTTTAAAAACATTGTAATTATACTGCCCCGGATTCATCAATAGCTTCCGCATCACAAGGTCCATCCCCTGAATGCCGTTGGCCCCCTCGAAGATGGCAAGTATCTTGGAATTTCTCATCATCTGTTCAATGGGGTAATCGCCGCAGAACCCGTAGCCGCCAAACACCTGCATCGCCTCGGAGGTTATCATGACATTCATGTCGCTGCACCCGGCCTTGCAGATCGGCACAAGAAATTCCACAAGGCCCTGCGCCGCCTTCGCGTCCTCGCCGTCGAGCCCCTCCGCAAGATCCATGTTGTGAAACATGAAATAGATCAGTATCCGCTGGGAGTCGACATACGATTTCATCCACACAAGCATGCGCGCCACGTCGGGATGCTCTATTATCGGGACCATCGGCGCGGACGGGTTCGCCATATCCCTGACCGACACGCCCTGCCGCCTGTTTTTTGCGTACGATGCCGCGTGGAGAAGCGCCGCTGACGACACGCCCTGCGCCTGTATGGCGCAGCCCATCCTGAAAGAATTCATCATGTTGAACATGATCTTCATCCCCTGCCGCTCGCTCCCCAGCAGGTAACCAACGCATGCGCCGTCGTCCCCGAAGCTCATGGTGCAGGTAACGCAGCTTTTGATGCCCATCTTGCGCTCTATGCCCGCGCACCGCACGTCGTTGAATTCACCCGGCTCGCCGTTTTCATCAAGCCTGTACGTGGGCACGATGAATATCGAGATGCCCTTCGTGCCGTCGGGGTCGCCCTCGATACGCGCCAGCACCGGATGGATCATGTTCGCGTAAATGTCGTTTTCCCCCGCGGAGATAAAAATTTTCTGCCCGAAAATGCGGTAGGTGCCGTCGGGCTGCTTCACCGCACGCGTCGCGAGGCGCCCCACATCGGAGCCGGCATCGGGTTCGGTGAGGCACATGGTGCCACCCCACTCGCCTTTCATCATCTTCGGAACATAGAGCCTTTTCTGCTCCTCCGTGCCGAACTTCTGAATGAGCATCATGGAGCCGTGCGCGAGCGCCGCGTACATCAAGAGCGGCTGGTGCGCCGCGCTGATGAATTCCAGGTTTGCGGCGCCCACCGCCTGCGGCATACCCATCCCCCCGATCTCGGGCGAATCGACGATGCCGATAAAACCGGCGTCATGATACGCCTTCAGTGGCGCCTTGATGGCGTCGGGGCACGATACCGCGCCGGTTTTCTGGTCCCACGAACACCCGTCCCTGTCCGCTTCTGCAAAACGGGGATAGCATTCCTGAACAGCAATTTTTTCAACAAGATCGAGCACATCTTCGAACGTATCGCGATCGAACGACGAAAATTTTTCGAAGGATGCAAGCGACTCGACGTTCAGCATTTCGAACAGCACATACCGAATATCGCGTGAATCTATCAACGGATTGTTCATGGCGTCACCTGCCGGTTAGAATAGCCTGCTTACTCTGGCGATCTCTTCCTCCGCCTGTTTCACCATCCCCACGAGGAGCTCGGCGCAGGTTTTGATATCCTTGATCCTTCCGATCGACTGCCCCATCATCATCGGCGCTATTTCGGTGTCGCCGGTCACCCACGCCTCGCGGCAGCGCTCGCCGGTGATAAGCGGCGCAAGCTCTTGAAGGCTTGCCCCGCGCGATTCGGCGTCGAGGATCTGCATTGCCAGTTTGTTTTTAATCGCGCGTCCCTGCAGGCCTATCGACTTGCAGATAAGCGTTGTTTCATTCTCCTGCCGCTTCACAACCTCGTCCTTGATGTTCTGGTGCACCTGGCACTCCTTCGTCGCGATAAAGCGCGACGCCATCATGACGCCTTCGGCGCCGAGCGCCAGCGCCGCCGCCATCGATTTTCCGTCGGCTATTCCGCCAACCGCCACAACGGGAATGCCGATCGACTCCGCAATCTTCGGCGTCAGCACCATCGTCGTGACATCGTCGTTCAGCGGGTGTCCGCCTTCTTCAATCCCCGCCGCATAAATGCCGTCGTAGCCGACCTCCTGCGCGTGAAGCGCATGGCGCAGGCAGCCGACCTTGTGAAACATTTTGACGTTCGCCTTTTTCAGCATGTCTATATACTCTTTACCGAGCTTATCAAGCGGGGTGCCCGATACCTCGATTCCCGCAACGCCTTCCTCTGCGCACACCTGGAGGTTTCTCCGGTGATCATCAGGGGTGATATGAAAGGAAGGAAGGATAGTGATCCCCACCATGAAGGGTTTGTCGGTAAGCTTCTTTGTCGCACGTATGGCGTCCCTGAGCTCGTCGGTCGATTTATAATTACCGGCGGTGAGATTGCCCATCCCGCCCGCGTTCG
>DHPI01000070.1:29491-35278 GCA_002407865.1 Spirochaetia bacterium UBA5368
GGGCCGCGGTAAGCACCGGTTCGCCAAGCAGGTACATCGCGCCGCATATGATCGGATACTTGATGCCGAACATTTCGGTTATTCGTGTTTTCATACTATCATCTCCTTATTTTTTTATGAATCACCCGAACTGCCCGTGCCGGGGATTGTTCGGATCGTTCATTTGTATTCCGGCCTTGATAAAGGCGTAGTCTATAACGTCCCTGCCCATATCGTACATCGTTTTGATCGCCATGTTCTTGTTCACGTCGTCGATAAGCCCCACGCAGATGAGCGACGCGAACCCGTGGGTAAATATCGCCATGCGGCGCATCACCTCGTTTCTGTCTTTTTCGGGGAGCTTCGAAATCAGGTCGTCTTTCACCAGTTCGTCCCTCAGAAATTTAAGAAATTTTTTAAGCACGGTCCTGGTTTCGCTGCCTTCAAGCAAAAGCGCCCTGAAGAGCTCCCTGTTGTCCCTGGCAAACAGGGCGAGGCCGGTGCCCATGTTCAAAAAAACGCTTCTGGTGTACGGCCTCGTTGTATATTCTATCATCATTTCTTCGGCTTTATTGAAAACCTCGTTTCTCAGCTCGTCCATCGATTTAAAGCACGAATAGACCGGGGCGGTGGACGAATTAAGCTCCTCGGCAATCCGCCGCGCGCTGAGGTCATTCAGCCCGCCCTTTTTCACAATCTCAAAGGCCGCGTTAACGACATCGTCCCTGGAAAACACTGTTTTTGGCGGCATGCGCGCTCCTTTGAATAACATCAGTTATATAATATATGTTACCTAACATATGTTATTTTAGAGTCAATCCTTTTTCCCTTTTTTAATTGTATATTCACACACATATTTTTATCCTATCAACACTCGTATCCTTACAAGACACGAAACCTTCGCAGGAGCCGGGACATATCTACGACACATATCGGGAATGCCCCGTTAAAAAAACCTCCCTGACGACACGCAATGATTTTTTAGTTTTTCTGTTTACACATGTGTGCCACAATGTAGTATCGCGTGCGTCGTAATGCGCAAATCAACATCTTTCTTTAAAACCCGGAGCACGATAATGACACCACGCAATAAAAAACGCGTCCCTTTTATTATCACAAACATAGTGCTGACATTTGCGGCCATTTATCTTATCCTTACAATATTGCCGCCGTTTCCGCTGCCCCTGTCGCTTGTCAATAAAAACGCATTTACGCAGGTAAACGCCGAATACGCCGGGCGCGGATCGCTGATCACGTTGATGGACGGCGGCGACAACGTTCCCGCAGGGCCGGCAGTTGTCCGTGAAGCCCCATTTCAAAGTTCGATATTAAAGAGCGGCCGGGCGCTCATCATCTATCTCCCTCCTGGCTACGGCAGCGGAAAAGCGCGCAGGTATCCCGTGATGTACGCGTTTCACGGTTTTGCCTCACGGCCGCAGTTCTGGGTGAAAAACCTGCTGCCGGCCCTGGAAGACGCCATCGTGCGCGGCGATGTCCCGCCGCTTATCGTCGTAATGCCCGACGGCTCTCTCTCCGGCAACGGCAGGGACGATAGCGCCACACCATACGATGACCGCGGCGGCAGCTGGTATATCAACAGCAACCGCGGCCGCTTCGAGGACCATTTTTTCAACGAGATCGTCCCCTATGTGGAAAAACGTTTTTCGGTCCTCAGGGGGCCGCGGAACACAACGCTCATCGGAACGTCGATGGGGGGATTCGCGGCGCTGCGCTATGGGATTGCCCGGCCTGCGTTCGCGCATATCATCATCCCGCTGTATGCCGCATCCGATCTGCGATATTCGGTCGATGGCAGCCGTACTGCCGCATACCGCGCGGACGGATACCGGCCGATAACATCCGACATGCCTTCCCGGATCGCGAACGCCTCATTGCTTGGCGGCACCGCGGGCATCACCGACGAATGGCTGTATTATCCCGTGTTCGACAGCGACGCCGCGCCGGGCCCCGTATGGCGTGAAAACCGCCCGGTATGGGAGCGGATGTTCGACGTCAATCCCGTCGATACGCTGCGAAACGGCGGCGTAACGCTTGCGGGGCAGCGCTATTATATGCTCGCCGGCATAAGGGACGATTTTAATTTCAACGCGCATTTCCCGGTAATCCTGCCGCTGTTGCGCGACGCAGGCGCGAAGGTGTATCCCGACAATCCCATCGTGCTGAAAGGACGGCACAACTGGGAAACAACGGTAGCGCCGCGCCTGAACGACCTGTTGCTCTGGCTGGGCAATGAGCTGAAAAAATAAAACCGCTGCCCGCTAATTCCGGGGGCAGCGTTGCATTGAAAATTTATTGACTGCACAGATACGTCGTGTATATTTTATGCTATTTGATTTTCAGGCGGGCGAAAGAAAAGAAGCGGCGGCCGTGGCAAACAACATATCGTACATATATATACTGTGCCTCGAAATTCGGCAAATTCGCCAGTGGATACAATACAACGATATGTGCATTTCAGAACGTGGAGGACTATAATCAATGCGACACTACCTCGTGATATTTTTCATTCTGGTCGGTACAACCGCGTTCGCGGATGAAATATTTCTCAACGACGGCCGCGTAATAAAGGGTAAAATAATCCGGGTTACCGATAAAAATATCGAGTACGATCCGGACGGCCCGGTTCCGTTCGATGTTTTCCCGCGCGGCCAGATTGTAAAAATCGTATACGATGACGGCACGTCAGTCTTTCTGAACGAAAACGCGGGGAAACGGGAAGAGGGCGCGCACGCACCCGACGCACAGCCGGCAAAAGGCGCCAAAGAGCACGACGGATTCTACATGAGGTTCCAGCTCGGTTTCGGCTATGGAAAATCGACGATTAATGACTTTAAGGGTGATGATCTTTCATTCAAAGGCGCAAGCACCACCTTCAACATGCAGCTCGGCTACGCCTTTATTGATAACGTTATTGTTTTCATCGAAAACAGCGCAAGCGTGCTCGGTAGCGCAAGGGCGTCGTATGGAGGCGCGCTGCCCTCCGGCGACACCAAAACCGATGTGAGTATATCAAACCTCGGCATCGGGATATCGTATTACTTTATGCCGGTAAACATATATATTTCACCTGTAATCTCTCTGACCACGACAAAATTCGACGGCTCAATACTCAAGGGCAGCTCGAATAACGGCGCCGGATTTTCGCTCTCCGTGGGCAAGGAATGGTGGGTATCCGACAACTGGGGGATTGGCGTTGCGCTCTTCGGATATCTCGGACTCGATACTGTGACCGAGAAAAGTCTCGACCGGAAACACGACCTCTCGAACGCGGTCTTCGGCGTTCTCTTTTCGGCGACCTACAACTGATTGTGCTTGCGTCTGAACACCGACGCTGTAATGCTGCGCCATCGTTATTTTTAGTTATTCAGGAAAGCATAATGAAGAGAATCTGCGTTTTTTGCGGCTCGAGCAGGGGCGCCGACGGCGCATACATGGAGTGCGCGAAAGCGCTCGGCCGCGAGCTCGCGCAAAGAGGAATAGGCCTTGTCTACGGAGGCGCGCGCATCGGGCTCATGGGCGCCATCGCCGCATCGTGCCTTGAATGCGGAGGCAGCGTTACCGGCATAATGCCCGAACACCTGGTCGCAATGGGCGTCGCGAACAGAGACATCACCGAGCTAATCACGGTCGCATCGATGCACGAACGTAAATCGCTGATGAACGAGATGTCGGACGGCTTCATTACGCTGCCCGGCGGCATCGGCACGATGGACGAGATATTCGAGACAATCACATTGATGCAGCTCGGGTTGCACGACAAGCCGGTCGGCCTGCTCAACATTCACACGTACTACGATTCGCTGCTGTCATTTCTGGGGCATATGGCGCGTGAAAAATTTATCCGGCAGGAGCATCTCGATATGCTGATTGTCGATACCGACGCCAGGAGACTGCTCGACGCGTTCGCGAATTACCGGCATGTCCCGGAGGATAAATGGGCAAATCCCGAAACAGAAACCGTGTGTAAATAAATTCCCCCGCGGCGGCCCGCCGCGCCGCCGCCAGATTCGGAAACATCAGCGAATATGTTTTTTTATTATTCTCCCGAGCGATTCCGCCGTGTATGGTTTCGGCAGCACATCGATGAATCCATACTCGTCATACTTCCACATTACGGGATCGTTTGAATACCCGCTCGACACGATTGCCCGCACGCCGGGATCTATCTCCTTGAGAAAATTGAGCGCGGCGACCCCGCCCATCCCACCGGGAACGGTAACGTCGAGTATAACAATATCGAAAGGGGCGTTTTTTTTCATGGCGGCATCGTACATATCGCAGGCAGAGGCGCCATCGCCGGCGGCGTCGGCAGAATAACCCAGCCCCCTTAACGTGCGGCTGGCGAAAGCGCGTATGGCATCCTCGTCATCCATAACGAGAACAGAGCCTGATCCTCTCAGATCGACGGCCTCTTTCTTTACCGCCGCCTTGAGGAGCTCAGCCGCTGCGGGCAGATACACATGAAAGGTCGTTCCACTGCCTTCGCGCGAATCGACTGTGATGCTCCCGTCATGCTTGCTTACAATCGAATGCACGATGGAAAGACCGAGGCCGCTGCCATCCTTCCGCGTGGTAAAGTACGGATCGAATATATTGCTCATAACCGACTGCGGTATTCCCGATCCCGTATCGGCGATGCTGATTCTGATGAAATCGTCATGCCTGTCGTTCTTACGCGGAAAATACGGGACCTCCGATAATGAAACATTCGCCGCGGAGATTGTAACAACGCCGCTGCCGTTCATCGACTGCTTGACGTTAAGCACGAGGTTTTGAAAGACCTGGCTCATCTGCCCCCTGTCGATATTCGCTGGAAAAAGATCCCCCGGAAAATCATATTCAACGCGAACGGCCGAGCCTCTCAGCACGAATCCCGCGGACTCCCGTATAACCTCGGGGATCGTCGAGGTTTCACGAACGGGGTTGCCCCCCTTTGCGAAGGTAAGAAGCTGCTGCGTGAGACGCTGCGCCTGCCATGTGGCGTTTTCCGCCTGATCGAGCATGGAATAGATTGGATTTGATACAGGCATTTCCAGTTTCGCCAGGGACAGGTTGCCCAGGATGGCAGTCATAATGTTATTAAAGTCGTGGGCGATTCCCCCCGCAAGTATTCCAAGCGATTGCAGTTTCAATACTTTCTGCTGCTCTTCCTCGAACTGTTTCCGCACGGAAATATCGCGAATCAGCGCAACGGCCGCATCCCGGCCCCTTATTTCCGCGAACGTCAGGTTTACCTCCGCCCAGAACAGCGCACCGTCTTTTTTTTTGGCGCGCCACTCGAAGGTCAATCCGCCCTTTTTTCGCGCCGTGCTGATCATGGCGGCGCTGTCCGCATGCGAATACGGCGGATCGCCGAGGTCGTGTATCGTCCGGTTTAAAATTTCACCCGGAGCATACCCGTACATGTGCGAGGCGCTGGTATTCGCTTCAACGATGCGGTCTGTCGCAAGATCATGAATAATAATCGCGTCGTGCGCCGAATCGAATATGGTGCGAAGCATGCTTTCACTGTCGGCGGTCTTCCACATCTCATGCAGCAACTGCGAGGTGCGCAACGCAACCTGCCTTTTCAACTGGTAATTCCAGTACCACAACAGGAGAATAAAAAATACCGCGAAACATATCAACGCAACGATCACGCCGTAATACCTGGCAAGCGCACTCTCGGGCGCATCATATACCGTCCCGAACCATTTGACCGTAATCGCGTCGAGCGTGCCGCTTTCCCGCGCTTTTCTGAGGCCCCTGTTGAGTACGGATTTTAGTACGTCATTGCCTTCCTTAATG
>DHPI01000070.1:35396-41860 GCA_002407865.1 Spirochaetia bacterium UBA5368
AACAGCTTATCCCCATATACAGGGGGGCCCCGATGCACTTGAATTGTTTGAACGCTCCGCTTGAATACAGATTGTACAGAACGACCTGTTCATCTCCTATCATCGCGTCGGCGACGTTGTTGCGCACCATCGTAATGGTTTCCGCAAAATTCGGGGCAGTCGCGATTGCACAACCGATTCCCGCACCGCGGATAAACTCGTTGGCGTAATCGCCGCCGGGTATCGCGACGATTTTTCCGTTAAGATCGTCAATGTCTTTTATGTCGGTACGGTCGGCTCGTACGAATATCCTGGCCGGAATCCGAACGATAGGATCGGAAAAATCGAATTCCCTGTCGCGCTCGTCGCTGTAAAACAGGCTAATGATGACATCAGCATTGTCCCGCAGCACATCGCGTCTGGCTTCATCCAGCGTCCGGTGAACAAAGCGTGCCCTGAAACCAAGCTCTGCGCCCATCCAGCGGATAAGCTCGATTGTCATGCCGTCAAATTCGCCATTTCTGTTGATAAATTCGAATGGGGGATAACGCGTCTCAATAAAGACTATTTCGCGTTTTTCCGCAAGGTAGTCTTCTTCCTCGGAGGAAAGCCGTTTATCCGAGAAAGCATCTCCCCCGGCAATAAGAACGAAAATTACCGCAATCAATAACAACAAAATAGGGTTTTGCCACCGCGGAATGTAGCTCATTGGACATTCAACCGTGTATTGGAATTATTTACGCATGTCATGTATATCAAAAAGTATGATGCTATGCCATCAAAATTCTATAAAAAATGAATTTTGTCATAAAAAGTCGTACCGCATGGCTCAATCGCACGGTTTTTCGCGCTTCACCGCCGGGCGCATGCGTAAAAAAATGATTTGTGATTATTCACGGGTACGTTTATAGTAACATATGTACACTGCTTCGTGGGCCGCAGGGCGGACATACTGCGATACCCGTATACACGATATGAAAACCAGCTATACATACTGCCCCATATGCGGCAAGGCGCTCTCGGAAAAAAATATAGACGGCAAAATCCGCGCCGCATGTTCATCGGAGGGATGCAGTTTCGTGTTCTGGAACAATCCCGTGCCGGTCGTGGCGGCGCTTGTTGAACACAACGGCGCGGTGCTCCTCACACGGAACAAATTGTGGCCAGAAAAAATGTTCGGCCTTGTGACCGGGTTTCTCGAAGGCGGCGAAACGCCCGCTGATGGCGCGCTTCGCGAGGTAAAAGAAGAACTCGGGGTCGAGGGGGAGATCGCCGGCCTCATCGGCATGTATCCGTTTCCCGAACAGAACCAGATCATCATCGCCTATCACGTACGGGCGCACGGCACAATAACGGCGGGCGACGAAATCGCCGAGGTAAAATCGATTCCGCCCGAAAAGGTCAGACCATGGCCGTTCGGCACGGGACTCGCGGTAGGCGACTGGTTGAAGCGGCGCGCTGCCGCGAAGGGGTAGCTGACACGCGGCGCGTTCAGGATATCACTGAGAACCTCGACGTATAAAATTCCCGCGCTTCCCGCTGCGTCGCCTTTACATGGTCCGTAATCTCATTATAATTGGCAATCACCGACCGCACGCAATGCGCATCAAGGTGTTTTCTGGCCGTCATGTCATTGAGAATGTCGACAATGTCATCACGCAACATGCCTTTTCGGTAGGGGCGGTCTTCAGC
Organism: Spirochaetia bacterium UBA5368; assembly: GCA_002407865.1. Classification (GTDB taxonomy): domain Bacteria; phylum Spirochaetota; class UBA4802; order UBA4802; family UBA5368; genus UBA5368. Next base: position 37,068 of record DHPI01000070.1, read on the forward strand.
CAGCGCCGTAAAAATGTCGGCAACCGCAACAATACGCGCGCCGATACTCAACTCGTCCGCATGGCACTGGAAGGGATATCCGGCGCCGTCAAGCCGCTCATGGTGAAACGACGCCCATTCGGCTATCTGCTGAAGACCGGCAATCGAATTAATGACATAATATGACAGGTATGTGTGCGATTTCATTATCGAAAATTCTTCCTTCGTAAGGGGGCCCGGCTTATTCAGTATCAACGAGGGGATGTCCAGCTTTCCTATATCATGAAGGTTTCCCGCGATCCGCATTCCCTGTATTTCAAGTTTCGACAGGCCGAGAAGCTCCGCTATTTTTCCGGCGCACGATGACACACCCGACGTGTGTGTCGCGGTAAACGGGGATTTATAGTCGATGATATCCCTGAAAAATTTCGAAATAATCTCCAGCTCGGAAAAATCGATTTCTACGTTTTTCAGCGGACCGCTGTGAAACAGCAGCGAGTACAGCCTCGGCGACGCAATATCGAGCCAGAATTCCTCGCGTTTCGACGCCTGAAAAAAAGATCGGGCAATGGCGGGATGATACATCGTTCCCGACATCTCGCTGATTTTTTCGTATATCCGTTCCGTTTGCCCCAGGATATACGAGCCGCGTGCAATCAAGCGCTCGACATAATCGGCAAGCAATATGATCTGAGACGCCATGACATGCGGCGCGTCGATGGACTCGTCCCAATCCTGCCAGTTCCGGTGATGATACTTTACAATCGTCGCCACGCGATCGAGCCCCGGAATTCTCCGTAGCAGCAGTTCTCCGCGCAAACAGTGTCTGTTGCTGTTGACCTCCTCAAATTTATGCAGCGATATTTTCTCCTCGACCGATATTGCGCCGGTATCGTGAAACAGTGCAGCCATAAATATATCGCGCATAAGCGGTTCTGATACATCCGCTGCTCGGCATATTTCCCACGCAATATACGCCGCCCTCTGCTGGTGCTGCGCAATCGACGTATTCGCCATATCGATGGCGTCAGAAAGCGACAGGAGAAGATTTCCGAGATTTATGGTCTTTTTGTTTCTCATAACGTCATCCCCCACAGTGATCGTTGGATATCATTATACCCAGGAGATCTCCTTTCAAAATGGATTTTGATATATCAAACCCGTATCGCAGGATATTGACAATTCTGAGCCGCACGTACATACTTGTCACAATTGCATATCAGCGCCGCGCGCGTATCCAATCCGCTGGAGGATATTCACATGCAACGATGGTATATATCAATCACCGTATTTCTGATGTCAATCATTCTTCTGCCGTTGCGCACCACACGCGCGGCGGAGCGCGGATACAATTTCATCGACGAGGCAAGGCTCATTTACACGGTCGCGGCGTGCGGGGATGACAACGTTCCCGCAGGCATCGACCCCACGGCCGTCGCACGCCATTGCGCCCGGCTGAAGCCCGATATGGAACGATACCGCAGGGAGTTCGCGGACAGGGCGGGTCCTTTCATCGCGAAGCTGCGCCCCGCACACATACCCCGCACCGTCGTCTATCCGTTCGGGGGCACTGACGTATTCGCGGCGCTGGTGACGTACCCCGACGCGCGGGAGATAACCACGATATCGCTCGAAAGCGCGGGCGACCCGCGCCGCCTCCGGAAAGCCGCTCCCGCGCAGATGCGCATGGCGCTCGATACTTTCAGCACGACGCTCGGCTACCTGCTGCGTACCAATGACAGCAGCAACACAAATGTCCGCGTCCTCGAGCGAGGGATAATGCCAAACCAGCTTTCTTTCGCACTTTCGGCCATCGCTCTGTTCGGCTACGAGCCGGTATCTCTGAAATATTTCCGCATCAATCCCGACGGCTCCCTCCATTACTTCACGCTGGACGAGATCGCGTCACTGGAACCCACCACGGGCACGCGACTCGCGCCGTGGTGGGTGGACACGGACTTTTCAGTGGCCTTCCGCAATATGGAGCTCACATTCCGCGCGCGAGGCGCAAACAGAAACTACGCCACGGTCGTGTATCGCCATATCGCGGCAAATCTCTGCAATGCGGATTTCGCGGCATCTCCCCTGCGGGCGCATCTCGAGAAGAAAGCAAAAATATCGGTGCTCACCAAGGCGGCCAGTTACCTGCTCTGGAGGGACGACTTCTCGGTTGTCCGCAATTATCTGCTCTCACACATGGAATTCATGGTTTCCGATTCGACGGGCATATTGCCGCGTCATGCAAAAGCGGCGGGTTTCACACAGGCCGTCTACGGCAGATTTTACGGCGCGTTTCTCGACAACGAAGGCGGCGCCGACGCCGCGGAACTGCGCGCACTATGGCAATCCCAGCCGTATCGCCCCCTGCCGTTTCGTTACGGGTATTCCGATACGCGCGGCGCAAGCCATTTAATGATTATGCTCCCCGCTAAAAAATGATTTTTTACAATCGCATACCTCATTTTCTCCGCCACCGCTTTGCATTTTATTATTGCGTCGCGCGGCGCCGCGTACTATCATAACCGCATCACGTTGCGAGGAGCTTTCATAATGCATGCCGCAAAACTGTACTGGGCCGCAACCTTCGTACTCGTTATGCTTTCACTACTGGCCGCATCCGCTCCGGCGGATGCTCGGCTGAAAACCGTAAAGGGGCAGACGGTGTACGTATCCGTATATTCGCATATATACTACGGCGACCGTGAAAGGGATTATTTTTTCCTCTCCGCGACGTTGAGCATCCGGAACACCGACATGAATAATTCAATGATTGTCACTGCGGTCGATTACTACGACACGAAGGGCGTCCTTATCGAAAAACGCCTCACGAATCCTGTCACCGTACAACCGCTTGAATCGATACGGTTCATCGTTAAAGAATCGGACATGCGCGGCGGTTCGGGCGCGAAATTTATCGTACAGTGGAAGGCCGACCAGCCCGTAAACGAGCCTGTCGTGGAGGCAGTGATGATAGGCGCGCGCCGACATCAGGGCATTTCATTCACATCGCGCGGGCAGGTTATCAGCGAACAGTAACGGCGCGACAGCCGTCGAACATCACATAACGCGAAAAGGATATCAGCCATGGCAATACGAAAAAACTGGTATTACGACGACATGCGCCAGACGGGCACCGATTACAACGACGCCGACGAGGTGCGCAGGTACGACGAACGCATGGCCGCGTTCAGAAACATCCCTGCGGAAACCGACGCAATACTCGCGGCGCTTAACCTGAAAAGCACGCACACCGTAATCGAATTCGGCGCGGGCACCGGAGAAACGGCAATCGAGCTCTCAAAACACTGCGCGCACGTATACGCGGTGGACGTCTCAAAAACGATGTGTGACTACGCGAAGAACAAGGCTAAATCGCGCATGCGCAACAACATCGAATTCATCCATTCCGGATTTCTTTCATACGAGCACGGCGGAGCGCCCGTCGATGCGGTCGTATCACAGATCGCCCTGCACCACCTTCCGGATTTCTGGAAGATGATCGCCCTGACCCGCATATTCGCCATGATAAAAGACGGCGGCCGGTTGTATCTCAGGGACATCGTTTTTTCCATCTCCCATGACAAATACGAGCCGGCACTAGACAGGATACTTGAGCATTTTCGTGAAACATCCGGAGCCGAACTGGCCGCGGATTTTGAACGCCACATCAGCAATGAGTACTCCACGTACGACTGGATAATGGAAGAAATGCTGTACAGAGCCGGATTCTCCATCGAAAGCGCCGAATACGACGAAGATTACATGGCGGTATACGTCTGCATAAAACCGGCGGCCAGGAAAACGGGAAAATAAACGCACGTCGGAACCTCCCCCATCACACAGCGCGGCTTACCGGCACGGCCGCGCCGATCATCTCCCTGTTCGCAGCGCCGGGAGGCACCATCGGAAACACGTTTTCCTCATAGTGGATAGGGGCGTCGATAACACACGGGCCGCCAAATTTCAGCAACTCCATCACTGCCACCGCGGGGTTCTTCTCGGCGCCGAGGTTGACGCTCCGTATGCCGTAGCCCCTGGCAATGGCGGCGAAATCCACGCGGTTTTCAAACCGCGACGCGATGTAATTGCCGCCGAAAAAGAGCTCCTGCTGCTGGCGCACAAGGCCAAGGTGCTGGTTGTTCATTATCAGCACGATCACGTTCAGTTTCAGCTCCGCGAGCGTCGCCAACTCCTGAATGTTCATCTGAAACGACCCGTCGCCGCTGACGCAGATTACCTGCCGTCCCGGGTTCGCGAGCGCGGCCCCGATAGCCGCGGGAAAGCCGAATCCCATGGTGCCAAGCCCGCCGGATGTAAGCAGCGTGCGTGGGTGACGAAAAGGATAGTGCTGCGCGACCCACATCTGGTGCTGGCCGACATCCGTGCAGATGATCGCGTCGTCAGCCGCGATTTTACTCATCCTTCTGAGTATCTCCTTCGGGTTTCTCGGGTCGCCCGCCCCTTCCTGCGCAGCCGCAAGCTCGCTTTTTAAACGGCCCATCCCGGCCATCCAGTCCGAGCGGTCGTTGTGTTCGAGCAGCGGCACAAGGGCTTCCAGTACAACGCCGACATCCGCGGCAAGCGAGATGTTCGACTTTCTGATCTTGTCTATCTCCGAATCATCGATATCGACATGCAGTATCGACGCCGCCGGGCAGAACTCGGCCACTTTGCCGACTGCCCTGTCGTCGAAGCGCGCGCCCAGCGCAATGATAAGGTCGGCGTCATCCAGCAGGTGATTGGTGAAGCTCGATCCGTGCATGCCGAGCATGCCCAGGTACAGCGGGTCGTCGGGCGGAAAGGCCCCGAGCCCC
>DHPI01000070.1:41939-46290 GCA_002407865.1 Spirochaetia bacterium UBA5368
CGGGCGGAAAGGCCCCGAGCCCCATGAGCGTAAGCGCCACCGGTATGGAATTTTTTCGCGCCATTTCGGCCAACAGCGCCGAGGCGTTCGCGCAGATGATGCCGCCGCCCGCATAAATGACCGGGCGCTTCGCCGCGTTGATCGCCGACGCCATTAACTGTATTACGCGCCCGTCAACTGGCGCGTTATCGTGTGCGGCGGCAAACTCGGGCCATGCGTCGAATTCGACCTCCTCGGTTTGCACGTCCTTCGGAATGTCGATCACGACCGGGCCGGGGCGGCCGCTTTCGGCTATTGCGAACGCCTCGGGTATAACGCGCAAGAGATCGCGCGCATCCATTACCAGGTAATTATGCTTTGTTAAATTCATCGTCATGCCACAGGTGTTCACCTCCTGGAAGGCGTCGGTGCCAATCATCGAGCGCGGCACCTGCCCGGTGATCGCCACCAGTGGCACGGAATCGAGCTTCGCGTCGGCGATCGCCGTGATAAGGTTCGTCGCACCGGGGCCCGAGGTGGCGAAACACACCGCCGCCCTCCCCGTGGAGCGCACCATGCCGTGGGCAATAAATCCGGCACCCTGCTCGTGCCGGGCGAGGATATGCCGTATGGGGCTGGCATACAGGGCGTTATACAGCGGCAGGTTCGCACCGCCGGGTATTCCCGCAATCATGGTGACGCCCCGCATCTCCAGCATCCTGATGAGTATCTCCGCTCCGTTCATTTTCATCGCAGTTTCTCCTTTCACCATAAAATAAAAAAGCCCCTGTCGGTTTGCACCGACAGGGGCTTTTGTTTTCGGATGTTACAGCGCTTTTATCCGGGACCCATCAGTGCAAACCCGCATGTTCCGCATACGACGACTACGACCGCGACGACGGCGCTGGTGATAGCAGATAGGGTAATGGCACTGAAAACGGCGTTCACGAAAATTGCGCTCCTTTAATTTAGTGTAAGATCACCATATCACACTGACGTAAAATCGTCAATACGAAATTGTGTCGAAGCATATTTTTTGTTATAATGCGGCAATTCTCTTCAACACATGGGACGCAAGACGGGCATCCGCCAGGGAGCACGCATCCCTGCTGTTAGACACGGTTACATTATTGCTTTGAAAACATTCGCAATATTTCATTTGTGCCTTCTTCGACCTTGGTATTTTCTATTAATACAGATAGTACATCGCCAGGCAGAATGATTGTTTTCCCGGACGGAGCAATTACTGAATTATTTCTATTTATCATTGTGATAGTTGTTCCGACAGGCAACGACAGATCCGATATCTTGCATTCCCCCCGGTAAATTTCATCATCAACAAATATTTCTATTAATTCGTAATTGGTATCATGAACTGTTACCAATTCCATTGTTTGCTTAACTTTCCTTATATTTTTACCGCTCAAATTCAACAACTCCGCTAATTTACCAATGGTTGTTCCTTGAAACAGAATAGACAGAGTAACCGCAAAAAAGACAATATTGAATATTTGATGCTGGTCATCTATTCCGGCGGCCGCCGGATATGTCGCCAATACGATTGGGACCGCGCCCCTCAATCCGCTCCAGCTTATAAATATTTTTTCCTTTAGCGATAATCCAGTGAAAAGCGTGCATACAAAAACCGTCAATGGCCTGCTCACGAACGTCACGATAATAAACAGAAGAATTCCAAGAAACCAGATGCTGGGAAAATTTCTGGGAAACACCAAAAGACCCAGGAGAATGAATAAACCGACATTCGCGATAAACGATAATGTTTCCGTAAACGACGATATCCCGTTTTTATATGGGATTTTTTGATTACCTACAATGAAGCCCGTAAAGAAGACGGATATCATCCCGCTCGCCTTGCATAAATCAGCCAATCCAAAACTCAACAATATCAATCCAATTAAAAACAGATATAAATAGCCAACATCTATGTTTCTAATTTTATTGTATAAAAAAGATCCAGCTACCCCTATTAAAATGCCAAAGCACACCCCGCCGAATAACTGCCACGAAAAAAGCAGGATAGAGGTAAATGTATTAATATCGGTTCCAATTATCAATTGAATAATAAACAATGTCGATATGATTGCCATGGGGTCATTGGCGGCGGATTCTATTTCCGCTATCGATGTTACACTTTTATTTATTGAACGAGTTCGTAAAATTGAAAAAACTGCGGCGGCATCGGTGGATGATATTATCGCACATAATAACACGGACTTTAAGAATGTCCATCCAGTTACTACGCAAAATATAAGCGCAGTAATATTTGCCGTAAGTAAAACCCCTATCGTCGCCAAAAGCATCGTAGGTTTGATAACTGGTTTGAGATTGCTTCTTTTTGTGCCGAATCCGCCCGCGAATAATATGAATATTAATGCAATATCCGCTAATTGCTGCGTTAATTTTGTATCATCAAAGTATATAATTCCTGTCACGTCACTGCCAAAAATTATGCCGATAGCCAATGCTATTATAATTAACGGTACATTTAATTTTCGGGAAACCGCAGCGACGAAAACTATAAACATGAGTATCAAGGATGTAAGTAATAGCATTTAAACCTCAAAAACGATAGAATTGCATTTAACGCCTCTGGTGCAGCCGTCGGGTCAAACGCCAAGCGGGTCATCCAATCCAATTATGTAACCCCACCAGAGCGAGCCGCGTAGTTTGTACGTCAATGACAACGATTTGACCAGCGCTCGTCCTGCGCCCTGACAACTTCCATTCTATTATGAAACACCGCCAATGTTACAAGAATCAAGAATGTCGTGACGCCTGTCCAGCCGAAAAAATCTCCGATGCGAGCAATATATACACTTTCACCGCGAGAACAGCGCTGCCCTGCTGAACCATATACGCGGTGCGCCCGCCAAATTCAGCCCGGCGTTGACAGCCGCCGCAACCGTCTTCTCGTACCTCAATGCCGTCACGTGGAACTTCGGTTCGACCAGCAGAAGTCGCGCACCGGGCTTCAGCATCGCGGCAATCTGCGCAAAAAACGCGCCTTTATCGGGAACCTCGTGCGCCATCCAAAACGCGAGTGCAAAGTCGACGCCTCCGGTTACACCCAGGTTCTTTTCGCCAGCCAGTTGCGGGACAATGCGCCCGTCGAAGCCGGCCGCGGCGGCCCGCTTCATCATGCGATCGAGCATCCGCCGCTGAATATCCACCGCGATCACCCTGCCCTCCGCCCCGACCAGCTCCGCGAGCGCCAGCGTAAAGAATCCCGGGCCGCACCCTATATCGGCCACGGTATCGCCAGGCGTCACATACGGCGACAGCAGCGCCGCGGGATTCTGCACACGCGACCGAAGGCCGATGGTAAGCGACGACGACAACCACCACGGACACACATGCGCGTCCATAAGAAACATTCTGCGAATGAAACGAATCATATATCCTCCCCCGGCCGTACCGGTGTGTATCCGCACCATATAGCACAGCGCAATTGCGCAGACAAATCATTTTTTGCACCTGCCGCCAACAGTCAGAAATGAACGCACACCCGCCCTGAAAGAGCATAGACCTTTGCATCCCCAAAAATGTCTTTACATCCCGTTTTTTCCGCTCGATACTACTCCCTGGAGGGGGATTCATCGTCACGGCGCCGCGAACGCATGATGCGCCACGCGCAGCGCAGGGGGATGACAAACGATCCTCACAACAGGAGAATATCACCAATGAAGAACCGATTTCCACATTGCATACTGGCAATTTTTATGGCGTCGTTGCTGCTCGCATCGTCCGCCGTTTCACATGCGGCCCCGGCTGAGAAAAAGGACGCTGGAAAAAACGACAGCCTGTTGAAAAAATATAACGAAAGCATCATCGCGATTACGAAGAAGGCCATCCCGATGGTGGTGAACATCGCCGCGACGAAGGCCGCGCGCCAGAATGAGATCCATGAATACGACATGGACGGCAACCAGACGCGCAAGTTCCCGTTCAAGGCACCGGTCGAGCCGAAAGCGATGGGCTCCGGCGTCATCATCGACAGGAAGGGCTACATCATCACCAACCACCACGTGGTAAAAGACGCAAAGACCATCAAGATCACGCTCGCCGACAGGCGCGAATTTAACTGCTCGGTTATCGGCGCCGATCCCGCGACCGATATCGCCGTCATCAAAATCGACGGGGCGGTTCCCGCCGACCTTCCCGTAATGCGGATGGCCGATTCGGACAGGCTCGAAGTGGGCGAGCTGGTCATCGCCATCGGCAATCCCTTCGGCTTTTCGCACACGGTCACGACCGGCATCATCAGCGCCACGGGGCGTCAGAGCGTGGGGCTGGCCGATTACGAGAACTTTATCCAGACCGACGCGGCCATCAATCCCGGCAACTCCGGCGG
>DHPI01000070.1:46424-46687 GCA_002407865.1 Spirochaetia bacterium UBA5368
CCCGGCAACTCCGGCGGCGCGCTGATCGATATCAACGGCAGGCTCATTGGCATCAATACCGCGATCTTCTCCAAGAGCGGCGGCTATATGGGCATCGGCTTCGCGATTCCTTCGAACCTGATCCAGGAGGTCGTGAAACAGCTCATCGCCAGCGGCAGTGTTGTGCGCGGCTGGCTGGGCGTGTACATCCAGGACGTCACGAAGGATATCGCCGAGGCGTTTAAATACGCCGGGGAGGGCGGCGCGCTTGTCTCCGATATCAT
>DHPI01000070.1:46887-47456 GCA_002407865.1 Spirochaetia bacterium UBA5368
GGCGCGCTTGTCTCCGATATCATCAAGGATTCGCCGGCAACCGGCAGCGGCATACGCAAAGGCGACATTATCACAAAGGTCGACGGCACGGACGTGAAGGATGTCAACCACCTGCGGCGGATGGTGTCGCTTAAAAAGCCCGGCGCCGCCGTGAAGCTTACGGTATTCCGCGACGGTAAAAGCGCCGAACTGGCGATGACCGTCGGCACGCTGCCCGACAAGCCGCTGGCGCCGCCCGCCGACATGCGGGAAAAAGAGGACCAGCTCGGCGTCGTCGTCAAGGATATCGACGAGGAACTCGCCTACAAGTACAGGACCGCCGACAGAAGCGGCGTCATCATCACGCAGATTAAAGAGGATTCGCCGGCAGCGCGGGCCGGCCTCAAGGCCGGCGACGTGCTCAAGGAGATCGACCGCATGCCCGTCGACACGGTGAAGACCTATAATGACATTGTAGGCAATTTAATGGGAAAAAAGAAGCTGTTACTGCTGATTACGCGCGGCGGCACCCATAAATTCGTGGTGGTCGACCTCGATCAGTAGTAGATAAGGCCGACCTTTCGTTTTCG
>DHPI01000070.1:47573-50344 GCA_002407865.1 Spirochaetia bacterium UBA5368
CAGATAAGGCCGACCTTTCGTTTTACGTCATCGAGGGTTTTTACCGCTACCTCACGCGTCTTGTCAGCGCCCTTTTTCAGGATGCCGACGACGTCGCCCCTGTCGCGGGCAAGCAATTCGCGCTTCTCGCGGAAGGGTTTGAAGTATTCCCAGATGAGGCCGAGCAGCTCCTTCTTTATTTCGCCGTATCCCACCCCTCCCTTCAGGTAGCGCTCACGCATACTGTCTATCTTTTCCTTCTCCGCGAAAAGCCTGTAGAGCGCGAACAGGTTGCACGTGTCGGGATTTTTCGGCTCATCCACGGGGGTCGAATCGGTGACGATGCGCATTACCTTTTTCTTGAGCTCTTTTTCGCTTTCGAAAATATTGATGGCGTTGCCGTAGCTCTTCGACATCTTCTGGCCGTCGACGCCTGGGATGACCGCGATATCCTCCGCGATGAGCGGTTCGGGCATCACGAAGGTTTCCCCGTACATGGTGTTAAAGCGTGCGGCGATGTCCCGTGTTATCTCCACATGCTGCTTCTGGTCTTTCCCCACGGGAATTAGCTGCGCCTGGTAGAGCAGAATATCCGCCGCCATGAGTACAGGATATGTAAAAAGCCCGCTGTTGGGAACAAGCCCTTTGGCAAGCTTGTCCTTGTACGAATGGCTGCGTTCGAGCAGGCCCATCGATGTATGGCAGTTGAGTATCCACGTAAGCTCGGCAACCTCGGGCACATCGGACTGCACCCAGAAATAACAACGCTCGGGATTGAGGCCGAGCGCGAGAAAATCGAGCGCGGCGTCAATTGTATTGTTTCTCAGTTCGTTGCCGTCGGTCATGCTGGTCATCGCGTGATAGTTGACGATAAAGCAGAAAAGCTCGTGCTCGTTCTGAAATTCTATCATACGCTTCATCATGGCAAAGTAATTACCGATATGCAGGGTTCCCGACGGCTGTATGCCGGATAGTATTCGTGACATTGCGTACTCCATGTTCGCATTAAGGATAAATTCCATTACCATGCCGCGCACAAGCGTCAACGATAAATTTACATCATTGCGTAAAATAAACTTTGATTTTTAATGCGCCGCACTGTACCCTCAAGAGGGAGAATACCACACGGCGGTTATGCGATCGGAGACCACGAAGGCGGCACGGGCGCCTGTATCTTTATGAACACAGGACATGAAATTCGAAAGACACATACATGACCTCGTCAACAGCCTGCAAGAAGGCATCCTTGTCCTCGATGAACGGCAGCACGTCATTCTCAAGAACAGGGCCGCTGAAAAAATTCTCGGCGTGAAAATCAACCTGAAAGCATCCCCTCCCTTTGAGGATTGTATCGGTGGACAGAACAAGGAATTTCATCAGTTCGTCGCATCGTCGTTCACCAGGCCCGGCGCCAGAAACAAACGAGATCTGACATACCACAAAAACAACCGCGATCACCGCTTTCAGGTGCTCACCTTCAGGCGCAGAAACAAAACCTGGAAGGGGGGCTTTGTTTTCATCATCGCCATCAGCGACGTAACGAAAATATGGAAGCTCCACGACAGGGAAAAAGGCCTGTTGTCGCAGATACGAAAAAACTACATCAACCAGATCGAAAACCTGCGCCATATTGCGGAAAGCGTTGCGCATGAGGTGCGCAATCCCATCGTCTCGATCGGCGGATATACAAATCTGCTGATAAAAAAATGCGCGACGGAGGGCGAGCGCGGCCGTGAATATAAAAAATACCTCACGTACATCAAGGAAGACAGCGACCGGCTTTTTCGGATAGTCAACGAGGTGGAAAAGTACTCCGACCTTTCGGAGATATCGCTCCACAGGGAAAACTGCGCAGTGTTGATTCGCAATGTGCTTTCGTCAACCGGGAAATTCGCGGGCAAGAAAGGCATCGCCATCGAAACGGCGGGCCAGATTCCCGATGAGTATTACATGTATGTCGACCGCGCAAAGCTCAAAACCGCGCTTGCAAACGTGATGCGTTATGCGATACTCCTTTCCGACGCGCGGCAGCCGGTACTCATCGACCTGTCATTCACATCCTACGATGTAAACTGCGTCATTGAAATCAGCACGGACATCCCGAAGGAGGAGGCGCCTTTTCTGCTCAATCCATTTTCGTCGGCGCTCGGGCAGAAGCTCAGCTTCAACCTTGCCGTATCCCAGCGCATCGTGATTCTGCACGGCGGCATCATCAAGCTGCTGTGGCGCCCCGGCAACCTGTTGTCGTTCATTGTAACGCTTCCCAGGGAAAAGCGCCTGGGGCGGTCATGACGCGGGCGGATTATACCAGCCGCATCCTCATCAACGCAAGGTATATCTCCCTGCTGACCCATGCATCGGTCGCGGCGTAGGCTATCTGCGCGGGGGTCAGATTGCGCGCGCCCCAGTTCGAGCGCTTCGCCCCCTTCGATACGCGGATGCCGAGAATTATCGCGGCAAGGCTCCTCATGCCGGTGGTGGTAATTTCAAGCGACCGGGCAATCCGCGACAGATCGGCAATACCCGCCAGTTCGGCGTACCCCGCTTCGGCAAGCTTTATTGTATCCTGCCCGAGGTCAACGCCCGCCTTTATGATTGACGCATCGGCAAGCAACCCGCCCAGCTGTCTCGAGGCGGGAAAGCGCCGCATGCTGATAATGTACACGGCATCCGACGCGGCGATCTGCATAAGCGCTACCGGGTGCGTTTCGCCCTTTTTAAACGAAGGCTTCGTTTCGGTATCGAACCCGAGGACACGTTCTTTCCGCAGGCGCTCTACCGCATCATCTAAT
>DHPI01000070.1:50494-54511 GCA_002407865.1 Spirochaetia bacterium UBA5368
CCCTCGTACCGCGTCAATGGAAGCGCCGCTATCTCTTCCCTCGATATTGATTTCGGAAACGCCGAAAACGCTTTTCTTTCCATACGCGCACACACAATCAACGGGAGACGCCCGTGTATCGTATCACCTTTCCTTTGATGTGGACAACGTTCACCGTGCCGAGAATCCAGTACTGCCGTTCGAGCCACCATCGAACGTCGATAAGCTCATCCCCGCCCTTCGCCGTTACCGCCACCGATACGGCGCGGTCGATATCGGGAAGCGGCGTGACGGTAAAAAACCACAGCAGGGTGAAGTTGCTCGAGCGCGCCTCGGCTTCACCGAGCACCACGTAGGCTGTACGCTGCAGCGGCCGCACGGACGGCTCTATGCCGCGCACGTGCGACGATGTAACACAGCCCGCGAAAATGGCGCACGCTGCGAAAACGAGCACACCCGCCGCGGCGCGCACGCTGTTCTTGCGCACATGCTTCATTGCGCTACCGCGCCTTCTTTGTTCCAGCGGAAGCTTCCGCCTCGAACGCGACAACATCGCCGGTAACAATTACCGTCGTAATGCTGGCCAGCACGAGATAGGTGGTCTTCTCGTACCACCGCACGTTGATAAGCGCATCGCCGTTTTTACTCTTTACCGCCTCGCCGATGGCGGCGTCGATATCGGGCCGCCCCATTGACCAGACGCCTAAGAGCGACCACGACGAGCTGCGTCCCTCGGCCTTCCCGAGATTTTTTACGATGGTTTTGCCCTCCAGCGGCGTCGACGACGATGTCATGCCCATCGGCGTAACGCAGGCAGACAGCGTAAACACGGCAAGCATCATAAGGGCGGCTGCCTTCTGTTTGTCTATGCGCATCTTCGTTTCTCCTTTCCGGATTAAGTCCCGCGGCTCGCAACGCCCGCGCGTCGATGCCGCGTTAAAACTTCACCTCGACGCCGAAATTCGGAATCATGGCGATACCCTCGGCCTTTTTCATCCTCCGGTTGCCCGGCCCGTACGGCTTACGGTAGTTCCACGTTTCCTGATCGATGGGGCGCTGGTTGTAGACATTAATGACTTCGATATACCAGCTCACGTAGCCCCACTCGTAGTCCGTCTTATAGCTGTAGCGCACATCAAACCGGTGGTCAAGCGGGAAGTGTTTTGAATTACGCACCGCGCCGTCGTAGGTTGGCACATACCGCTGATTGGCGGGATCATACCCCGGATCGCCCGGTCCCGGACTTAGCTTTCCCCCCATAATCGGCGTATACGGAAACGAGCTGTAGAGCTGGAACCGCGAGCTCAGCGTGTGCCTGCCGAACGAGTATCCGGCAACGATCTTGAGGGCGTGCTTCTGCTCCTGGTTGAAGTTGAAATAGCGGTTGTACCATGGATCAACGGCGGGCGACACGCCGGTCTTCCTCTTCGACTGCGTATACGTATAGTTGATCCAGCCGAAGAGGCCGTCCCTCCGCTCTTCCCGGTCGATGCGCAGCATGAATTCCGCGCCGTACGCCTTCTGCCTGCCGGTGTTGTGTCCTTCGAGAATCACGTCACCGTCTGCGTTATATTCAGGGTCGTTTTCAAGCAGATCGAAGAATGTATTATAAAAGCCCTCGACCTTCAGGGAGAAAAGCGCCAGCTTCTGCTCCACGGCCACGGCGCGGTGCACCGCCCGCTCGGGACCGTACTCGCCTCGCGACGCGATGCTTGGCACGTAATTGAAGAGATACGGATTTGCCTGGACGAAATTCGAATACCATCCGCCCGCAACCGACACGGTCGTCTGCGTGGGAAATTCATAGCTCGCCATACCGCGCGGGTCAACGACGGCATCGCCGCTCCTGTTGAGATACTCCGCGCGCACGCCCGGCACCAGCGTGAAACGCCCGAAGGTGAATTTATTCTCCACGTAGCCGCCGAGCGTCACGTTATTGGTCGTCTCGCCAAGGCGAATAACCTTAAACAGGTCGGGATCGCCGAAATCGGGGATGCCCGAAACGCTCTCGCTCAGGGTGATGGTGTTGCCCTCGGTACGAAAATTGTACAGCACGAACTCCGCGCCGGCGCGCAATTCGGCCGCCTTTTTCCACCACTCGAACGTGATCGTATCCTTTAATCCGTACATGTACGGCTTCGATACGATATTGATATCCTTCAGCGCCGGCGCGGCGTTATCCACATTTATGTAGTTAAGGCTGTCGTTCAGCGACGCATATCCCAGCAAAATGTTTCTGAATCGCTCCGACGGGTGGTACGTGTAACGCAGGCCGGCCGAATTCGTTATAAGATCGTTTTTAAATTTAAAATTCGCGAGCAACGGGTCCATCTCATCGGGCGGCGTAGACTCGTTGATAAAGTTGATGTAGTCCCTGCTGCCCATCACCAGCAGGGTAACCGAATGCTTTTTGTTGAACGCGTATTTCCCCTTCACCTGGTAATCCCAGTATTCGGGCACCGATCCGATTGAATCGCCGGTCATAAGCCTGTAGATCAGCGGAATAAAGAGCGAGTAATAGCTGTAGCGCCCCGAGGCGATCCAATACCCCTTGCGCTCCGTTGGCCCGCCGCCGTCGGAGGCCGCCAGTTCGATCGGCGCCTTCAACAGAAAATTTGACGAGATCAGCCCCATCTCGGCAACGCCGCCGAACATGTCAACCTCGTCCAGCGTGTTAATATTGATGACCGCGCTCATCGCGCCGCCAAACCGCGCGGGAAACGCCGACGCGTAGAGGTCGACCTCGCTCATAAGATCGTTGGAAATCACCGAATGGACGCCGCCGAAATGCTGCGGGTTATACACGGGAATATCGTCGATGTAATACCTGTTCGTGATCGAGTCCGCCCCGCGGATCACCAGCGGGCCGAAGAAACCGCTTGTCCGGATAACGCCCGGCAGCGACGTAAGCGCGCTTACCGAATCGCCGAACGACGCGGGTACGTCCTTCATCTGGCGCGACGTCATGGTGTAGCGCGCGATCTTCTGCACATCGCGAAAACCGACGACGGTGAGACCCTTTTGCATCGATACCGGCGCAAGCGCAAAATCGCGCGTCGCCGCGCGCTCAATGTGCAACTTCGCCCTCGCGGTGGTATAGAGCGCCGAAACGACAACGACCGTATAGTCGCCGGGTGCCGGCACCGTCAGCGAGTACGACCCGTCGGCGGCGCTCCGGGTTTTTATTTTCAGCTCCACAACGGCAACCAGCGCCGCGTCGACCGGGCGGCCCGTCACGCGGTCGTAGAGCTTCCCCGCGAGAACGATCCCGGCCTCACGCTGCTGGGCATGCAGGCGCGCACCGCCGGCGCACACGAACAGCCCCACCGCCGTGAAAACGGCAATCAGCCTCATATTGATACGATTCATGGATACCAAACGCCTTTTCTATCTATTGTCGCATCGACACTGATGCACTCACCATTCTTCGAGCACAAAGGTAATCGGTAGTTTGTGCACCATCCGCGTCGGCCTTCCCTTCACGTAGCCGGGGGCGAACCGAGCCATATGCACAATTTTCAGCGCCGCCTCGTCGAACCCGTAGCCGGCCCTTTCCGACAGCAGTTTCGCGCTCTTCAGCGTTCCGTCTGCCTCGACCTGTATCAGCAGCACCACAGTTTTACGGGTAATGTTCGCCTCTTTCGCCTCCCTTGGGAAAAAGGCGCGCAGGTCGAAATTGATAATCGGCGTAGGCGGCCTATCGCCGTTGAACGAAAACAGGTAGCCATCCTTGTCGGTGCCGTCGCCGGAGAGGGCGCTCAGGTTGATCTCCTCCTCAAGCGCGTCCTCCGCCGTCTTGCTTGCACCCTCGACCCATTCCTGTTTTTCTACAGGCGCGGGACGCGTTGTACCGCCGATAAGCTCGGGCGGAAAATCCTCGAAATCGACCTCGACATCCTGAAGCTTGATATCCTCGGAGCTCACCGCGGCACGGGGCGTCATCACGATATGGTATACCGAATACGCCGCCGCATGCACCAGCACCGACGTAAGCAGGCACGCCCTGAAAAGGCCAATCGCGTCGATTTTCCGCCATAT
>DHPI01000070.1:54656-60291 GCA_002407865.1 Spirochaetia bacterium UBA5368
TCATCGCCGGCACCTACCGCTTTACTGAGAGCGCAATTCGTGAAACGCCGGATTTCCGTATCATCCCCATCACGTTGGCGATGGCCCCGTACGGCAGGCGCTCGTCGGCCGACAGCGTAACGCGCATGTTCGGCCGCAGCTTCGACTCGTGCATCAGCGATGAAACAAGCCGCGTTTCATCGGCCTCGTTTCCCTCGAGGTAAATTTTACCGTCCTTCGTAAGCGCTACCTGGATCGACTGCGCAACGTTGGGATCGGACGCCCCGACTTTTGGAAGGTTAATATTGATGGATTCCTTCTTCAGGAAGTTAGCCGTCACCATGAATATGACGAGCAGCACAAGCATGATATCGACCATCGGCGTAATATTGATATTGCCGATCTCGTCGTTGTCGTCTGTACCGGATGTAAACGCCATATCATCACCCCCTGCCGTCTGATTTTCCGTTCGAATGATAATAACTCGCGACAAATTCTTTCGAAAGGATCTCCAGATTCTGCAGAATTATCTTCACCTTTCGAGAAAAGTAGTTGTTTGCCATGACCACGGGAATGGCCACGAAAAGCCCCGCCGCCGTCGCGAGCAGCGCCGTCGATATGCTGCGCATCACCACCTCGGCGCCGGTGTTGCCCAGCGTCCCGAGGTTGTGGAACGCCTTTATAATGCCGAACACCGTGCCGAGCAGGCCGATAAACGGCGCATTGTTGCCGAGGGTGTTCAGTATCGGCAGGCGATTTTCAAGCTGGATTTTTTCCTCGATGATTTTTCCCGCCATGAGGTCCGACAGGCCGTCGTTTTTTTCGTTATAGAAACGGAGCGCAAAGCGGGTAAAGCGGGAATACACGTGGTCGTCGCCGTTGTTCGCGTACTCGACCGCGCCCGAAATATCGTGATGCCGCAACTTTTCCGCGACATCGTTCATAAACTTGTCGGTCTTCTTCGTTGTGTAGCGTTTGTAGATAATCGTGCGATCAAGACCGACAGCCACCGCGATAATGCTCGCCGCAAGCAACGCCACAAAGATAAATATTTCACCGTACTCAACTAACTGTATCATGGCCACTCCGGAATTTAATGACGTTATCGATATCTATATGGTATCCTGAATGCGGGGCGGTTACAACCGGCACGCGGATTGCTGCTCCCTTCAGGGAGTTTCTTTCTTTTTGCTGTTGTGCGGCTATTCCAGTATGATGTCAAGTGATTCTTCAACAGCCTCCACAGTTGCTGCAATGTCATCGTCACCGTGCGCACTTGAGATAAATCCCACCTCGTAGCCGGAAGGCGACAGGTATATTCCCCGGTTCAGCATCTCGCGGTGAAACCGCGCGAACAGCGTCATATCGCACGCGCGCACATCGTCCACCGACAGGATGCGATCGAGTTTCGTAAAATAGAGCGCAAAAACGGATTCAATCTGCAAAAACAGAATCCTGCCCGCGTGCCGTTTTGCCAGCGGCTGCATACGCTCGCTCATGCGCGCCGCTTTCGCCGCAAGCACGCGGTACGCGTCGATGGCGTCGAGCTTTTTCAGCGTCGCGATGCCGGCACGCATTGCAAGCGGATTTCCCGACAGCGTCCCCGCCTGGTACACGGGCCCGTCGGGGGCCACCTTCGCCATGATCTCTTTCGACGCGCCGTACGCGCCGACCGGCAGCCCTCCGCCGATGATCTTGCCAAGCGTGGTAATGTCGGCGCTGACCCCGAAGTACTCCTGCGCACCGCCACGGGAAAGCCTGAAGCCGGTGATCACCTCATCGAAAATCAGCAGCACACCGTATGCATCGCACAGGGCGCGCACCGCATGCAGGTAGTTTGTACTGCGCGAACCGTCCGATAATGAGGCAGCGCTTTCGAACGGCGGAATAAGGCCGTAGTTGCAGGGAACCGGTTCCAGAATAAGAGCGGCGATAGAACCGCGTTCCTTTTTGAATATGTCCTCGAGACGGTCAAGGTCGTTGTACGGCGCCACAATCGTGTCCTTTGCGTTATCGCCGGTCACGCCCGCCGAGTCGGGCGTGCCGAATGTCGCCAGCCCCGAACCGGCTGCCACGAGCAGATGGTCCGCGTGGCCGTGATAACAGCCATCGCATTTTACGATCTTGTTTCTGCCGGTGTACCCGCGCGCGAGGCGTATCGCGCTCATGGTCGCCTCGGTTCCGGATGATACAAAACGCACCTTTTCTATCGATGGAAAACGCTCCGTCACAAGCTCTGCGAGTTCCACCTCGTAGCGGCAGGGCATCCCGAAGCTGGTGCCGTTTTTCGCCGTTTCGGTTATCGCGGCTATCACGTCGGGATCGGCGTGACCGAGGATGAGCGGCCCCCACGACATGCAGTAATCGATGTAATCGTTGCCGTCCTCGTCGATGATGTGCGCGCCCGCTCCTTTCTTCATAAAGAGGGGATTGCCACCCACCGATTTGAACGCGCGCACCGGCGAGCTCACGCCGCCCGGCATAAGGCCCAGCGCTTTTTTATATAGGGAAATAGATGTCTCAATGTTCATGGGTGTCTCCTCGATGTGGTACTCGATAATTTAATAATTCAATTTTCCAAAAGTGCTCCAAGGGGCGCTTCTTTAAAAATCTCCTTCTACAGCCAGCCGTGCTTAAAGATTTCACGCGCGTGATACGAGATCACCATGTCGGCCCCGGCGCGGAATATCCCGGTGAGGATTTCGGCGACCAGCCGCTCCTCGTCGCAATAGCCCAGCTTCGCGGCGGCCTTCACCATCGAATACTCGCCGCTCACGTTATAGGCGCACACCGGTATGTTCACGATATCCTTCACGCGCCGGATGATGTCGAGGTACGCGAGCGCCGGCTTCACCATTACGATATCGGCGCCCTCGTCGATGTCGAGCAGCACCTCCTTCTCCGCCTCGCGCGCGTTGCGGCAGTCCATCTGGTAGCTCCGCCGGTCGCCAAACTGCGGCGCGCTCCCCGCTGCGTCGCGGAAGGGCCCATAAAATGCGGACGCGTATTTCGCCGCGTAGGAGAGGATGGGCACCTCGGTAAAACCGCTATCGTCGAGCGTATCGCGAATTGCCTCGACGCGCCTGTCCATCATGTCCGACGGCGCAACCATGTCGGCGCCGGCCGCCGCGTGCGAAAGCGCCGTTTTCGCAATAATATCGAGCGACGGGTCGTTCAGTATATGCCCCCCCTCGACCATGCCGCAGTGGCCGTGCGATGTATATTCGCAGAGGCACACGTCGGTGATAACGTAGACCTCCGGCAGGGCGCGCTTAATCTCTCGCACGGCGTTTTGCACGATGCCGTGTTCGTCGAACGCCCCCGACGCCTTCTCGTCCTTCTGCGCAGGGATGCCAAAGATTAAAATATAGCGTATGCCGAGTTTCAGGTCGGCTTCCACGTCCCTGAGAAGATTATCAACCGATACGCGGTCAATACCCGGCATCGACGGGATTTCCTCGCGCGTCGCGCCGCCTTCCATCACGAAATGCGGCATTATCAGCCTGTGTTTATCGGCGCGGGTTTCAGCAACAAGATCGCGCATTGCGGCGCTGCCGCGCAGGCGGCGTGGACGATACGGAATGTTCATAGCAGACCTCCCGGCGGCGCCGGCGCGGCGCCATCACTCATTCAGAGTGCCACATGTAGCAGAAATGCAATCGCATGGAAAGGATTTTTTTGTATGCACATGGAAATCAACAATTTCATTACACACCCGTCTGCCGCAGTTGGGGCGAGCGCACCCGCCCCTGCGCAGGGCGCACACGCCTCAATAAAAATATTTGTTTATATCATTGAGATTCTTTTTTGCCATTCGCTGATATGCGGCCGCCCACGGATACGGGAAATTGAGCCTGGCCGGATCTCTGGAAATAATATTTTCAAGATCCTTTACGAAGGCCTCCTTGTTTTTATTCTTTACATGCCAGTAGAGCGCGCGCATATACAGGTGATTCGGCCTGTCAGGCCCTGCCGCGATCGCCTTGTCGAAAAACGCCTCCGCCTTTGTCGCATCGCCGCCGGATATTCCCGGCGCAAGTGCGTAATACACCGCCTTTGCCTGATACAGGTCACCGCCGTTCCACGCGGGATCGAGGGCAAGCGCCGCATCGAGTACACGGGTGGCGCGCTTCGGCCAGGAGAAGGTAAGGAGGCGCGTCAGCGCGCTTCGATACTGTACCCAGTCATTCCCTGCGGCGCAGTACCACCAGTACATGGCGGGCACTTCACGTTTCGTCAGCGTATCACAGGCATCCCAGAGGGGTGTACCGGCGTCAACACGCGCCCTGAATTTAGCGTTGGTGTACATGGCCTGCTCCGAATAGCGCACCGCTTTCATATAATACGCGTGTTTGTCATCCATACTCTCGCTGTAAAAATAACCGACAAGAAAGTTAAAGTCGGCCAGCGCAAGAAGCGCCTTAAAGTTTTCCGGCTCGATTGCGATGATGTTCTCATATATCGCAGCCACTTTACGCACCCCCTCCCTCGTATCGGCTGTTTTCTCCAGCCGCTCGGCTTTTGCGAACAATTCTTTTACATCCCCCTTCATGGTGGGCTTTACCGCCTGCTTCCAGCCCTCCTCCCACGAAATACACCCTGTGACGGCAAAAATTCCGCCGCATATGGCGCACGCCAAGAGGGATTGTATCGCTCGTGAAAAGTTCATGGCATCCTCCTGTAAATAAGGTAATGCGCCGCGCACATGCGGATTTCGCCTTACGCGGCGTACGGCTGCGAGCAATAAAGTGGTCGGTTACGATGTACAATGATAGATGATACAATGAAACATGCAGGCCGCGGAAACGCGTACAACGATGAGTGTCCCGAACAGATATCCCGGCGGCCTCACCGCCGTACTGTCTGTATATTTCAGAAAAGTATCGCCGGGATGTGCGGAAGTCAAATTATTTATTGGAGGATACCGGCGGCTATTCGTCCGCCGCGCCACAATAGCGCACTATCGCCTCGACCAGCCCGTCGATGGTGTACTCTCCCGCCTCGATATCGACGCCGTAGCCAAGCTGCCGCACCGTATCGGCGGTGACGGGCCCGATGCACGCGTGCAGCGCCTTCGAGCTGTGCACAATCGAAAAATAGTTTTTCGCGGTTGACGACGACGTGAACGTGACGATATGCGCGGATTCCGCCTCGTCGATCATCTCGGCGGATATTTTTTCAGGCCGCGCGGTATCGTACACCGGGATGCGCTCGACAACGGCGCCGAGGGCGACAAGCCCGTCGCGAAGCGCGTCCCTCGCCTCCTGTGCGCACGGCAGCAGTACGCGCGCACCGCGCACGCCGGCCGCGCCCATCGATTTCACAAGGCTCTCGGCGACAAATTTCTTCGGCAGCAGGTCGGCCTTTATGAAGTATTTTTCCAACTCCACCGCGGTAGCCGGCCCGATGCAGGCGATTTTACGCCCGTGCAGCGCGCGGCCGTCCAGCCCAAGGGCGGAAAGCTGGCCAAAGAATATGCCGACGGCGTTCTGCGACGTAAAAACCAGCCAATCGAAACCCGCAATATTTTTCAGCGCATCACGGAGCGCCGTCATGTCGCGTTTCGGGCGTATCTCGATCGTTGGGAACTCTATCACGTCCGCGCCGAGACGGGAGAGCTTCAGCGAGAGCGCCGACGCCTGTTCGCGCGTGCGGG
>DHPI01000035.1:0-1644 GCA_002407865.1 Spirochaetia bacterium UBA5368
ACTATCGGCGGCCGGTACGGCCGCCGATGCGCTTTTTACTTTTTCTTGTAGTTGGTGCGAATGTAATTGTCGATATACTCCGAGGGATTTTCCACAGCATCCGCCGGAATCCTGAAATTGTCCATTCCCATCAGGCGAATGCCATAGGGATAATCGTGGAACAGATCCTCGCACACCTGCTTGATGCTGCTGTTGTTCTTCTGCGCTTTTTCCTGGATTTTCTCCACGGCATCCTTCTCGAACTCGAGATATATGCCCGATTTCAGCAGAAAATCCTTCTGAAAACTTTTGATGCTGTCGTTCATCAGCATCTTTCTCAGCGCCGCTGACGGTTCGTTGACGAGCTCGCCATCCACGACCAGCTTCTTGATCTCTGTCGACGGCAGGGTCTTTTCGAACTTGATAAGGCTTTTCTCGAACACGCTGAGAAGTCCCCGCGCACCGGTCTTCTCACGGTAAGCCCTGCGCGCAAACTCCTGAAGCGCATCGTCGGTAAACTCAACATCGATACCATACGCCTTGAAATCAAGCTTCTTACCCAGCACAACGGTGCTGTACTTGTTTTTCAATATCCTGAAAAGGCCATCTTCGGTCATTTCGTTGAGAATAACCGTCACCGGCAGCCTTCCCACGAATTCAGACTCGAACCCGAACTGGATGAGATCCTCGGTTCGCACCTCCCTGAAAAGGTTCTGCTTGTTCTCGCGGGGCGTGGTCGACTTATCGAATCCAATCGCCTGGAGATTCATTCGCTTTTTAATGATATCCTCGAGACCGTTAAACGCGCCTGACACGATAAACAAAATGTTTTTCGTATTGATTTTCTTGCGCGTCACCCTGCCGGTGCGTTGCGCCTCCATGGCGGCCTCAACCTGCGACGCGAGATCGTGCGGCGTTTTTAAATCGACCTCCGATTCCTCCATCAGCTTGAGAAGGTTGCGTTGCACGCCTGTGCGCGACACATCCGGCCCATACACGTTGCCCGACGACGCGATCTTGTCGATTTCGTCAAGGTAGATGATTCCGTATTCGGCGCGGGTTATATCACCATCGGATTCATGAACCAGCTCGCGCACAAGGTCTTCAACATCGCCCCCGACATAGCCGGTTTCGCTGAATTTCGTGGCGTCGGCCTTTACAAACGGTACGCCGATCCTTTTCGCGATAAGCTTTATAATATAGGTTTTGCCGACGCCGGTAGGCCCGATAAGCAGCATATTGCTCTTGATGTTGCCTACCGGCCGCTCCTCTTCGGGAATCGTCTTCTCGAGGTTCATGCGATTAAAGTGAGTACATACCTTTGTGGCAATTATCTCTACCGCATCTTCCTGCCCGACAACATACCTGTTGAGATAGCTTTCGAGTTCCTCGGGCTTTATATCGAAATTCATCTCCGATCGCTTTGGGTTGACGCCAGGCTTTCCCCCGACGGCTTCAGGATTCGGCTTTACCGGCTCCTGCAGGTCCTGTTTCAATATCTCTTCCCATTCCTTGTTTGGGTCATACATCGGTTTTGTCATACGTACTATCCTCGTTTCATTTGTATCTATGTTTCTTTGTGTTGTTCAAAGCACATATGTTGCGCCCTATGCAGGCAATGCAACAAATTTTATCCTTTCCACATCATTGAACATGCCTGTCGAA
>DHPI01000035.1:1751-7100 GCA_002407865.1 Spirochaetia bacterium UBA5368
GTCGAACACAACATAAATTCATTCAACATATGTGAATATATCACTTTTTTCTTTTTCTGTCACCTTTTAGGACAATCTTTTTTATTTAATAATAGCGTAAATTTTTTCAAAAATTCTAAAAAAAGGCTTGCAAAATACTACACAAATATATACTATATATTTGTAGTGATTACAAAGGTGTAGTATATGATCTATTTATTGAAAGCCGCTGTAGTGAAAAAAACATGTCCCGATTGCGGAATGACTCTCATACCCGAATCCGGATGCCTTTATTGCCGTGTATGCGGCTATTCAGCGTGCACGGCCTGATAAAGCCCGACTCCAGGTATAAGGTCCGTAACGGTGCGAATGTAAAAGGGAATGGTATGAATCTGCATGACACCCGAAAAAATGTTTTTTCTCATTCGAATACCAAGGGAAGGAAGGGAGATACGAATATGCTATCAGCGCAAAGAGCGAATAGTAATTGTAAAGAAAAACAGGCCCGTCTTGACGGTAACACCGGGAAAATTATCTCCATGTTTTGCGGTACAATCATAACAGATTATGCCGCCGATACCGCCGGGCGGAACACCTCAGGCACTATGACCTTATACTCAATTAAGGATTTGTAAACAATACGATAAAAACAGGACAGGGCTGCTACCCGCCACATGCAACGCAATTAACCCTGAAACCCACTTTACACTTCTTACATAGCAAGCCCTGTTCTTTTTTATATTACTTTACGCTCCCCGGCTCGTATACAATGCCGACATACTGAAAAATTTCTCCGGCGGTAGTTATTTTCGACATATCCGTATCAATATCAGCATTATCTCCACGCATATGGCCATGGCCTGCAATCACCGGCGATTTCTCGATACGCTTTACACCTGCCTCGATTGTCGCCAGCCATATCACTGACGGCTGGCCATTGACATCGCTGTAACCGGGCTCGCCCTTTTTCGCGGATTTCGTATAAAATTCATTGTAATCGAACGAAATGTTTCCCTCCAGATAAATATCCAATTTTTTACCGATCATGCGCTCGGGAATCTGCCAGGAATGAATCGCCGTATTCCCCGAAGGTGTCGCGCTGGTAACCACATCAACGGCATGCTTCTCCGGTATTGCCTTCTCTTTTCTTCTGACACCAAACCACACAGGCAGAGATGAAGGACGTTCATCGGCCATCATCCACGCCCCCTTTGCGGCCTTCCCGGTAACATATATTGTCGCCGTGGCGCCGGTTTTGGTATCGACGGCCCATATGGCGTAGGTGGGGTACACCTTTTTCAGCATAATACTTTTGTACATATCCGTATTGAACGTGAGCGTCACGGCAATATGCGGTTTTTCCTGATCGATATCCTTCTTTACTGCAGCGGGATTGCAGGACACCAGCGCCGCTATGATAATTATAATTACAGAACATGCCTTCTTCATGATTCCTCCAGTCTCAACAGTGACTATGGTTTTTGTTATCTGCCGCGATTTTTTTTCACGCTGCGGTATGCAGAAGTCGCACTGAAAAATGTATAGATTATCTCGATTTATGGGAAACGACATTTGTGATGTGTGCCGAAGGAGGGAATCGAACCCTCATGAGGTTGCCCCCGGCGGATTTTGAGTCCGCTGCGTCTACCAGTTTCACCACTTCGGCTTATTTCGGTTAGCGTACGTCACTCGGGCTGGGGCAATTCATCCACTTCCAGATATTTCCCTTTCGCACGTGCGACTATCTTGCCCATTTCGTTTTCTATTTCGGCCCTGTTTTCCACGACACGCTTATTCTTTTTTACATACCAGCCCCTGATATAGAGATTCTCATTAATAAACGCAGGCTGAAGATAGCGGATCGTCAACTCGCCGGTCATTCCCATGATTTCCATGTACTTGTTAACCGTCATCATGGTCTCGTCAAGTATTGAGGCAATAATGCCCGCGTGAATTATATTCGGCGGCCCTTCAAGCTTCTGATGCGCCACATACTCGCCGTATGCCGTTTTAGTATCCTCGTCAAATTTCAATTTTAACTGAAGACCGCATTCGTTGTCTTCGCCGCAGCCAAAACAGGTCTTATCTTCGAATTCTATCATGATCTCAATCCTTTTTTAGCATGTTTGTTTTGTCAAACACTTTTTAATTTATGCGTAATGCGATGAAAACAGCATATATTCGCTCATTTTCGGTTGTCTTTATTCTTCATCTTCTCAATCAACATATCGATTTCGTCCTGGTCGAGCCATTCATCCACGTGTTTCGGTTGCGATTCCGTAAGCATAAGAAACATTTCCATGGCCATTATCAGGTCTTCTTTTGTCATCACCCCCTGCGTGACAAGGATTTCTCCAATAAGCCGTTCCGGATTGTCGTTCTGCAGAAGAAGGGCATCGTCGAGTTGCTTTGCGGTAATGATTCCGTTTTGCACAAAAAACTCGCCCACCTTCATATCGGCTGGATCAGTAATACCCATATCGCTCCTGTTACACAAAAACCATAGATAGGCTACGAGTGAGTTTTCACTCGCCACATCGCCCGTACATTGCATCAACGCACAGCACAATAAGTATTCATGCAAAATCAGGAAAGTCAAGTTTAAATTTATTGACCGATGACGACCAGTCGTATAACGTGCGCAACGGTGGTTTTTCGCCGAGGAATTCATCTGGCAGAATCCATATGACGAAGGAAAAGAAACATATCATCATCGCAATTCTGCTTACCAGCGTACTTGCAGCCGCAGCCGCTCCCCAGAAAAAGAGGCTTCCTTCATTTATCGGAATTGAAAGCTGCAAAAAATGCCACGAGGCCGCGGCAATCGGCAACCAGTACGGCATGTGGCTTTCATCACCGCATGCGAAGGCCTATCAAACGCTTACAACGCAGAAGGCCGTCGATATCGCCGAGAAGGCAGCGGCCGGCGCGCCGGCGGAAAGCATGCAGTGTTTAAAGTGCCATACGACAGGCGGCGGGAAAACCGACGCAACGCGCACGGAAGGCGTCGGATGCGAAGCCTGCCACGGCCCGGGATCGATCTATCATGATTTCAGCAATCACGCGTCGTTTGAAAGCAGGGAAAATTCGTATCGCAAAGCCGTATCGCTGGGAATGTATCCAATTCTCAAACTGGAAGGAATAAAAGCCCGTGAAAAGCTCTGTCGCTATTGCCATACCGCCGAACGAGCATGCTTCCCGGAAAATCCCGACGAGCGCCGCAGGCAGAACCTTCCGCTTTCACTCATCGCGGATTTTCCGTATAGACACCCGGTACTCCGCAGGTAGCCACCTTGTGATTGTTTTTTACAAGCCACCTCAGGCCGTCCACCCGTACACACGCGCGCCGCAGTGAATCAACACACGAAACCATGCGATCATAATCAGTATCGCCCACAATGTTTTCCATCGTGAAGACATCAACACCCATGGTATAAAATATGCGCTGAAACGGCTCACGCATAAACGCGGTATGCTCGTCAAGCTTGATCTCCCCGTTGAATACGCCGGCACAGGGGAACAGCTCGCCGCGAAAAAGCATGTTTACGAGAAAGCTGTATGCCTCATCCGGCGAAAGGATAACGCGCGTTATGCGGTTCAGGCCGGATGTCATCTCATGAACAAAAATGCCTTCTTTCGCGTCTTTATATGGAACAACGGGAAGCTGTTTTATTTTCGCGCAGGCATGCGCGCCCCGCACAAACCGGCTTACATCAAAACCGGCGGCCCCGAGATTGACGAGGGCTGCGACATGCTCGGCGCCGTTTACGCAGCGGAAAAAATCATCAATGGTCGATACCATCTCGACGGCATAGCCGTACCTGCCGATGATCGCGCGAAAGACGGCGCGCCGTACGGCATCGTCTTCTAATATAATAAATCCGTCCCGTTGCGAAGCGCGCGTCTCCAGTGGATTTTGCAGTACGCGCAGATAGCGCGCAAGGCGCGCCGGATCATCACCGTGAAGGTAATCCGCCACACCCTCGGCAAGCAAAAGTGATTGCGTCGTTTCGGACACAGGTCCTCCCACGGCAACGACGCGAAGGTTCTTCGCGGTAAGGCAGGAGAGTATACGCCGCAGGTTTTCCGCGTTATCCTCCGCCACGTCTACGACAACGAAACTGCCCACAGCGGCGCCGCGAACCGCCGCGGCGATGTCATCAGGATTTTGCGGATCAATCTCGCTAAGCGTGTATCCCGCGGCCAGTAATGCATTTCTGTACCGCGGATTGTCGTATGCAATAAACAATAATTCGCTCATGGAATCTTTCGCCGGCGCGCATACCTCATATTTTCGCTATTTTTCGTTTGTATTCGCCGACGGTTATCATTGAATCCTCCCGTATCACGATATGTGCTCAAACGCTTTTTCGATAATCGCGCTTTCAGGCGGCGCGGTGAAGACGCTCACGGCCGGCACAACAAAGAAAGGAACAATCATCGCGATACACGACGCTATCGGCGACCGGGCGGGGCCGAGCACAAAAAAAAGCGCGATGCCGAGCCCAAGGCCGGTCAGCATGCCCGCGGCCGCGCCCGCTCGCGTGGTTCGTTTCCAGAACAGGCCATACACGTACGGCGCCATGAACGATCCGGCTATCACGCCCCACGAGAGCGACATGAGTGTCACGATAATGGCAAATTCGTACCGCGCAATAAAGTACGAAATTACTATAAAAACTCCGCTGAGAAAACGCATCATGGCAAGCGAGTTTTCTTTTGATATTTCAGGATTGATGTGCCCCTTGTACATATCGATCGCGACGGACGACGACGAAACGAGCACAAGCGACGACAGGGTCGACATAGACGCGGAGAGGACGAGCAACAGTATAATCGCCATGAGCCATTCGGGAAGGTGCGCGGTAAGCAGTCCGGGCACAATCCTGTCGAACGCGGGTATCCCATTCACACACGGCACCGCGTCATAAAAGAAATGCGACATCACCCCCGTGAAATACGCGGCAAAGGTAATGATAAGCGAGAATATCGTCGTGGCGATCGCCGCTTTTACTATGACGTTTTCGTTTTTCACGGCGTAAAATTTCTGCACCATCTGCGGCATCCCCCACGTGCCGAACGACGTCATGAAGACGAGCGCGCCGAGCATTATATAATTCGAGGCGGGAAAATCCGGCACATGCTGTGGAAACTTATCGCCGATAACCGAAAGCATGTTTGAAAGACCGCCGCCTTTGCCGACCAGCACCGTGACCATCAATATGGAGCCGACAATCATAATCATGCCCTGAACAAAATCCGCGAGCGTCACCGCGAAATAGCCGCCCATTACAAGATAGATTCCCGTAATGGCGATCATGATGAGAAGAGCAACGTCATACGAAATATTAAAATTCGCCTCGAAGAGAT
>DHPI01000035.1:7244-8371 GCA_002407865.1 Spirochaetia bacterium UBA5368
AAAGCAGAAACGTGAATACGATCGTCGCCGTTACCAGCTTCATGTATTTTCCGCCGTAGCGCTCCTGCAAAAACTCGGGCATCGTCATGACGTCGAGGTTTTGCGTCATACGGCGCGTGCGTTTGCCGAGCACCAGCCACGCAAGCAACGCGCCAAAGAACGAGTTGCCGACGACGATCCACAGGGCGTTGAGCCCGAACCCCCAGCCAATTTTCCCGGCAAACCCAATAAATACCACAGCCGAAAAATATGTGGTGCCGTATGCAAATGCGGATATCCAGGGGCCGATGCTGCGCCCGCCAAGAAAAAACTCGCCAAGCGTGGTCGTGCGCCGCATTCCCCACACGCCGACGGAGATCATGAATACAAGAAAACAGCTTACTAAAATGATAGATATCATGAAATCACTTCCTCTTCATAATTTATAATGATATGTATTTGGTTTTACCCCGCAGCTATAAACATAAAAAATCCCGCGATGTCAATTATAAAAATCGGCAGGAAAAGCATTTGATCGGGCCACTAATGTCCAAACGAAAAATAAGCGTTGACGAATGAATTATTTTCTGTAATCTGTGTAAAGCGTAAGATGTCTAGTTGCACACGATGAGCGCACTGCTCAATATATAAATAATTTCATTAACAAATGTATATTCTAAGGAGGTTCACAATGGCGGAAGCAGGTTTCGATTTTCAAAAATTTATCGAAGACTCAAAATCCGTACTCACAGCCCCGAAGGAGTATTTTTCCTCGATGCCAAAGACGGGCGGATTTGTCGAGCCGCTGATCAAGGCCACCATCTACGGGCTGGTCGCGGGCGTTCTGTATTTTATCTGGGGATTGTTGCACCTGAGCGCGGGAGCGGGAATGCTGGGCGGCATGATCGGAGGCGGTATCGGCGTAATGGCGATCATAGGATCGATAATCGGCGCGATCATCGGCCTGTTCATAGGCGCGATCATACTTCTTGTCGTATCGGCGATATGCGGCGGATCGACCGATTTCGAGGCGAATGTGCGGGTCTCCGCGTCGCTGATGGTGCTGTCGCCGGTAAGCGCGCTGTTGAGTTTCGCAACCGGCATTAACCTGTGGCTGGGCGGCATCGTATCTCTGTGCGTATCGCTGT
>DHPI01000035.1:8480-10909 GCA_002407865.1 Spirochaetia bacterium UBA5368
CTGTGGCTGGGCGGCATCGTGTCACTGTGCGTATCGCTGTACGGCATCTACCTGCTGTACCACGCCCTCATCAACGCGTTGCAGGCGAAAGAAGGCTCTGCGAAAGTCATCTCGATTATTCTCGCGGCATTCATCGCGATAGTCATGCTTTCATCGCTCACCTGCTATAAAGCAGCCTCCACCGTATCCGACAAATATCGGAAAGACATGGAACAGTTGCAGCAAAATAGTGACGAGGCGATAAAAAGCAGCGAGGAAGCGCTGAAAAACCTTAACAAAATGATGGAACAGATGCAAAAGCAGGCGGAATAACTCAGGGAAGTAGAACCGCATACCCTATTAAAAAACCCCTTTCAGGGGTTTTTTATTTTCATATATTCACACGTGCGCCACACCCCACGCATAATCGCTGAACATGCGCAGGCGCCCAATATTCACTCAGATATAAAGATCAAGCGCTTCGCCAAGCCCCTCGGCCTGCACTCGCTCTACCTGCTGTGTCACGCATACCTTCAACATCTTTTCCGCCAGATTGCTCTGCGCATCAACGACGGTTTTCAGCATCTCGTTCATGCGCTGCATTACCGCGTCAACACCCGGCTGTACGTTCGATATCATCACCCACCCCCGCGTCAAGATATACATATCGGCAAAGCAGGCGCACACCATGAATAAAAAATACGGTCATCGATAATTTTTTTCAGCACCCGCCCGTCGCAATGTCCGGTACAATACAGCAAGAAAGCAAATGACGATGCCAGCAACGCACAGCATGGCGCTTATTCATGGCCTTCCACCTTATACTGATTTTTTATATTGTGCGACAATCACTCGCCCGCGTCAAATATTTATCAATATTCGACACTATGTCAGTATCGTTTCATTGTAATGAAATTGTGCTTGCTTTTCTGCGAGGGCCCTTCCATAGCATATGAAAATATATCATACACACGTCGTTCAAATCAGTTTCACAATCTATTTATATGAGGCAGGCGAAAAATGAAAAAGACTCTCATCGGCATGCTTATGACGCTTTTTCTCGTATCGTGCGGACCGTCGGTCAACCCACAGCTCAAGGCGAAAATTGAGCCGTATTTCGGGGCATCCGGA
The DNA here is from genome assembly GCA_002407865.1 of Spirochaetia bacterium UBA5368. Lineage (GTDB taxonomy): Bacteria > Spirochaetota > UBA4802 > UBA4802 > UBA5368 > UBA5368. The sequence goes on from DHPI01000035.1 coordinate 9,591, forward strand.
ACCCAGAACTTCGGCGTGGCAAAGAAGTTTTTCGCGCCGGTGCCCCTGGCTGTGGGACAGTATGTGGTGCACGGCATTATCGAGAAAAACGGCACACGCTCGGTAATGCGGACGGCAATCGTCGGCAGGGAAATGGGCGGATGGATTTTCGAGTACTATAATCTCACAGAGAAACAGGAAGCGGTAACGCAGATGCTGATTACCGGTCTCGACAAGGTCAGGAAGACGGGCAGCATAGACGATATCGAGATTGTATGGGTAAAAATCAGGGACGAAAACGGCCAGGTCCAAAAAATAGAAGGACCCATGATGGCGATGATGCGCGGCCTGTACAAAAACAACCTCGCCGGGCTCGATACGAAAACGACAGCCTATGTCGACGGCGGCGTCATCAAAGTGCCGGCCGGAAGCTTTGCGGGCACCAACACGTTCGTGACCGAAACCAGCATTATGGGCAGAAAGTACAAATCGAAGGGATGGTTTCACAGCGCAGTGCCGATCAACGGCATGGTGAAATCAGTGGTTGATGACGGCGACTCGACAATGGAACTGCTCCAGTTCGGCCTCAAAGGCGCGACGCCGATCCTCAGGTAATGTCGCATGCCAGCCGGCGTGATTTCCCGACAGCACATCGCGCCGGCTGATGCGGATCAGAATTTTATTTTACCGCCCTGAATCTCTTCATACAGTTTTCCATTCAGCTTTACATACGTTTTTTTCGCCGGGTGCAGAAAATACAGCGGGTCCTTAATTTTCTTCGGATCGAATCCTTCGCCCTGCAATCCTGTTTTTATCTGTTTGAAGCTTGTCGTCGCGTCTTTTTCCCTGCGGATGCGCACGAAATGTGGCCTGGCATATACGGGAAGGTTTTCAATGACATACGAAGCGAACTTTTTCCAGTCGATCGACGACCCCGGAAGAAGCGTCAGCGCCACCATGCCGCAGCGGCCCTCGGCGCCCTTCACCTCAACGCCGTACACATTGCTGTCTTCGATTGAACCGAATTTGTTGAGGATGTCGGCAACCTCGTTTGTGGCGACCACCTCGCCCTTCCATTTAAATGTATCGCCAAGCCTGTCGACAAACGACACGTAATCCCCCTTATGCAACTGGAACAGGTCGCCGGAAACAAAATATCTGTCGCCCGGTTTGAAAACGTTTTCGATGATTTTATCGCTTGTCGCCTTTTTGTTGTTTTTATAGCCTGAGAAGGGGCTGACGTTGCTGATCTTCGCCAGGAACATGCCCTTCTCGCCCGGTTTGCATTTAATCATGCGCCCGTGCTCATCGCGCGCAATCTCGCCCTTTTCAACATCATA
>DHPI01000035.1:11195-11856 GCA_002407865.1 Spirochaetia bacterium UBA5368
CGGATTGTCGGCGTCATCCGGTTTCGGCGGCTGGTTGTTGAGATAGCGGCAGAGCTCGCCAATGTAGATGAACAGCGTCGCGTTGTATTTTCGTATATCGCTCCAGAAATTGGAGGCGGAAAACCTGCGGCGCATCGCGAACGTGCCGCCGTGCACAAGCGTGGTCGGCCAGGCGATGTTGATGCCGCTGTTGTGGTACAGCGGCAGGCAGCAGTACTGCACATCGCCGGGAATAGCGGTAAGGCACAACCCGCCCGCGCCATAGCCCAGCTGCACCCATTTATGGTGGGTCAGCACAGTGGCCTTCGGCATGCCGGTTGTGCCGGACGTATAAATGTATTCGAGTACGTCCTTCGTGGTAATAGGCGGATCGACAATCGGATTCGCAACGGGCTGTTCCGCAAGCATTGGCGCAAGGTCTTTCATTCCCGCCGGCGTTTTGACAGCTTTTCCCTCTTTCTCGATAAAAACAAGCGACGGCTTCTGCAACTTCACGTCCTTCGACACTGCCGCATATTCCGCGGCAAATTCATGACCGACAATGACGGCTTTCGCCTCCGCGATATTCAAGGCGTGCGTCAGCACCTTCCCGCGTATATTGTTATTCACCAGCGCGGGTACCACGCCGATTTTCGCGAGCCCGGCATGGATAACAAGGTAT
>DHPI01000035.1:12001-12286 GCA_002407865.1 Spirochaetia bacterium UBA5368
CCTGTTGTCCATAAAGAGCGCGACCGTCTCGCCCCTGGCGAATCCAAGCGACTGGAAAAGATGCGAATAACGGTTCGCCGCCTCATTGAACTCGCGATAGCTCAACCTTCTTTCCTCAAAAATGATCAGGGTTTTGTCAGGCCGCCCGGCAGCCTGTTTCTCGAGCACACTGCCGACGGAAACGGCTTTTCCTTTTCTCAGGAGCAAAACCCGAAAAAGACCGTCGATTTTGGAATGAAAACGTTGTATTGCCGTAAACATAACAATCCTCCCTCCCCGGATATA
>DHPI01000035.1:12425-14515 GCA_002407865.1 Spirochaetia bacterium UBA5368
ATAGGTATACCTGCAATCACATACTGTGCATCGCACAAACGTTACACGCGAACAACCGACACAGGGTGTTAAGGATATTGCAGTGGAAAAAACAATGAGCTTTCCGTGGAAACTGTATACTTATATAAAAATAATTACAACTAAATTATTATATACATTTTTGCAGTCTATGAAATTTTATCAATCAGCACACGCTCCCCCCGCCGTCTGAAACATCATACGCCGTGCCAATGTAATCGATTTTCCACACGCGGCGACTGAGTGAATTTACGACGGCCGCGATTCCTTTCTCTTCTTTAAGTCGAGGGCGGTCCTTAGTCCCTTCTCGCGTATCACCTTGATCTTCAATCCGGTTTCAGTGAGGCGGAAAAACCGCGTGCCGTATTTCCGCAGCAGTTTTTTATCGATTTCGAATCCGAGACCGGGTTTTCTGAATGGATGCAGCACCCCGTTTTTGTCGGGTAAAATCGGCGCGATGATGCCATCCCTGAACTCGGGTATCCACGACGGCTCCTCGAGCGGATATTCGAGCGGCAGCGTGTTGCCCCTGTCGGCAAGCACCATGTTCCAGTTGATGTAAAAACCGATGCCGTTAGTCCATGTGTGCGGCGAGAACTCGCGCTTCTTGGCATGGCATTCGTCAATGACGCGTTTCACCTGCGCGATCCCCCCGGCAAAGGTGGCGTCGGGCTGATATACGTGAAAGCAGTCCTTTTCGAACATTATTTTTATCTCATCCCATCCGTAATTGAGCTCGGCGCCCGATATTTTTATTTTAGAAACTTTTTTAAGTGCGGCGTTTCCGTCGTAATCGCGGGAATCGAGCGGCTCTTCCAGCCATGCAATGCCGTTGGCGTGGCAGGCGCGAGCGAACTCCTTTGCGCGTTTTAAATCCCACGCGGGCACCCTGTCGATTATCGACACCAGCCAGCCCTGGTTCGCGTCCACGCCAAGCGTGAGTTTTTTGCCCACCCGTTTGGAAATCACCTCGATGTGACGGATGTCATCCTTCAATTCAGCATTTTTAATGCGCAGCTTCGCGGTTTTAAACCCGCGCTCGCGCATCGCGAGCAGTTCGTCCGCGCGTTTCTCGGGCTGGCGCATTTCGCCAGTTGAGCAATACACGTCTATAGGGCGCGCCTCGCCGCCGAGCAGTTCGTACACGGGCCTGCCCTCTTTTTTGCCAAGGATGTCCCAGCACGCCGGCTCAATCCAGAAATTGCGCCACCCGAGATATCCGGCCTGCTTCAGCAGGCTCTGCATCCTGTCGATGTCGGTCGGGTCGGCGCCCATAAGATAGCCGCCGAGGAGATCGCCAAGCCCCTCGCGCTCGCGGCCCATTGCGGAGCCCGCGGAATATCCCTCGATACCCTCATCTGTGACGAGCTTTATAAGGGTAAAGCGATTGTGCGTCTGCGGATAGCCGGGAATCCATGTAGGCCAGAACGTTGTTTTCAGAGGGACTGATACATGATACAGTTCAATCGCGGTAATTTTCATATAATCACTCCATAGTGGAAATTGCCGCGCCCGTTATGATGCGCGGTGCGTCGCGTGCACCGCGCATCATAACAGGCGCGGACAGCGCACAACAATCCGCGATTATACTACGGAGATAGATTATATGTCAACAAATACGACAATTCATTTATGGTGCGTGCGGCGCCTTACAGGCGTGCGTACACTTCCATAAACTCGTGTACAAGCGAGCCGAAATGACCGATCGCATTTTCCACAGGGGCGGGCGCGTTCATGTCCACGCCCGCCAGCTTCAGCTCGTCCAGCGGAAACAGGCTCCCTCCGAGCGTAAGAAATTTCCGGTAACGGTTGCGGGCGGCGTCACCCTCGCGCAGCACGCTGCCGGCCAGCGCGATTGCCGCCGATATGCCGGTCGCGTACTTGTACACATAAAACGCCGAATAAAAATGCGGTATCCGCAGGCACTCCAGCGTAAGCGCGTCGTCGATAACAAGCGAATTTCCGAAATGGTCGTTCAGCAATTTGCGGTATACGTTCTGCAATGTCTCGAGCGTCAGCGGATCGTCGTTTTCCACAAGCTGATGCGTAATTTTCTCGAACTCGGCAAACAT
>DHPI01000076.1:0-10014 GCA_002407865.1 Spirochaetia bacterium UBA5368
GTCACGGTGGCGATTACTTTCATTAAGGGATGTTTCGATTGATGTATATGATCGTATGCTGTTTTTTAAAATAACATAACATAAAATCGCGAGTATCACCTGTACCACAGCGTAATCCAGTAAGTATTCGAATAGCATTTTTTCGGGAAGAATATGCGTATTGCGTATCACGTTCGCTAAAACAACTGCGCATACTATGTTTGCGCATGAAAATATAATTATTGATATTCTGTTGGTTATAAGCGCTGCCAGGACTACCAGTGCAAACGTATAAATAAACGTATCCAGATTGACAAGCATTCCATCCCTGGCGCTGATGAATAGAATCATCCAAAGTATGAAAAACATGCACACAAGAATAACATGCGCTGCGATGGTCGTCTGTCCCTTGCGGATGACAACCAGGGAAACCATCATTACTCCGATGACAATGAATATTCCGAATACGCTGCTGTCGGTAAGCGGTTTACCCTGTTTAAACAGGAAAATCCCGGCAAGCCCCAGCAATAGTACCGTTAACATTGAGCAAACAATAACAATAACTTCCGCAATTTGCTGCTGTCGCAGGCTCTTCCCGCTGTAATTTCTTAAAAAGTATTTAAAGAGTGTCTTCATGCTGTACAATAACCTCGGACTATTAATTTTTATTGAATAGGATGATTATTCAGCCATGTTTCGTTGATATTATTAAGACTCCGCTTCGAACAGCTTTCCTTTGTCGGGAAAGTAAAATGTAATGATGAAGAATAAACGCAAACTGTTTGGAATTTATATTTTTCTGTTCGCAATCAAAAGTTCCTTCATTGATTTGATCTCAATAATAAAACTTGGCATTACTATTACCAGAGATGCCAACCCCTCTATGACTGATCCCTGAATGACCCAAATTGCTAGACCATAGTGGAAAAATCATTCTGTCTGTCGACATGAGGGGATAAGCGATATTATTTTTGATCGTCCAGCACCTGCACAACGTACTTTTCGATACGATTAATTCCGCGCCTATATCTCGGAGGCACGTCGAGCAGAAACCTTCTCTGTAAAGAGCTTGAGTGCAGATCTTTCTATAGCCAGCTCATTATATTTTTTTATTGTATATGTTATAATTATTTATCGTATAAAGTGAGCACTTATTATAAAAAATTAAACAACACATAAAATAAAATGTCAATCATACAAAAACAGATATAATCACTCATGTCGGCATTGAATAGCAGAAAAATTTTCATTAATTTCTTCTTGCATAAATCAGACTATATGGCTATATTGCCAAATAAGCATATTTAATGGAGATGATATTGGAAGAACGTTTCAGAGAACTGTACGAATCCCGGGCGAAAATCATAAAGGCGCTGGCTCACCCGACGCGGCTCTTCATTATTGAAGAGCTGCAAAAACATGAGCGAAGCGTTGGCGAGCTCACCGCCATGATACGCGCAGACACCTCGACAGTTTCAAAACACCTGTCGGTGCTTAAGAATGCAGGTATTGTCGCTGATGAAAAACGGGGAACGTCAATCTATTACCAACTGAGAACACCCTGCATTATGAATTTCATAGGTTGTATTGAGGAAGTCCTGGAACTGAACGCGAAAGCGCAGATGGATATTCTCAAGTGCTGCCGGAAGTAATTTTTTTATTATAATTGGCATTTTTGCCAACTGTTCATTATAGGGGAATTGTGGATAAATTCGAGCAGTAATGCGTGTTTCATATTCAGACGGAGAACATATAAATGAAAGTCGAATGGAAAAGTGAATGGAAGCCGCTTTTCTGGATTGCCGCTCTTTTTCTTGTAGCGTTTTATCTTCCCGTAGGAACGCAGCGCTTCGATAATGCGGTAATAGAGGCGTTTCAGCTTGTCAAATGGTATGCGCGCGAACATGTGCTTCTATGCCTTGTGCCCGCGTTTTTCATTGCTGGCGCCATTGGTGTTTTTGTTCGTCAGGAATCGGTGATGAAGTATCTGGGGCCTGCGGCAAATAAGCTTGTGGCTTATGGTGTTGGCTCTGTATCGGGTTCTGTGCTGGCGGTGTGTTCGTGTACGGTGTTGCCTCTTTTCTCGGGGATATACCGCATGGGTGCGGGCCTTGGGCCCGCAATCGCCTTTCTTTATTCTGGACCGGCTATTAATGTGCTTGCCATCATCCTGACCGCCCGTGTCCTCGGCCTTGAAATGGGTGTCGCGCGGGCCGTCGGTGCGGTTGCCTTCAGCGTTGTCATAGGCGCAACAATGCATTTCATCTACCGCAAAGAAGAGCATGAAAAGGTGAACGCCGCAATGCAATTGCCAAAAGTGGAAATAAAACGCCCCCTGTGGAAGGATACTATATTTTTTGTGTCGATGATTGCGATTCTCGTGTTTGCCAACTGGGGCAAGCCTGTTGAATCGACAGGATTTTGGTATGTTATGTACGCGTATAAATGGCATATCACCGCGTTCTCGGCGGCGGTGTTTGCCGCGGTGACAGTGTGCTGGTTTGGCATTGCCTGGTGGAAAATGCTTCTCGGCATGCTTCCTGTCGTGGTGCTTGTATATGTCTTTCCGCACAGGCCAATAATACCCTTTACTGTTGGCGCGATAGGACTTTCTGTTATTACCAGCACCGACAGGGGGGAAAGTGGAGAGTGGTTTGCATCCACGTGGGACTTTGCCAAACAGATTCTGCCGCTTCTGCTTTTCGGCGTGCTGCTTGCCGGGGTATTTCTCGGCCGTCCCGGGAGCGAAGGGCTTATACCGAATGAATGGGTGGCCCGGCTTGTGGGCGGTAATTCGGGGTGGTCGAATTTTTTCGCTTCGATTGTGGGTGCGTTCATGTACTTCGCCACGCTCACCGAGGTGCCGATCGTGCAGGGACTTATCGGCAGCGGCATGGGAAAGGGCCCTGCGCTGGCGCTGCTTCTCGCGGGCCCTGCCCTATCGCTTCCCAGCATGCTGGTAATACGAAGCTTCATTGGCACTCGGAAAACCGTGGTATATTGCTCGCTTGTCGTGGTGATGGCGAGCATTACAGGCATGATATACGGATATTTTTTTTAAAGATTAAGGAGGCGCTAAAATGAAGCTTGAAATATTAGGCACCGGATGTCCCAAATGCACCAGGCTGGAGGAGCTTACCCGTACAGCGGCATCGGAACTGGGAATTGAGGCCGAAATTATAAAGGTTAAAGACATAAAAAAAATCATGGAGTACGGTGTCATGATGACCCCCGCGCTTGTTGTTGACGGCACGGTGAAATCCTCCGGAAAAGTGCCGTCAGTCGAAGAAATCAAGAAGATGATTTTATTGGTTGATAGTTGACAATGAAATGAATAGCCGTTTCTGAAAGCAGCCACACTACACAACCGGAGCATGAAATGAAAAGCAAATTTAAACCGCGTATGATGAAGTTATGCGCAATCACGAGTATCGCAAGTATGTTTTTTTCATGGGGATGCGGGAATGCCGACTCTCAGAATCAGCCGCTGAATAATGAATTGCGTGCGTCGAGTGCGGCAATTGAACAGAATAAAACAAAGACCACCGGCATAAAAGTCACGTTCGTGGAACTTGGCTCGGAGAACTGCATGCCGTGCAGAATGATGCAACCCATAATCAGCGAAATAAGGGAACAGTATAAAAGCCAGGTTCGCGTCGTGTTTCACGACGTCTGGACCGAGCAGGGAAGGCCTTACGCGCAGATGTTCGGCATACGATTAATACCGACCCAGGTTTTCCTCGACAGCGACGGCAAAGAGTTTTTCAGGCACGAGGGATTCTTTTCAAAGGAAGATATTGTCGCTGTCTTGAAGACAAAAGGCGTTCAGTGATGTTTGCCGGCATATTTACCTGGCTTTCGGCCGCACTGGCTTCTTCAGCCGGATTCGCGCTGGCAGGCTCGTTTCTCTGGGGTGTGCTTTCAATCGTGCTTTCTCCGTGTCACCTTTCAAGCATACCCCTCATCGTCGCATTTATCGGCGGCGGGGAGCGCACATCCGCCCTGCGCTCGTTCGTGCTTTCGCTCCTTTTTTCGGCAGGTATACTTGTTACTATCGCGGTAACAGGGCTGATCACCGGCCTCATGGGACGCATGATGGGCGATCTCGGCGGATGGGGTAATTATATCATCGCGGTTATATTTTTTATCATCGGATTGCATCTCGCGGGCGTGATTCACCTGCCCTTTTTCGATAAAGCGGCAAATCCGAAAAATACGGGACGGGGATTCGCCGCCGCGTTTCTACTCGGTCTGATTTTCGGTGTTACGCTCGGTCCCTGCACGTTCGCCTACATGGCACCCATGCTCGGTATTGTCTTCAGCGCCGCGGCAACAAGGATGGCATTTGCCGTGTCACTGATACTCGCGTATGCCATCGGCCATTGCTCGATAATCGTGGCAGCCGGCACGTTTACCGGGGCGGTACAGAAATTCCTCGACTGGAACGAATCGTCGAGGGGTGCTGTTATAATGCAAAAGATATGCGGTATACTTGTCATGCTGGGAGGCGCATATCTTGTAATACGGTAACAGAGGATGCAAAGCGCATTATTGATTATCTGTCAATCGTGTATACTTGAAGAATTTTAACGATGGAGAATATGTAAGTATGGAAAACGTCCACAAAAAACTGCCCTTCATAGATCGTTATCTGACACTCTGGATATTTCTCGCCATGGCCATCGGTGTAGGCATGGGAAATTTCTGGTCGTCGGCCGCGACATTCTGGAGCAACTTTCAGACTGGCACGACAAACATCCCGATTGCGGTCGGTCTGATCCTCATGATGTATCCTCCGCTTGCGAAGGTAAAATATGAAGAGCTTGGCGATGTCTTTAAAAACTGGCGGGTGCTCGGCCTGTCCCTCGTGCAGAACTGGATAATAGGGCCCGCGCTGATGTTCGTACTTGCAGTTGTGTTTCTGCGCGGGTATCCTGAATATATGGTCGGTCTCATCATGATCGGCCTGGCGCGGTGCATCGCCATGGTTATCGTGTGGAACGAGCTCGCGAAAGGCGACACCGAATACGCGGCCGGACTCGTGGCGTTTAACAGCATATTCCAGGTTTTCTTTTTCAGCGTATACGCATGGCTCTTCATTACGGTGCTTCCACCGGTTTTCGGGTTTAAAGGAAACGTGGTGAACATTACAATCACCCAGATCGCGAAGAGCGTGTTCATTTATCTCGGCATTCCTTTCATCGCCGGTATTGTTACGCGCTTCACTCTTATTAAAATTAAAAACAGGGAGTGGTATGCCACGAAATTCATTCCCGCAATAAGTCCTGTTACGCTTGTTGCGCTTTTATTCACCATAATCGTAATGTTCAGCCTCAAGGGCGAGTTCATAGTCAAAATTCCGATGGATGTGGTTCGCATTGCCATACCGCTTGTGATCTATTTTATTGTTATGTTTCTTGTGAGCTTCTTTCTATCAAAAAAAATCGGCGCGGATTACGGAAAGTCGGCCACGCTGGCGTTTACGGCCGCAAGCAATAATTTTGAACTCGCGATAGCCGTCGCGGTGGCGGTTTTCGGTATAAACTCAGGGGCGGCTTTTGCCGCGGTGATAGGACCGCTTATCGAAGTGCCTGTCATGATCGGCCTGGTTGATGTCGCACTCTATTTTAAAGGCAGGTATTTTGTGTAATATCCTGAAATGAGATACAATGTCTTCCGTAAAACCGAAAAAGTCTTCTTTTCATATAAAACAATCAATAACGCGGCGCTTCTATTGACTGCCGTGCTCATTCAAATTTTTCGGTTGCCCTGTGTTCGAATTAATACATGATGAATTTATCATATTTCGCGCCGCATACAGGGCATTCCTCAGGGGGAATCCCATCGGCAATATACCCGCACAGGCTGCAGATGTGATAGGTGGTTTGCCGTTCTTCCATAAAATGTGTAAGGGCTTTACTGTACAGCTTTGCGTGGATATCCTCCACATCCTTGCTCTGGCTGAAGAACAGCGACGCGGCTTTGTTGCCTTCCTGTTCCGCCTGGCGAATAAATTCATCGTACGCGACGCCGGCAATTTTCGTTTCAGATTCGAAGCTGGATTTCAGGTTTTCCTGCGTATCCCGAATATCCCGCAAAAGACGAAGCGCCCGGGTGCCGTGAATCTCCTCTGACATCGATATGGCATGAAACAGGCGGGCTATCTGCGAAAATCCTTCATCTTCGGCTTTTTGAGCATATACCCGCAATCGTAATGTCGCCTTTGATTCTCCGGTAAACGCCTGGTGAAGCGCATCCTCGATTTTTCCCATTGTGCCCCCATGGTACGTAAATTTTTGCAGACCGTTTGTCTCCGTATTCCTTGTGTAAAAAATGGCAGTCGGTATATGCAATTTGCACGCGCGTTATGCGCCGCACCCTGCCGGATTTCGAGCGATGGCAATGCGTTATACGTTCTGTGGACGTTTGAATTAAACGCTATTCTCACAAGTGTGTGATCATAAAAAGGAATATGTCAACAAAAGTATTATTCTTCTGGATTGAAACGTATCGCGGCATTGGAAAAGGGATACTTCATTGCGAGACACAGTTTTTTTCTTGTAATAATACAACTTCACTGACGTAGATGCCATATTGCCGTGGATATGCATTCGCCACGAAAAAATTTACAATATCTTCATAATTTCCTTACGTAAAATTTATATGAACAATCGATACGTAGACACTATTTTTTAAGAAAGGTTACTGACTCTATGGAATTGTACATATTGTTTCTGATTGTTCTCGCCCTGGGGTTCGATTTTATCAATGGCTTTCATGATTCGGCAAATTCAATAGCGACAGTCGTTTCAACAAGGGTTCTCTCGCCTCGCTATGCTGTCGCGTGGGCGGCATTTTTTAACTTCATCGCGTTTCTCTTTTTCGGTTTGCATGTCGCGAATACCATCGGCAAAGGGATTGTAGAGATATCGGTTGTCGATACCGAAATAATATTCGCAACACTGGTGGGCGCGATAGTGTGGGATTTGATCACATGGTACCTGGGGCTGCCCACAAGTTCATCGCACGCCCTTATGGGCGGATTGATCGGATCTGCGCTGGCAAAAACCGGGCACGAGGCGCTGGTGTGGAGCGGGATTACAAAGACGGTCGCCTTTATTTTTATATCACCCCTTATGGGATTGTTTTTGGGGGTTTTACTCGGCGTGTTCACGTACAGGGCGTTCCGCCGGTTTACGCCCAGAAAAATAGATTTTCTCTTTAGAAAGGGACAGCTTGTATCCGCTGCGCTGTACAGCCTCGGTCACGGCGGGAACGATGCGCAAAAAACAATGGGGATAATTACTGTCCTTCTCTTCAGCTCGGGCATGTTGCAGGGCGAATTTCATGTGCCATTATGGGTGGTGTTGTCGTGTCATGCGGCCATTGCGCTGGGCACCATGTTCGGCGGATGGCGGATAGTAAAAACCATGGGTCAGAAAGTCGCGAAGCTGCGTCCGGTTGATGGATTTTGCGCTGAAACGAGCGCCGCGATTACCCTGTTTATTTCGTCGACTTTCGGCATCCCTGTCAGTACGACACACACGATAACAGGGTCGATCATGGGCATCGGCGCTATGCGGCGTCTTTCCGCGGTCCGATGGGGTGTCGCAGGTAAAATCGTATGGGCATGGTTTATGACGATACCATGTGCGGCGATAATTTCAGCAATAATTTATTTACTGGCATCCTGGGTAGTACGATAGGTTTTTTACGGCGTAATGCGGGCGACGAAATCAGGTGTGCGCGTGGTTGACAGTGACGGTGATGTAATCGATGTCCGCTTTCTGATATTGTGATACAAAAATGCCCGCGATGTGCGGGCATTTTCTACGGGTGGAAGACGGGGCTCGAACCCGCAACAACTGGAGCCACAGTCCAGGGCTCTACCTTTGAGCTACTCCCACCGAAAGGTGCGAATGCGAAGCAACCATGCGTTACGACAGCCTACAAAGCCATCAATAATGCGTGCTCATAGTAGAAATATGGATATTACTGTCAAGTTTTTTTCTATGACACGCCCCGTAAAGTTGGCCGGCCTTGCGCCAATTTATCTTGCATTTCATGATAACCTTCAATATTTGTGCAGTAAAATGCCGACAATAAAATAACTGTTTAAAATATTGTATGCACGGAATGTTTGTATGAAAAAATCATTCATTCTATTTACTATGACGATATTGCTCCTTGAAATAAGCGGCGGACTTTCCGCTGACTGTGAAAAGGGCAATTGTACAGATGGCGAAGGCACGTATGTGTGGACTGATGGATCGCGCTATACCGGCGGCTGGAAGGCCGATATGCAAAACGGCTACGGCACCATGATCTGGCCGAATGGCGACAGGTATAAGGGGCAATGGTTTAATGGGAAAAGGCATGGCCGCGGTGTGTACTCCAGGAAGGATGGCTCACGGTACGATGGCCATTGGAAAAACGGTCTTCCCCACGGAACTGGAACCATGAAATGGCCAAACGGCGACAGTTATATGGGAAGCTGGAAAGATGGCATGCGTCACGGGAACGGCACCTATTCAACAAAAAGCGGCAAAAGCATGTCCGGCCGCTGGATAGACGACAAGTACTCCGAAAAGTAGGCCTGCCGTTCAATTTTTTACCGGCAACGATAAAATGCTCAGCGGATCAACGTGTACATCGTTGATGATGAGCGCCACATGCAGATGGTCGCCCGTTGAGATTCCGGTGCTGCCGATACATCCAATTTGATCTCCGGCGCGAACCCTCTGCCCCGCCTTTACGGCAAGCGATGTCTGATGCATATAATATGAAAAAACCCTGTTGCCGTGATCGATTATAATAAAATTCCCTTCATAATACATCAGCTCCGATAGAACCACCGTTCCATCAGCAATGGCGAAAACAGGCTCCCCTTTCTTTCCGCGAAGATCAATACCCGAATGATGATTTTTGCGGGGGGGGATATATCGTCGCCTTCCCTTTTCTACAACATACCGCTTGTAATAGCGCTTCGCCCAGAACGGTGACGTAATATAATGCATGTTTCTCGGATGAGCCAGAGACGGCCCTATCGCATCGGGTTTCATCGACGAAAATGCCTCTTTTTTCTTATCAGCGCATTCCCGTATGAAAGCTTCAATTTCTGGATTTAGCTTACATCCCACACATGAAAATTTCCCGAGATGTATCGGCCGTCTGGCCTCCTTAAAATGCGATTTCGCGATTTTTATCGTGAAATAATCGGTGATTGTTTTCCCATCCTTGACGCGGGTTATCGAAAATCCCTGTTTCCCTGGATTGCAATCGGGCGGTATCGCGAAAAAACCGCGGTATCCCCACTTCTCTTTTGTAATGAAAACTTTTCTTTGTCCGAATACGCATTCGACGGAGTTCCAGCCACGGTTGTTTTGCGCGGGATAGATTTCAAAATATGCAGCGTTGCCCTGCGCAAATCTGCGGGAGTGAACGATAAAATGAAAATCCTCGCGAATCCATTCGTTTGTCTGCGGCTCTTCAACGATGTATCCGTCGGGTACTTTCAGCGCGATTTTTTGATCGCGCCGTACAAACGCGTATGCATCATTCCAAAGCGTAATAATTGATGCAAGTATGCATATAATCGAAAGAGTATGCTTCATTGTATGGAACCCAATTATGAAAAGATATCAGTATTTGTATCGTAAATAAAACGGAATTATATTAGTGGCGTGTGCAGGTTAAATGAATATTATATATATATTTTATATTGCACAATGACGACGGGACATGTGTTTGCGATGATTAAAAAATGCAGCCTGCGGCGGGGTTGGTTTTTTCATCCTTTTTATTTGAGTTAGAAAAAAATGATACATAAATACGAATTATGAATAATTTACTTAAATTTTTACGGGAAAGTCCGAGAATAAAGAAGGGACATAATAATAATTTTTTCCTGGAGGCGTTTCATGGCGAAAAAATCCAAAAGTTTCAAGGATCAATTGAAGAAATATCTCGGCATCAAAGGTCTTGACATCGTTATTTACCTCCATGACGGTAACGTAATAGAACTCAATAAAAACC
>DHPI01000076.1:10116-18634 GCA_002407865.1 Spirochaetia bacterium UBA5368
AACAGAACTATAATTAAAGATGATATTGTTATAATAGATAAAGCAAACCGTGAATTTAGAATCCCGATATCGTTGATCAAATCAGTCGACCTCTTTGCGGCATAAAAAAACGCCGGCGCGTACTGATTACACGGATTACCGCACGCCGGCAAAAACACATATACGTCACCTCATTTCCATAACTTCGCATCGGTCACGATTTTGATAACGTGAGTGTCTGCACGTTTATAATATAATTGACATCCACAGGCATATCTCTAAAATTACGAAATTGGCGGCTCATATGACGCACATCATGGTGCTGCGGAATCATCCAGGTTCTACACGTTGTTGTGGAATTTGATTATTCATTGTTTTGGCAGACATGTAATATTGAGTTGAACTCATGTGTAACATTTTCCATGCGCGGTATTCCATATTCATTGTAAAATGCAATGTGCGTTTGAGCTTGCGAAACATACTACACAGCCGGTTGTAACTTTTTTCGGGGTTCCTGATATCCATGCAAAATATAAAGTATCATTTAGTAAATGCACTGTCGGTTGTGATTTTTTCGTTTGTGCTTGCCGCCACTATTAATCAGTTTTTCAGGCTTAGCATTTCAACAGGGCCGGGATCGCAACTGAAAAAACATGTGCCGCGACAGCGCGAAGTTCCGGCAAAGACCTATGATGATTATAGCGGCATTCTTAATTCTGGTTTTTTCAGAAAAGCCGGGATCGATACGGCGGGAGGCGTAAGCGGCGTAACCTCTGCAATTTCCGATCTTCAGCTTCTCGGCACCATCTCGGGCCCCCCGGCCATTGCGAGAGCGCTAATTAAGAAGAACACCGAAAAGGATGCCGAAATATTCAGATTGTGGAGCACCGTATACGGGTTTAAACTTATACGAATAGATAATTCGAAGGTTTATTTAAAGAGCGGCGGTAATGTTGAAATGCTCGACATGTTCACCCCGACTCTTCCTGGATCTGAGCTGGCAGCCAGGCAGGGGCCGTCGGCCCAGCAGGGCAGAATACAACAGACCATCAGCCGTTCGGAGCTTCAACAGAAGGTGTTGAACAATATGGATAACGCCCTCCAGGGATTACGTGCGGGTCCATATCGTGTCGACGGCAAAATTGAAGGATACAAACTTTTCCGTGTGCAACCATCGAATATTCTATACAAACTTGGCGCGAGAAACGGAGATGTGGTAAAGCGCGTCAATGGCCACCCGATAGATTCGACCGAAAAGCTGTACAAGATGTGGCAGTCGATTCAGGGAGAATCGCGAATAACCGTCGATCTGGACAGGGGCGGAAAACTCATCAACTACGAATTTTCAATAACCGAGTAAATCATGCTGGGGAATTTTACATGAAAAAAAGAAAGTTGTGTATATCGATATTGTTTGTGCTGGGCCTGTTAGTCATGGGTTCCGTTTCGCACATGACGCTGTATTCCCAGGAAAATGAAGAAAATCCTGCCGCGACACAGCAGCCTGCCGTGACCGTGCAGCCATATACTCCTCCGGTTGTTTCTTCGCCCGGCGACAAAACACCCCTCATCCAGACTCCTGATGGAAATATCCGTAAAGCGAAAAATCCCAATGAATCGGGGATGTCGCCTGTTAAAGAAACTCCGAAAATAGATAAAAAAAACAAATACTTTACGCTCAACTTTAAAGATGTCGACATCTCCGAATTTCTTACGGTCATGGGACAGATCATTAAAAAGAATTTCGTTATCGATGAAAGGGTCCGCGGAAAAATCACTATCAGCTCCGCAAAGAAAATTCCCGTTGATCAGGCATATGACATTCTGAAATCAATACTCGAAGTAAAGGGTTTCGCAGTCGTTGAATCGGAAAATATAATAAAAGTCATTCCCATTAAAGACGCCATAAAGAAAAATGTAGAAATCATCATCGATGAAAAAAAGAAGGCAAAAATCAGCGACGAGGACAAAACCATTACGCTGCTACTTGACGTTCAGTACGCAGACGCCAATGAAATCGCCAATGTCATGAGGGCGCTGAAATCGAATTCTGTCGATGTCGTGGTCTATGTTCCCATGAACACTATTATATTCAGCGGCACATCCTCGGAAATCAACGGTCTTGTCAAAGTGGCGCGGGCCCTTGACCGGGAGGTAAAAGGGCTTGATGAAGAAAAAAAGGTCCGCGGCAATATTCACGTTGTGCATCTGGAAAACGCGGACGCGGAACAGCTTGGCGCCGTTCTCGCGCGGATACCGTTTTCGGAAAACGCGAAGATCGATACGAGCCCGCTCCGGTCGCAGATAACGCCGCCTGAAACGGTGCAACGATCCGACCGCGCCGCACGTGTTACCAGGACCCAGCCTACCTCGCCGACTGCCGCATCACAGGCAAAGCTTTCAATTGTTCCGAACAAAGAGACAAATTCCCTGATTATAACCGCAAATCCCGAGGAATTTAAGGAAATATACAGAATTATCAAGGAACTCGACATTGTACGCGAACAGGTGCTGATAGAGGCGCTTATACTCGAGGTTTCCGCAAACAACGGTTGGAACCTGGGCATAGACTGGATGCTCGGCAACCAGAGCGGCGAGCACCTCTATGGGGGATCGTCGATTATGGGCGGCGCGCCGAATTATACGACACCATCGGGCCTCAGCGGCAAAAAATTAGCCGTTCCACTTGCATCCGGTTTTCAGCTTGGCTATCTAAGCGACAGAAATGTTCTCGGGTACGCACTCCTTAACGCGTCGGGCACCGACAAGAACTTCAACATAATATCCACGCCGCAGATACTTACGATTGACAACCAGGAGGCCGAGCTCAACGTGGGCGAGGAAATACCGGTGCCGACGAACAACCGCATAAGCGATACCGGCGTGCAATTCTATACGTTCGAGTATAAATCCGTCGGCGTGAAGCTGAAGATCACGCCGCATATCACCAGACAGAACCAGATTACGCTCGATTTCTATCAGGAAGTGAATTCGGTGCTTGGCCAGACGACCGTTTCATCCTCCGGCACGATCATCCCGCCGCAGCTCGATAAGCGCGATATAAAAACAAAGGTTACCGTCACCGACGGTAAAACAATTGTTGTCGGCGGTTTAATCAAGAACAATAAATCAGTCGAGGAAACGAAGGTGCCGCTGCTTGGCGATATCCCGCTGCTTGGATGGTTTTTTAAGCGCAAAAGCGTGTCGTACACAAAAACGAACCTTCTTGTCTTTATCACGCCGCACGTTGTGACAAAGCAGGAGCGTATCGACGCAATCACCGAGCAGAAGCGTGAGGAACAGCGGCGGCTGAAGATGCGATAACATGAAAACAGTTCAGAAAACGAAACATCTTGGCGTTATCCTCGTTGAAAAAAAGGTGATTACGCCTGAACAACTGCAGGAAGCGCTGCTTGCGCAGGAGGGATCGAGCCTTCGGCTTGGGCAATTGCTTGTGAAGAAAAACCTGGTTTCGCAAGATGCCATTCTCGAGGCCCTTGCGGCGCAGTTTAACATTCCGTATGTGAGGCATCTTGAATTTAACGACCCGGAAGGACTTTTTTCTCGAATTCCTGTTTTTTTCCTCAAACGAAACAGGTTGACTCCCTACAAAGTAGACAGAAAGACAATCCATGTCGCCGTCACGGATGCGCTCAACATACAGTCGCTTGACGATCTGAAGCTGCTGTATTCCGAATTTTCTTTCGAATATGTGCTCGCGCCAGAGCAGGAAATACAGCGGATAATCAACAGCTATTTCGATATTCTGAAAAGCGACGCCGCCGATTCCGTGATAGAAAACCTCGAGGAATCAGATTTCGAGATTCTCACGTCCCCGGTGATTGAAACCGAGGACATCCTCGACATGGCAAACGAAGCCCCTATCATCAGGCTGGTAAATACCATAATCACACAGGCGGTACAGGACCGCGCCAGCGATATTCATATTGAGCCTTACGAGAAGGACCTTGCGGTGCGTCTCCGTATCGACGGCATACTCTACCAAATGTTTACTCCCCCGAAGAAATTCCAGGGCGCCATTATCTCCCGTATCAAGATAATGTCGAATCTCAACATTGCGGAAAACCGCCTGCCGCAGGACGGCCGCATTCAGATAAAAATCGGCGGCAAGGATATCGATATCCGCGTGTCGATATTCCCTACATATTTCGGCGAGCGCGTGGTGCTGCGTCTTTTGAATAAAACCGACATGCGGTTCGAGCTGCAGTCGCTGGGATTTTCTGATTCAAGCTACGCATCGTTTGAGTCGCTGATTAAAAAAACGCACGGCATAATCCTTGTTACAGGGCCAACCGGCAGCGGCAAGAGCACTACGCTCTACAGCATGCTGATGAAACTGCAAAACCCGGAAATTAATATTCTTACCGTGGAAGACCCGATTGAATATCAGCTTCACGGCATCGGCCAGATGCAGGTGAAGCCGAAGATAGACCTCACATTCGCCAACGGCCTTCGCTCAATTCTGCGGCAAGACCCCGATGTCATCATGATCGGCGAGATACGCGATCTGGAAACAGCCGAGATCGCGGTGCAGGCCGCGTTGACCGGGCATCGAGTTTTTTCCACCCTGCACACGAACGATGCGGCAAGCGGTGTGACGCGTCTCATCGACATGGGTGTTGAACCGTTTCTCATTACCTCATCGGTCAATGCATTTCTCGCCCAGCGCCTGGTGAGAAGGATATGCCCCCATTGCAAAGAATTATACAAGCCTGCGCAGAAGGCGCTGGCCGGCTTCGACATTCCCGCATCGCGCCTGAAAGGCGCAAAACTCTATCGCGGCGCTGGATGCGAAAAATGCCTTAACACAGGATTTATGGGTCGTACCGGCATATATGAATTGCTTGTTATCAGCAACGACATCCGGAGAATGATCATGGCGCACGCTGAAGCGTATGAGATAAAAGATAAGGCCGTTCAGGAAGGAATGATCACGCTTCTTCAAGACGGTGTTGAAAAAGCGCTTCAGGGAATAACCACCCTCGAAGAGGTGTTCAGGGTAAGCTGACATGATTTTCGAATACGAAGCGCTCAATAAAAACGGGCAGACGGTGGCGGACGTTATCGATGCCGCCTCCGAAGTCGCGGCGCGGCAAAAATTGCGCGCCCAGGGATTGTATCCTGTGCGTATCCGGCGTCACGACATACTGACAAACGGTTCGGCCGGACGCAGGGGCGTGCTTGGACGGTATTACGATGAATTGAGCAATTACATCGCCCTGAAGTTCAGCCAGAAAGAGGTGGGGATATTCTCGCGGCAGCTTTCAACGCTGCTTCATGCCGGCATGCCGCTCCTGACGGCAATCAATGACATTATTGAACAAATCGACAATAAAACATTCAAGCGGATTGTCATAGATATCAGGGAAAAGCTCGAGGAGGGCTCGTCTCTTTCAAACTGCCTCGAACGGCACAGGGCCGTGTTTTCGGAAATGTACATCAACATGGTGCGTGTGGGCGAAAACCTTGGGTCGCTTGACCAGGTAATCGAACGCCTGGCGGACCTTGAGGAAAAGAAGAGCATTCTCAGAAGCAAAATTCAGGCTGCATTGTGGTATCCGACGTTTCTCGCATGCTTTTCTGTCATTGTAATTCTTTTTATCATGATAAACATAATTCCCTCTCTCTCAAGGATGTTTCTTGAGCTTGGCAGGGAATTACCGCTACCCACACGAATAATAATGGGATTCAGCGGGTTCCTTGCGAAATTCTGGCCGTTGCTGTTGTTGCTTTTTATCGCGACTGGGTATTATCTTCGAAAATACAGCAAAACGCCGGAGGGACGGCATAAAATAGATGAACTGAAGCTGTCGGTTCCCCTGTTTAAAAACATCTATCGGAAGCTTGTCGTGCTTCGCTTTACACAGAACCTCGGGGTATTGTTGAATAACAGGGTCGATATACTGAAATCGTTTGAAATTGTAAAAAAGATAGTAGTGAATAATATCATCGAAAGCAGAATAGATGAAGCGGCCGTACGGATCAGGGAGGGCGCGACGGTATCGACGGCGCTTTCGAAAGCCGATTTTCTTCCGAAGCTCGTGCTTGGAATGATTGCCGCCGGAGAGGCGAGCGACTCTCTCGATACGATGCTGTTAAATATCGGCAGCGTCTATGAAACGGAGTTCGATCTTACTATTACAAGCCTTACGTCCCTCATTGAACCGATTATCATCGTCATAATGGGTTTTGTCATAGGGCTTATCGTGATCTCGGTGCTGCTTCCGATATTCGAGATGAATCTTATATTGCAATAAGGAGACCGCAATGAAACACACATTCGCATCTGTCAGACGCATTATGCAACGACTCAAAAAACAACTGGCATCCGAGAAAGGCTTTACCCTGCTTGAGCTGATGATTGTCATCACAATAATCGGTATCCTTTCACTTATTGTCGTTCCGCGATTTATGGATATCCCGAAAAAGGCGCGCGTTGAAGCGGCACGGCAGCAGATTGCCGCGTTTGGACTCGCGCTCGACAGGTATAATCTGGACAACGGCATCTACCCTACCACCGAACAGAGCCTGGTTGCACTTGTGCAGAAGCCTTCAAGCGATCCTCAGCCCATAAATTATAATGAAGGCGGCTATCTCAAGAAGCGGGAGATTCCAAAAGACCCCTGGGGCAGAGAGTACATATATCGCTCGCCGGGCGATCATGGAAACGACTATGAAATTATGAGCTACGGAGCGGACGGCAGGGACGGCGGCGATGGGGAAAACGCCGATATTAAAAGCTGGGAATAATATTATACTGCCACAGCCATGCACAGCAGACCGAGACGTACGCCGCTTCCCGGAGGAAACGGCGGCTTTACCCTGTTAGAGTTGATTATCGTTATATCGATCCTTTCGATAATCGGGCTTGTGGTGTTCCCGAGAATATCCAGTTTTCTCCAGGGTGAACGCGGCCGCTTCGTGCTGCTAACCGGCATTATCGCAAAGACGTTCGATGACGCGTTTCTACGGGGCAACATGAATTATTGCGTCATCCATCTGAATCAGGGCAATGCGGAAATGACAGAGTATGATGACAGGATATTTTCGCGCAAAAACGGGATATCGGTCGTTACACTCGCCCCCGACGGCAAATTTTTTGAATCGCCCAACCGGCTTCTAAAATATCAGAGTTTTCCAGATTCATTCCGTTTTGAGGAAGTCCTTTTAGAAAACGGTGAAAGCGCGGCACAGGGTAATGTGCTGATCCCTTTTTATCCTGCGGGATACGCTGATAACGCGATACTGCATATTCTTGTCAATGGCAGCGACCGATGGTCGGTGCGCATTTACAGGTTCAAGAAAGAAGCAAAAATAATTTCCGGCTACGTAACGTTTGAACAGGGAATATGATGGCGGATACATCACAACGCAGGGGATTCGCGATCGTTGAGATTCTTATCGCAATCACCATACTTTCAATCGCAATGCTTGCGATACTTTCCGGCGTTTCGGCGGGAATCAATGCCATCACGGGAAACAAAAACATGACGCGGGCAATGCTCATCGCGAGGAGCCGCTGCAACGAATTCGAGCTGATGCGTATGCGCGGTACGGATATCGCGATTGAACCGGTAAAGGAATATCCGGGTTTTTATTACAGCAGGCAGATTACGCGATACGAGCATGAATTGTTCGGGCCGATCGACGCCAAACGTGTGCAGATAACCGTTACATGGGAAGAACGCGGCCATAAAAGAAATTATTCCATCAGCTATATTTATCCAGAGAAATGACGTGCTTTATAAAGCAATCCGAAACACCGTTAAACGATGTACCGCCGATACCGGCGGGTTCACGCTTATTGAAATGGTAGTCGCTGTCGCGATTTCGTCGGTAATTTTGCTGATCGTATATTCGGCGCACCGCTCGATCATGACGTCAATTTACGACCTTACCGGCGTCGCTGAATTTTATGAGGATGTAAATTGCGCCGTTGACAGGATCGACCGCGACATATCGTACGCGTATTTCAAGCGATATAACGATAATGTATGCTTTATCGGGCAGAACGAATCGGGCCAAATCAGCAACGGCCGCATCGATTTTGTTTCAACGGAGTATACCGATCGCATGCTGGCGGTTAATCCGAAAAAAAGCAAGCCGCAGAGCGATGTCAGGGAGGTTGGGTACTATCTTGTTCGCGATAACGAGATACAGGGCGTGTATCACCTGATGCGCCGCGAAGACGTCGCATACGATGACGATCCCCTTGCGGGAGGAGTCTCAAGCATGCTGTTGCGCAACGTTGCCGATATCCGGTTCGAATTCTGGCTGCGCAACGACTGGGTGAATAAATGGGACTCGCGGAATGATAAAAAATTTCCCCAGGCCGTACGCACAACGCTGAAGGTAAAAAACTATCGCGGCACGGTCGAGGAATTTATTGTAGTATCGTATATAAATCCTGTGAACTGAGGTATCAGGGTGAATCAACAAGTCGCGCCATCCCCTGCACATATGGGATTTGACAATGAAAATGCGTGATATACTGCTCACGGCATTGATTGCAGTGCGG
>DHPI01000076.1:18799-20854 GCA_002407865.1 Spirochaetia bacterium UBA5368
CAGTGCGGCGAGGCTATTACAACCGGGCGCGCCGCCTGCGCGAATACGGTATTTTCTCGTACATGTGGAATTCGTCCGGTTATGTGCTCGTTATCGTGCTGCTTGTCACGTCACTGCTTGTGTCGGTATCCGCGGAGTTTCTTATTACAGCGCAAACGAACGTAAATTACATACGAAAATTCAGCGAGAAGATGCGGGCCCATTACATCGCGAAAACCGGCATCAACCTCGGAACTTTTATTCTTGAGGCCGACAGGCGCGGGGCCTCGGTCGGCATCCTCACGGGCTCCAGCGGCGATTCGAACGTTGATTCATACCGCGACATATGGGCGCTCGACTTTCCCGAGATGCCATTCGAAGACGGGACGCTGAAAATATCGATTACAGATGAAAACGCGAAAATCAACCTCAGCGTACTTGCGAACGAGGTCGTCGACCGTTCCCCGTATTATTCGATTGCACAGCGATTTTTTCTCAACATGGGCCTGCCCATGGATATTGCGGATGCGCTTATCGACTGGGTCGATATCGATGATTCCCGTTTTCCGTACGGTGCGGAATCGTCCGACTATTATCAAACATTGCCCCATCCGTATAAAGCGAAAAACGCGGAAATGGACAGCATTCAGGAAATGCTGTTAGTGAAATATATCACTCCTGAACTGTATTATGGGCTCGGAGGCGGCAATTTCGGACTTGAAACGAATTGCGTCGACGACAACCGCGGAACAACGCATTTCGATATGTCGCAACTGATGAAAACCGCGTCTGGCAAAAACGCCCCTGCCCCGCCGGCGAACAGCTTCAAAACGCTTGAAAATCCGATCGGAAGGGAAAAGAGCAGGCGGCTTTCGGATTATTTCCGCGTCACAGGGGAGCGCTCGGATTATCTTAGCGAACGCAATAAAATCAATATAAACACGGCGTCGTTCCGCGTTTTATCCGCATTGACAGACACAATGACGGATGATATAGTTGCCGAAATCATCCGGCGCAGGCAAGAGAAGCCGTTCAGTTCGGTTGACGATGTGAAAGACCTTATACCGGATGATACCGTACGCAGAAATATTCTGTCCGTGCGTTCGTACATCTTTCAGATTACCGCAGCAGGAAAAGTCAATTCAACACGCGTTAAAATTGTTGCAATATACGCCAGAGATAACAAAAAGTTTTATTACGCAGGCGAGGAGTAATGGAGGAAGTATACATTGTTTGAAAGCATAGCGGCATTTGACATAGGTTCGTCATCAGTCAAGCTCATCACAGTGAAAACGGGCATACGAAATTTTCAAGTGACGTCATTGAGCTATGAAGACATAGACGCCAGCGCTGATAGCGCTGAAGACGCCCTCCTCGCGGCCCTTGCAAAGCTCACGGAGGATATCGACCTTTCCGGTTATACGGTGCTGACGAACCTGCCGATGGAAAATTCGATCGTGAGGACGATTATATTTCCGTTCAGCGATCCGGAAAAAATCGCAGCGGCGATTCCATTCGAGGCCGAGGAGAACATCCCGTTTAAAATTGACGACCTTGTAATGGACTTCCAGAGCCTCAGGAACGTACACCCCGGGGAAGGACGCGTCATGCTTGGCGCAGCGCGGCGGGAGCAGGTTCGTGAATTTTTATCGCGGTTGAGCGGATTACGCATTAAACCATCCCGGCTCGGGCTTGAATCGAATGCCCTTTTTGCGTGTTACAGGTATTTCAACAGAATCCCCGATGAATCCGTAATCCAGGTAGATGTTGGGCACAAGAAAACGATAGTCAACATCATTCAGAACAATCGCCTTCTGCATACGCGCTGCATTTCATCCGGCATCGGTTCTTTGCACGCCGCTCTTGCCTCTATGAATAAGATTCCCCTGTCAGAGGCGGGATCACTGTTCGAAAAAAGCGGCCTTGACCTTACGTCACTCGAGAACAATTACAGCCGCGACGCTCATTCCAACCTGGGCATGAGCCGGCAGCGTTTCAAAAAATTTTATGAAATATGTGTTGCCGCGATAGGCGATCTTATAGAACAGATACTTCTCACCATCAAATCGTTTGCCG
>DHPI01000076.1:20939-21863 GCA_002407865.1 Spirochaetia bacterium UBA5368
CCGTCGATTATGGGGATATTGATTTCAGCAGAATATTGATTTCCGGCGGCGGCGCGAACATCGCGGGCGTCGGTCAGGCCCTGTCGAGCGGCCTGGGATTGCCTGTCGTTTCATTGCCGTTTCTAAACGGTTATGCCGAGCAGAAGATACAAACACAATTTCCGATTGCTTTCGGAACGGCGATTTCCGCTATCGACAGATCGCTGCCGGCGATTAATTATCTGCAAGGGGAATTCGTTCCAGATTTCGTCGCCTCCTCAAGAAAAATATATTATATTGCCGGTGCGTTTGCGTCGCTAACAGCGGTTCTGCTCGTAGTCAATATTGGCATATCTGCGTTTGTAAATATTAAAAACCGCTCGCACTACAGGGAACTTATCAACGAGCGTTTCAGCAGGTATTTTCACATCCGGCCCGCCCCCGACGATCCTCTGAAGGCCGCCATGAAGATCGTAAATGATGAGAAAAAGGAGCTAAATTCAATAGACGCGGTTCTTCAATCGGGCGATCACGTTGTTGACGTTCTCAACGACATTATACGGTATTTCCCGAGCGACGACACCTTTCAGCTTAGCAACCTGGTCATCAATGAAAGTGTGGTCAGGATAGACGGCCAGTCGTCGACGAGCAGGTATATCGATGAATTCAAAAACAGGCTGCTCGATTCGAAGAAATTCGATTCGGTAAACCTGAACACGAACATCAATAAGAAAAACGAGGTCACATTTTCCCTTGTTATAAAGCAGAAGATTTCAGGAGGCGTGAAACGTGATTAAGGTAAGCGCACGCGAAAAGCGTTTGATCATGGTTCTTGCCGGGATCATCGTTGCGGCCGTTATATATTTTATGATACTCTCCCCGATTGTGCAGTACAGGCAGGCTTCCGAGGCCCGCACGCGCGATAATGCGCAAAATCTCGCGATG
>DHPI01000076.1:21971-22511 GCA_002407865.1 Spirochaetia bacterium UBA5368
AATGCGCAAAATCTCGCGATGATGGACGAGCTTTACGAACAATACAGGGATATTCGTCAAAGAAAAACGAAGTATATGTCCATGCTCGACAGTAAAAACGAGAATATCACGTCGCTGATCGAGCAATGGGCGGCAAGCGCCGACATAACACGGAATATCGCGTATACGCGGCGGACACAGACCAATATTCAGAATAAGTACATTCGCGTCACCACAGACGTCAAGCTTGAGGGAATTCCCATTCAAAAATTGCTGCGTTTTCTCTACGAGGTTGAGAACTCGAATACGCTTTTAAAAATCAGCTATCTCAGAATATACCAGGGCTTGAAGGGATCAGATACATATGATGTGAATGTGAAAATCGATTCATTTACAATGCAATAACCTGGCCGGGGGAATATGAATTTTCAAATCGCAGTAGAACGCCTGAGAACGTTTTTAAAAATAATTGCCGCTGGCGGAAAAGAAGCGATAAAACTGCCGTACGCGAAGTTTTACATTCTTTTGGCCGTGCCTCTGACGATAGTGTTTCTCCTTTTC
>DHPI01000076.1:22654-33869 GCA_002407865.1 Spirochaetia bacterium UBA5368
TCCATATGATCTTGTCATTCGCGAGCAGATAAAGAAGCTTGAGGGGCGCGTCGCGCGAAATATCTTCATTGGAGATATGCAGATTAACATGCTGCGCGATTCGTATATCGAAAAGATACAGATGGTATTTGACGGCGGCGCGGAACTGAATCTGATGGATATTGATTGCGATGTTGCGCTGAATCCCGTAACTACATTATTCAACAAAACCGCGAAGGGCGATGTCGCGGTGCGAAACCTGACCTACAATAACGGTGAATCGATTCTCAAGGCTGCATTAAGCGCCATTTTTGCCATAAAAATTAATCCGCAGACCGGCCTTCCGTCGGATGGCACTATTGCGCTGAAGATGCGGAATATTTCGCTTAAAGGCATTACAATAAAGGGATTCGTTATCCCGCCATTACAGATACCCGAAGCCGATGGAAATGGCGTGATCAAAAACAGCGAATTAACGATTACCGGCATTCGGCTTACAGGACCGGATGTGCGGGGAACCATCAGCGGTACGGTGATGATTTCACGCTATGCCGGTGGCGCGCCGATAAACCTGGTGATCGAGCTCGATCCTGGATCGGCAATTTTCGAGGAATACCGTGTGCTGTTAGGCTCCATCGCAAAGCAGAACGGTGGTCCGGTCAGAATCACGGTTACCGGCACGCTTCAGAATCCGGCAGTATCGTTTCCCAATACTGCCGGCAATATGCATTGATATGCACACGATCATGGAAACCACATCATGAAAATAGAACTTGCCCGGCATTCCGGATTTTGCATGGGGGTGCGCGACGCCATTGTGCGCATCGTTACGGAACTGAACACAGCCGACGACGAAATCTGCGTCTACGGCCCGCTTATTCACAACCAGCAGACCATCGATATTCTTCAGAAACGTGGATTGCGCACCATCGATTCGCTTGATGATATCGACGACAGGGCAATTGTTATTCGTACGCACGGAATACCGATTGCCAGTCTCCGGGACATAAAAAGTCGATCGAGCCGGTGCATTAACCTCACCTGCCCGCGCGTGTCGAAAGTTCAGGGAATAATAAAAAAATATTCGGCTGCCGGGCATTACACGATTATCATCGGAGACAGGGACCACGCGGAAGTGCTCGGGTTGAAAAGTTACGCCGCGGCGGGTGTTACCGTGGTATCCGATGAAGGCGCTATTGATCGCATCCCGCATGCGGAAAAATATATAGTTGTGTCTCAGACAACGCAGGATCTCGACCAATTCAACCGGCTTATCGGGATCATCAGCGCCAGATTAAAGAATCTCACGATATTCAACACGATATGCGATTCAACGCATAATCGCCAGAACGACATTCAGTGCGGCATCAAAAGGGGCATTGACACGCTTGTCGTCGTCGGCGGAAAACATTCGGCAAACACCATGCGGCTTGCGCAGATGGGCCATGAAGCGGGCATTACCACGTTTCATGTTGAAACCGAAGCCGAGCTCAGCGAGGGCAATTTCGCAACATCAAATTATGTGCTGGTCACGGCAGGGGCTTCAACGCCGGCATGGATTATCAACAATGTGATGGAAAAGCTCTACCGGATTAAACAGAAACGCCGCGGCATGTTCGTTAATATCGTGACGCGGTGTATGGAGTTTTTACTACAGACGAATATTTTGTCATCGGTCGCGGCGTTTTTTATTACGCTTTTCGCGTTGAAGTTTATCGGTACGGCGCCGGATTTCCGTATGGCGGCTGTATCATTGCTCTATATTTTCGCGATGTACACTATTAACAATTACTTTGAAATCGAATTCCTTTTTACGCGCAGTCCCGTAAAATATGCCATACAGAGAAAATACAAACATATACTGACACCGCTTGCGGTGATAGCGCTGCTGGTATCGATGCTCCTCGTTGCATCGAGCGGCCTGCTGGTTTTTTCAGTGTATCTCGTATCTGTGCTGCTTGGTTCACTCTACTCAACACATTTTGTAAAAAACCTGGTTCATTCCTTGAAGATTCGCCTCTTTCAAAAGATGTATAATCTGAAAAACGTGGTATCATCCTTTGGATGGGTAATTATCACAACCCTGATTCCGGTTTTGTATTACGGAGCCAAGTTTTCCAGCGCCATAGCGCTCGGGATATTCGTTTTTTCCATGATTCTTCTTCGAGACATAGTGCTCGATATTATCGCGTTTCAGGGCGATCTCATATTCGGAAGGCAGTCGCTTCCGACAATGCTTGGAATGAGAAAAACAGGAAGATTATATTATTCGATTATACTCACCGTAACCGTGATATTTGCGCTGCTTTCCATTTTTGAAGGGAGATACCGATTTTTAATCTTTCTTCTTGTGCTGTTTTACTTCGGATTTGTGTACACTGTTATCGTACACAAGAACTACTATGTCGCGTTGAAATATGAAATGCTTGCGGATATGAATTTTCTTTTGTTTATCGCGCTCTATTTTGCCGTCTGACCGCGCTTTCGTGATTATCACGCCTATTCAAACTGGAGATCTTCTTCTCTGCTCTCGTCGTATATGGTAAATTCCTTCTCGCCGATCACCCTGTGTTTCGACATTATCACCAATTTGTATCCTCCCGGCTCGAGGTTCGCAATAGCGCCGTATAAAATAGAACGTGCATCATTTATCGTCTCGGTGCGTATTTCAACATCGGACCATACGAGTCCCTTTTTCATGAGCGCAACCCCGACGGTGCGATTCTCGCCCGGCGACTTGAACACGAACACCCAGTTGATAGTCTCCGATGCCGAATATTCCGGATTTCCTTCAACGCGCCTGTACGTATTTTCTCCCTCTTTTTTGAACGCGAATTCGCCGCGTAAACCACCGCATCCAACGCTCATTATGAAAAGCGCAATTGCCGCTGCGATATGCTTTCTGTGTGTCATTATTTTTCTGTACATGCTATATTTAAGGTGACAATTATTCCACTTTGTACTGGTCCCTGTCAAGCTCTATAACCTTGTCGCTTTCTCTCGATTTTCCGCCGTTATGTCTGTCTCTTGGCGGGCGCTGCCGCTCGTAATGATTCAGGCCGGTAAAGAAACGCCTTATTACATTGAATGCGAAATAAATGATAAAAAAGAAAACCACTATCCTGAAAAGATTTCCGATCATCGATAGTCTCCTGATACAGCCGGTGGTGAAATATGCTTTCTTCCAGTATGAAGGTATCCCCACTTACCGCCGGTTTCGAAAATAATTCAAGCAAATTGTGCTACTTTTTCGAACGTATGATATCCGCCATATCACGTACTGCAGCGGCAAGCCCGGTAAACACGGAGCGCGATATGATTGAATGGCCGATATTGAGTTCTTCAAGTCCGGGCGTCGCCAGCACGGGAATTACGTTAATATAATTAAGGCCATGACCCGCATTGACCCGCAATCCAACGCGCAGGGCGGTTTGTGCGGCAATGTATATTCTCTCGAGTTCGCCGGAACTGGCGGGTTCTTGTGCGGCATTGCAGTACGTACCGGTATGAATTTCGATATAATCCGCGCCGACCTCTTTCGACATCTCGACAACATCCGGGTCAGGCTCTATAAAAAGGGATATACGTACATTGAGGTCGTGAAACATGCGCACAACCTCGCTAATTCTTGCGGCGTTGCCGCGTACATCGAGGCCGCCCTCGGTCGTGAGCTCCTGCCGTTTTTCCGGGACCAGTGTAATCTGGTGAGGAACTATCCGCTTCGCCATCTCGATCACGTCATCGGAAAGCGCCATTTCCAGGTTGTATTTGCCGCGCACCACATCGCGCAGGGCAAGGACGTCATAATCCTGAATATGCCGCCTGTCTTCACGAAGGTGCACGGTTATGCCGGCCGCACCGTTTTCCTCGCATATGCAGGCCCCTCGAATCGGATCGGGTTCACTTCCGCCGCGGGCCTGCCGAAGCGTGGCGATATGATCAATATTAACGCATAAAGAAATATCTGGCATACGCACCTCACTTGCTCATGTTTATTAACGAAGGGAATCGCACTACTTTCTTGCAGCCTTGACGACAACAGTGTCGGGAACAATCAACACAGGTCTGAACGCTTCCCTCTGTGACTTTACAATACATATGACAGGACATACAATTTCGGTGCTTAACGCCGTCGGCTGTTGCGCAAGCTGCAGCTCGATTTTTTTTACATCCGGTTCTATATACGTTTCAATGGTGTCCGGTGTTACCACGAAATTATCCTTCAGCGGTTTGCAGTACACAGCCGCGGTAACATCCTTCAGGCTGAATTTATAGGTGTCGAGATCGGAATGTACTTTAATATCAGAATCGATCTTCACGAGACCTGTACCGTCTATCACTGGAATGCTTACCGAAACCCGCTTTACCTCACATATTACGTCATTCATGTATTCAGTGTCGATCGAAACCTCTTTTGATATGCTCTTGTTCTGATCGCTAAGTGAAACAGAATTCGTATAGACTTCATTGATATCCGCAAGTCGGGATTCTGCGCCATATATGGTGATATATTGCGGAAAAACTCTGGGGGCGCCGTGAATATACCCTTCAAAGAGATCGCCGGACAGTTTCGTCACAACACGCACCCGCTTGCTTTGCTTCTTTTCAATTGTAAGATAAATTTTCTGACGCGAAAAGTCGACACTCAGGCTGTCGGGAATATTGTTTTTAATGAACTCCACAGGAAATCTCTGGTTTTCACCGATAACGGCGTTATCGAGGTTAACAAAGGCCCGAAGGTTTTTTAAAGATACGTTTTTTAAATCCTCTTTTTTGCCGCTAATTGTAACGCTGACAAACTTGTTATCAGCGTCGGCAACCATCAGCAGGTTCGAGAGATTCTTAAATTCAACGGGCACCTTGTATCGCACGTCGCCCATTTTTATGTTGTTTACGTACGTCCAGAGAACCACGGCCGCAAGAAGGCATACAAGCTTTGCCGTGGTATCACCACTTTTGATTATCCGCTTTATTTCATTCAGGAAATTGCTCATTTAATGGAATACATCTCCTCGTACGCGGTTTTGGGATTCATAAAGTAAATAATCATGTTCTTTATGTCCGAGTACTTGATTCGCGAATAGAGCTTGCCATTGACCATGATCGATATATTGCCGGTTTCTTCGGAAGTGACGATTACGAGGGCATCGGTTTCCTCGGCGATTCCCAGCGCGGCCCTGTGGCGGGCGCCGTGATGTTTTTTTAGTTGGCGCGAATCGCTGAGCGGAAGATAGCACGCGGCGGCCGAGATACGGGCTTCCTGTATTATAATCGCGCCGTCGTGCAATGCGGTATTCGGAAAAAATATTGTGCGAATAATTTCGTCGCTGATAACGGCATTGATCGCCACGCCGGATTCTATGTAACTTCGAAGACCCGTATTTCGCTCGATCACTATTAATGATCCAATTTTTTCCTCGGACATGGCTACGATCGAACTGACGAGCTCGTCGAGCGGAAACGTGTCGTTGCTGATGGCGCTTGCAATCCAGTTGCGCTGGCCGAATTGCGTCAGCAACCGCCGCAGTTCCGGCTGAAAGAGAATGATTACTGCTATCACAACATATGTCGTAAGCGTCGTAATAAGCCAGTTCAGAGTATCCAGTCGAAGCACCTGGGAAAGCAGGGCGACAATAAGTATTGCGCCAATACCCTTGACAAGCTGCATCGCTCTGGTGTTGGCAAAAAACCTGTAGACCCAGTAAAAAAGGAACGCGACCAGCACGATATCGAGCAGTATCCGGAAATAATCCCAGAACTGGATCACATAGTACACGATGTTTTCAAAAAGAGTTTCCATGCGCCCCGGGAGCCCTTTGTAGCATTTCTATTGCGGCAAGCGCAAGCCTGTGCGCCTTTACATCATGCACCCTGACAATATCGGCGCCATTCAGCGCGGCGGCGGCATGCAGCGCTATTGTCGCGGGAAGTCTGTCGAAATCCCCCTCGAACAGGCGACCAATCATCGATTTGCGTGAAACGCCGATAAGAAGCGGCAGGCCAAGCGATTTAAAATATGCGGCGTTTTTTACAAGCGTATAATTATCCTCGACCGATTTGCCGAATCCAATTCCCGGATCGAGTATTATTTTTTCCCGTTGTATGCCTTTTTCTACCGCCCGCTCTACGGAATCGCGCAAAAATTTGTATACCTCATTTACAACATTACCGTATACAGTGTCGTGCTGCATCGTTTGAGGGGTCCCCCGCATGTGCATAATGACTGCCCCCGCGTTAAATGCGGCTATTACCGACGCCATCGATTCGTCATGACACAGTCCGCTGATGTCGTTGATGATCGAGGCGCCCGCACGCAACGCCGCATCGGCCACGGCGGACTTTGTTGTATCCACGGAAATTTCAATATTGATGTTACGGGATATATATTCGATCACGGGGCATACGCGGTCAATTTCTTCCTGGACGGGCACCGGCGCGGCTCCAGGCCGCGACGACTCGCCGCCAATATCGAGAAAATCAGCGCCTTCGTCGGCAATGTCGTGCGCCCGTCTGATGGCGCTATCATAGTCGGCATATCGCCCTCCGTCGTAAAACGAATCCGGCGTGACATTAAGAATTCCCATAATTTTTGTGCGAGCTTTTTGCATATAACGGATTCCTATAACATAAGCGCTATTGATATGATATTGTTGAATCCATAACTAATTTTATCAATTATGAACGCGTATCCGATATCCAGGCCGCTGAAGCTGATTTGGACGCCGGATGAAAAGTTTAAATCGCTCATTCCCAGATACACATCCATGCTTTTCAGCAGGGCGTACGATATGCCCGCGTTGAAAATATATTTGTCCTGTTCGACACGCTTTACACCGCTCATGGCTATCGTAAAACCCCCGCTACGATCGGTAAAGGCTGCGGATAGCTTCAGGGTTGGATATCCGAAATCGAAGTTCCTGTACGCCGAATCGTCGCTTTTGTGATCGTACAGGTGTGTGCCAATATCCTGAATGACAAATCCCACACGCAGCACCGGAAGTATGTCCACATTTGCGCCGAAATCACACCCTCCGCCGTAATATGTATGATCGGCAATCCGCTCCTGCAGCGCCTTTACCGAAAGCCCCATAGACGCGACGCCGGAAATCCATCCGTATGAAAGATACCCCACGGAACCGCGATATATAAGATCGCCCGTGTATGCGCCGGATTCGTCCCTGCCTTCGATGTTACGGGACTGAATTGTATACACACCGCATCCCGCGACGCCGCGAAAAAGCGGAAACGCAATGCCGGCGAATCCAGCTTCACGGTCGATATCGAGCAACGCCGCGGAAACGCCTGTTTGAAAAAAATTTCCAGCGCCGCCCTCCTCTGAAAACTGTATAAGATCCTTTTCAGTTATTTTGCTTATGTCGCCGCGCGAAACTTTGTCATGTACGGTGTCAGATGAAAGACCGGCCCTGCTTTTAAGGTCTATAAGCCCCGCAGGATTCCAGTAAATGGAATACACGTCATCGGCAACTACCTCGGCGGCCTTTCCCATCCCGACGTACCGGGCGCCCGCCCATCCGCCCCGTGTATACGCCGCGCGGCTCCCCGCATCCTGGGCATAGAGATAGGTGCAACAGAACTGTGCGCAGGTTACACAAAGAAGGCTATATTTAATAAAATTTTTTATACATGCATTCAGCCGAACAATTGAATAATGCAATTTGCCATTCACATAGTGTAGTCTGTCATAATTACGAGCGCGTGCCGGCATATGCTAATAGTCCACCAGTATTCTGAGTATCTTGACGCCATGCTCTCCTGAAGCCCCTTCCGCGGTAATTTTCATAATATACAATCCGGGGCTGACTTTTCTTCCGGCGTTGTTGCGGCCGTTCCAGCAATAATTATCAGGCGGGGGGTCGCTCAAATTGGAAATCGAGAATTCTCTATCAAACACCGGATCGCCGTTGATGTCGAATATCTGCACCCTGACCTGCGCGTTTGCAATCGATCCGCTGGTATCTCTTATTTTTAAAACAGATTTTTCAGGATTCAACGGCACAGGATACGCGATCACCCCATCCATATTCCATGCAAGCCCTTCCGAATACAGGACGCATAATAACGTGATACACCATCCGATGACTGTTATTGTTTTCTTCATGATTGCGGATATCCGGTGTGGAAGTCACCTGCTTATTCCCAGAGTATATGTCTATATTGAGATTATAAAAAACAAACGAAGAGGCAGTGGTCAACTAATATTTACACTATGGGCGAGGTAAACGAAAAATATTTCATATTTTTCGCGTATCGGGCGAGTGCTCGATTCTCGCTGGATAAAATTTACAGTGCGCTTCATCGACAGCGGAATTGATTGCCGCAGTGATATCGCCAAACATAAGGCCCGACTCAGGGGGGGGCGCTTCAAAGTAATATAAAAATTCAATGTTGCCCGCCGGTCCGGTTATCGGCGAATATGTGATGCCTTTAAACGCGGCGTCTTTTTCGTGCAATACGGGAATGACTCTGCCGAGAATCGCCGCATGGTATTCTTTTTTTCGCACGACGCCCTTTTTATGCTCGTGAGGAAGCGCCTCGAACTGGGGTTTGATAAGCAAAACGCCGCGAACAGGCGAAAAGACGCGCACGATAACATCCACAACCTTTGTCAACGATATGAATGAAAGATCGGCGGTAACGAAATCAACCGTGTGGTGGAAGTTAGCCCCGGTAAGGTTGCGAACATTGGTGCGCTCCATCACGATGACGCGTGGGTCCTGTCTCAGCCTGTAATCGATCTGCCCGTACCCGACATCGACTGCGTACACGACAGAAGCGCCATGCGCAAGCGCGCAATCCGTGAACCCGCCTGTTGACGCGCCGAGGTCGGCCATAATCGAATTACGGATATCGATGTGAAAATAGTTGAGGGCATGTTCGAGTTTTTCCCCGCCGCGGGATACGTACATGCCGCCCGGCCGTTCCACAACGATACCAGGCTCTTCCGATACAATCCGTGACGGCTGACGCACCGTTTCGCCGTTGACACGCACCCATCCGGCGAGAATTTCACGCTTCGCCTTCTCCCGCGATTCGGAAAGGCCGTGTTCAGCCAGATATGCGTCTAACCGAATGCCTTTTTTCATTGATGCTTTTCACTTTCAGGGCGGTCTTCAACGTATCCGCGAGGGCCTGCGGTGTGAGGCCGCATGATTGGAACAATTCGCTGTTTTTACCATGTGGAATAAACCGGTCGGGAAATCCCCCGCAGAACAGCAGGCCGCTTCGCAGGTCCCCGGCGATGTGCGAGAGAATGTACTCTCCGGCGCCGCCGATAGAATAGCCGTTTTCAAGCGTTATAAATCTTCCTGTTTCACGGATAACGGACTCGATGCCGGCCACGTCGAGGGGCTTGATGGAATTTATTTTCACCACGGAAGCGCCGATACCATCTTTCTCCAGCGCTTTTTTTACTTCGTTTGCGGCGGCCACCATTTCGCCGATAGCAAGCAGCGTTATATCTTTCCCTTTAGAAAGGCGGCTGATTTTACCCGGAACAAATGAATTATGCTCTCTGAATGCGATTTTTCTGGTTATTTCGCGTCCGCGAGGATACCGTATGGCGATCGGTCCGTCGTTATATTCGGCCGCGAAATAGATCATATCGCGAAGCTCCTGGCCGTTCGACGGGGCAAGCAGCATAAAATTGGGTATGTTCTTGATAAAACCGATATCGAACAGGCCATGATGCGTTTCACCGTCTTCACCGACAATTCCCGCACGGTCGACAAGTATTTTTACGGGGAGATTCATTATCGCGACATCGTGAATGAGCTGATCGACGGCCCGCTGGAGGAATGTGGAGTACACTGACACAAAGGGTTTGAATCCCTTTGCGGCAAGGGCCGACGCGAATGTAACGGCGTGTTGTTCCGCGATTCCCACATCGAAGAAACGGTTCGGCGCATGTTTTTCAAATTCGTACAGCCCGGTTCCCAGCTTCATGGCTGCGGTGATTGCCACAATCTTTTTGTCATGGCGGTTTAGTTCGGAGAGTGTTTTTCCCGCAATTTCCGAGTATGATAATCCGCTGCTTTTTGCCACGGCGCCGGTCGTTTTGTCGAATGGGCCCACTCCGTGAAAAAAGTCTGGATTCTTTTCGGCGGGTTCGTACCCCTTCCCTTTTTTTGTAAGTACATGGATTATCTTCGGGCCGTTATTGATATTTTTTATACGGTTCAGCATGTCTATCATCAGGCCGAGATTGTGACCGTCGACCGGGCCGAAATACCGTATTCCCATTTCCTCGAAAAGGCTGCCGGGAATGAACATGCCCTTCAAACGGGCTTCTTTCGTGTAAATAAAATCGTACAGCCGTGCGCCATACCGTGGCATACGGCGTATAATGTCGTACGATCGCTTACGCAAACGATTGTAGAGAGAGCCGGTAATCAAGCGCATAAAGTATTCGGAAAGCGCACCGACATTTTTCGATATCGAGTGTTCGTTGTCGTTCAGGATGATAATGAGATCTTTTTTGAGATGGCCGATCTGGTTCAGTGCTTCAAATGCCATTCCGCCGGTCATCGATCCGTCGCCGATAACCGCAATAACCTTGTATTTTTCCCTTTTCAGGTCCCTGCCCACGGCGTCGCCGAGCGCAAGTGAAAGCGACGTGCTGCTGTGGCCGGTATTGTAGGTATCGAATTTCGATTCGGATACCTTCGGAAAACCGCTCAGACCGTTAAATTTACGCAATGTCGCGAATTCGGACTTACGACCTGTGAGAATCTTGTGGGCATAGCTTTGATGTCCTACGTCCCATATTATTCTGTCGTACGGGGTGTTGAATACATAATGCAGCGCGATGGTCAACTCAACGGTGCCCAGCGACGAAGCTAAATGCCCGCCGTTTTTCGATACCACATCGATGATATAGCTGCGCAGTTCATCCGACAGGATTTTCAACTGATCGATGCCAAGTCCGCGAAGATCGTTGATTTTATGGATTGAGTCAAGAAGCATTCCGAAACATCCCCATTAAACCTATAAGCAAAATATATAGCATAAATTCAGACTTTCAACAATAAACGCTCCTGTTACGCCGCGTTACAGCGCGTACGATATGAACAGACTGGCGCCAGCGTTTCAGTTTTCAATAATAATTCTGGATATTTTCTCTGTGCCGATATCCTTTTTCACGGTAAATATGACACCGTTCAGTTTATTATTTCCGGTTGCCACATCAACTTTTACTTTCGTAAACTGAAGAAAGCGT
>DHPI01000076.1:34007-34500 GCA_002407865.1 Spirochaetia bacterium UBA5368
ACTTTCGTAAACTGAAGAAAGCGTTTGGTGGCGTTTATACGTTCCATACCGATTACCGAGTTGAACGAGCCCGTCATGCCCGCGTCGGTAATGTACCCGGTCCCTCCATGAAGAATTTCCTCGTCGGCTGTCTGCACGTGCGTATGCGTGCCGAATACAGCCGTGGCCCTCCCGGCGACATACCATCCGAACGCCCGCTTTTCAGAAGTCGCTTCGGCATGCAGGTCGACAATAATTATATCGGCGCGATCCTTTATCTCCGAGTAAATACTGTCAAATTTTTTAAAAGGGCAATCTATAGGATTCAGGTACAGCCTTCCCATGAGATTGATGACGGCAATACGAAATCCGTTCGATTCGCGGATTATCCATCCGTTGCCGGGCACGCCGGCGGGAAAGTTCGCGGGCCTAAGAAGACGCGGCTCGCTTTCGATAATGGCTTCCACGTCTTTATTGTCCCATACATGGTTGCCGGTCGTTATCACATCGATGT
>DHPI01000076.1:34602-35810 GCA_002407865.1 Spirochaetia bacterium UBA5368
TTATCACATCGATGCCATACGTAAGCAGGTCCATGGTTATCGAGGATGTAATTCCCGCCCCGCCGGCCGCGTTCTCGCCATTGGCGACGATGAAGTCAATGCCGTAATTCCGTATAAGCGCGGGCATAAGGTCGCGTACAAGCGTGCGGCCGGGCTTGCCGACAATATCGCCGATGGCAAGGATGTTGATTGTGTCTTTCATATAAATAATATACCATGTAAAGGCGAGGATTGCAGTCCCCGCCTTTACCGCTGTTCCATGCTATTTTGCGTATTCGATGATTCGCGTTTCCCGTATTACGGTAACCCGCACGATTCCGGGGTACTTCAACTCTGATTCTATTTTTTGCGCGATCTCACGCGCGAGTATTTCCGCGCGTTCGTCATTCACAAGGTCGTTTGCGACAAGAACGCGAAGTTCGCGGCCGGCCTGAATGGCATAGCATTTGTCGACGCCCTTGAATCCTCCGGCAATATTTTCAAGGTTCTCAAGGCGCTTGAGGTACGTGTCGAGCGACTCACGCCGGGCGCCGGGCCTCGACGCCGAAATCGCATCGGCAACCTGAATTAACACCGCTTCAAAGCTTTCGGGCTCCTTGTCGTTGTGGTGCGACGCGATAATGTTGATTACCTTGTCGCTTTCGCCGAATTTCTTCGCCATGTCGGCGCCGACAAGCGCGTGCGCGCCTTCACCCTCAATGATGCTTCCCTTGCCGATATCGTGCAAAAGTCCCGCGCGCTTCGCGAGGAGCACGTCAAGATTGAGCTCGCCAGCCATGATGCCCGCCAGGTTGGCTACCTCCTTGCTGTGCGAAAGAATGTTCTGTCCGTACGATGAGCGGTATCGAAGCTTGCCTACGTGATACAGGGCGTCTTTGCTGAGCCCCGGTATGCCGAGCTCGAACGCCGCTTTTTCGCCCTCCTCTAACATGTTTTCCTCGATTTCCTGCGTCACCTTCTCCACCACCTCCTCGATACGGGCGGGATGGATTCTTCCGTTCTGAATGAGGCGCTCAAGCGAAAGACGGGCAATCTCGCGTCGTACGGGATCGAACCCGGATATGACAACGACCTCGGGCGTATCATCGATAATCATGTCCACGCCCGTAAGGTTTTCAAGCGTCCGTATGTTGCGTCCCTCGCGGCCGATAATCCGTCCCTTCATGTCGTCTGACGGCAGCGACACGGTGGTGATTGTGCACTCGGAT
>DHPI01000076.1:35975-36941 GCA_002407865.1 Spirochaetia bacterium UBA5368
GCACAATTTCCTTCGCCTTTTTCTCGGCGGAGCGTTTCGCCTCTTCCTCGATCTTGTTAATCAGCTTGATTGATTCGAAGCGCACGTCGTTTTCGAGGTTCTTTAAGAGAAGCTCTTTCGCTTCCTCGGTGGTAAGACCCGATATCCTCTCAAGCTCTTTTTTATGCCGATCAAGTTCTTTCTTTAATTCTTCTTCTTTTTCCTGATTTTCAAGCTCTCGCTGTTGCAGGGATTTTTCACGTTTTTCAATCTGATCGATTTTATTTTCGAGAATCTCTTCCTTCTGCAGGTGCCTGCGTTCAACATTCTGCAGCTCCTGCCGGCGTTCCCTCATCTCTTTCTCAAACAGGTTCTTTTCTTTCAGAAGCTGGTCTTTTGCCTCGATAAGAAGCTCTTTTCTCTTGGCCTCCGCTTCTTTGATTGAATCCTGAATTATTCTATGAGACTTGGCTTCGGCCGAGTTGAGTTTCACCCTGCCGATATATGCCCTGATGGCATACCCTGCAACGCCTGCAACGGGGAGCGTTAAAACCAGGAGGAATGTCGCTATACTCATAACAATCCTCCTTTATTTAATTTGTAGTGTACTGCAAAATTTTGTCATTATGAATCCGTCTATATTCGCCATAACAGCCCCACTTATTCGCCATTCATTGTGCGCCAATCCGCGCGTTCAATCCGACTGCAATTGCGTAACAAGCGCAAGATTGTATATGTCATCGACACTTGCCGCGCGGGATATGTCGTTATATGGCCTGTTTAAGCCGTAAATAATGGGCCCTACAACGTACGAATCGCTGAAATACTGAAAAATCTTCGATCCAATATTGGCGCTGTCGAGGTTGGGAAAAATAAATATGTTCGCCCTCCCCTTTAATTCGCCATTCGGGTCTTTTCTCTTCGCGACATCCGCCGAAAGCGCCGCATCGAGCTGCAATTCGCCTTCGATCATAATCTCGGGCATCG
>DHPI01000076.1:37057-49329 GCA_002407865.1 Spirochaetia bacterium UBA5368
CATAATCTCGGGCATCGCTCGGCGCGCTCGTTCGGCGGCCATGCTCATTTTATCGACGCTCTTGCCGCCGGCGCTTCCCTTCGTGGAATACGAAAGAAAGGCAATTTTAGGGACAATGCCGAGATACTGGCGCGAAAAATACGCCACGGCTTCCGCCGACTTGCATAGCACGCTTACGCTCGGATCGGGATTCACCACAGGGTCGCACAGTATAATTAAGCCGTTTTCGCCAATGGTTTCCCTGCCGGTGCTGATAATCGTAAACGACGTTATGACACCGACCCGCCTGTCCGCCCGTATAATGTTAATGCCCGCGCGAAGAATCTCCGCCGTTGTCGAGCGGATACCGCCGATGAAGCCGTCGACCTCGTTAAAACGCAGCATAAGCGCGCCGATCGTCACGGGATTACTCAGGGCTTCGTTGATTATTTCACCTTCAAGCACGCTGAGGTTTCTCGCGTTACGGTATTCTTCATGGTATCGCACATCCGATGCCGCCGCAGCCGCATCGACAACGGTGATACCGCGGACTGATGATAACGACATACCGGCCGTTGAGTAAATACGGTCCCTGTTTCCAAGCAGTAACGCTTCGCCGAGAAGCCCGTCAGAGATAAGACGCACTACGGCTTCAATGATTCTTTCATCATCGCCCTCGGGAAAAACGATGCGTTTCGGATTTGACCGTACTCTGTCAGCGAATCTGTTACGGATACCGGCCTCCAGGCGTCAATTAATTGTTCCTGGAAAACTTCTCCCGCAGCTTGTTGGTGACGAATTGGGGAACCAAAGAGGTGATATCCCCTCCATAACTTGCGGCTTCTTTGACTATATTGGAGGAGACAAATGAATACTCCGCCTTCGACATGAGAAATACCGTATCGAGTGCGGGTGCGAGTTTTTTATTCATTAACGCGATCGCATATTCGTATTCAAAATCGACAAGCGCTCGTAAACCTCTTATGATAAAAGTCACGTCCTTCTCTCGGCAATAATCGACCAGTAACCCTTCAAACGCGACAATTTCAACGTTCGCGTTTCCAGTGCAGCAGTTTCGCAGCAACTCAATCCGTTCTTCCACGGTAAAAAGAGGCTGCTTCGCGCTGTTTCTGGCAATTGCGATAATTAATTTATCGCATAAGAGCATCGCCCTTTCGATTATGTCGAGATGACCATTTGTTAACGGATCAAAAGATCCGGGATATATCCCAATTCGCATAACAAGTCAACCAATCCTTCCAGGCGCGAACAGCTTACAGAAGTGACTAATTTTGTCAAGAAATTACCCAATTATAGGAGTTTTTTGTAAATAATACAGTGGTATTGTTGTCAGCGGAAATACGTTACAGCGCCGGCATAGCGGCGCTTCCAGTAGGGATTGTCGAGGTCTGCGGCGGAAACGTTTTTGCCGATTCCGGGGGCATGCAGAAAACGGCCTTCACCGGCGTAAATGCCAACGTGAGATACTTTTGTGCCGGAGTTAATAAAGAAGAATACCGGATCGCCGGGGCGTAGCTGCCGGCGCGAAATGTCCGTGCCGCAGGCAAACTGTGCCGATGCGGTGCGTGGCAGCGAAAGCCCGTTTTTTCTGTAAACGTACTGCACGTATCCTGAACAGTCGAATCCGCAGGGTGTGGAACCGCCGTTTCTGTAGGGAACGCCGATATATCGTTCGGCTGTTTGGAGCACCCGCCCTCTCGCGATCTCCGGAATGCGCGTGCTCCGCTGCCGCACATGCGGAGGGGAGCATGATATCGCGATGGCCGCAAGGAGGGCGCAGGCCGCGGTTAAATGGCGCTTATAATTCGAGACCATCAGTATCGATCGATAATTCGGCAAGATACGCGAAAAGCTTTTCCTTGATCGATTCCCGCTGAAATTCGTAGAAGCCGAGATCGAATATCGGCACCTTGTATTTCATGGCTATCTTCATCGCCTGCCCGGTGCCGCCCTTCATTTTTCCTTCTTTTGTATAACAGATAACGCCTATCGAAGGGTCCTTCAAATCCTGCCCGAGGACAGTAAGCGCATAGCGAGCCTTCAAACGCTTTCCGCTATCGTTCAATGTGCTCCACGCCGGTTCGAAATCCTTCGCGATATCGTACGCCCTGTCAGGAATGGTGTAAATGGGAGAGTTGTTCGCGTTGAATCCCCTCCATGGCAGAAAAATCATCTTTTTGCCGCCGGTAATGTCGCATCCTTTTTCAAACGCCATGCTGGCCCCCTCGGCTCCGCCGGAACGAAGCACAAAACCCTTCTTTGCCATGAATTGCGCTATAGTCTCCATCATTTCGAGTATCGGCCCGGGTGTTTCCCTTGCGCCGATTCCCGTATACGCGATTATTTTTCCGTTCGTATTCATTGCAATAGCTCCTTACGTTAATAGTAGTATATCCCGGAAATAGATTATATCAACCCCCCAACGCAGATTTATCTGCCGCACGACAATGCGGCGTTGCCACATTACACCTCTATGAGCATTATGCCAAAAGCGCGAAAAACGTGCTGTACGTTCGCGAAATAACGGCAATCCGGCATGAATAATCATTGAAAAATATATACTCTCCAGTATATCTGTTATGCATATCGGTAAACCCAAGTATTAAATGGAGTCATAATGAGAAAAAGAGTGCTGATTATTTGTGTCGCTTTATTTTTTGCACACTATGCGGCGGTTTCAGCGGCGCAGCGTACTGTGGCGGTTATGAATTTTACAAATCATACGGGCGACAGGGGATTGGGCGAACTATCCCGTTCCATACCAGAAGCGCTGTCGGCCACGATGATGCAATCGGGCGATGTCAATGTCGTGGAGCGCGCTCAGCTTGGAAGGCTGCTTGATGAAATTGCCCTCGAGCAGACAGGTATCTTTGACGAGCGCAAGGTGTCGCGCGCCGGGAAACTTTCAAGCGCGGACGTGCTGATATTAGGCTCGTACAGCGGATCTGCGTCGGATATTGTGCTTACCATAAAAGCCGTCGATGTCGCGACAGGAACAATACTTGACGGGCGCGTCTTCAGGGCGCCGCTCGACAGGCTTATGGAAATGAGCGCCCAGGCCGGGCTGGCTATGGCGTCTATAATCTCGGGCAAAAATCTCGGAACAGTCACGATCACGTCCACGCCGAGCGAGGTGGATGTCTATATCGACGGCCGGCTCGCGGGGAAATCGCCGATTGTCGAATATAAAATAGCCGAGGGAAAACACCGTATACGAGTGACAAAAACCGGCTATCTCGAAGCGGAAACAACGCTCAACGTAAAACGCGGCAGGGATGCGTCATGGTCGCCCTACCTGCCGAACGAAAAGCTGCGCAGCTATTCGTGTATCGCGCTTGGTGTCGCGTAT
The DNA here is from genome assembly GCA_002407865.1 of Spirochaetia bacterium UBA5368. Lineage (GTDB taxonomy): Bacteria > Spirochaetota > UBA4802 > UBA4802 > UBA5368 > UBA5368. The sequence goes on from DHPI01000076.1 coordinate 40,407, forward strand.
TTCATGCCGACATCGACGGATGTTAAAAACGCGCCGCTGTATACCTTTATGTACGGCCACTCATACAGCGGCCTGACGCTTGCGGCCGAGGCCGGCTATGGCAAAATAGACCACAGCCAGGAGCTGCATTTCCCTGGATGGAACGTGACACAGAACCGCTATTATAGCACATACACACTCTTCGGTCATATTTCGTATGTGCTCTTTCCCAACTGGCTTGTTTTTCAGCCCTACGCGGGCGTCATGGCGGGGGGCATATTCATCACCGATTATCGCAAAAAAGCAACGGCGGAGGACAACGAGGAAAAGATGCTGTATCAGAAACGTTTTTCGATGGGCATCAAGGCAGGGGCGTGCATTATTCCCTATTCGAAAGTCAGCCTCTTTGTCGAGGGGCGTTTTTACGTAACGCCGAAGAAGCTGCAGCGCGAGGTGTTCGAGGGCGGTATTTTAGGAGAATCGTCGCACATGACGGAATATTATTTTAACGCCTTTTCCATCGGCGGCGGCGTACGGTACAGGTTTGACTAAGGAGGATATTGCAATGAAGCGATTAATAATGAAGAATATATGCCTTGCACTCCCGATAGTTTTTGCGCTATGCGCAATGCGCTGTGCACAGGATGTCGCGGAAAGCGGCACGCCTATTTTTGACGATGTAGAGCTGGTCAGCGCGAGCTATAGCTATAGTGGTGAAACATTTACATATAGTTTTCCGGATGAAGTTGTATATATTGTGCTGGGTGTGTTTAATGCTCCAATTGAAACAGATGGAAAAATTATTACAAATATGAACAACTTAAAGGCCGGAAGTAGGACAGGGCATGCTGGTTTTTTCAGAAATTCATTATCCAAAACAGCATTATATACTTTTTCTGGAAATGACTTTACTACTACACAATATACTACAGGAACCAACAATGGCTATTGCGCCGTATGGGGTTATGACAAATGGGGCACATTGACACATGCGAGTAATTCGTTTTCATGTAATGTTATTCAGTGATGCTAAACCATACACACCGAAGGCGAGGATGCGTATCATCGCCTTCGGCGTGTATTTTCAAATTGTGTATGTATTACTTCGGAGCTCTTCGAGATTGCACTTCGCGTCGAGGGTTGGCTGTTCGGAAAGAAAATAATACAGGCTGGCGCACGGGTAACCGGCGCAGTACGCGCAGCTTTCATGGTTTTTGCCGCGGGCGCATGCCCGTATTTCGCATTTACGGCAGTGCTCGAAAAGACGCATTCCCGAGCTTTTACATCCATCACAATTGATATCGTGCGGCTGTAAATTCATGTTGTAAAGTTTCGACCACAGACGCGCTATTCTGAGGCGTTCATCGTGATCGTCCGCGCGGCTTGCCATATAGACGGGGCACTCGAAACACGATATGCCGCAGTATGCAAGCATCCTGTGCATAGAACCATCCTTCTACCGCAAGTGCAAAATCCAGTAAATCCTTATAATAAATTATAATTTTTGCACGCCAGTGTCAACGTCAATATCACATTTATACATGTATATATGAAATTTATATATCACCATAAATGATGGTAAACATCTTTCGTATTGTTCGGTAATAAACGCTTATTTCACAATTATGAATTCGACCCTTCTGTTAAGAGACCTGCCCTCTTCCGTCGCGTTGCTTGCAATCGGTTTGCTTGCCCCGTACCCGGCCACTTCAAGGGTAAAAGGATCGACGCCATTTTTTACAAGGTAGTTGCGGATGGCGAATGCCCGTTTACGGGAAAGCGCCTGGTTAAACGATGCATCCCCCGTAAAATCGGTATGGCCTTCAATTCGAACGACAACACGTTTCTTTTTCAGTATCTCGACAATTTTATCAAGCTCGGCATTCGACTGCGGCAGTATATCGGCTTTCGCCACCTCGAATAATATCTTATCTGTTATAAGAAGCACCTCTTCTGTATGTATTGAGTTGAAAATCGTTTTAAGGCGCTCAATTTCCTTTTCAGTAAGCGGCTCGGGATTTCCCGGCGGCTGATCGGATTTTACCAGTATTTTGTTGTGGTTTGAAAGCAACACCCGCTGTTCATCAAAGGCGGGATTATATACCTCGGTAATGCCGGTCATTGAATACACAATTGTCGCTATTTCGAGCTTTCTTTCTTCGGAATTTTGCGATGTTTCGGATTGCGTAGTTTTTTTATTCGCGCTATCCCCGCCGTTGGCTACCTCCGTCAACTCGAATCCAAGCGTTGTTCCGCGAATCGCGGCGATTGTTGTATGTGTTTTGACCTCAATTTCGTGATCCTTGAAAAGCTTATCGAACTTGCCGTACGCCGAACCCTTCTGCAACTGCAACACAAGCCGTCGTATGGTAAGCGTATCAATCCTCAGCTGGCTGTCCTCAGACACGCGCACTGCCATATCTTCGGTAAACCGTATATCCATGAATGAATCAGCTTCGGTTTTTATTTCCCATCCGTATTTAAGTTTGCTCCCGACTATCGCTGTTTTCCATTTTTCAGCAGGCGTTTCCCTGTAATAACCGTTTCCGACAGAAAATGTGATAACCGGATCCTCCAGCACAAGCATCGGAAGACGTACAAGAATTTTTTCTGTATAGAGTGCGTAGCCAAGAAACAAGGCCGCCCCCACGACACATATCAATCCTATGACAATAATAGTTTTTTTCATATTGGATAACTCTTTATCATGCAGGTTAATTTAGCTAATCACGCCATGTAACAATACACAACACAATTAAAACAAAGTGTCAATTGTTATTTGAGCCAGGCAAAATCCAAAACACGAACATTTTATGCGGGTGTGTATCCTGTTTTTCCGGGCGCTATCAAAGTATAAATGATTTGTTGAAGCTGTGCGCGGTATCATTTGACTGTTGTCGGCTTTCATTTTATATTACATTCATCAAAGCTTGCCTGCATTTGCACCAGTAAAAAAAGAGGTGGTGAACCGTATGGATAAAGCAATGTCGTTCAACCTGAAATGCGACTCCTGCGGAGCAAGTCTTATGGACAGCAAGAATCCCGTTGATGAACAGCCGGGAGTCCATGTGAAAATTGAAATTGAGAAAAAGGCCATGGATCTGTGGCTGAGCCCGATCTATGGCAGCTTCAACATCAAGAGCGCCGGCGAGATTGCCGAAAAAGCGATTGCGCGTTTTTTTTGCCCGCAGTGTTCCGCGGAATTTAAAAGCAAGCGCGTCTGTGAATCATGCGGCGCTCCGATGATTCCTCTGACGCTGTCGGAAGGCGGCAGGGTAAACATCTGTTCGCGCAAGGGCTGCAAGCGTCATTCACTGGAATTTGAAGATATCGACGATGCGATCGGCTACTTTTATAAAAAATACGAAAGCGCGTGATAAATTTTTATTCTCGATCATGCTGGCAATCTTCGTGCGTTCGTCAGCATAATTGCCTGCGGGGAGCAGCGCTGCCCGAGCGCCAATGATTATTTATGCCCGATGCCAGCGCGAGCCAATCTTTTTATTTTTTGACGCTACGCTTGGGGCGGATGTATATACAAGCGGTTTGCTGTTGCGCCTGTGATTTTTGAACGCTTTCACGATTCTGTCCGCATCGCCCGGATGCACTGAAAGAAATGAAACGCTTTCTTTGATAGTTATTTCCCTGATGGATTTCGCCTGTATGTTCGATTCATTCTGGATAAAACGAAGGAGCTTTTTCGGGGTAAGACCGTCCCTTTTGCCAAGCGATACCACTACATTTTCCGCGCCCCCTTTTATATGAGGATTCCCTCGTTTTGCAGGGCTATCTTTTATCTGCTTTATTTCAGGATAATTGCTTTTTTCAAGTTCGCCTTTAAAAACGTGTTTCATCAGCGCGGCCAGTATGTCGGCGGGATCGCTCTCGTTAAGCATCTGAGCGGCGATTTCGAGATATTCTCCGTGTAAACCCTGTTCCCGTATGGCGCGCAGATCACATGAAAGTCGGTCCTTTTTCGCGTGTATAATATCTGAAATTGAAGGCAATTGTTCTCTTCGTATTTCGGTTTTGGTTATTCTGCTTATTGCCGTCAGTTTCCGGAGTTCCGAGGCGCTGACAAAGGTTATCGCGGTTCCCTTTTTTCCCGCCCTGCCCGTTCTCCCAATCCTGTGAATGTACGATTCAGCATCCCGGGGAAGCGAATAATTAATGACATGCGTAAGGTCGGTAATGTCAATTCCCCTGGCGGCGACATCAGTCGCTACGAGGATATTCACGCGTTTCTTCCTGAATTTGTTAAGCGTGCTCTCCCGCTGGCTTTGAGAATAATCACCATGAATTCCTTCAGCGTTATAGCCCCATTCCACGAGCCTGCCGGCAAGTTCATCGACTATTGACTTCGTTCCGCAGAAAATAAGGCCGTAGAAATCAGATTCTATATCGAGGATTCTGCGGAGCGCTTCGAATTTATCGGATGAAGACACCTGATAGTACTTCTGCTCTGTCTGTGCCACCGTCAGCGAGTTTTTTTTGACCGATATAACCTCATATTTCCGCATATGCCGCTGTGCGATTTTCAGTATGTGGTCGGACATCGTCGCGGAAAAAAGAAGCGTCCGTTTTTCGGGATTTGTTTTGCTCAATATCGTTTCAACGTCGTCGATGAATCCCATATTCAGCATTTCATCAGCTTCATCCAGCACCGCGTACGATACATTTTCAAGACACAGGCTCTTTCGCCTGAGATGGTCCATTATCCTGCCGGGCGTTCCGACGACGATGTCGATACCCGCTTTAATGTGCCGCATTTGTTCCGTCATGGACTGCCCGCCATATACCGGCAGTATCCGGATTTTTTTCTTTCCCTTGAGCGAGTTTATTTCATCGGAAACCTGTATCGCAAGCTCCCTGGTGGGCACAAGAATTATCGCCCGCACCGATCCCGTATGTTCGTCTATTGTTTCGACAAGCGGCAGCCCGAAGGCCGCCGTTTTCCCGGTCCCGGTCTGGGCCTGTCCTATAATATCAACATCGGATCCGAGGAGCAGAGGAATCACCGCCGCCTGGATTTCGGTTGGTTCTGAAAATCCTTTTTTTTGTAGTTCATGTAATAACGTCTCTGACAATCCGAGGTGTCTGAATTTTTCCATGCGTATGCTGTATCCTGTTATAGTGGTAAATTTCGATATGAAGTGTCTATTGAATATAATTTATACTTCCGCAGAGCGTTCAATCAATCACGTATAAGCGCTCATGTCGTCTGTTGGAAAAAATGGCCGCTGGCGCCACAAAACTGGAAGGAACTATATATGCAATAACTCATCTTTGCGACCAGAGGCTATAGAACACTATAATTGTCCACACAATTTTATTAAAAGTGGTCTTTTATTACCTGAGTCAGGTAATTTAGTGTATTCCCTATCATCGCACCGGAATCATGACTGGTACGGCCTGTCGAAGCTTTTATCCTTCGCCCCGTTTTGTTCGAGCAACATGTCCCACAGTGCGCTATTGACAAAGGGAATCACCTGTTCAAGGTTTTCACGGGAAAGGTGCTCAGGGCGCGCGAGTTTCGCACACAACGTCGCGTCAAAGGCGCCTTCCAGTCCAAACGCCCTGCCAAGCTGGTAAAAGTATTCATAGTACTTTTCGGTCAAAAACGGGGGCTGGATCGCAAGGCCCTCGCATCCTCCCTTTAAAATGGCGCCTAAATACCGGCAGTTGAGACGTTTCGCAAGCTTCGCGACATATTTTTCAACGAAACGGGTATGGTGTGTTTCGGGGAAACCGCACTGGATTACGAAGCCGAGCGCCGGATTTCCCTCGCGTCCGACAAGCGGCGCAAGGTGTTCGAAAAATTGCTTTACGCTTCCCGGCATGCCATCCACGTACAGAGGAAATCCGATAATCACAAATTCGGATTTTTTATAAATATCGACAAGAACACCGGGATCTTTGCGGTGTTTTACGAGATATTCGACATCGCACACGTTACCATCTTTTTCAAAAAATCCCCTCAGGAAGTGTCCCATGAGAATTCCGGTATTGCTTTTTACGCCCCGTGGAGAGCCATTAATGAATGTCAACCGCATCTGCCGCCTCCTCCGCCGGTATTGTCGTATAGTGAACGAAATCGAGCGATGAATGCATATTTATTGCCGCGCGTTTAAATATATCGTGTATGATGGTCATGTCTTCATCGTCGGTACATGATTCTTTTTCCAGCAGCAAGCCAAGACGAGGATACGCATCGTACCGCTTCATATGATGGACTTCGCCGTTCACTTCGATGAGATATGGATGGATAAGGGGGATTATTCTGTCCATCGCGTTCTTGGTTATTGCGCTTATGAATCCCATTATAATCGGCGATGCGAGGATCACCAGATCGGCCGCCAGGAACGCCCGCGCGTTTTTATCAGCATCGTCCTTAAAGCTGCAAAGTCCCGGCGTTTTGACCCAGCAGTTGAAACATCCGGAACACGGTTGTATTTTCATGTCGCGAAGCGTATGGAGGGCAACCCCATGCCCCTTTTCTTCGAGGATTTTCGTAAACCGTGCAAGATAGCGTTCGAAATCATGCACGTCGGGATTCGGGTTTCCGTTCAGAATCAATATCTTCATACATTTCACCTGTTATATGCATGAAAGCCAGTAGTGCAAAACCGCATCGATGCGCATAATCTAATTTTGATGTTCGGCGCATTCAATGTCCATTACCCGCAACAGCTTTTCAAGCCTTTTTCGCGATTTTAAATAAACAAATTGGGATGAAACACCGGTGTTACAGTTTTTCGCAATGTCGGCACGAGGCCGGTTCAATGGTCGAAATTTCCTGTCTCCAGAAAAAGGAGGATATTATCGATCACTTTTTTTTGAAACAGGAGCATGGTGTGCTGCCCCCTGACAAGAACGAAGTCGTTCATCCCGTCCAGGCGTGTTTCAGATACGGCGATTGTCCCGTCGTTATCCCCGGGAATCAGGGGATTGATTCCGAAACTGTTACCCATTCCACCGGCAATGATGCCGAATTCGCATGGGGGAGGATTGTGAAGGCTTTTTTCGGGCGGATACCGCACCTCCTGTCCGGCAATTCCGAGCACAAAATTGAAAAACGGTATATTTTTAATAAGCCTTCTGCCCCAGATTGACCCATGATTCGGAGGCGCGATCATGACACATCGACCGAGATTGCCGGGATTGCTTTTTTCAAAATAATACCTGGCGATGATGGAGCCGAGACTGTGCGTTACAAAATGTATCTTTCCTGCGGTATTCGGTATGACCCTCTTTATTTCAGTATCCAGAAGGACTGCGGACGTTCTGATGGACTGCTGTCTGCTGTCATAGCCAAAATTCAATACGGAGTATCCGCGCGCAACGAGCGCGGATTTGATTTTTCTCATGGCGCGCGGGCTGCTGAGCAGGCCGTGAATCAGCACGATCCACTCGCCGCCGGCAGCCGCATCAGCCGAATGAACGTTATCCCGTGTATACCCTGTGATGTGCATGGGCGATAGTATTATTGATGTTATAATAAACGGCGCAATAATGCATGCCGCGCGTAATCGAGATTTCATACCAGATATGCCGTCATAATCAACTCAGCAGATTTGAGTAGTACTCAATAAATGCGTGATATTTCGTGTTGATTGTTATAGTATTCTTCCTGACAATGACAAACCTCCGGCGCCTCATGATATCAAGCGCCATCCTGGCGATGTTGCGCGCCTCCGAGGCATCGAGAAAATCCTCCTCAAATGACACCAGTTCCTTCTGCCGGTCCTTCTTTTCCTCCTTCAGGTGCTCGTAAATCCGGGTATGGGTTTTGAACGCCCTCCCCGTCACAAACCTGCGCCTGTGCTTCTTCAATTCTCTGCTTATATCGAGTATCGCCGCGACAATCGCGCTTTTATCGAATGAATCTTTGCCGATTTGCATAATTGCCCTCGCGGCAAGGCTTACCGGCGTGACCGGTACGACCCCGCCGATATCCTTCAGCAGTTCGTCGGCAAATCCCTTAATCGTCACGAGCCTCGCGTATTTATCGAGTTTAAAAAAATCGGGATGCTTTTTTAAAAACCTGGAAACCGGCACCGGATCTCCGAAGCTGACGCTCGCATAGCCGTGTTCTTTCAATCTTCCCGTTGCATACCTGATAAAGTTCGCCAGTATGATATACGGCCCCCTGATCGATATCCGTATAAGCGACGATACATTGTCACGAAGGCCGCTCCTCTCCTTGTTGTTCTTCCATTCCTGTATAAGCACACGGTCTTCAAGCACCCAGTCGTAATTGATGCCAACGGGGACAAAGACGATTTCGCGGTTGAACTCAGGATTTTTTTTAATCTTCACAATATAATCGAGAAGGCCGACCTTCGTATCCCTGAATTTTCCGTCCCGGGAAAGGCCGCCTTCTATAAAAATTCCCTGCGTAACCCCCTGCAGGCTGATCAATTGAATGTATTTTTCAAGTACGGTGTGATAGAGTTTCTCGCGGTATTGCCGTCGCAAAAAATACGCGCCGAACGATTTGAATATATATTCAAGCGGCCATACGCGAGCCCATTCGCCGACGGCATAGCTGATTGAGATATTGCGCGCAAGCATATACGCAACGAGTACATAATCCACGTTGCTGCGGTGATTCATGACAAAGACTACGGCGGCGTCTTTCGGTATTTTATCAATCTTCGAGGTGTTCTCCCGGTCTATTACGACTTCGTACAGCTTGTTAAGAAAGAAATTTGCTATCCAGTAACCTATTTTATAATACGACAGCAGATTGAAGAACGGCACGATTTCATCGATATAATTTTCTACAAGGTCGTCGACATCCTGGATATGGATGTTATTTTCACGGGCATGCGCGAGGATCGCGGTATGGATATCCGCGTCGTTCATCAACTGATGCTTCACGATAAACCTGCTCATGAATTTGAAGGTATCTATTTTAAGGGAATCTCTATAAATTAAAAAA
>DHPI01000083.1:0-739 GCA_002407865.1 Spirochaetia bacterium UBA5368
TTAATTATTTTTGCGACAGACTCACGGGCTATGCGCTTCGTCGCTGCGTTCCTCGACCTTCGGCACATTGGCCTTCGCTGGGCTATGGCAAAAACGTCGCCTGCCCCGGAAACGTTATCAGAAGATCATAGTAGCGCTTTCCGAAACCAATAAATTGATCAAGCGGATCGATGAGATCGGGATCTTCTGATTGATCCATTGGGCCTGTTCCGGATGGGCGGGCCTTCCTTCTGCGTCCCGGTGGACCATCTCCGTGATGTGGAGATATAAGTCCTTTTCATCCCAGGGGGGCATGTAATGGCGGGACCCAAGATAAAAATTGTACGATTTATCGGCCGCCCCGGCCAAATCGGGCAAGCCCTTCAGTGTCCGGCTGTTACGCGGCAAATAATGCGCCATTCGCCGGCGAAGGTTTTTCCGCGCCCGGCGTGGGATTTGCAAAAACAAGGCGTTTTAATACCAGTTGAGCACATCCTCCGCGAATCCGAGCAGGCGGTTAACCTTGAGTTTTTTGCCGTCGTCGAGAACAACATGCCCGGTGGAATAGCCGAACACCTGGTGCTGGTCGGTTTTGATGATTCCGAAGTTCGCGGCGCTCGCGCGGTCGACCACCGGCTCGAAGTCCATCTCGAAACGCCCGTCGTTTGATGTGAACCTCCACGGCACCATATAGTTGGATGTGTCGATGTGGAAGGTCACCTCGTCGAGTTTGTGGGCCCTGTTATTGTAGAAAACCATC
>DHPI01000083.1:883-10661 GCA_002407865.1 Spirochaetia bacterium UBA5368
CCCATGTTTTCCGAGGCGGGCGTGCGATCGCTGAAGCCGTAGCCGATGTTCCAGCCGAAGGGCCGGCCGTCGAGCAGGCCCGAGGCGGAGCCCCAGTACCAGCGGTTCTTGTATGTCCAGTTGCCGCGCCCCCAGTCCAGCCCGCCGAAGGAGTCTTTGGGGTCGAATATATATTTCGTTTTACCGATGGTGATCGCGCCTTTGGCCGGCATGCAGTTGATCTTCTGGTTGAAATAAAAGGCCCTGCGGTTCTCCTTCCAGGATGTGGCGATGCACATGGTGTCCATCCCAGGGTCGCGCGTGAGCGTGATCTCGCCCGAAAGGCCGCGCTCGCCCCGGCCGTTTACGAGGCCCGGGCATTCGACCGTTATTATGCGTTCATTGCCCCTCACCCGATAGGAGAGCGAAAGCTTTTTGTCGGAAAAGCCGACGTCGCCCGTCTCGGATGTGGGCGAAAAACCAGTCTTTCCACGCGGAAGCATGCTCATGGTGTCCACCTGGGTGTATGAGCCGTCCCGGAAGTCGAGCCAGGCCAGGGCGAACAGCCCGGCATAGCCCAGGTCGGACATGGTAAAGGTTATGCCGTAGCCGCGCTCCTGTGAGAGCACATAGTAGTAGTCCCACTCCTTCTTGCGGAACCAGGGCGCCTTGATCTTTGCGTGGTCGTATTTCCAGTATAGCCGACGCGCCCAGCCTTCTTCTATGATGTGTCCCTTATCGTCGAGGAGCTCGACCGGTTTTGTAACCTCGTGCTGTGCCATCGCTTTCTCCCGTGATGATGGTGTGCCTGGAGTTTATGGTAAAACAGCCTACAGTCAATCACAATTTGCTCTCTTTCGCTCAAGGAGAGGGGGATGGGTGGGCTCACCAATCGGCTACATGTCGATTCCCGTATAGCTTTTGAGCGCGAGGCCGATGAGAAAGCTCACCAGCGACACTCCGTCGGAGAGGAGCGCCATCTCTGCGAAGCGGGCGCGGAATGATTCATCCTTCACCACGGAGTAATAATAATTGAAGATCGCTATGATGCCGATCGCGCAGACGAACATAACCGCGAGGGACAGGAAGCGGCTCCCGAAAACTATATAAGGCGTCACAAGAAGGGCCACGGTCACTATGTAGGCGAAGCCGGTGTATATGGAAGCCTTTGCCGCACTGGTGTCTCCGCACTCCGCCTTCGTGGAGAGGTACTCCGATGACGCCATGGAGAGCGCGGCCGAGATGCCGGTGATGAGGCCGATGACCCAGATGAGCCGGGTATTCGAGAGGGCGAACGTGAACCCCACCAGCGCGTCGTTAAGTCCCAACACCACCGAACCCATATAGTTCAACCGGTCTTCGCTGAGCATCCCTATGAGCGTGTACTCGTGCTTCTTCTCATCCTCCGCTATCGCCGCAACGTCCGGATACCTCCTTCGGTACTTCTTATATTGCGCTATGGCGCGCGTCTCGTCGCGCTCCAGAAGCTTGAGCGCGACGAGACGCGCGCGGCAAAGAGTATCCAGTACACGGCGATGCGGCCCGCCTTGACGTCGACGCCGGTATATTTCTTAAGCAGGTCGTAATGGCGCTCTTCTTCCTTGGCGAGCCTTGCGAGAATTTTCGCGTTGGGGCCAGTCGAGGCCGGGCTGATGAGCCTCGAGTAGATTTCGACCGCCTCGGCCTCGGAGCGCTGCATTTTCAGGAAGTCGTTAAGTTCTTTGGGCGCGATCTTTTTACGTGTGCGTGATTTCATGGCGTCCTCGGTTCTTTGTGTGTTTTCGACGACTTGTTGCCTGCGATGAAAGGCCGCCCGACCCACCGCGGGCGCCAGCCAGCGGACGGCTATATCGACATACGCGGAGGGCGCCGGGTCGAGGCGTTTTTTCCGGCATTCATAGATTAGATGCGGGTGCCGCGGCGCCCGCCCTATGGTACAATGGTGTGCATGATGATATATGGGGCGCAAGAAGAATATTACTTGATAATCGTTTCTGAGGGGGCTATAATTGAAATGAATCCTGCTGGGTGAGAACCATGCCTTTTGAGGTTGAACGGCGAAACGGTTTTTAATGAAAAAAGCGATCGATATAAAGGCGCTTAAGCGGATCGATGAGCTCGACAACCCGTACCTGCGCCACTTCGTAAGGCGGCACAATCTCGATGATAAAGAGGCGCTTGCGCTCGGGGTGCTCATGGAGCTGACCGACCAAATGCGGCTGGCAATCCGAACGAGCTACTCCCTGCTGGCCCGCGACGTTGGCGTCTCCACCAGCGAGGCCTATCGACTTGTGCAGGCGCTCCATCGGCGGCGCATCATCGAATCGCGCACTGACGGTGATCTCATCAGGATAGCCTTCTACCCGGTAGCGGAGACCGTCGATGAAATACGGCTGGCCTACAAGAACGCCCGCCGCCTCGATGTGGTTGAAAAGGACCTGCGTACAATAAAAGGGAAGGACTATATTCCCCGCTCGGACCTGTTCGATGACGTCTACCCGATAATGGGCTCAATAGTCGCCAAAATGCTTGGAGAGGCGCTCCGCTCCCTTGCTCACTACATCGACAGCAGGCTGGAGGCGGCGACCAGCATGCGCCTGTGGCGTTACCGCATACGCTCGCGCATCACCGGCGTTCCCGCCGGCGAGCTCATGCTGAGAGACTCCCTTCCATTCATAGTGGAGGAGCTCTTCATAATCGAAAAGAAGAGCGGCATCCTCATGGCCCACCATTCGCGTAAGGGCGAGGGCGAGGTGGATAGCGACCTGGTGAGCGGCATGCTGACCGCCATCAGGGACTTTATCAGGACCTCGTTCGCCAAGAAAAAGGACGAGGATGTACACGAGATTTCATACGGTGACGCCCGCATACTGATCCGCGCGGAGCCGTATTTTTACGCGGCCTTTGTCGTTACCGGGACCCCCGACATGGAGTTCAATCTCGAGGTAAATAAATTCACGCTCGAGCTGCATAACGCAAATCGATCGCTGATGCGTTCGTTCAAGGGCGATGTCGATTTACTCGAACCGCTGCGCGCGCCGGTAAGGGCTTTCGTCGAGCGGTTCAGCACCATGCCTTCCAGGGACTGTCCGGACGCCTCTTCCTTCAGGAGCCTCAAGCGCGCCGGGGCGGTCGTGGGGCTTGTCCTTCTATGCCTTGTCGGCGCCGCGATTTATCATGCCTGGAACGATGCCCGTTTGGAACAGGCGCTTGCAAAGCATCTGGCAAAGGCTCTGCCGGCGCATATGTACGACATTGACCTCAAGGTGGGCCGCGGAGCCGTTACGGCCAAGGGCATCGCATCGTCAGAGGACGTCGTCCGAGGCCTGGGCGAAGCGCTTGTATCCGCGCCGGGGGTAAAAAGCGTCGACAATCGGGTACTGGTGGCCGATATTGAGCGAATAAGCCGGTATCGCGAGGAGATGGAGGCCATCCGGAAGCGCATGGACGACGTGTTGCTGGCCCAGACAAGGGTGGAGCTTGAAAAGATCGTTATTCGCTTTCCAATCAACATCGCAGAGATCGGAAAGGAGCAGAATTTTCTGATAAATCGTATCTATGAAATCATCCGGCACAGCCCCGGAATCCACGTGGACGTGGTCGCGTTCGCGGATGACACGGGGACCTTTCAGATAAACAAGTCGCTGGCGGAGCGAAGGATGGCCGCTGTGCGTGCCGCCCTTATCTCCAGAGGGATTGCCCCAGCCAGGGTACACGCTTTTCCGTTCGATCCGGCGCTTATCGAATCGGACCCCCGGATGGCGGCGCACCGCGACGAACGAGGAATAATGATATTCGCGAGAATGGCACAGGGTAAATAAGCGATGATGATGCGCCATAAAAGGCGGCAGGCGGTGACTTCACCATGGTGATACGGAAAAAGGTGTGTCTGCTGGGAGATTTCGCGGTCGGCAAGACGAGCCTGATACAGAGGTTCGTTTACAATCAGTTCAGCGAGAACTACCTTACGACAATTGGAGTCCATATATCGAAAAAAGAAGTCTCTTTTGGAGGGGATTCAGTGGTCCTGATAATATGGGACCTGGCGAGCGAAGAGGGCTTGCAGAAGGCGGGCGCTTCATATCTTGCCGGGGCCGCCGGGGCCATATTCATCGGTGATCTCGGCCGTTCAGAGACTATAGGGAACATACCGTCACGAGTTCGTGCGTTCGAAGATGCCAACCCCGGCTCGGCCGGCATTATTGTTTTAAACAAGACCGACCTGGTTTCCGGGGGGGTGGACGTTGAGGGCATTTCCCGTTCCGCCGGCCTTCCGGCCGACTTTCCGGTTTTCTGTACAAGCTGCAAGACTGGTGAGAACGTTGAAGGGGTCTTTACCTCACTGGCCTCGAGATTCCTGGGGTGATAATATGCGATGCCCGCCGCATTGCCTACATCCAGGTGAAACCGTATGACCATACCGGATTTGCCCATCGATACGAATCTGTGCGACCGTTTTGGCCTCCACTTCGTTTACCTGGACGATCGGCTCTCGCTTAACGGGCCCGGCCGCGGCATTTCGGATTTCCTGGGGGTCCAAATCCCTGACGGGATCCTCGTATTCGACATCTTCCCCGAGCTGGTCGGCCGGGAATCGGACATCGAGACGGTGCTCGACGGCAAAAGAGAGTTCATAATTTCCGGTATCCTCGGCTCAACCGGAAGGGCTTACTACAATCTTCACCTTCTTCCTCTGGCTACGAATCCGCGGCGCGCGCTTGTGGTGGTCCACGATGTTACGCAGGAGCTCGATGCCCGGCGCCTCCTGCAGCAGGCGGAGAACGAGGTGTCGCTCCTGAGCGAGACGCTCCGTCGAAAGGACGAAAACCTCAAGACCCTCAATGAAACGACGCTCCGATATATCAACAGGCTGCACGCCATGGAGGAATCCCTCATCAAGAGCCGTGAGGAGCTGCAGCGCAGCAATGACCGGATGACCAAGGAACTGCTCATGGCCGAAAAGGTCCAGCGCGAGTTGGTGGAATTCATCCCTCCGAAAGCGTCCTGGCTACGCACGGCATATACATACCGCCCACTCGAGGAGGTTGGAGGAGATTTTATGTCGCTTACCGGGATGGGAGACGGTTCTTTTGCCGTCTTTATCGGCGATGTAACTGGGCACGGGGTGACGGCCGCGCTTTTCATAGCGCTTTTGAAATCAAGCCTCCGCCAGGTGTTCAGAAATCATGGCGGATCGCCGGACGTGTTGCTCGAAAGGCTCAACGACACGCTTATTGGAAACCTCAACCAGAACTATGTAACCTGTATTTACGGCATCCTCACAAGACTGGACCGCGATACGGTCATCTTCAGGTTCGCATCGGGCGGGCATCCGTCGCCGGCGGTAATGCGTTCCGACGGCTCTATCCAATTCCACCGGGGGGAGGGGACGATGCTGGGGTTCAGGTCTCCGATCGGTACAAGGGCGATCGCTGTGCCGCTCCGCCCAGGGGACAGGCTGTTTCTCTATACGGATGGTCTTCCCGAGTCCAGAAACGACGCGGGTGGAGTGATCGGTTTTGACGAGGGGCTGAAGGAACTGTTCGCTTTTTCAAGGGCTCCGACCCTGGAGGAGACGCATATGCGGATTCTCGAATACTGCGACCGGTTTCGCGGCGATGTGCCGCTTCAAGATGATATAACCGTGCTTTCCTTCGAGATCACCCGCCCGGACTAACCGCTCCACTTGAATCCTTTTTCACGAAACAATTCGAGGCAGATGCGTACAACGTCCGAATCGTACAGTTTTCCGGCGTTATCCTCGAGCTCCTCGAGCGCGCTTTCGATGCTCGAGGAGTAGCGATAAGGGCGGAAGGTCGCCATGGCCTCGACCACGTCGGCCACGGTTATGATTTTCGATTCGAGAAGGATTTCATCCCCTATGAGGCCGTCCGGATAGCCCGAGCCGTCGCATTTTTCGTGGTGTTGGAGGGTAATGGTCGCCACCGGCCATGGAAACTCTATATCGCGAAGTATCTCGTATCCAACGCGCGGATGCGTCTGGACTACGCTCGTTTCAACCTCGTTGAGCCGCATCGGCTTGGTAAGGAACTCGCTGGGTACGTAGATCTTACCTATGTCGTGGAGTCGGCTTGCCACGCTTATTCCCTCGATAACATGCTCGGACAGTCCGAGCTCACGGCCTATCGCTGCGGCCAGGGCCTCCACCCGATGCTGGTGACCCACGGTATAGGGGTCGCGCTTCTCCATAGCGAACATGAGGGCGTTGACCGTCTGACTGAAAAGCCTCTGGGAGAGATCTATGCTTTCCCGGAGCTCGCGGGTGCGGCGGTCGACCATCTGCTCGAGGCCTTTGTTGAGCTGCCGCAGCTCCTCCTCGCTTTTTGTGAGCTGGGCGTTCTTCTTGGCAAGGTTTTGCTGGAGGAGATGTATCTCGTTTCTGCGCTGCTGGAGCGACTGGCGAATGAGGGATTCTCCCGTGACATCCCTGACCACCAGCGCCGCGGTGCCGTCGCCGGTATCGTCATGAAGGATGTAGATGTCGAAAATTATTTCCGATGGTATTTCCACGTTGTTGAGGCGATTGATGCGCTTTAGCGAGGTTTCGCGTTTGCGGCCCTCGATTATCGCCTTTATCTTCGGTTCGATTCCGACGAGCTCGGGGAACACATCTAAGGCTTCGGCGATTATAATACCGCCATCCATGCCCAGAAATGACTGCAGGGACGATCCGGTAAAGCGCACGTTGAGGTCAAGGTCTATGCGCGCCTCGTACAGACCGAATCTTTGGGTTATGAGCTCTGTTTTTATCATCGAATGACCTCTCGGAAAAAGCATTTCTTGCAGTGAAAAGCCCAAAAAATTATATTCAATATAAAACGAAAGTACAATCTTTATTTCTTTCTAAACTGGAAAGTGGGCGCACTTTCTCAGGTGCTACGCACCCAAACGCAACGCCCTCATCCCCCTGCCCCTTCTCCCTTCCGAGAAATTGAAGAGGGAGAAGGGGAAATATGTGGCACAAAACTAAAACTGAAAAACCTGAAATTTTATGACACGAACCTCCCACTTCTCTCAGAAGCGACCTGATATCCCATTACTGCACCTTCAAGACGAATCAGGCCGCGCCATAGAGTTGTTTGCCCAAAAGGCTTCGCAGACGGCAAAGCCTGATATCCTCCCATAATCGTAACCAGCAACGAAGCCCAGGCTATTGAATATTTTTCAGGTCTCCGTATTGTGCTTTTATCTGAAATTAATTTTGTTTCACATGCTTCGAGCACTTCCAGTTCAATTTCAGAGAATACACCTTTTGCTGAATCGGTTTTTTCATCATCCCGATGAGTACGTATATATAATAATTGGCTCATTCCGGAAAGTTGGGAAAATTGAACAATAAATAAAGAAATAGATAGAAAATCCCGTCTCAAATTCTAAGATGGTTTTCACCACAAAAAATATCTAACAGAAAAATGAGATGGGATTAAAACTACTTACAGAATTATTAGAACTACCCAGTTGTTTTGTATTGGAGGAATATGTCGAAAAGGCGTTCAGGGAGTTCATGGAGGGCAGAACAGGAGTGGCCATCCAGAGAACAACCGACGGGAAGGCGGCAAAGGATTACCGCACGGAATGCCGGGTCGTCATTGGAAAACCATTCGCTGCACAAATCTCATCGAGCGGGTAATTCACGAGGTACGTCGAAGAACAAAAGTCATGGAAACCATTGACAGCGAAATGGGCTGTTATGGTATAGCGATGGGAGTCGTCAGGGAGCAGAACGAGCGCTGGTCAAAGCGCAGTTACTGGCGTAAGAACTAAACGGTTCGCTCTGGTGTGTTTAGACACTGGATTGGACGTGACCGATGTCCGATTGCACGCCGTCGTGCGGAAGCTCCCTGTCAAGCAGCGTAATCCGGCCGTCGTTCGGTTTAAGCAGCTGGTAAAACATTTTTATAGCAGTGGTTTTGCCGGTGCCGTTGGGCCCGAGGAGGCCGTAAATCTCCCCGGGAGCGATAGCAAGGTCAAGGGCGTCAACGGCGCGGAAAGTTCCGTAGAATTTTGTCAGTGACGAGGTTTCAATAGCGTTGCGCATGGCCCCGGCCATCAAAAATAATTTGGCAGAACCGCCTTCAGCTTTTTCGCCTGTTTTTTGTCCTGTTTTTCCTTTGCGGTGATGACCGCGTAATTCGCCGCGTCTTTACATGCGCACGATCGCTCGTGCTCCATGTGGGGGATAAGCGCCTTAAGCAGAGCCTTCGCGTTGTCCGCGTTCCGGTTGAGATTGTTCACGACCATTTCCACCGACACGTGCTCTTCGTCTTCCTTCCAGCAGTCGTAATCGGTGCTCATGCATATGAGAGCGTAGCAGATTTCCGCCTCGCGTGCTAACTTTGCTTCGGGCAGCGTGCTCATATTTATGATGCTTGCGTCCCACGAGCGGTAGAGGTTGCTTTCGGCTTTTGTTGAAAAGGCCGGCCCTTCCATGCAGATCAGCGTGCCGCCCCTGTGAAGGGTAATTCCCATATTGTTTGCGACGGGAACAATCTTTTCCTGAAGGCGCTCGCAAAATGGGTGCGCTATCGAAACATGCGCGGCGATGCCGTCGCCGAAAAACGTCGATACGCGTGATTTTGTCCGATCGATGATCTGGTCGGGCAGCACAAAATCCATCGGCTTGATTTCTTCCTTAAGGCTGCCGACCGCCGAGAACGACAGTATTTCTTCAACGCCAAGCATCTTCATTGCGGCGATGTTCGCACGGTAATTGATTTCATGGGGAAGGATAAAGTGCCCCCGTCCGTGGCGCGGCAGAAACGCCGCGATAGAACCGTTGATCTCCGCGAGCGTAATGCTGTCGGAGGGATATCCCCAGGGGGTTTTCGGCATAACTTCGTCAATTGTCCGTATGCCTTCAATCTGATAGAGGCCCGAACCCCCGATGATTCCGATCTTTGCTTTTTTCACAATGCCACCTCAATGCAGAGTTGTAGTATGAGCTCAATACCGCGACATTACAGTTCTGAAAGTATAATTATCAAGAATAATTCGGCAGGCCCGCTGATATTTGGGCGGTTAACGCGCGCCTGAACGGAGTCGTGCGAGCAGGGATTCGATCTCGGCGATGTTAAACGGCTTTTTTATGTATCCGAACGCGTTTTCCTTTTCAATAATACCGATGATCGACTCTTCGTCGAATGTGCCGGTTATAAATACAACGGGGAGCGACGGCTTGCTTTCCTTGATTTTTTTGTGCGCCTCGATGCCCGAAAGTACGGGCATGGAAACATCCATGAATACGACGCTGTAGTCGCGTTCGGCTGCCATCTGCCACGCCTCATCGCCGTTTGACGCATAGTCGACAGCGCTCACGCCGAGCGATGAAACAATTACCATCAGCAGTTCGCGCACAGACGGATCGTCGTCGGCAATCAGAATGGAAAAATGTTCGCCGACATGCGGCTCATTTTCCGATTTGGTTGAGATGCCCATTGGCGTTCCTTAAATTTAAAAAATTTTATACGGATTTAAGATGCTGTTCGGATCGAACGCCGACTTGATCCTTTTTAAAAGCGCGATTTCATCGGGACTCATCGCGAGCTGCAAGTATTCCCGCCTGGTAAATCCGATACCGTGTTCACCCGTTATTGTGCCGCCATGGCCGATTGCAATGCGGTAAATATCATGCTTGAGGCTGGGAAGCAGTCGCGCCCAGTCGCCTTCGCTCATGTCGGATTTTAGCACGTCTATATGGACATTGCCGTCTCCCGCGTGTCCGAACATTACCGAACGCAGGTCCAGGGCGCAGCAGTGCCGTTTTATCTCCTTCAGAAAC
>DHPI01000083.1:10779-13257 GCA_002407865.1 Spirochaetia bacterium UBA5368
TCTCCTTCAGAAACGCGGGAATTTCCGATCGGGGCACTACCGTGTCTTCTGCCAGAAAAACGGGGCTTTCCGCAGTCACCGCTTCCCGGATGGCCCTGCGGGCCTTCCAAATTTTTTCGCTCTGTGCCCTGTTTTGCGCGGCAATTATGCGGCTTTCCCCCGTTTTGACGACAGACAACAGTTTTTTTACATCATGCTCTATGCTTTCTTCGGTGGCGCCGTCAAGCTGCACCAGAAGGTGCGCCCGCGCATCGGGAAACGGTATGTCGCTGTTGAAATGGCGCGCCACAAGCCGTATGGCGTCTTCTTCCATGAATTCGAGGGCGGCTGGCACAATTTTCCCGGAAATAATGGCGTAAACGTCGTCGACCGCGTCGTCGATCGAGTCGTAGGGAATCAGCAAGTCTAACGTACAGGCCGGCGCAGGAATCAGCCGAACAAGCACCCTGGTGATGACGGCAAGCGTTCCCTCCGATCCGGTCAGCAGGCCGGTCAGATTATAGCCGGTCGCGTTTTTTACAAATTTCCCGCCGGTGGAGATAATGCTCCCGTCGGGAAGCACAAATTCGAGGCCCAGCACGTAATCCTTCGTGGTGCCGTATTTTACAGCTCTCGGCCCGCCGGCCCCTTCCGCGATATTGCCGCCGATGGAGCACGATTCGAGGCTCGACGGGTCCGGGGGGTACATAAGGCCATGTTCCGCGGCCGCCCGTTGAAGATCGGCGGTAATAACGCCCGGCTCGACCAGCGCGGTCATGTTTTTCGCGTCAATTTCAAGAATGCGGGATAATTTTTCCAGTGACAGCACAACGCCGCCGGAAACGGCAACGGCGCCGCCTGTTACTCCAGTTCCCGCGCCTCGAGGAATTACCGGCATACGGAGTTCGTTGCAGAGCCGTAATACGGCGCTCACGTCCTGCGCCGACGTGGCCGTCACCACGAGATCGGGCATGCCGGAGAGGTTGGAGGTCTCGTCCCGTGAGTATGCGCCGATGTCATCAGGGGCAAATTTAATCTTTTTTTCGTCGATTACGCCGGCGAGTTTTTTCCTGAGAATGTGCAATCGGTTATCAGTCATTTCATGCCATGCCAAACTAAACTAAAAAAACCCTACAATAATTTCAAAAAATATTCTACAAATTAATTTAATTTGCACCGCCGTACCGCGCTGTTTTACGCAAAATGCGTTGATGTGCGACACGGCATATGCCCACCGCATTAAATGAAATCGTGCGAAGAAGTCAAGATAAGCTTGACTTACATGCATTTTTCAGATAGCATTATTGACACGAAGCGTTTGCGCGGAGTGAAACTTGGCGATCAGGGTGCGGCATGATGAAAAAAAGCAATATTCTGACAAACAAATTTGTAGAATTAATCGAGGAAAACCATCAGGAGATTACCGAGCTTTTTATGAACGATGTGCTGAAAAATCCAGACACTATTTCGTATCGCAATCTTGACAGGCAGATGGTGTACGAATCCGCTAATTCAATATATCGCGAGATATCCAAATGGATAGTGAAACAGCATCCCAAGGAAGAAACAATCCAGCGGTTCAGGCAGCTGGGAAGGGAGCGGTTTGCGCAGGGTATTCCCGCGTCGCAATTGTACCGGGCGCTTGTGCTTCTCAAGCGGCACCTCTGGGTCTTTGTATTGCACAAGCTCTATAATGACGCGAGTATTTATGAACAGGCAATAGAGCTCAACAACAGGGTGGTATTGTATTTCGACAGGGCGTCGTTCGGGATGCTTCAGGGATACGAAGAAATCATAAAAAAGAAGTGGTAATAAATAATTTTGATTGACAAAATGTGTGATATAAATTGTAGTGCAATTCATTGATGCGACATACACTATTTTTTATAAATTATTTAAAATAATTTATAAAAAAGCTTGACTTAAAAAGCGATCGTAAATATATGTTCATCACGCTTTGACGATAGTGGTTTGGTTCTTTAAAAAATTTCATAACTTCAAGCGCACCGCAAAAAGTGGAAAAATGCTTGACGGCGCACCAGCCTCTAAGTATTTTGTGTTTGCGAGCTTAAAATAACGAAATTTAATAAATCCATTCCCAGAGAAGCGGGGAGTTAGTTCCCCGTGGGTGGTTCTTTGAAAACTGAGTAGTATTTTAAATGTGATTGGTTTCACGTCAATTTTTTAACAAGAAACGAATAAAACTCTCATATAGATGTATCTATCACGGAGAGTTTGATTCTGGCTCAGAACGAACGCTGGCGGCGCGTCTTAAACATGCAAGTCGGACGGGAACCCTAGTGCTTGCATTGGGGGACGAGTGGCGAACGGGTGAGTAACACGTGGATAATCTGCCTCCGGGCTTGGGATAACCACTCGAAAGGGTGGCTAATACCGAATAAGATGGTGGTTGCACATGCAGCAGCCATTAAAGGTGGGGACCGCAAGGCCTACCGCCTGGGGATGAGTCCGCGGCCCATTAGCTTGTTGGTGGGGTAA
>DHPI01000047.1:0-5075 GCA_002407865.1 Spirochaetia bacterium UBA5368
TATGTTAAATTTTTCAACTAGCCGCAAATTGCGAAAAAGCCGATCCCGTTTCCTGCCGCCGCAATCGCTGGCATCGCCCTGTAAAAGTTCAACCGCGTGGGGCAGCGCCTTTTCAATGAAAGAAAGATTCTCCCGTACGCCTTTCGGGCTGCCGGGAAGGTTGATTATAATACTCCGCTTCCGTATGCCCGACACGGCACGAGACAGCATCGCGTGAGGGGTGATCTCCAGCGACTTCTGCCGCATCGCTTCGGCGAATCCCGGCGCGATGCGCTCGACAACCCTCATCGTCGCATCGGGGGTAACATCGCGCGGCGCGAAACCAGTTCCGCCGGTTGTCAGTATGAGATGGATGCCTCTATCCGAGTACTCGACCAGCTTTCCAGCAATTGCGTCAATCTCATCAGGGACTATCGATTCATCGGTTACCGAATAGCCCTTCTCCTGCGCCCATCTGCGAATTTCAGGCCCGGAAAGATCATCCCTCTGGCCCTTCGACGAGCGGTCGCTTACTGTGATAATCCCAACGCTGATCATGCCACCCTCCTCAATCGACTTCAATACTGATTATTTTAAATTCGCGCCCCGTCACGATCTCGATATCGGCAGAATCACAATCCGGACAGAAGAACTGCCAGCTATCCCGTGTCATCGTGAATTCCCGCCGACACACGCGGCATCGAAGCACGGCGGGAACCTTCGCGATTGTCAGCTCGGCCCTGTCGGCGATAGTATCCCTGCTGACAAAATCAAAATACGTCTGCATCCAGTCGGGCAGCAGATCAGACAGCTCTCCGACTTCGAGGTTTATTCTGGAAATCCGCTTCGCGTGTGCCCGTGCCGCATGATCAAGCACGATATCCAGTATGTTTCCCATTATCGATAATTCATGCATTGACATCACCCCAGCAACCGCCGGATACGCTCGCCTCCGAGCGTTTCGGCGCATATTACGTATAAATAAAGCGGTACTTTGAAACTTTTACTAAATCTTTTTCCATCGGTATCTCGATACTAAAGGAAGATGCAATGATTATTTGCAAGAATATTTCCCGGCATGTCGGCGCACAATGCAGCATTCAGATTATATAACAAAACATCGTCACTACATTGACAATCGAATCGCCGTTCTTTCTGGCTTTATCAACGAATCCGCGTGTGGCCGCATCGCTGACGACGGCGCCTCCGACACGCTGGTCGATTCACTGATAACAGCAATCATGGGAGAATCTACTTTTCCCCAGACATGCGGACGGGAAGCGGCCGATGCGGTGTCAGAATTACGTCAGCTTGCCAGCCGATGGGATATCGCCGCTGACGGCGATATCATCGGCTATATATATCAGGGCATCAAAACACGGAACGCGAAAAAAAAACAGGGGCAGTTTTTTACGCCTGCCGATGTCGTTACGTACCTGATTGACAGGGTAATTTCCCCGGATTGCGATATTGAATCGCTCAGACTGCTCGACCCCGCCTGCGGTTCGGGGCAGTTTCTCATGGCGGCGGTAAAACGGCTGACCGCCATCTATTGCATGAAAGGCATCGGCATCAACGAAGCCGTCCGGTTAATCCTGTCACGCAATGTTTACGGGATCGATAACGACCCCATGGCAATCCGGATTGCGCGACATAATCTTTGCGCACTGACGGGGGGCGAGACCGGCGCCGCGGCAAATCTTTTTACTGCGGATTATCTCAACGATACCGCAATCCGGGCCGCGGATGACGGAAATAAATTCGATATTATTCTGGGCAACCCGCCATGGGGCTCGCGGTTTTCACCGGAAAAAAAGCGGGTACTGAAAAATCGGTTCCAATGCGCCGCGTCAGGCGTCAACAGCTTCACGATGTTCATCGAACGCTCACTGGAGATGCTAACGACGCGCGGTACGCTGGCTTTTCTTATACCCGAGGCATACCTGAACATAAAAGCCCACACCGCATCGCGCCAGCAGGTGCTTCAGAACGCGCGGATCATCGATATCGCGCCCTGGGGAGAAAAATTCAAAGGAGTTTTCGCCCCCGCCGTTTCCCTGATCGTGCAGCGCGAACCGGATCAGCTCGAACGGTCGCGGCACATCGTGCAGATCCAGCATCCGGGAAAAGGGCGCGCCGCCACGGCGACGCTCATTCCGCAAGAGCATTATTCGCACACGCCTCATTTAATTTTTAATATACATTATTCGCGTCGCGCCGTATCGCTCATCACAAAGATCGGCGACCAGGATTGTTTTTATCTCAAAGACCGGGCGCAGTTTTATCTCGGTGTCGTCACAGGGAATAATCCGAAATTTATACATACCCGGCAAACGGAGGATTTTCCCGACCCCATTCTCATCGGCCGGGACATCGACCAGTATTCAATCCGATTCAGCGGGCATTACTTCAAGTACAATCCGGCCGCCCTGCAGCAGGTTGCATCCGGGGAGTACTACCGCGCAAAAAACAAACTGCTGTACAAGTTCATCGGCAAAAAACTTATATTTGCGCTCGACAGGAGCGGCTATTTTTCGTTGAACAATGTCAACGGCATTATTCCCGCCGAAGTACCCCTTGAGCCGGAATGCCTTGTGGCGGTGCTTAATTCACACGTAATGCAGTATTTTTACGAAAAAAATTTTTTTACCGTCAAGGTGCTGCGCGGTAATCTCGAAAAACTCCCGATAAAAAACATGCGGCTTGACTCGCGCAGTCTGCTGCTGCGGCACTCCCGCGCTCTAATCGACGCCGACGACCCGCACGCCGCACAGACGCACAGAGACGCGATCGAGGATATAATCTTTTATGAATACGGCATCAGGGACGGTGAGGCCGCCATGATCCACGAAACAGCGTACAAGCCCGGTCAGGCAATATTTCAGGAAAACATCATCGGGGCTGGAATACAATAAACATATCAATTACGTTATCGTTTTTATCGTCGACGAGGGCGATCCCGCGTTTTTCGTACAGGTACATTCTGTCTGTCCCTCTGGGTATCACCTTCATGCCGTCGTTCCCGTAATGGAAAATAAAATACTCGATTCCATTGTTTAAATTCACGGACTCGTACGTGATTCTGAACCTCTCGAATCCGGCGACAGCGGTGACAACCCCATTGCGCAGAAACACGACCGCCCGCTTCGCTTCATAATAATACACGGTGTCAAACGCGATAGGCACAGCCGTCGCCTGCCCGAAGATATCCCTGAACACGTCCCCCGGCTTCTCTGTCCGAACAACTTTTTCAGGATACCCCCTGTATTGCACCAGAGAGGCAATGCTTTCATTCAGTACAAAACCTTCCGCCCCCGCCCCCGGCGCGACCAGCATCGTATCGGCCTTTATACGCGCCTCAAGGGCGCTATCGGGATTCATCCCCGTCAAAAGCCGCAGGAGCAGCACACAAAGTTGCATACTACCGATCATCGCATTATCCTGTACCATAGGCGCCCGGGTGTTATTCGCATTAACCAGGCAATTATTCGCCAGCGACGGGATATATACCCATGATGTCTTTTTTTCTCGATATCACAGAGTATCTGCCGAGCCGCGGTTTCGGGTGTGGCAACCCAGAACAGGCCCTCGCCCTTTGCCATCTCCGTATCGATAAACCCGGGCTGGATTTCAGTGACAAAGACCGGTATTCCGCGTCGTCTGGCATTCTGCCGTAGAGAGTCCAGATACATCGATACAAACGCCTTTGAAGCGCCATACGCAGGGGCATCTGCGTCACCACGGATGGCGGCAATCGACGATATCCCCACCAGGTGCCCCCTGTTCTGAGAATAAAAATATCGCATCGCGAAACACGCCATCGCGGCGAATCCGCGCACATTGACATCTATGGTGTCGCGCTCGCCTTCCCATTCAAGTTCGGGATTAACAAAACCGGTACCCGCGGATATCACGGCGATATCCATGCCGCCCATTTCTCCAATCAACTCTTCCATCTTTGCAACGGCCTGCATACTGTCGCACACATCGAATGATTTTATAAATATTCTTTCGGGATTTTCAGCGTGAAGTTCTTGCAACAGATGCTCGCGCCTCCCCGTTGCCCCCACAACACATCCGCGGCGCGCCATCTCCCTGGCAAGCGCCCGGCCGACACCGGACGATGCCCCGATAATAACCGCCCTCTTCACCGCCACACCACGTTCTTCTTTCATGCGTTTTCCCGATATTACGTTACACTATATACGCCGGCGTACAAACACAATACAAATTCTCGTCCTGCATCAACGCGGTATCCCGCGCATGCGGCAACACCGGATACACGTTGATTCACGAGCATTATGTCGCATGCGCGCCGTAAAAACGCCACTCCCTCACCGCGCGCCGACATTCATTCTTTTTTCCAGTTTTTTTGATTCTCGTTTTATGATGGGATATCGTCGCGGGAATTCCATCGGGGTGTGCGCTATTTTTTTCACAAGCAGCCCCGCCCGGACATCCGGCAGGCCGCGCGCGGCGTCGAGCCGCACCACGCCGCCAAGCGTTTCAATATGGCCACCGAGCGAGGGGTCAAGCGACTCCGCACGGAGGCGTGAATAGACATACAGAAAACCGCCGACGCGCACGAGCGGAAGGCCAAGCTCCAGCACTTCGTACACAAATCCCATCGCGCGCGACACCACAATATCGAACGACGCCCTGCCGCATTCCTCCGCGCAAACGTCTTCCGCCCGTGAACACCACACGGCGACATTCGACAGTCCCAGCGCATTCGACGCCATCGCGATGAATCCCGCCTTCTTCTCATTCGATTCGATCAACACACACTCAATCTGGGGATACGCGATCGCGATCGGCATGCCCGGGATACCGGCGCCCGACCCGATGTCGGCACACCGTGTTCCACGTGGAACATCCAATCCCCGCACCGGGACAAGGCTCCCCTCGACAAGAACCGAATATATCTCCTCAAGGCTCTTCAGCCCGGTCAGATTATACCGTGCATTTTCATCGTGCAGCAGCTGCGCGAACCGATACAGTTTTTCCCGTACATCCTGCCGCATGGCTGACTCCGCACCCTTCATGTTATCGCTCCTTTTCGTGATCCGTACCGAATGTTCCACGTGGAACATTCG
>DHPI01000047.1:5209-6156 GCA_002407865.1 Spirochaetia bacterium UBA5368
GAATGTTCCACGTGGAACATTCGGCCCTTTTCTGCGCATCGCTTCAAGGTGCACTATAAGCAGCGCGACATCGGACGGATCGACCCCCGAAATACGCATCGCCTGCCCGACCGTTCGCGGACGCACGCGTTTTAATTTTTCCCTGGCTTCGTTTTTAAGGCCGGGTATCCCGGCGTAATCGAGCGAGTCGGGTATTTCGCTCGACTCCATGCGCTCAACTTTCCGTATCCTCTCGACTTCCTTTTTTATATATCCCTCATACTTGATTTCCATTTCGACAACAGCCGCCGTTTCATCGTCCATGTCGCCACCAATGTGGGGCATTATATCCCATATCTTTATTTCCGGACGCTTGAGCAGCTTGGCCGCGCCCGCTTTCATTCCCTCTCTATATCCGCCCGAACCCCCTTTTATTTTTTCGTGCAGCGCGCCGTCGATGACGATCGACATCGTCTGGATTTCAGACACCCGCTCCCGAATGCGGGAATACTTCTTCATCATTGCTTCATACCGCTGTTCGCTGACGAGGCCGTTTTCGTAGCCATACCGCATGCAGCGCTGGTCCGCATTGTCCTGCCGCAACAGCAGGCGGTGCTCGGCGCGCGAGGTAAACATTCTATACGGCTCCTCCGTTCCCTTCGTAACGAGATCGTCGATGAGCACGCCAATATACGACTCCGATCTTTTCAGTATAATCGGGTCCTTCCCCATAAGCTTTCTCGCGGCGTTGATTCCCGCAACCAGGCCCTGCCCCGCCGCCTCCTCGTATCCCGACGTGCCATTGATCTGGCCCGCATGAAACAGTCCCTCAAGCCGCTTTGTCTCCAGTGACGGTTTCAGTTCTGTCGACGGCACATAATCGTACTCGACCGCATAGGCGGGGCGCATCACCGCAACGTGCTCCAGTCCCGGCAGCGTGCGGATCATTTCAAGCTGCACATCTTCCG
>DHPI01000047.1:6265-26521 GCA_002407865.1 Spirochaetia bacterium UBA5368
TTTCAAGCTGCACATCTTCCGGCAGCGAGCTGGAGAACCCGTTGACATAGTATTCATTTGTCGCAAGCCCCTCGGGCTCGAGAAAAATCTGATGGCTCGATTTGTCCGCGAACCGCATCACCTTGTCCTCTACCGAGGGACAATACCGCGCGCCGATCCCCTTTATCTTTCCCGAATACATGGGAGAGTGCAAAATATTCTTTCGTATTATCTCATGTGTCGCCGCGGTTGTCCGGGTTGTCCAGCACGGCACCTGCTGCATTGTTATCCTGTCTGTGCCGTATGAAAACGGGATGGGGTTTTCGTCCGGCAGCTGAATCTCGCACTGACTGAAATCGATTGAGTCGCCATTGACCCTTGGCGGCGTTCCTGTTTTCAAACGCTTCACAGGAAAGCCGAGCGACCTCAGCGAATCGGAAAGAAGTTCCGCCGAGAAATCGCCGAGGCGTCCGCAGTGTTCATTATACTCGCCAATATGAACCAGCCCCTTTAAAAACGTTCCCGTGCACAGCACGACCGCACCCGCCAGATGTGTCTGCCCGCGCCTGGTCAGCACGCCCGTAATTTTCCCGTTTTCAGCGAGAAGGCGTTCCGCGATGTCCTGTATAATCACCAGATTTTTCTGCTTCTCGAGCACCATCTTCATTCGGAGTTGATACGCTTTTTTATCCGCCTGCGCCCGCGGCGCCCATACCGCCGGGCCCTTCGACCTGTTCAGCATTTTAAAGTGAATGCCGGTCGCATCCGTGGTAACCGCCATCTCGCCGCCAAGGGCGTCGATCTCCCGCACAATATGGCCCTTTGCAAGTCCGCCGATTGCGGGATTGCAGCTCATCTGGCAAATCGTATCAATATTTCCCGTGAGCAACAACGTTGAAAAACCCATCCGTGCGGCCGCCAGCGATGCCTCAGCACCCGCGTGCCCGGCGCCAACAACAATGATATCAAATTCCCGTATCATACAAAATGTATCCAACCATGATCAAAATATAATGCGACATAATTATGTACGCCGTTTCTCCATCACCCATTCCACAATGAAAGGGCATATTAATTATACAACATTTTTAGCTCGCGCTATACATTTTTCTTTTCACCAGGGCGGTATCGCGCCGCTATACCATTTGTTTTTCGATTGATTTTCCCTATGGACATGTCACTATTCATTCTATCTATGCGCATTCCGCGGTTTGCATGCCCATCTATTTTTCACGTTCTCTGCAGGAGGAGGATATCATGACATACTCGACAGCAGCGATACAGCATATACATATAAAAAAGGGAGACATTACCCGGGAGGACGTCGACGCCATCGTCAATGCGGCGAATCCATCACTTCTCGGCGGCGGCGGTGTCGACGGCGCCATACACCGCGCGGCCGGCCCCGGCCTTCTCGCCGAATGCAGAACCCTCGGCGGGTGCGCCCACGGGGAGGCTAAAATCACAAAGGGATACAACCTGAAAGCCCGGCATGTTATACACACTCCCGGCCCCGTGTACCGCGACGGGAATCACGGCGAGAAAGAGATTCTCATCGGCTCATACCGCAACTGCATGAAAATCGCAAAGGAGAACTCGCTGCTGTCAATCGCCTTTCCCGCAATTTCAACCGGCGTCTATGGCTATCCAAAACAGGAAGGATGCAATGTCGCGCTCGGAACAGTCCTCGATTTTATGACGAGGGAAAATTATATCATTGATGTTTATTTCGTCTTATTCGATAATGAAAATTATAATATCTATTTAAGCGAATTTGCAAAATTATAAACACACAGGTCACTGCAACTATGAATTATATCGAAAAACTCCGCGCCTCATCAGATACGTTTCACTCGATTGTATGTCTCGGCCTTGATCCGGTGCTCGCCGACATCCCGATACAAGACGGCGGGCCGCGGCAGCGGATATACAATTTTTACGAATCCATCTTAAACGCCCTGCTTCATAAAAAAATATATCCAGCGGCGGTAAAACCGAACTACGCGTTTTACGCGCAATACGGCCTTGAGGGAATAGCATGCTGCGCCGATGTGATTGCGCTCTACCGGAACGCAGGCCTTCCCGTAATCCTTGATGTGAAACGCGGCGATATCGGATCTACCGCCGACGCATACAGCCGTGAAGCGTTCGATTTTTTCAACGCCGACGCAGTCACCCTTTCGCCGTACATGGGGTACGATTCAATAGAGCCGTTTATTAAAAACTATCCCAGCAAGGGGTATTATATACTGAACAAAACATCGAACAAAAGTTCGGCCGATATACAGGATATCATGGTCGAAGGCAGGCCGATGTATCTGCATGTCGCGTCGAAAATTGCCGAATGGCACAAACCCGGTATCGGTGCGGTTGTCGGCGCCACATATCCCGAACAGCTCGGGCAGATCGCGGAGGTCTTCGTTGGCTCCGGCAAAGACATACCGCTGCTCATTCCGGGCGTCGGGACACAGGGCGGAAGCGTGAAGGACGTATGTAAGGAACTCACACGATTTTCCGATGTCCGGATACACAGGATTAATTCATCACGGGCCATCAATTACGCGTATAAAAAATACAGCGGCCTTCATTTCGCCGATGCCGCGGCCCAGGCGCTCAAAACGCTGAACGATGAAATAAATTCCCTTATTTTTCAATAAAAAACGGCGCGCTATGAATGAACAGAAAAAGGGCAGGCACACCGTACTCGTTGTTACCGCCACGCAGTCGGACGCCGCGCACATATGCGAAACGCTGGGGGAGGATACATACAACTTCATCACCGCCACCTCCGGCATCGACGCGCTGAGCAGCATCACATACCAGCTGCCGAGCATCATTATCTCCGAAGTCGATCTCCCGGGGATGAACGGTCATGAGCTGTGCAAAAAAATACGAACCGGAATCAAAACCAAGCTCATCCCTTTTATATTCATATCCAACTCGGATACGGCTGACGACCGTATCACCGCATTCCAGACGGGGGCGGATGCGTATCTTTCGAAACCTTTCAACACCGACGAGCTCCGCGCGCTTGTCGCTTCGAAAATTCAGATTTTCAACGAGTTCTATCAAATATCGATAACCGACGAACTGACGCGCCTTTATACCCGGCGTGAATTCATAAAACAGTTCAACACCGAAATTGAAAATTCACAAAACCAGGTTTCATCGCTGTGCATTATCGATCTTGACCATTTCAAAAAAATCAACGATACGTTCGGTCATCAGATGGGTGATCTCGTGCTGATGAAGTTCGCCGACATCCTGAAAAGCCGCGCGTCCGATGCCTTTTTTCCCGCGCGTTTTGGCGGCGAGGAATTTGTCATTCTCATGCCGGGCACGGGCGCGACAGCCGCAAAAAACACCGTTGATTCGCTCCGATACGAATTTTCATCGCTGGAATTCCGCCACACCGTAGACGGCACGCCGTTCAATGTCAGCTTCAGCGCGGGCGTCGCCGAATATCCTTCCATGGCATCCAACATATCCGAATTGCTGTCCCGGGCCGACCAGGCGCTGTATACGGTAAAAAAAGAGGGGCGCGGCAAAACCTATATTTTCAGAGCTATCATGAGCAGGAACGACAGGTTCTGGGAATATCTGAAACCACACAGTGGAACCTTTGTCGAACCGGTCATGAACGACCCCGTGACAAAACTTCCGTTTCTTCCGCAAATACTCGAGCAGATACGAACCCTCGACTATGACGTCAAGAGCATCGGCATTCTCTTTATACGCGTTACTCCGTTATTCGACATTGACAAACTGCGGGGTATTAAAAACCTCTTTTACGATCTTGAGAACATAAAAAACATACTGCAATGGACGTTCGAAAACAGCCTGCCGTCTGATATGTACCTTGCCAAAAGCAGTTTCTTCGATCATGAATACGTCACACTTTTTCCGAGCATCGTCGACTTTTCCTATAATCTTCAAAAATTCAACGATGTCTGCAGAGACGTATCGCTCGATCTATTCCTGTATATAATCAATTATTTCTTCGATATATCGTTTTCAAACGACATTATTTTTTACGACAGGAACAACCCCTACCATCTCCTTGACGATATATCGGCGATTCGTGGAAGGATAAAACTATTAGACAACAAAAAAGACTTTTTTGTCAACATCATCAATTCAACACGCAACGCGGTTAACGACGAGGCCGCACTGGATCAAATGTTCGATTACAAATACTGCTACAGCCTCCATCCCTTCGAGCCTTCGTTCCAGTTTTTTACATCATCAAATTTTATCATTAAAACAGATTTTACAGATATCCTTCTGAAAAAGATAGCGCCCTCGGCCGGCGATTTTGATCGTTTTGCACGGCTGCTTTCAGACTCGTTCAACGGGTCGCCGACGCTTCCCCTTCTTTTCCAATGGGTCCCTGCCATAGATCTTCAGGAGTATATCAATATCGTTCATGCGCATTTTCGGAACAGGGAAACCATCGTTCTGATAAATGAAAAACAATTTGAGAATATCCGCATCGAACACATCAACCAGGTTGTTGAAGCGCTCCCCGAATGTATATCGCTCGGCCTCGACAACTGCTACATCGGCAATACCATTCTTAATTTGCTCTCCACGGTTGATTTCAGGGTGGCGCTTTTTTCGGAAAATATAATCCGAAATATACATCGATTCCCCGAGCGGATAAAAATTATTAACGGCCTTAAACTATTTGCCGATCAGGTGGGGCTGCCGATTATCGCGAAGAATATTCTTATAGAAGAAGAGTTTCAGATTCTCAAGGATCTTAAAATTTCACACGCATCAGGGCCGTACATGGACTCGCTTCTGCACAAATGATTCGTATCAATTCATGCGCCTTACCCTGAAAGACAGCGGCGCCGCATCGTACTCATATTCGATTGATGTGTAAAACATCGCCTGTTCGTTTTCATTTTCAAATGAAACCATTTCCGGGCAGTCTAAATACACGCCGCGAAGGAACTCGCCGACACTCGGCAGCATCCCGTCTGCGACAAGCAGAGGCCATGGCGCAGTATCGGGCATCATCAGGACTCGTTTATAATTCTCGCGTGTTACCCGCAAAATCGCGTCTATAAGGACGCAGGTTGAATTCACCGCGACGAATGCCTCAACATCCTCAAACACCTGATAAAACGCGATGCCGTTCCCCTCTTTCCATTCATCGAAAACATGCATTCTTCTCTGCAGTGTCTCACAATCAAAAACCCGCAGGCATTCCTCGATCGCGCTTTCCCGTATCCTCGTATCCGTGAAAAAAACAACATTATACAATTCGTTTTTCAGCGGCAACGCGCCAAAAAGCATGTTCAAACCCCGATGGAGCGAGTCAATATCCGGCTCCTTTACGTAAAACGTGAACACGCTCGTTTCGACATCGTCCGCATATAGCCGTCCGTCCCATCGGGCAACATCGTCACCCCGAAAAACAATACCGCGTGTCAGCGTTCCGCTGTCGTCCATCACGAAGTCGGGCGACTTCCTGATGACACTCGTATAGCCTGTGCTGTTTTCCGTTTCCAGCCCAATTGTCCGCATCGAGTGCTTGCCGAAATTCCAGCCGTTCAGAAAATAATACGGCGGCATTTTTTGGTAGTACACGCCGTCCCTGTCGCCATATTCGCGAATACGTGTTCCCGGCAGCATCAGCAGAGGATACAACTCCACGTTCTCCGCAAACCCCATAGTCACAAGCGTTTCTATTGTACGCAGAAACATTTCCGGCGTATCCCCCGGCAGGCCCGGGATAACGCCAATTTTTATATCAATGCCCGCATCCTTCAGGGCGCGCATGCCCGCAAGTTCGCCCTGCCCGTTTCCTCTACGCCCGATTCTTTCCAGTGCCTCGGGTGTAAGCGTCTGAAGGCCAACCTCAAGGCTTCGAAACCCGGCATCGTACAAAAGCTCCGCCATGCCCTCCCCTATTCCGTCGGCGCGCATTTCAGTATGAAGTTTCACTCCATGATTGTGGCGCTTTATGTGTTCAAGCTTGTTCATTATGTCGGGGGATTTGTTGAAGGTCGGCGACAGAATATATATTTCCGCAAGGTTGCATTCGTGCCGCATGTCCAGGGCGCGCAACAGATTCTCAAACGGCAATTCCCGCACCGTTGCGCAATTTTTCGAATAATAGCAATAGGCGCACCGGTATGGACATCCCCGTGTCATTTCCATGAATATCGAACCGTCGAACATCGGCGGAAGAAAGCCGGCGGTAAACGGCTCGATTATTTTCAACGGATCGACAATCTCTTCCTGTGGCTGCGTCACAAGCCGATTGCCATTAATTTCCACCGCATATCTATCCATGTTTTCATTGGCAAGAAAACGCTCAAAAAACCACTCCCCTTCTCCCGAGACAAATATATCGATTCCGTCACGCCTGCCCGAAAACACCCATGAGTCCGGATGTATTTCCGGGCCGCCCGCGAAAACCATTATCTCGGGACACCGTCGCCGAATTTCCCCGGCAATATCGCAATTCCTCTCAACATTCCACAGGTACGAGGTAAAGCACACGATATCGGGATGCGCCCTGCACACATAATTCACAATGACATCGTCAGACGCGAAATTCGCTATGTCACACGGCAGCAGTTCGGTCGCTGCCCGGCCGCCTGAAATATGGTCAACAAATGACGCCAGTGCGGCCGGGGCATACGGCACATTCCCGAGGATATAGTTATAGCCGTAATCAATCAGCGGCAGCTGGACGAACAGCAGCTTCATGGCGTACCGCCCGGTTCCCTTCGTACGTGTACAATATCGAGACGCATATCGTGTCATTCCTGCAGGGTCGCACCGCTTTTTTTATCCTGCAGGTAATTGTTTATTTTTTCTATCCCGTCTCGCAATTCTTCATATTGTGAAACATTGATCGCGACGCCCTTCTGTGTCGGTTTGTAAACCATGTTTCCGCCCGCATCGAACGCCTGGTACCATATCCGAATATTAATGAGATCCATTCCCTTGAATTCCGACACCTCGATGCGGATTATTTCATTGTTCGATTTCGGTATGTCTTTTATTATCACGCTCATTTCTAATCTCCTGTGCGTCGTTGTGTGTAACATTTTCGCGTCACGGCGCGGCAACAGCTCTGGAATTATATGCATCATTCCATGCCCAATGAAAAAACGCGCCCCCCCTCCGGTCAACAAAAAATAATCAAAGAATTTCCGCTTTACTTTTGCGCGCCGGGGCTGCTATTTCTTATCCAGAAAATGACTTTATATTGTATTTATAGAAACGGGTTACTGCCATGAAAAAATACATTTCCCTCGTACTGGCTGTTTTCTTTCTCCTTCTCTTTTCAGTATACGTTTTTGCCGAGCAGGTTATCGGCGTATCGTCATTTACAAACCTTACCGGCGACAAATCAATGTCGTGGCTGGAGGTCGGCATCGCGGAGTCGGTTTCGTATAAACTGAGAAACATCCAGGATTATATCGTCATCGACCGCGTCAACGTTGATAAAGTCGTCAACGAGGTTCAACTGGGCCAGTCCGGGCTGCTTGATGACACAAAGGCGAAAAAAGCCGGCAAGGCCCTCGGCGCCGATATTATTGTCGTTGGAAGCTACATGAAAAGCAACAACCGCATACGGATCAACGCGAAACTCATTGAAGTCGAAAGCCACAAGATTCTAAAGCAGGTACAGGCGGACGGTGTTCTCGATAATATATTCGAATTACAGGATGAGATTGCGCTGAAAATAATCAACCAGACAAACATCGCCATCACTCAGGATGTGAAGGATAAAATTACGCAGAATTTCACAAGCAATATCAGCGCCTACGAGTTTTATGTAAAAGGCCAGGAGTTTTTACTCAACAAGCTGGACTACCCGAAGGCAATCGAAATGTTCAACAAGGCGATCAATATCGATAAAAATTACAGCCTCGCCTATGCCGGCCTCGGCAAGGCATACTCGCTTCGCAACTGGGAGCAGAGAAATTACGCCAACAAATTCGATCCGGGCCTGCTTGAAAATTCTTACACGTTCAGTAAAAAGGCGCTGGAAATAAATCCCAACCTCGACGAAGCGCACCTTTCCCTTGCGCGATATTACCAGGAGGCGGACGAGAAGCGGTTTGCAAACAAATGGCAGCTGTGCGAAGATGAAACTCGTAAAGCGCTCGCTATCAATCCAAACAACGCAGAAGCCTACTTTCTGCTTAGCCGTATCTACGGCTACGATGACGCGAAGGAGGAAGATTACCTGCTGCAGGCCATCAGAAAAAACAATTTTCTTACCGATGCCCATAACAATCT
This sequence comes from Spirochaetia bacterium UBA5368, assembly GCA_002407865.1. GTDB lineage: Bacteria > Spirochaetota > UBA4802 > UBA4802 > UBA5368 > UBA5368. The sequence continues at coordinate 14,516 of DHPI01000047.1, forward strand.
CGGCGTAATTTACCTTGACCAGAACAAGCTCGATCTCGCCGAGCAATCCTTTAAAAAGGCCGTCGAGATTGATCCAGGATTCAAAACCGGCTACATGAACCTCGGCGTCGTGTACGATAGAAAGAACGAACTCGACAAGGCGCTGGACATGTACAAAACCGTGCTCCAGAAATATCCCGATTATCCTCTTGGCATATTGAATCTCGGAATCGGCTACCGCCGTCTCAACATGCTCGACCAGGCCATGGAGCAGTTTCGAAAGGCGGTGAAAATAAAGCCTGATTATGCGAACGCATGGAGTGAGATCGGTTATATTTATCTTCTGAAAGAACAATACCGCGACGCAATCAAGAACTACCTTGCCTCGCTGAAGTACGATCCTCAATACAGGTACAGTCTCGCAAATCTCGGATATTGCTATACGCAACTCAATGAATATGACAACGCGATAAAATATCTCAAGCAGGCACATCAATATCACTCGGACTATGCGTGGCCGGCGGGATATCTCGGATGGCTCTACAGGTACAAAATAAACGATCCCGTCAACGCAAAGTACTGGTATTCCGAAGCGATCAAACGCGATCCCGGCAATCAGGATTATCAGCAGAATCTACGGGAACTGCAATAATTTCAAAATCCGGCAGGGCAAAACATTGACATCCCCGCCGGATTTTTTTTATCCACACAAAAACACCCGGTTTTTAACATAAATCCCTTTTTTATTAACACTGAATCAATACTTATTCACCGGTTATTCGCAGGTTATTAAGAATATTTAAAAATTTTTATTAATTCATAAAACAGGGAATTAATTAGTTGCAAAATAACCATGAATGCAATAGAGAAAATTATCGCGGTTACATACACAGTGTCAGACCGTATCTTTCTGAGACATAACATCTGTGACATAATATCGGAAAAAATTATACAGATATTATAGAATATTTGTATATATTATAAACAAAGTTATTAACAATTGTTAATAACTTTTGGATTTATCTATGGTTACGGAAATCTGGGGAAAAGTTTTAACGACTATTCAGTCGAACATTAATAAGCAGTCTTTTGATATGTGGCTCAAGGATACCGAGCCCGTATCTCTTATGGAAAATATTATCAAGGTTAAGGTTACCGATGAAGTGGCGCGCCGCCACATTTCGGATAATTACTCCACATTGATATCTACAATTGTAAAAGATATAACCGGTGATAATATATACTGCGAATTTGTTACCGGCAACGGATATGATTCTGTAAAAGAGGCTCCTGCCTCTTTATCGGCCGTTGCACCGCACGGCGATACGTCGCCCGATCACTCAACGCAGCGTTTATATCCGAAATACACGTTTGAAAATTTCGTTGTGGGCCCCAACAATCAGCTTGCGCATGCGGCTGCCGTTTCAGTATCGCGCTCCCCTGCAACACAATATAATCCACTTTTTATTTATGGCGGTACGGGGCTGGGCAAAACACACCTCATGCAGGCGATCGGCCACTATATAATAAAAGAGCGGCCATACCTCAAGGTGTTATACGTGCCGAGCGAGGAATTCTTAAACGATTTTTTACAGTCGATCCGAACGAACACCATATCGAGTTTTAAGATTAAATATCGCAATGTCGATGTTCTCCTCATCGACGACATACAGTTCATCGAGAAAAAAGAGCAGACGCAGGAGGAATTCTTCCACACCTTCAATACGCTGCATAACAACAAAAAGCAGATCGTTATTTCAAGCGATCGCCCGCCCAAGGAGCTTTCAACCCTTGAGGAAAGGTTGCGAACACGTTTTGAATGGGGTCTTATCACCGACATTCAGCCGCCAAATCTCGAGACGCGAGAGGCCATCCTTCGCAACAAGGCTGAAAGGGAAAACATGAATATCCCTGACGAGGTGCTGAACTATATCGCACGTCGAATAAAATCCAGCATTCGCGCCCTTGAAGCCGCGCTGATTCGTCTCAATGCCGTCGCGCTGATAGAAAATGAGCCGATTAATATCTCGCATGCGAAAATACACCTGAAAGACCTTTTTGACGAAGATACGCAGAAAAAAATATCGCTTTCCGATATAATGTTGAAGGTGACCACGAAATTCGATGTTTCAATTGAGGAATTAGTCTCAAAAAGCAGACACAGCAAAATCGTGCAGCCCCGTTTTATCGCCATGTATCTTGCCCGTAAGCTGACCGAAATGACAACTATCGAAATAGGCAAGGAATTCGGGGACAGGGATCATTCAACCGTTTTAAATGCGATGAACAATGTTGAAAGAATGATCAAAGAAGATGAGGAATTTCAGGAATTAATTGATGATATGCTTAATGAAATGAGAGGTTGATTTGCTGTTGATAACTTCTTACACCGTGTGATTATCGCTCATTGATTCACTCCTTATCCCGATTTAAACTCGTGATATGTATCAGTTTTTCTTTTTCACTCATAATGAAAAAACCGACTCGAAGAAATTCACAATGTATTGATTTAGATACTGCTGAAAAATTCAAGGATTCGGGTGTTATTCACATATTTTTTAATACTAATACTACTGCTATATAATATATTAATTATATAGTAAAGATATAGTAATACAGTGGAGTGTGGACATGTCAATAGTGGTCGATAAAGATATCCTGCAGCATGCTATTTTGATAGCTGATGCCATCGTATCTTCAAAGAATGTCAATACCATCCTTTCAAACTGCCTTTTTCATATTTACCGTGACTCGATTGAGATAGTGTCAACTGATAACGAAATCGGCATCAGAACACGCCTGGATGCAGTATCCGACGGGGAGATATTTTTTACCGCAAATGGGAAGCGTTTTGCGGGCATACTTAAAGAGTTACCGAAAGGCGAGGTGGTAATCGATATTTCCGAAAACTACCAGATAGACATCAAAACAAAAGCAAAGGATATTAAGGCCAATTATACGCTGGTGGGGACATCGAAAGACGAGTATCCGGAAATCCCATTTTTCTATGATGATAATGTAATTGAAATCAACCAGAGTGTGCTTCGTGACATGTTCCGCAAGGTTTTACATGCCGCTGCAACCGATACAATAAAACCGGTTTTTAATGGCGTATACCTTGTTTCGGATACGCCGGGAATGCTTACCGTTGTGGCGACGGATTCGCGCCGGCTTGCTATTATTTCAAGGATGATGGAAAACGATATCCAGATTTCGGATGGCGTAATAATTCCTTTGAAGACAGTAAGCGAAGTTGTTCGGTTGCTTGAACCGACAGGAAATTGCAGATTTTCCCTGTTTGAAAACCAGTGTTTTTTCAAAATAGGAGAAACGGAAATCGTTTCAAGAATAATCGATGGGCAGTTTCCGAATTACAGACAGGTGATACCGAAAGAGCAGGGCATTACTGCGGTTGTGGAAACAAAAAAGATAAATGATTCGTTGCGGCGGGCCATGGTATTTACACGCGAACCGGTGAATAAGGTGTTGATGCACGTTGGTAAAAATTCTCTTGTTCTGGAAACTAAAACACCGGAGCTTGGCGAATCTACCGAAGAGATACCGCTCGAGTCGAATGCCGAGGGCATATTTTCCATCGGTGTAAATGCACAGTTTTTAATGGACACGCTCAAAGAGATTGATACATTTTCGATGAATATCGGTTTTACGGGCCAGATGAGTCCCATTACGATATCCCCGGAAAATGATGATAGATTTATATCCGTAATAATGCCCATACAGATAAAATCTGCATAGATGTGGCGGACATGGCGCTGTCCGCACAAACGGGACATATCGAATACCCGGGCGAACTTTGTATGTATCAGCATGTTTATTAAAAAGCTCATCCTGAAAAATTTTAGAAACTATGCGCGTCTTTCCGCCGAGTTATCCCCGAATATGAATTTTATAATCGGCGATAACGGTACCGGGAAAACCAATATACTGGAAGCTATTTCTGTTGCGGCGAATTTAAAGTCGTTCAGGGGGGTTCACGATACGGATATCGTCTTATGGGGGGAGCAATCATATTTTTGTCACGTTGACCTTGATGATACGCGGTATGCTGAATTTGAAATAGGCTGCGCTATTATTAATGGAAAAGTTAAAAAACGGGCTAAAATAGATGGTGTGGAAGTCAGAAAAGCCTCGGATTACTTTGGACGGCTTTTAACGGTAATTTTTTCCCCCGGTGATATCGCTATCATTACCGGCGCCCCTGAAATTCGCAGAAAATTTATTGATGGCGTTATTTCAAGGATAGATGTTTCCTACCTTGACCATTTGCAAAATTTTAAGAGAATCCTCGTATCGAGAAACAGGGTGTTGAAATCATTACAGGAGGGGAAATCCTTTTCCCATGATGAGCTTTTCGTCTGGGATTCCATGTACGCTGACATATGTTCGATACTGATCGGCGAAAGGATCAAGTTTATACGTTCTTTCTACCCTGTATTTTATGACGCATACGCGCGCATAGCTGATGGAGAGCGGCCTCCCGGAATACAGTATTTGAACAACACGCGCGAGACTGATTCGAGCGCGATAATGAAACAGCTTGTAGTGAACCGCAAAAACGATATAGCGACAGGCTCAACCGGTATGGGTCCCCAGCGTGACGATTATGTGTTTGCGGATGAGCATGGGCGTGTGTTTAATAATTATGCGTCACAGGGACAGAAAAGAACGGCGGCCATCGCGCTGAAAAATGCGGAGGCGGAAATCATTGAAACGAAACGCCAGGATAAAGTAATATTGATGGTGGATGATATTTTTTCCGAGCTTGATTCAAAACGCAGAAAATGCATGATAGAAATTCTCAAGGGCAAAAGGCAGGTCATATTCACGATGGCAAATACCCTATCGCTCGATAGTACGGGATTTGAAGCGGATAAAAGGTTTATTATTCAAACAAGTGGACAGTTACGCGAAGTATGAAGTTTAAATTCAATGAAACAAGAAATAACAAAATAGTATCATTTTCAAGTGTTTTGCCTTCTGTTATTTCCCGGTTCGATATAGGAGAGCAATATTTAATTGCGTCACTCCAGGCGGTATGGCATGAGATCGTCGGAGATCTCGTTGCGACGCACAGCATCCCGGTCAAATTATATAACGGGATATGTGTGGTGCTGGTGGATCATCCCGTATATGCAAATGAATTAAGTATGATGAAAAATTTGATACTTGAATATATCGGCGCAAAGCTCAGTTCGGCGTCGGTTCGAGATATAAAAATAAAGGTTTCTAAAATCGAATGGAATAAAAATAAATCCTCCACCAAGGACACAAGGCGATAACACATGTATATTCATGTCGGTAATAAAATAATAGTGTCAGATAAAAATATTGTTGGAATTTTTAATAGCGTAACACTTACAAAGTCTGAATGGAATAATTATCTTGTTGAAGGCATGGATGACAGTGTGAAATCTATTATCATTACGGCGAGAAACGAAAGGATTACAAGTATAGTGAGCCCGTATACGATAATTAAACGCACACAAATGGATAGAGATTTATACTGGAGAAATAAGAATGACGGGTAGTGATTACGGTGCGGATAAAATACAGATTCTGGAGGGGCTTGAGGCGGTACGGAAGAGGCCCGCGATGTATATCGGCTCGACCGACTTTAGCGGCCTGCATCACCTTGTGTACGAGGTTGTGGATAACTCGATTGACGAGTCGCTTGCGGGCGTATGCGACACCATTGTCGTCACGATTCACAGCGATAATTCCATTGATGTCATCGACAACGGGCGCGGTATTCCTGTGGAGCCGCACCCCGTGTACAAGACATCGGCGCTTGAGATAGTTCTCACGAAGCTGCATGCCGGAGGTAAATTTGATAACCAGTCGTACAAGGTGTCGGGGGGACTGCACGGGGTCGGTGTTTCCGTCGTAAATGCGCTGTCAGAGGAGATGAAGGTTGAAGTATACCGAAATGACAGAAAATATGTTCAATCCTATAAACGGGGGGTCCCCACAGGACCGGTGAAGGACGCCGGCGAAGCGAAGAAAAGCGGAACAAAGGTGTATTTCAAGCCGGACCCCAAAATTTTTGATACGCTTGAATATAATTTCGACACGCTGGCGCGCCGGCTTCGGGAGCTCGCGTTTCTGAATGCGGGTGTTAAAATTATTCTCAGAGACGACAGGGGTAAGGGCAAGGAAAGCGTTTTTCAGTTCAAAGGCGGGATCGCATCGTTTGTCCAGTACCTTAATGAAAATAAAACGTCGATTACAAAAAAAACCATCTTCTTCCATTCTGTGAAGGAGCGGGTTGATATTGAAGTAGCTATGGATTACATAGATAGCTACAACGAGACTGTGTATACCTATGCCAATAATATCAACACCAGAGAAGGCGGCACACACCTCGTAGGCTTTAAATCCGCGCTTACCAGGGTGCTTAATGAGTTTTTAAAAAAGGAGAACCTCGATAAAAAAATTCCACAACTCTCGGGCGATGACGTACGGGAGGGGCTTGTCGCGATAGTCAGCGTTAAGCTGCCGAACCCACAGTTCGAAGGCCAGACAAAAATGAAACTTGGCAATGGTGAGGTGAAGGGTATTGTCGAGTCCGCGACAAACGAGAACCTGAGCCAGTATTTTGAGGAAAATCCCCAGGTTGTGCGCAGAATTCTTGAAAAATGTATACTTGCGGCACAGGCGCGGGTTGCTGCGAAAAAAGCGAGAGAGTTAACACGACGCAAAAGCGCGCTTGAAAACGATGCGCTGCCGGGCAAGCTTGCGGACTGCTCGGAAAATGACCCTTCCCTTTGCGAGCTGTACCTGGTCGAGGGTGATTATGCGGGGGGGTCAGCAAAACAGGGACGCGACAGGCGTTTTCAGGCGATACTTCCCCTGAAAGGAAAAATTCTGAATGTCGAAAAATCGCGTCTCGACAAGGTGCTCTCGAACGAGGAGATAAAAACGATCATTACTGCGATAGGTACCGGAATCGGCGATAGCGAATTCGACATCAACAAGGCGCGCTATCACAAGATTATTATTATGACGGATGCCGACGTGGATGGATCGCATATACGCACGCTACTACTCACGTTTTTCTTCCGCTATATGCCCGAGATTATTAAAAACGGCTATCTTTACATTGCGCAGCCGCCGCTGTATAGCATACGCGCCGGCAAAGAGGTGAATTATGCGTACAGCGATGAGGACCGCGACAGGCTGTTGCAATCTATTGATAAAAACAAGGTGACGCTGCAGCGTTATAAAGGTCTCGGCGAAATGAATCCTGATCAGTTGTGGGACACCACGATGGATCCGGAAAAGAGAACAGTCATTCAGGTAAAGCTTGAGGATGAGATCGAGGCCGAGGAGGTGTTTACCGTCCTTATGGGTGATGCGGTGGAGCCGAGAAGGAAATTCATCGAAGAGAACGCCCGGAATGTGAAAAATCTGGATCTGTAAAAATGACGAGAATTATGGTTGAGGAGATGGTTCGGTGACGAAGAAGGATGGAAAAAAAGACGGCGTCGAAATAATGCAGAAAGTCATCAATGTAGAAATTGAAGAGCAGATGAAAGACGCATATATGGCCTATGCAATGAGCGTTATCGTAGGCAGGGCCCTTCCTGATGTACGCGACGGCCTGAAACCGGTGCACCGCCGGATTTTGCATGCAATGAATGAACGCGCGTGGCGAAGCGATCGCCCGTACGTTAAATCCGCGAAAATCGTCGGAGAGGTCATCGGTAATTTTCATCCGCACGGCGACGTGGCGGTGTATGATACGATGGTGCGCATGGCGCAGGATTTTTCCATGCGGAGCCCGCTTATCGATGGGCAGGGCAATTTCGGTTCGGTCGACGGGGATCCGCCTGCGGCGTACAGGTATACGGAGGCACGCCTCGCGAAGCTCGCGGAGGATCTTTTAAAGGATATCGACAAGGAGACGGTCGATTTTACGCCGAATTTCGACGACACACGGAAAGAACCGCTGGTGCTGCCGGCGGCGTTTCCGAACCTGCTGGTCAACGGATCGTCCGGTATCGCTGTTGGTATGGCGACGAACATCCCCCCGCAAAACCTGGGTGAGGTTATCGACGGAACCATTGAGCTTATCGACAATCCGGATATAAGCATTAAACAGCTTATAAAAATAATCAAGGGGCCGGATTTCCCGACCGCCGGCATTATTATGGGATCGGATGGCATATACAAGGCGTATTCAACCGGCAGGGGCAGCATCATTATACGCGGAAGAATTGAATTTGAAGAGATAAAAAAGGGGCGTGAGGCGATTGTCATCACGGAAATCCCTTATCAGGTAAACAAGGCAACGCTCATTTCCCGCATTGCCGATCTCGTTAACAACAAGGTAATCGAAGGAATCGCGGAATTGCGCGATGAATCGGACCGGTCGGGGTTGCGAATCGTGATAGGGCTGAAAAGGGATGCAAACAGCAGCGTCATTATCAATCAACTTTATAAGCACACGCCGCTTCAGACGTCGTTCGGCGTTATCCTCCTGGCGCTGGTGAATAACGAGCCGAAGGTGCTGGATTTAAAGGGGATGCTGTCTCATTATATTCTGCACCGCAAGAATGTGGTGACCCGGCGTACGCAGTATGAACTGAAAAAAGCGGAAGAAAGGGCGCACATACTCGAAGGTCTTAAAATTGCGCTGGATAACATCGACGAGGTTATCAGCATTATCCGTTCTTCGAAAACGGTGGAAGATGCCGATGGGCGGCTGCGCAAGCGCTTCAAGCTGTCCGAGATACAATCCAAGGCGATTCTTGAAATGAGGCTGCAACGCCTTACCTCCCTTGAGGTTAAAAAGATCGTCGATGAGTTGAAAGCGCTGCTCAAGCTCATAGAGGAATTGAAGGCGATTCTCAAGAGCGATAAACGCATTCTCGGTATCGTAAAAGACGAGCTTTTGGCCATCAAGGAAAAATACAGCGATAAAAGAAGAACGGAAATACTGATCGGGGGAGAATCGTCAACGTCGTTTGACATGGAAGACCTCATCGCCGAGGAGGATATGGTTATCACCATTACGAATGACGGCTTTATCCGAAGGCTTTCCGTGGACACCTTCAAGAAGCAGCGAAGGGGCGGCAAGGGTATTACGGGGATGTCGTCGAAAAAAGAAGATTTCATCAAGATGATGATGATCGCTTCCACGCACGACATGATATTCCTTTTTTCAAATAAGGGAAAAATTTTCGCGCTCAAGACATATGAAATTCCAGCGGCGTCGAGGACCAGCAGGGGGAAATCGCTTAAGGGCATCATCAATCTCTCGACGGGCGAGGATATTTCCGCGATATGCGCCGTACCGGATTTTGAGAACGAGGCGTTCCTGTGTATGGTGACCCGCACAGGCATCCTGAAAAAAACGGCGGTGGATGAATTCAGAAACGCGAAAAAGGGCGGTATTATCGCGCTCAATCTTCGAAAAGACGACGAGCTCGTCGAAGTCAAGCTGGTCAACAAGGGGGATGATGTCGTCATCGCCTCCAGGAATGGATTGCTGCTGAAAACAAATCTTGCATCGATGCGTTCGATGGGCAGAAACTCTGCGGGGATCATCGGGATGCGCCTGTCGCAGAGTGACGCGGTCGTGGGGATGGATGTCGCCAGGAAAAATTCATCGCTGTTCGTAGTAAGCAGCCTTGGATTCGGGAAGCGCATAGATTACAAGAACTTCCAGTCGAAGGGCAGGGGCGGCAAGGGTATGGCCTATCTCAAGGTGACCGATAAAAACGGCCCGGCTATCTCGATACGCTCGGTATTTCCCGAGGATGAGATAATAATCGCGTCCAGAAGCGGCATGACGATACGGTTGCTTGCGCAGGATATTTCTCTCCAGGGAAGGGCTACCGTGGGCGTGAAGCTGCTCGATGTGGGAGAAAACGACGAGGTTACCGATTGCGCGGTGATTTCGGATGAAAAATGATAAAAAAGGGGAGCGTTAAGCCCCCCTTTTTTATCGCTACTCTTTCACAAGATAACTTTCTTCATAGCGGCTGTTGGTCTGGATCTCCTTCATTACATCAACAGCCTTGTTTTTCGACGCGATAGGTCCTATCCGCACCCTGAAATAATTTTTTCCGTTGACCAGGCTGCGATCGATATAAGAATCGTAGCTGAGCTTTTTCAGTGATTCAACTTCGGCGAGCGCCTTGGCGCGTTTGTCGAACGACGCGACCTGAACTGCGTACCCCTTTTTATGAGTGGAAGCGTCATAGTTTTTTTCTTTTGACGATACCTCCACAATCCGGTGTTTCTTCGCAGGCTTTTCCTTTTTTGCGATATTTTTATGTTTGGCTGTCTGCTTTGGATTCTCGACGGCCGGTCTCTTTTCTGGCTCCATGGGGGGAATGACTTCCTGTATGGTATCGGACGTGAGTATGTCGGAGGATGCCGGATTTTTTCCGGCCGCAACGCTTTCGTTATTTTTCGCGAAATAATCCCTGCTTTTTTCATCGGGAGGCAGGATGCTGTTTTTTGAGGTATCGGGCGTGATTCCCGGTATATGCTCGTCGGTAATAGAGAGCGCCGATTTTGTATCCGCGGGATTCTCGGTTATGGGAAAATCGTACAGCGCATCTTTTGACGCAAACGTGTCTTCGGCTTTCGATCCGGGGTGTGTAAGGTTCATACCGAGCAAAAACGATATTATGATGACGCCGATAAACACCGCGCCAATAATTATTAAACGGGGCGTGTCGAGGTGAAGGATGTACATGTTTTTTTCCTTCATTCCTTTCGCGCGCATTTCATCAAACTGTTCCATATGTCTGCTACCTGCCTTCGTGTATTTTCCAGGGTTGAAGAATTATCTATTACATAATCGGCCAGCTGCTTCTTACGGTTGAGAGAAAATTGGTGATTCAACCGGGCCTGTATCTCCTCCGCTGTTATGCCGTCTCTTTTTATCCCGCGATTGATTACCTGTTCGCTTTCAGCGACGACAACGATGTTTTTATCCATATGGCGATCGAATCCGCTTTCAAAAAGAAGGGGGGTGTTTATCATGTAGATTGCGTCGGGATTTGATGAAACGATATCCATCACTCGTTGTAAAATAAGCGGGTGCGTGATGTCGTTGAGCCTCTGTACGCGGATCTCGTCGGAAAAAACCGTATTTGCAAATCTCCGCCGATCAAGGCCGCCGGTATCGGAAAGAATACCATCGCCGAATTCCTTCACGAGCATGGCGAGGCCTTCCGAGCCAGGTTCGACAATTTCCCGCGCGATGATGTCGGTATCGATCACCCTTGCCCCAAGATCCTCGAACATGGCGCATACCGTTCCCTTTCCTGACGCAAAAATGCCTGTCACGCCGATTTTCATACACATCCTCCGTGCCGGGGGTACAATTTATATAACGTTGTTTATTTGCAAAAACCTGGTTAATGCGTTCATCGCACTGCGCGGAACCTCCCCGTGCGCCATATCAAAGGATGCTTTCAGGATAGATTGCACTAGTTTTGTATCGGAGAGAATTTTCCGCAGTTCTCTCGATGAAATACTGTTGGCGCAGGAGGGGGCGTCTGCGAGGATGGAATGTACATACTCCCGTTTGTTAATTCTGCCTGCGCACGATGTATCGATAAAGTTTTTCATGGTGATGGATGGTACGTGTGATAGTGGCATGCCCCGTGATTGTATGTTGTAAAAATTCGATATCCCGTTGCTTTGCATTGCGCTCTCAAGCGTTTCTTTATAGTGAACGAACGATTTTCGCGTAAATTTTCCGCACGACCTGAACCCCCCGCTCGATTTCATGACATAATTGAAGTTGCGTGTTTCCCCTGGTTCCGTCCGCGTGGCATGATAAAGCGCGAACCGGTTTTGGTATGCGGTTCCCCGTGCATAAATTGCGTAATCCGGAAAGCTGAAGTCGAATCCGATGAGCGCACACGATCTGAAACCGAAACGGAACGCCGCGAATACAGCATCGCCCGCCACAGTCCCCGTGTGCGAATTTATCGTGCCGACGGCCCCGGGAGATAATTCATCAATCACCTGTGAGAGCGGATG
>DHPI01000047.1:26642-26807 GCA_002407865.1 Spirochaetia bacterium UBA5368
CCTGTGAGAGCGGATGTGTTGTAAGCGAGAGCAGTCCACCCGTAAACGACAAAGGAACGGGGTGCGAAGAAATACTGTAGATGGGCAGCCAGCGCCGGGCTGGCGATCCAAGGAAATGTTCGGCAATCAACGGCTGCGGGTCAATCGAAACAACAAAATCAGGGG
>DHPI01000047.1:26999-29920 GCA_002407865.1 Spirochaetia bacterium UBA5368
GATTTTGTTGAGACTTTGGCCAAAGTCTCAACAAAATCATCGAGCGACGGGCCCGATGTAAGGACGACCGCCGGATATTCACGCATCGTTGAAAAAAAGGTTTTCACCGGATGCAGAGACTCAAAGCGGGCGATATTGAAAAGTATATTTCTGAAATAGCGTGCGCCAAACGCTTTCACCGTCGCCCTGTTTGCGGCCTTTTGTGAGAGTACCTTTTCAATTGTTTTTCGTATTTCCGTGTAGTATGCAGGATACGCCCGGACGGATGCAGGATGCTCGATTACCTGTATGCCGATACTTTCGTCGAAAGAAATATGGTCGTGCAGAAGCTGTTCTATCTCATCGCCTGATTTGCCCGGGAAAAAAAATATTCGCGGCGTGTGGAGCAAAAACTGCGTTGAAGGAATTGACGCAATCGCGGTGTCGATGCCGGGATGGATATCGAAGACGAGAATGCGCGCATATTCCGATGCGCGTTCCGCAAGCGGGATGAGGTGATATCCCAGCCCGGCGCCCAGTATAATCAACGTGTTGTATGTGTCAGGTCGGAGGCGGGATGTGATACTTTCCGCTTCACGCAGGGGATTTTTTGCGCTATGAAGGTATACCCTGGCGCCCCCTTCGGAAGTTACCGTAATTGTTGGGGTACCCCCGGAAGTCGGTTCCAGTGTATACGATGTTTCGCACGGAATCATTGTTGGCGTCGGTTGATAACGTTATTTGAACTATTGACGTAATAATAAAAAAGCGCTGTCAATTATCAATTAACTTAAATTCCGTGCGGCGGTTTTGTTCATCATACCCCGGTCCCATTTTCGGGACCTTCGGTTCGCTTTTCCCAGCCCCCCTCACCGTGAAACGTGTTTCATTCAGCCCCTTTTGTACGAGGTAGTCTTTAACAGCCTGCGCCCGCTCAAGGCTGAGCCTGGTGTTAAATTCGTCGTTGCCGTGCAGATCGGTATGCCCGGTTATCTCGAACCGGAGTGACGGATTCTTTTTTAAGTATTCGGCAAGCGTGGCCAGATACGGGAATGATTCGGTCCGAATGACCGATGATTCAAAATCGAAGTATATTGCGTGGATATCTATGCGTGCCTCTTTTTCAATGGGCACGAGCTCTATTATGTATGGCGTGTTCAGGTGTTTCTCGATTTCGATCTTTTCCATTACAGGAAAGTATTGCCTGTGCAAGATTGTGACATCGGCATCCTTTGCTTCCGGAGCGAGCTGGACAACGGCTTCGCCCGTATCATCGGTTTTCTTTTTAATTTCATAGGTGACCGTTTTTTCGTCAGATTCTTTTATTTTGGTGGATACATTCATTTCCACCGACAGCGGCTTTTTTGTTTTTTTATCGCGAACAACGATTTTAAGCCCGCTTTCTTCAGCGGCAATCTGCGCCGTATATATGTCGTATAGCCCTGATCCCCCCGGGCGGTTTGAGGAGAAGAACACCTGCGTGTCAATGATAGTAAGGTGCAGCTCGTTGTATTTTGAATTTATCTGGGGCCCCATGTTTACGGCGGGCCCGTACTTCCCGTTAATGAAAGGGACATAATATATGTCCCAGCCGCCGTATCCGCCGTCGCGCAGGGACGAAAAGTAGAATCCTTTGCCGTCCGGCGAGGGCATCAATCCGAGATCCTGGGAGTTTGTGTTTATCGGCGCCGGCAATGCCTGAGGATGTATAAATTCGCCGTCAGAATATTCGGCCTTCATGATGTACGCCCTGGTGATGTCGCCAAAGGGCCATGTCGTGTAATAAAGCGTCATTAAATCGGCGCTGAGGCTTGGCGAGCGTTCGTGATGTGCGGTATTGATTGTGCCCGGAAGCCTGATGGGGCGCTCCCACTGGCTGCCGTTGTGTCTGGATACATATAAATCGTATGAAACACGAATTTGCCCGGTGGGCTCGGCCTGCATTTCAATGCTGCCGTCCCTGTCCGACGAAAAGAAGATATATCCCCCGTCGGGTGTGATAAAGGGTGTTTCATCATTATACGGCGAGTTGAGCTCGTTAAGCGGCTGAGCCTCGCTCCATGCGCCGTTTGAATAATAGCTTATATAGAGATTCTGATACCGCTCTCCTCTGCGCTTCGAATTAAATACCATAACCTTCCCGTCGGCGGTGAAGGAGGGCGAGAAATCATCGCCGGGCGTATTTATGGCGAGGCCGATATTGCGCACGGTCCCCGTCATTTTTACGGGCTGTGAAAATGAGAACGAACATGTCACTGCGGTAATTATGGATACGACAAGAATTGTAAAAAGGGGATATGATTTCATTGCTAATTGCCCCCCATATAGAATAAAATGTATATTTATAGATGCTATGAAAAAATATTAAAAGGCAAATAAAAAATGAACACACAGCGCCATGTCGATCATTCGCCGATAATCATTGATTCGCATGTGCATATATTCCCTCCGGAGATTATCGCACACCGCGGTCGATATTGTGATGACGGAGCATTCCGTGTGCTGTATTCATCCCCCGGTGCGCGGATGTGCGATCATGAAATTTTGCTGAAAACCATGGACGAGGCGGGGATTGCGCACGCTGTCGCGCTGGGCTTTCCATGGCGACGCACGGAGCTTTGCAGGCTGCACAACAGGTACATGCGAGAGGCGGCGCGCGAATCGGGGGGCCGTATCATTCCGTTCGGATCGGTCCCAGTGTGCGATGAGCATGCGATTGCTGACGCTGTGCGTGAAATCGTCGATTTAGACCTTGCCGGGATCGGAGAGGTCGCGTGGTATGATAGCGGGATTGACCGGCACTCCGTGACCGTGTTACACGCGATTTTTTCCGCGGCAGGCGATGTATCGCTTCCCGTGTGCCTGCACGTGAACGAACAGGTGGGGCACAGGTATCCCGGGAAACAATCCGCGGATTTTATGCTGCTCTACGAGCTTGTGAA
>DHPI01000047.1:30039-31555 GCA_002407865.1 Spirochaetia bacterium UBA5368
GAAGCGGCACCCCGACGTTGTTATAATTCTTGCGCACTGGGGGGGCGGCATACTTTTTTACGAGCTTATGAAAGAGGTCAGGGAAGCGTTTAAGAATGTATACTATGACACAGCGGCAACACCGTATCTGTATGATGACGCGATATATTCGATAGCGACAGACATTGTGGGCGCCGAGAAGATATTATTTGGTTCGGATTATCCGCTTATCAATCCTTTACGATACATCGATACAATACGAGGGATTAATATACACACGAATACGAAAGAGGCAATTCTCGGGGTAAACGCGCGTAAGGCAATAAAACTGCAAAAATAAACAGTGAAGGGGTGAACACTGCAACAATCCGCAGGGAGCAGAATCGGCAATTGCGCCGGATGCACCGGTACGATTGCCGATCGCGTATCTGATTATTTCTGAATACCTTCCATTTTCTGAAGCCGGATCTCACCGACTTTCGCTTTCAGGGCGGGATCGGTCTCGACCTTCTGGGCGAAATCTTCGAACTGTTTGAGCGTATAGTTATATTTCTTCGTCACTGCCTCCTTTGATTCTGGCGTCAGATCCGTAGAAAGTATTTCATTTTCGATTTTTAGAAAATCCTCGGGCGTCATATCTCTGGATGCGGGTTTACACGAAACGACGAGTGCGGAACACAGCATAATCGCGATGAATACTTTAAGGTAATTCATAATCCCCCCCTGGATAAATTTTTTGTCTCACATCTGCATGAAACTTTTTTGTACGCGCGGCAGACACGCCGCATTAAATCGCGGTAATTCATTATTTGCAATCAAAGAATACTTCATTTTTTTCAAAAATGTCAAGAATATTTCACGTGCGGCGTGGCGCCTTTCGCTCCTGTTACATGAAGGGGATTTATTCATTTGATATTATTGATATGCCGTGGTAATAAACAGGAAGGGATAAATTATTGTTGCAAAAATATTTTTCCCTTTTGGAATTCGGCGTGTGGCGGAATGCAACCGCAATGTGGCGGATACTGTGGAGGAAAACAACTGCGATGATCAAGATACGGAAACTCAAAGAACTCGATGCGCGGGAGATGGATGGCTTGTTGAACCGTTTTGGCGATGATTTCAGCGCAATTATGATCAATTCTGTCGTGCCAATCGTGAATGATGTGAGAGCCAACAGGGATGAGGCCGTCATTCGGTATACCGAAAAGTTCGACGGAATTCGGTTGCAATCCCTGTGTGCGACGGAAAAGGAAATAGAAGACGCGTATGCCAGAATTCCCCGGGAGGTAATCGACGCGTTTACCAGGGCGAAAGAAAATATCGAAGAATTTCACAGGCATCAAAAGCGGGACAATATCATCTATACGCGTGATGACGGCACGACACTTGGCATTCAGTACGAGCCTATCGAAAACGTTGCGATATATGTGCCCGGAGGCAAGGCGGCGTATCCTTCTTCGGTGCTTATGGGCGCGATACCCGCCATAATTGCCGGCGCAAAAGAAATAACCGTAATAACGCCGCCTGATAAACG
>DHPI01000047.1:31700-32299 GCA_002407865.1 Spirochaetia bacterium UBA5368
CCTGATAAACGGGGAAGCGTTCCCGATTCAGTTCTGGTGGTCTGCCGCATTCTCGGGTTGCGGAGTATTTTGAAATCGGGCGGCGCACAGGGTATTGCCGCGGCCGGATTCGGGACCGAAAGCGTTAAAAAAGCTGATATCATCGTGGGACCGGGAAATATTTATGTGACTGCCGCAAAGACATACCTTTTCAGCCTCGGGGTGATTCAGATCGATTCAATGGCCGGCCCGAGCGAGGTGCTGGTCATCGCGGATGAAAATGCCGATCCGCGATGGGTTGCGTTTGACCTTTTGTCGCAGGCGGAGCATGAAGAGCGTGCACTGGCCGTACTGGTTACGACATCCGAAACGCTCGCGAATTCCGTTAAAGAGGAAATCGAAAAGGACATAAAGAGCGGATCGGGCCGGCACGAGATCAAGAAGCAGGCGCTCAAGAACAGCTGCATTCTGCTGGTAGATACAATCGAAGAGGCGATTCAGTTTTCCAACCAGTACGGGCCGGAACATATGGAGTTTATCGTAAACAATCCGCTTGAATATCTTTCAAGGATACGCAATGTGGGCTCCCTTTTTCTCGGCGCGTACGCGCCGGTTGCGGT
>DHPI01000047.1:32438-38605 GCA_002407865.1 Spirochaetia bacterium UBA5368
ACCGCAACCGGCGCGTACGCGCCGGTTGCGGTCGGCGATTATTATTCGGGGACGAACCATGTGCTGCCGACAGGCGGCGCCGCGCGTTTTTCTTCCGGGACGGGTGTCGATACCTTTCTCCGCCGCACGACATTTCAGCTGTTGACCCGCGATGCGCTGAACGCGGCCCGCGGGCCCGTGACCGTCATGTCGAAGGTCGAGGGTTTCGATGACAAGCACGGCGGATCGGTAAACGTGCGGTTCGAATAAGCGCCGCGTTTTTTTTGCAAAGGCAATCCTGATTGTCATACCGGTGCCCGGCGCAGTAATGCCGGGCAAAAATTATAAAATGTATATAATAATGGAACGCGTCAAATTGTCGTTGACGGCATGTCGTGCGTCAACGAATGTAATACGGTAATACATATTATAACGTGATGCGGGAGGGCGCGGCATGGAAGCAGCGATAAAAAAAACCTACCACTCAATTAAGATTGGGCCAATGATCGCATTTAGCGTTTGCGCGATAATGATGGGAGTTTCTCCGGCTATTGTTAGCGACAGCGCGAAACTGAAAACGGTCATGGTCGCCCCGCCGCTTATGGTCTGCGCGATGATTATACTCTATACCAGTGTTCACGCGTTTCTATTGCGGCGGTATAAAGCGATATTCAGCGGGAATTTTAGCGCGGAACGGTTCACTGACGATCTTCAATCGAAAATGCGAGCACATCCAAGAATCCTCTATATTCTGAATCTCACACTCTTTTTGAGCACTCCCATTGCCTATGCAATTATTCAATATGCGCGTAATATCCCGCCAGACCTCGGCAGCACCGCGGCGACGACATTCTGTGCCCTCGGCCTGGCCATTATATCCGGCAATTATCAATATATTCACATTGGATGCAAGCATCATGTCGTTGCCGATCATAGGGGTTTCAGTCTGGATAAAGTAAAACTCAAGTATAAGATTATGCTGCCGGTGATAAGCGTCATTACGTTTCTCATCATTGTACTGCTGCTTTTTTCATACCGTTACACACGAGAAATGTATTATCCCGTAGCGTCGTATGGTCATCTCAATGAATTGAAGTGGAAAATTGAGCGGCTGCGTTCGTCTGTGACAGATGGAAATGATGGGGAAGCAAACGCGTTTTATGTACGTGAAATACGGCGGGACGATGTCCTGAACAAGGGGATGTATCTGATCATTGACGGTACTGCCCGCGTTGTCGATTCAAACAGCAGCGTCATCGTGGGTAAAAACGCGCTCGTGGAAATTGAAACCGACTGGAAAAAGACCGATCATTTTGAAAATTCAATTCGCGACGTACTGCGCAACGGCGAAGGGATTACAAACTTTTATCTGAATAGCATAGTCTACTATGCCTCGTATTGCGCGATTCCGGGCACAGACCTGCATATCATCCGCGCTGTTGAATCGAGGGCCCTGTGGAAAAATATAAATTCGCTGGTCTATTTCATCGTGGGAATTGGATGGGTGTTCCTTATTTTCGTTACCCTGTTCATGCTTTTTGCCGCGGGGAAACGCTTTACGCCTCTTGTCGAGCTGACCACGACGCTTGATCAGGTGTCCAATGGGTATCTCATGTCTGATATTATTAAAAATTTAAAAAAATACGATGATGGCGATGAAATCAGCCACATGAATATATCTCTAAATAAGATGATCAAGTCGCTCAGGTGGTTCGGCAGAAAGGTGAAACAGGGGGCCGCCGATCTCAGTGATGTTGCCGGGGTGCTGCAGTCGAACAGTAAAAAAGTAACGTTCGAATCGCAGAATCAGGCGACCACGATAGAGGAATTTTCCTCGTCCGTAGAGGAAATTTCATCCTCTATCGAGATGCTTTCGAAAAATTTCAGGCTTCAGCTCAACAAAACGGAAGCGGTCTTCGCGACGGTCGACGGGTACCTGAAGTCCATGAACGAAATTTCCGGAAGCTCCGCCCGCGCGAGGGAAATAGCGCGCGTTACGTTCGACGCCGCCTCTCGGATTGAAACAGATATGGGTGTTACCGTTGCGGAGATTCATGCCGTTGAGGAAAGCTCTATAAAAGTCGCTGATACGCTTGGCGTGATTACGGACATATCAGACCAGATTAATCTGCTCGCGCTGAACGCCTCTATTGAGGCCGCTCGGGCCGGCGACGCGGGCAGGGGGTTTGCCGTTGTCGCCGAGGAGATTGGAAAGCTTGCCGACAGAACGAGCACTGAAACAAAAATGATCGACAGACTTATTACTGAAAGCGGCGACAAGATTCAAAAAGGCATATTGCACATCAGGCAGATATCCGATTCGTTCAGGGACATGTATGCGCAGGTGCGGAACACATCGACGATAATAGAGCATATCGCCGACCTTGCAAAGGCGTTCCTTGAAAAAACCGAGCAGGTTTTCGCGGACGTCAATGATCTGAAGAACATCTCGAATGAAAATTCCATCGCCGCCGATGAGCAATCGCGTGCAACCCTCGAGATAATGACGGCGATTGACACCATGAATCAGGCAGTCCAGAGGACGGTGGACAGTATAAGCGAGTTTGACACGATTACGGAGAAGCTGTACAATCATTCCACGGGGCTTGTTGGAATTGTCGCGGGGATCAAAACCGAGTCGGCATAGATTTCGGTTTATTGCCGCCGGGCCCTGGAAATGGTCGCCTCTTTATGCGGAGGTGCCGCTTGTTTTTCCGATTATCGATATCTTTATTCGAAGTGTTTTCATCGTAAACGAGGTGAACCTGTCGGGCCGTGACTTCAGCAGATCGATTTCGACGATTCTTCCGTGCTCCACGGGGGGCGGAACAGTAATTTCGAGCATTGTTGTACTTGTGATTCTGCCCACGCCGTGGCACAGGTGGCATTCCGGCTGCTCTCCGTAACAGACGGGGCAGGCGATACGGGATGGCAGATCGATACAGGCCGCGAATCCGCTTCTGGATTCGCCTGGTGTTATAAAGATCTCTATATCCTGGCCGAATTTGTATATTCGTTCGCGGTGACGAATCTTTTTGTTCAGCATGCGTGTTTTTAGAAGCTCACTGAGCGACATGGAGTATTTTACCCTCTTTTTCGGGATGATACGGTATCCGGAAGGACTGAACTGTTTTCCGGAAAAAAGCACCCTGTCGTACTCTCCCCGCGTTGCGTCATCGATGAGTATCTTGTATCCCTTGATGATGAGATCGGCCTTTTTTCGACCTTCAACCGTGTTTTCGCCGGAGATGTCCGGATGGTAATGTTTAATCAGGCGATAAAACGAAGAGCGGATATCTTCTTTGGCGGCATCCGAAGGGATGTTGAGAACATCGTAATAATTAATAATGTTGCCGTCTTCGTCGTGAAATAAGACGTTCATGGGATAACTACCGCAAGCATGTAATGAAAAACAGTTGTACAATACAATAGTAAAGTACTACATGCGAAAAAACAATACGAAGCAAATGATGGGAACATTTCAAAATGGGCCATATGCCATGCTCATCATGGCCGTATGCTAATACAGGCAGAGTATCGATATGACGTCAAATACAAAAAAGGGATTGATTCTGTGCCAGCCCGACGGTCGGCGGGGATGCAGCGCATGCTGCGGCCTGTTTAATCTGCCCGATATCTCCCGCAGCGCGCTGGCCGGATTCCTTACGGGCGGATGTCAAAGGGCGGCATGCGGTATCAGCGGGGGAGAATATGCAGCGCACCAGGGTGGCGCGCAGTGCATCAGGGACGGCACAGCCCACGTTTGCCCGTTTCAGGGATTTCTTGATGATGGCGCAAAACCGGGCTGCCTGCTGCACCCGCTGCACGCCGGAGACGATTACAGAGACAGGTCCCTGTATGGCGCTGTCATCTGCGAGGATTTTTTCTGCCCCGCCCATGTGCTGCTTGACGATGACCGAAAGCGCATGCTGCTTGAGTGTGTGAAAGACTGGTACGCCTATTCAATAGCTATTATTGATCCTGCATCGTTCATCTGGATTTATGACAAAGCGAAAGGACGCGCCCCGGAGCGGATGTACACGCACACCACCTTTTCCAGGGCCGTTACGGGAGCGCTGCTATGCCACGCGGAATTTCTTAACAGGGGGGGCGTTCCAGTGTTTCATTATTCTGTGTCCGAATACAATCTCCACAAGCATGCCTTTTCTCTTGCGGTGGATTCCGATGCGCGCGCGGCTGAACAATCCGCGGTGTTAGCCGAGCTTGAGAGGCTACTTTGATGAATTGGCTTTCTTTACGATTGCGACAACGTCGCGCACCTTCTGCGAGCTGTTTTTATCCATCACGAGGATGTCGTTTCCGGATTCCACAACCACGATATTCGAAAGACCGACAAGCGCGATTCTCTTACTCTCCGAGAAAACCGAGCAATTCTTTGAATCCACAAGTATAACCCGCTCCCTCTCAGGGCTTCGGTTCATGTTCTCGTCGGGGTTCAGAATATCGTCAATAGAGTTCCACGAGCCGAGGTCGGCCCATCCAAAGCTGCCGGGGATCACAACGCGTTTTTCCGCCTTTTCCATGATTCCGTAATCGATGGATA
This sequence comes from Spirochaetia bacterium UBA5368, assembly GCA_002407865.1. Taxonomy (GTDB): domain Bacteria; phylum Spirochaetota; class UBA4802; order UBA4802; family UBA5368; genus UBA5368. Next base: position 36,982 of record DHPI01000047.1, read on the forward strand.
CGGATTCGAGGGCTGCAAATATGTCTGATTTTACTTTCCAGACGGTTTCGTCATTGGATTCTATATCGTTCGCACTCATCGCCCGTAATGGCGCGAATGCCGCATAATGCGCCGGCATTAGTTTCTTGAAATTTTCGAGGATGGCGGATGTTTTCCACACGAAAATACCGCTGTTCCAGAAATAGTTGCCGTCGATGATGTATCGCTTTGCCGTTTCCAGGGTTGGTTTCTCCACAAACATATCCACCGGCAGCGCGCGGCCCTCGCCCTCAATTGCCTTGATGTACCCGTATCCGGTTTCCGGATATGTGGGCGTTATCCCGATAGTAACAAGGTTGTTTTCTTTCGCCTGAGCAACGGCGGTTGTGAGGATGTCGATAAATTCTTTTTTTTGCCGTATGTAATGATCGGCCGGAAGAACGATCATTATGGAGTCGTTGTACGCGGAGGCAAGGAATGTGGCGGCGTACAAGACGGCGGCGGCCGTGTTTTTCGGTGCGGGCTCGGCAAGTATTTTCCCTGGGATCTGCGTTTTTCTTATTTCCTGAAGCGAGGCTGACTCGTATTTTCTTGACGCGACGATCAGGCACATGTCCGGATGAAGGGGATTAAGCCGTGAAATTGTCTGCTCGAGCAGAGTGCCTTCCCCGGAAAGATTATGAAACTGTTTTGGTTTGTCCTCTCTGCTGAGGGGCCATAAGCGCGTTCCCGCGCCGCCGGCGAGTATTACCGGTATTATCTCCATTGTAGTTCTCTTCCCTTTGTAATAAAATGTAATAAAATTTTGCGCTGTAAAATAATATGCTGTTACTGCATTTAGAGTGACAGCGTTCCTTTCTCATCAAATATAAATTTCAGCGGCTCTTTTTGCACCTGCTCGGGTAGCCTGATCGACGCATGGCCCTTGAGCGCGAAACTCCCACGACGGTCGTTGAAAAATTGTGTAATGCCGCCGCTCAATAACTTCGAGCTGAACCGGTTTTTTACTGTTATATACGATTTATCGCCGGCGTTACGGATATCCGAGGTGCTACCCGTGATGAAAGTATCCGAATTCAAAAACAACTGATAGGACACGCTGTCGAAAGAAATTTTTGATTTTGCCCTGTTCGCAAGTTCGACGACAAAAGAAACAGTAATCGGAATATCGATATCCTTCGGATTGAGTTCCCGGCTGGCGCTTTTTTTCCCTGAAAGAATGTCGCCGAACATCGCCGATACGGATTGCGGATCGATGGATTTTCCAGTCGAGCGGAGCGCATCGGTAATATCCGCAGGCGATGGTTTTTCAACTGTGAAGCGGCTGATCGTGATTTCGGGCTTCACCGCGGGGATTTTCCTTTGTATGCTGTAGGGGAAAGAATATGTCTCGGGAAAGCCTTGAATTCCTGTTTTCGGGAGCCTCACGATAATTTCACCCGCCGCCTCGCACTCGAGGTAGTCCCGCTCGATGTAATTTTTAACGATCTTCTGTAAATCTGAAAATTGTATATTTACAAGGAACTGAGAGATCTCGTTACTGTTCGGCGAAATGCGGACCGCCTTTTTACTCTCCGTTTCAAAAAGCCGGTTCTTTTCAATGTTCAGTTTGAATCGAACACCGTCCAAGTGAATATTAACCGGA
>DHPI01000047.1:38683-48523 GCA_002407865.1 Spirochaetia bacterium UBA5368
AAGTGAATATTAACCGGGTACGGATTTCGTACCGCTATATTGAACAGGAGGGTAATATCGCGGAATGATATCGTATCAATGCTGACTTTTTCTATTGTTGCTTCCGGTTTTTTGTTCAGCAATGACGAATTCATCGACGCGCATGCGGCGGCGGCAAAAATGACGCACGGTAACAATAGCATATGAATCCTCATAATGCACCTCGTTTTATACTGATAGTGCCGCATTCCGCGCGGCGCACTGAACGGAGTGGACCAAAAAAATGCGCCTGATCTGAAACTGTAAAAGATATTTGACCTTTTTAACACAAGTAAACTATATTTTTAAGCGGATAATTTTCAACACAATTAATTATCGAGAGGAAGCTGATCATTGCAGATACATAAAATGGCGCGATGTAACGGCAGATTGATCGCGATCGGCGTGATCTGCGCGCTTTGCGGCATGCCGCACAATTCAGCCCTGTATGCCCAGAGGACAAAAACCAGCCTGCGGGCCGGTGAGCAGCGAAAAGCCGAAAAGGGGCTGAAGGACAACCGGTATTTTTTTTATTTCATAGACTCATCCGTATCGAACTTTGGTTCAGAGGAAGAAAAAAAGCTCTTCAAAGAAGCGATACAGCGCGACGTGCTTGCGCAGCTTTTGTACATGCGGTTTCAGTTTAAGGAATCATTCGATGAAATTCGCAAATCGCAGAAATTACTTGTGGAGCTGTACGGCATCACCCTGCGGAAAGATATTGCCGCCGCGAAAAACCTGCTTGATGAAACGGCCCCTGGCGTGATTAACTCAAAGGACGAGAAGGCCCGGACGTACCTGCGCCTTGGCTATAGAAGCATGAAAAATGCGCAGACAAATTGCGGCATGGGCGACAACTATCAGGAGCGGCTCTATTCCATGCGTCTTCTGCAATACGTGAAGGCAATCAAGATGGCGAAGGAAGGAAGGCGCTACGCGTTTCTCGCGATGATTGAATCGTCGATTCCTGAAGTTGAAAAATCGACGCGCCGCATGACGTTTGATTCGATCGAGAAGGAACTGCTTCGAACGGCCCCCGCCGATAAAACTGAATTGTACCGACAGATTCACAGGGATAATTATTATATCATTACCGGCGGCGCATCGTATTACGATCAGATATGGGACAGGCCCGAACTGCAGGATCTGGAAGAATATACACGCTATCTCCAGCACGAACAATACCCGGAAGAGTAGGAAAGCCATGCGAATACGAAATGGAATAATAACGCTGTTGTTCTTTACGGTGTGCTGCTTCAACCGCCCCACGGAAGTTGCCGGACTGTCGGAGCTTGGATTCAATGCCACGCCAGACGCGGTGATAGCCGCCCTTGAAAAAAACAGCCCCGATGCGGCAAGCCAGTTTATGCTCGGAATGGCGTATAAAAAAAAGGGCATGCTGAAAAAAGGGGTTTTACACTATGCGAACAGTTGTTTTGTTTCCCGCCGTGATTATGACATTAAGCTTTTCCCGCAACCCGTGTATCTGTTTGTGCGTGGGTTTGCTATCACATCGCCGTATTACCAGGACGCGGTTCTTGAAATCGCGAACATTTTTTACCAGTATCGTGAGTATGAGTATGTGATAAAGTTTACCGAGCTTGTGAAAAAACAGAGGAGCGGGGTGTACCGGGATTCAGTGCTGCTGCGGGCGCGCTCGCTCGCAGAACTCGGCACGTTTGATGAGGCGCTGCGGCAACTGCACGCTTTGCGCGGGATGTTTGACAATGCCGATTCAAAAGCGCTTATATTTATTCGCATTGCGTCAGTTTACGAAAAATCGAATGATTACGAGAAGGCGGTGGACGCATATTCTGAAATACTCAGAATTGACAGCGCAGGCTGGCAGTCGGGCATTGCCGCTGACAATATCATGGCGCTTGTGAATAAAAAAAATATCCAGATTTCACCGGATACCCGGCTGCTGCTGGCCGCGGCGTTGATCGGGAAAAAAGACTATGCCGAAGCGATTGCGTTGATTGAAGATGCCCGGGCGTTGTGGCATGATGCGAGCGGCGCACAGAGGGCCGCCGAGTATCTTGTCATGGCGTATGCCGGCAGGGGGGATATTGCGAACGCCGATACAACGATACGCGGATTTGCCCACGATACGGCATTTGCGGAGTCGCTGGAAAAAACGAAGGCGGATATGCTCTGGGAAACAAAAAAAAGGGGCGCGGCAGCCGTGCTGTACGCGCGGCTTTCGAAAAGTAAAGACCCGGAAATTGCGAGGAATTCGCTCAGGCGCGCCGCGATGTACGCGGAAGACCGCAGGGTAGCCGGATTCGAAGGGATTTTAGCCGAATACAAGAACACGTATCCTGATGATGCGGCATCGGGCTATTTCATATGGCGCCTGGGAAGGGAGTCGGTAAAGAGGGGAAAAAGCGATTCGGCGATTGCGTATTTCGAGGAAGGGTTGTCGAAATTTCCCGCCGGCGAATATTCCGACAGGATGCGGTTCTGGATGTATAAGCTGCTCGAGTCCAGCGGGAGGAAACAGGACGCGGAAAAGCAGTTCAAAGATATTGTGACGGTGAATCCCGATTCCACGTATGCATGGACGTTGCTTCACGCGAAGTTAAAGGAGTATGATGAAGCCGCGCTTGCGCGGCAGTTTGAGGAGTCGCTGGCGGCCCGCGATCTCGATGGATGTATGTTTGCGCATACGCTATTATTTTTGAAAGAAAGAAGTACCGCCCGCCGCAGCAAGCGGCTGCAACGCATGCGTCTTCCCGAGAAGGAGCGGTACGACACACTATATCGATCTGTGAAGGATATTACGCTGCGTTCCGCGTACAAGGAATCGCTGCGGGGTATCGAAAAATATTTTAAAATAGGGCACAACCAGGGGATTGCCAGGGAGCTTGGCATACTCCCAAATGATACCGCGGCGCAGAATGACAAAAATGTTGCGATCTGCCATTACGGAATGAGGCACGATCACAGTTATTATTCGCTGTTTGCGTTGATCGAGTTGATGAAGGCTGTCAATCTGAAGGAGAACATAGCCGTTATGCCCGAAGGGATGCTGGCATGCATGCTTCCCACGCCATGGGCGGAATGCGTCAAATCAAACGCGTTGGAATATAAACTGGAGAGAAGTTTTATTTACGCGATTGCAAAAGCCGAATCGCTCTTCAATCCCCGCGCCGTTTCGTCGGCTGGCGCGGTGGGGCTGATGCAGTTGATGCCGGCAACGGCACACGGCGTTGCGCGTGATTTAAAAATTATCGCCTATGATCTAAAAGATCCATGCACGTCCATACGGTTTGGCGCCCGGTATTTCAAGTTTCTCGACAGGCTTTTCCCCGGCAATCACGATTTAATGGTTGCGGGGTATAATGCCGGGGCCGGCAACGTGAAAAAATGGATGAAAGAGATGCCGGCTGCCGATCTTGATTATTTTGTCGAGTTCGCAGCGTTTGAGGAAACACGGTATTATGTTGTCAGGACCCGCAAATTCATGTATCAGTACAGGGTGGTACTCGGCGAATAATCGCCGGTTAAAAAATAAATTGCATCGAATGACGGATGTACGAATATAACAGGTATATATATCGTTCTGTGGAGAGCATGATATGAAAAAGACAATGTACGTGATAGCATTCGTTTTTCTTGCATCAACCGGAGCTTTCGCGGCGGATGTAATCGGAAAAGTTTCCTCGATAATCGGCGATGTCGATTTAACAGCAATTACCACCGGCAATAAAATTGTCCCGCGTGTCGGCACGCCCCTGACGGATGACCACAAGATACGAACGGGTAATCGTTCGTATTGCGAACTGCTGCTCAATGACGGCACAAAGATATTCGTACGAGAAATAACTGTTTTAAACATTACGGGCCTGAAGTTAGTAGAAACCGACCCCCCGACAAAGATGCGTGTGCTGACGGGGAAGGTGAGAATTACGATGAAAAAGGCGTTCAAAAGCAGAACGCTTGTATTGCGCACCCCGACCGCAATCGCCGGCGTGAGGGGAACCGACTTTGGAGCAATCGTCAGTAAAACAGAAACGAGGCTCATTGTTTTCGAAGGGGCCGTGGATGTAGCGAATACGGACAGGGAGATTCTTAAGTCGTATATTGTGAAGGAAAAAGAGGAAGTGAGCGTAAAAAAGGATGCGCCGCCGACAGTACCGCGAATTGTCCCGAGAGATGTAATTGAAAACTGGTTTGATTATTACGAGATAGACGGGAAAAACCGTATCATTATAAAATCCAGAAAGGAAGAAGGAATCATTGATACTATCCTCAGGAAAAAAGATTTCTGATTACGTTGTGCCGTGAAACTTCATGCGTTACTTACTACCCTTTGTGTTGTATGCTGCGCGTCTTCGGCGTGCACGAAGGCGGCGTTTATTTCCAGGGATGATCGCGAAAAAGTAAAATCGTTGATTTCACTCTACGCGAGCGGGAACTGGGAGGTGCGCCGAAAAGCGGTGCAGCGGCTTTCGGAATACCCATCGACAAAGGCGGAAAAGGCGGTCATCGCCGCGTGTGATGATCCGCATTCTCTGGTCAGAATTGATGCGGTGAAGGGACTTGCCAGATATTCCTCATATGAAGCAAAAAACAAAATCAGGACGATTGCCGATAACGATGCGGACAACAATGTCAGATGGAGCGCGTTGACGGTGCTTGCCTCGTATCGTGATCCGTCAGCGGCTCCGGTCTTCGTAAAGGGGCTGTCCAGCGGCGACTGGCTTATCCGTGAAGAATCTATCAGGGGATTACTGATGATAGATGATTTCGCGGTGCGATATTTTTCGATCCCGTATGTTATACAGGCGTTCAATGACAGCAGTATCAACGTGCGAATGGCGGCGATAAAGAATATAAAAATACGGGATCACAGGATTTACATGGAATTAGTACGGATGCTGGATGATTCGATGCTCAGAAAAAATACGCTTTTAAAGGTTGTTCTGGGTGCGTTGGATGGGTATACGCTGGACGTCTCGACAAGAAAAAAAATCATCACCCTCCTCACTCATTCGAATGTAGAGGTGCGCCTGCTCGCACTCAGGGTGCTGAAAAAGGACGACAAATTGAAAAAGGAACGGCGGTAGCTATTTTTCCTTTTCCTTGGATGAATAAATTCTGTTCTGATTGTCGATCATATCTTTCTTGAATTTATCCGGAACCGGCTGGCCGATTGTTTCATAGAACTTGAAGCAATTTTCCTTTGCCCGCCTGAAATAATATATCGAATCAACCGGTTTTGAGCGGACAAGATAATCATTTGCCTTTCGTATGCCAAAACCCGCATTGGTGATGAGCAAGTCGGCGGTGGGATTGGTTTTTTCGCCCTTCAGCGATAACGTGATATTATTTCGCACGTGCGTTTTGATCAGCTCAGTATGCAGGGCTTCGGATTCCTCTTTATATTTCTGAGCGATTTTAGCCGCGACGGTGTTAATGTTTCGTTCATTTTTCGTAAAAAGATTAGCCGATTCGATCATGCTTTCCCTGAAATACAGGGCGCTGGCTTCGGCGTATTCATTGACAAGGCCGTCAAATTCCGCCTCTCCGCCGCCGAAGTTGATAATTGCCGCATGGAGAAGTTTGATATTCTTGAAGTTATCGTAACTGGCCCTTTTGATTACCGATACCGGATCGTACAGTTCGTTGAATTCTTTTTTTGGCTCCGCCTCCTGAGCGTGCAGAACTGTTGACGCAAATAAAATAAGCAGGAAAATGACGCCTCTTCGCAATCCCTTTGCCATTATTGTACTCCATACTATTAGATAGTTATATGCGTTGGAAAGCTCTATTTATTGTTGTAATACTACAACGGCGGGTTGCTGAAGTCAAGACAAATGTTGGCGCGCTGAAATGAATAAAGGGTCCACACGGGACCTACCTGCACGAGCTTCATCCTCCTGGACGCGGTGTGGAACAGCTCTGGCAGCCGCTTCCGCTCGTGCTTCCCGCGAAAAGGGAGAAAATTTTTTCTGTGTTGTTCGACGCGCATGCGGAACAGACAGCCGGCGAAAAATCACCGATTTTTCTCAGTTCGCCGGTTACCGTGCCGCACTCTTTGCATTTGAATTCATACACTGGCATGTGTGTGCTCCAAGGATTTGATATAATTACCATTCCGCATGAGAGTATTTTGTCAAAGTATAAAGTATACCCGATACAAAATCATTTCAAAAATTATTTAGTTATTGCATTAAATGCGGATGCGGGAATGTGATTGGGAATGGATTTTTATATTTCACGCAATGCGCACTGACTGTAGATGGGATATCAGATGAATATTTTGCTGACAAATGATGATGGCGTCAATGCCGCGGGAATAGGCGCTCTGTACGATGTGCTGTCGGAAAATCATGCTGTTTTTATAATTGCTCCCGATGAGGAGCGAAGCGCGTGTTCAAATGCGATAACGGTACGAAGAAATCTTCGGATAAATACGGTTTCCGGCAATAAATACTCCGTTGACGGCCTTCCGGCGGATTGTGTCAATATTGGCCTGAACGGCGGCCTGCTTCCTGAAATCGATCTCGTTATATCGGGTATCAATCACGGGCCGAACCTTGGGGATGATGTTCATTTTTCAGGCACCGTTGGGGGCGCGCGGACAGCGCTGATTTTCGGTGTGACAGGCATTGCCGTATCTCTTGATTGCCTCGGTACGTCCGATTACTTTATCGACACAGCGCTGTTTGTTCGCGAATTTATTAAGGATTATAAGCGGATAGAACGAATTTCGCATATCTGTCTTAATATCAACTATCCCGATCTTCCCAAAAGCCAGGTCAACGGATTCAAGTATACGACGCTTGGGAAAAGGGAATATCGTGATTCGTACAGGATGCTTTCGCGCAATTCAGAAACGATGCAGCTTCAATTGAACGGAACAATACATTCTGTAGGGCGCGAAGGTTCCGATGTGCATGAGCTGAGAAATGGCTATATTTCCATAACGCCGTTACAACTGGATTGCACCGATTATACATATCTTTCCAGGCTGCCGAAGGCGGAAGAGTCATGGCTGAAGTAGATTTGAATAGCAAAATACGGGGATTTCTGGATTCGGCGGCTCGCAAGGGCCGCAGCGATAATTATGCCGAAGCGCTCGATGAATTGAAAGCGGCCGAGGCGCTTGATCGGAGCAATCCCGTAATCATGTATAATCTGGGCGTATGTTATTCTCGAACCGGGCAGTATAAGATGGCAGGAGAATACTTTACACGGCTCATGGCTCAGCCGACGACATTCGTTGATATCGTCAAGGTGAAAAAGCTCCTTGCCTACTGCCTGATTATGCAGAAAGAATACAGTACGGCGATACATTACCTCGATGAATGCCTTGCGATAGCAAAACGCGACACCACTGCGATGAACATGAAGGGGTATGCCCTTGATCGTACGGGCGAATATGCCAGGGCAGTCGAGATATACAAGGAAATACTATCCATTGATCCGGAAAATTATACCGCGTATAACTCGATGGCGTATATATTATTACGCACTGACGCTGATACAGCCCTTGCCATGCGGTATGCGAAAATTGCGCTGAATGCACAACCCGACAATGCGGCGTACCTTGACACCATGGGCGTTATATATATGAAAAAGGGCCAGAACGATATGGCGAAAAAGTTTTTTAAAAAGGCGCTCTCAATCCAACCCGATTCCGTTGAGATAAAAGAACATATCAGCCAGTTGCTGAAAATATAACCTGGCCGAAAAGGTATTCATGCGGCAATACGCCCGCACAGTTGATCGCATAAAAAAATCGTAATATATGAAATAATACTACAATTTTATAAAAATATGCCGATTGATTAATAGAGATTCCACGGAAGGAGGTACATGGTATGGATACCAATATGATATACCTCGGAACAGCTCACTACACAAAGCCGGCATTTAGCGAGGATGCGGTGCGATTGCCGGCAGCGAGTGTTGAGAATCATTCGGCGCCTGAAAAGCAGAAGTTCGACTACGACACGGTCATGATGGATCTGGAAGATGTAAAAAACTTTCTCTATATGCTGATCGGCGGCAGTCTGCTCCGGGTAAAAGACAGTGGAAATATCGGCGTTAATGTAAATAAAATCGCGTGATTAACTAAGCGCGGGACGTTTGCGCCGACGCAACCGCAGACCAGAAACCAGTGTAAAAATACTGGTTTCTGTTGTTATCTTACAATATTATGCAACCTTCCATTACAGGATAACTAAAATTATCATAAATTGTTGTTGACTTATAATTACAGTACTTTTATTCTATTTATCTATAAAAATATTATTAATTACTAATTTATTCTTTTTTGTGACAGAAACGGTGTATGAATAAGGTCGTCCATTAATCTACCGAACTGCCCCTGATCAAGAACGAATTAATGGGATTTTATTTTTACGATGGATGGGATGAAGCAAATCGTTTTTTTTGAATAGAAAAAATTTATAATAAAGATTAAGAAAATTGAGGATTTTCTCGATAAAATATCGTACATAGCTATATTAAATGAATACTGTTATATGAGCAGGGAAATACAGGAACGAGCGGATGCCGTTATACGGGAACTGAAAGAGGCGTTACGACCTCTTTCGGAGGAAATCAGGAAATTGAAAAAGCAAGAACTATTTCTGGAAGATTAAGGAAGCAGTATCTGTTGCAAAATTTTTACTTGTACGAGGTGAAAGAATGCCGGCAAAAGGACAGAAAAGAAAACAGCAGATTATCGATACAGCGAAAGAAATGTTCATTCAGAATGGCTTTCAGAGTACGCATATCGGACAGGTGTGCGAGAAATTAAATATAGCGCGCGGTACGGTGTACCAGTATTTTGGCAATAAAAGGGAGATCCTCTATGCCATTCTGGAATCTGTTGAAGAGAAGATTGATGACATCCTTGATCCCGACGATCTACGTGACTTTTTAAAGACGAATCCGGCGCAGAAGGCGGTGCTGAAATTTATATCTGACAGGCTTTCGGAATGCATACACGCGATTACAAGCGAACATATTATAATAAAGCTTGTGTACAAAGACATTGTCGGTATTGACGAAGAGGTTGTTGCTCGCGTTTCGAAATTTCTCGAGTATATTTCGAAGGTTGTAACGCGCGACATGGATGAGATTAAAAAGAAAGGGGTTTATAAGAAGACCATTGATCCCGAAGTAACGGCGATCATGCTGATCGGATCGGTAATGTACGCGGTATACGAATACGATCACAAGCAGAAAGACCTCCTTAACCGAGACATAATTGAATCGATGGTTTCAAATTTTCTTTACGGCGTGCTCAAGTAAACAATTGCTCTCACATGTGAAACCCAAAACCCGGAGAATCTCCGGGTTTTTTATGTATTGACAATCGTGTTTTTCTGATGCCTTCTGCAAACGGGTGATGGTACATTGTATCGTCGTTCAGTTCAGGGATAACATGGACGGGCTGTGGGTATGAAATCTTCCTTAACAAAAGTATTATTACTGTTGCTGCCTTTGCCGCTTGCTATAATGCTTGTCTGCCCGGCAATGTACGCGCGGGCTGAAACCGATACCGGGACGAAACTTATCGTCGATATAATTGACGGGAACGAAGTGGAGAGAAATAACGCGTACGGGGTTATTTCGAAAAAAACGCCCCTGGAGCTTGTTCCTTTTATAATAAAAAATATTGAGGGAAAGAGAGACCTCGAAATCCAGAAACGGCTTCTCTTTGCGTTGAAACTTTATCCGGTGCGCGACACGTTCCCGCAGTGGCTGGCGCTTTTGAAATCGACAAATTCGTTTCCAGTTAAAATTGCCATTATAGATTTTATTATTACGTCAAACGACAGGCGCATAGTGATGCCGCTC
>DHPI01000047.1:48636-53450 GCA_002407865.1 Spirochaetia bacterium UBA5368
GATGCCGCTCGTCGACGAGCTGAACAGCCCCTTCGCGACAGTCAGGGAGCGCGCGATACTCGGATTGAAAAAAATCGGCGATGACCGAATGTTCCCCTATGTGCTGAACATGGCCCACGATCCGGACCCGATTAAGCGGGTGTATGCACTCGAGGCGATTAATCATTTATATGATCGACGCGTACGCGGGCTCTTGAATGAAATGCTGAAGGATGACAACAAGTCGGTGCGCTATTATGTTTTAAAATGCGCGGAAAATAACAGACTCGCAGAGATGCTTCCATCAATCAGAACCATCGCAATAAACGATGCGAACTGGGAAGTGCGCATCAAGGCTATTGATATACTGCGTGAATTTAACGACACCAGGGCGATTTACGTTTTGGTGCGATGTCTCACCGACGGGAATCGCGATATTCGCTATGCGACCGCCAAGGCCCTGTATTATTTCAGGGCCGCGTCGACGGCGTACGCGGTATCCGGCCAGTTGTGGAAAGAAGATGATGACGAAATAAAGCAGTTGCTGATTGACACGCTTGTCCGCTTGAAGAACGGGGGGGGGTTCAGGGGCCTCGAGAAGGTATTGGCGCAGGATAAAAACGTGTCGCTGCGCATTCAGGCCGCGTATGCGATTGGGGCAATCGGCGACGCCAGGGGCCTGTCATTGCTGATGAGCGCTCTCGATGATTCGAATTTCCGGGTGCAGGCCGAAGCATGCTTTTCCCTGGGATTGTTTCGCGCACAGCGGGGATCTGTCGTGCGGCTGCTGAATGTTGTAAATAATGAAACCAATCTGTATGTAAGAACGTCGGCGCTGTATTCGCTTCGCAGAATGGGCGACCGCACCGCGCTGGCCCCCTTATTTGATTTATATACGTCCGAAACTGACCCGGTATTCAAGGAAAAATTAAGAGTAACTGTACGTAATTTTATTACGAAGTAATGACCATGAATATCGCACTGGCGCAAATCAATCCGATTGTATCCGACATTGAGGGAAACAGAAATAAAATCATTCGCTGCATACACACGGCGAGGGAGCGCGGCGCGCGTCTGGTGATATTCCCTGAGATGGCAACCATCGGGTATCCTCCGATGGATATGCTTGAAAAGAAAAAACTCATCGACGACAACCTGCGATCGATTGAGTTGATTTCCCGCAGTTGTGTCGACATTGCCGCCGTGTGCGGATATGTCGATTATGATGTTATGAATGCGCCGCTTCTTTTTAATGCGGCTGCGTTTATGAAGGATGGCGCTTTTGTTTCATCGCATTGTAAAACGCTGCTGCCGACGTATGATGTTTTCGATGAATTGCGCTATTTTTCTCCTGCCCGGGAACGAACGTATATTCGATACGAAGGCAAAAAATACGGCATCACGATCTGCGAGGATGTCTGGAACGACCTGGATTTTGAAAACGGCTATCTGGAAAAGCGAAAATATCATATCGATCCGGTAAAGCAACTGGCCGACCAGGAAATAGACTGCCTTATAAATATATCCGCATCTCCGTATGTCCGCGGTAAAAATACCGTGAAATGGCAGATGATATCGGCGATTGCGAAAAGGCATTCGGTCCCGATATTATATGTCAACCAGGTCGGCGGCAACGATAGCCTTGTCTTTGACGGCAACAGCTTCTACATGTCGTCTGCCGGCGAATTTATACAACATGCAAAGGCTTTTGAGGAGGATATTCTTATCTTTGAAGACAGTGATATCTCTCAAGCTATCTATCTCCGGGAAAACGAGCTGGAAGACATTCGAATGGCGCTGGTTCTTGGATTGAGGGATTATGTACACAAATGCGGATTTAAAAAAGCTGTCATAGGATTGAGCGGCGGTATTGATTCGGCCATTACCGCGGTTCTGGCTGTCCAGGCGCTTGGGCCGGAAAATGTCATGGGCATTACTATGCCGTCGGTATATTCTTCCGCAGGCAGTATTGACGATTCCGTTACGCTCGCGAAAAATCTCGGGATACGAATAGAGTGCATTCCAATACATGATTCATTTGCCGTCCATAAGGCCATGCTGCGCGATATTTTTTCGGGTATGAAGGAGGATGTGACTGAAGAGAATATACAGGCGCGTATCCGCGGCAACGTTCTTATGGCCGTCAGCAATAAGTTCAATAGCATGCTTCTGACCACCGGCAATAAATCCGAACTTGCCATGGGGTACTGCACGCTGTACGGTGATATGTCCGGCGGATTGGCGGTGATATCGGATCTGCCGAAATCGCTTGTCTATCGCCTCTCGGAGCATATCAATCACGAAAGGGAGATTATCCCGCGTGAAACTATTGAGAAGCCGCCATCCGCCGAATTGCGTGAAAATCAGAGAGATGAAGACAGTCTGCCACCGTACGACATGCTCGACAGGATACTCGAAATGTATATAGAAAAAATGATGTCTGCTGACGAGATTATTTCCCGGGGATTTCCCTGCGAAATAGTGAAGGATGTTCTGATGAAAGTTGACAGAAATGAATACAAACGGCGTCAGGCCGCGCCGGGGTTGAAGGTGACATCAAAGGCGTTTGGAATAGGAAGGAGGATCCCTATCGCCCAGCGGTATACGCCGTAGGGTGTGACGTCGATTATCATCGCGTGCAGCGGTAAGGCATGCGTTTGTGTTGAATCGAGCGGTAAAACGTGCGCCAATAAAAAAACCCCACGGAGGGGTTTTTTTATTGGGTAAAACAGGAACGTGGCTGTTATGAATTGAGCCGTTTCTCAAGTGCCATATATTCGTCCCATATTTCTTTCGGCAGATGATTTTCGAACGTGTCGAAGAAAGCCTTGTGACCCTTGAGTTCTTCGAGCCACTCGCTTTTATCGATTTCAAAGAGGCGTTTTACTGTATCGGTGTCGATGGTAAGGCCGTTCGTATTAATATCTTCCGGTCGCGGTACGTATCCAATTGGCGTTTTCTGTGCCTCTACCCTCTTAAAGCAACGCTCGATAACCCACTGAAGCACCCTGAGATTTTCGCCGTAGCCGGGCCACATATAGTCGCCGTTTTCGTCCTGCTTGAACCAGTTTACATTGAAAATCCTGGGCGGATTCGCGGCCTTTTTGCCAATGTCGAGCCAGTGAGCGAAATAATCGCCCATGTTATATCCGCAGAACGGAATCATTGCCATAGGATCGCGGCGGACTTCGCCGAGTTTTCCGTACTGCGCGGCCGTTCTTTCGGAGGCCATGGTTGCGCCCACATATACGCCATGCTGCCAGTTAAAGGATTCGTATACAAGCGGCGCCAGGCTTGCGCGACGGCCCCCGAAGAGAAACGCGGATATGGGCACGCCATGCGGGTCTTCCCAGTGGGGAGACATGCTGGGGCACTGGCTTGCGGGCGCGGTGAATCGGCTATTGGGATTCGCGCCGGGCTCCGTGGAGTCTTTTGTCCATGGATTTCCTTTCCAGTCGATGCCGGATTCAGGAGGGGGTCCGTTCATTCCCTCCCACCATACGGTATTGTCATTGGTAAGCAACACGTTCGTGTAGATCGTGTTGCGCTTTATTGTTTCCATTGCGTTTGGATTTGTTCTATAGTTGGTTCCCGGCGCTACGCCGAAGAACCCGTATTCTGGATTGATGGCGTAGATGCGTCCGTCGGTGCCAATGCGCATCCATGAGATGTCATCAGCGACGGTAAAAACCTTGTAGCCGGGCATACTGTCCGGCGGGATGAGCATTGCGAGATTGGTTTTACCGCATGCGCTCGGGAATGCGCCGGCAATATAGGCGATTTCGCCCTTTGGATTTTGAACGCCGACGATCATCATATGCTCGGCCATCCAGCCCTCGTTGCGGGCAAGGTAAGAGGCTATTCGCAGTGAAAGGCTTTTTTTCCCAAGCAGCACGTTGCCCCCGTATCCGGAACCAACGCTCCAGATGGTATTATCCTCGGGGAAATGGCAGATGTACCTTCTGTTGATATCGAGGTCGGCTTTGCCGTGCAGGCATCGTGTAAACGTGCCGTTATCGCCAAGCTCCTTCCAGGCGATATCTCCCATACGGGTCATGATGCGCATATTGAGAACGACATATATGCTGTCGGTAATTTCCACGCCAATTTTATTAAACGGCGAGCCGGGGATTCCCATAATGAAAGGAATGACGTACATGGTGCGGCCCCTCATTGAGTCCCTGAATATATCCGAAAGCCTGGCGTATGCATCGGCGGGCGACATCCAGTTGTTGGTCGGGCCGGCGTCTTCCCTTTTCGATGTGCAGATAAAGGTGAGATTCTCTGTTCTTGCGACATCGTTCAAGGCTGTACGGTGATAGACGCAGCCTGGAAGCTTTTCCTGGTTCAGCTGGAGGAGTTCGCCGCTCTGAAACGCCTCTTTTTCCAGTTCTTCCCTTTCTGCTTCGCTTCCGTCAATCCACAAAATTTTATCGGGTTTGGTTAACTGTGCAACCTCATTTACCCAGTTGATTACGTCTTTATGCCTTGTTAGTGATTCAGATTGCATGACTTGCCTCCATTGAGCTGTTATTATCACTACGACCATCTACACACAAAGTCAATTACCAGTATTGGATTGAATTGAATATGCCGCCGAGAAGAGGAAATGGTCTGGTCGATTTCGCGTATATAAAAAGAACGGAATGTCAAACGTCGAATGTTAGGTATAAAAAGCATGCAATAGTGTCAAGAAAATAATTCAAAATAGGCCTCTTAGTTTGCAGTGGAGCGTTATTGATAATTTTTAATATACTATAATAAATGTGCATATCGTTATTATTGTGGATGATTTTATATTTACAACGAAGGGGTAGCAGATTAATTTTAGGGGT
>DHPI01000063.1:0-1321 GCA_002407865.1 Spirochaetia bacterium UBA5368
TTCGCGTACCCGCGGAACGTTAAGCGCAATTGCAAACTTAATATTAGAAGGAGAATGATAACCTAAATGAATTCAAAAATGACACTTTCAATTTTTTCATTATTACTCTTTTTTTTATCATCAAACCTTGTTGGGCTTACGCAAACAGAAATTAATGAAGTTGAAAAATTACAAAAGCAAGGTATAAAATATACATCGACAGGAAAATTTGATGAAGCCATTGAATGCTTTCAAAAAGCATTAAAAATCAATCCAAATGCCTACGGTTTATATGATGATATCGGGGTAACATACGGGATGAAAGGTGATATGAATAATGCCATATTAAACTTTAAAAAATCTGCTGAAATGGTCGCATATCTTGATCCAGGTCCTATTCGAAATTTGGCATATGCTTATGCTCATATAAAAGATTATGATAATGCTATATTATATTTTAAGAAAGCTTTATCTGCAAGTTGGAATAACTTAGAATTTATTGATCAAATTGCGAGAATGTATGCAAATAAAAAAGATTATAAAAATGCAATTTTATATTGGGAGGAATTTTTGAAAATTAAAAATGTCGGCATTATACATATGAATATAGCTAACACTTATCGTCAAATGAAAGATGAAAAAAACACAATGAAACATTTGAAATTTTCATGTGAACTTGGGTTTTCAGATGCGTGTAAAGAATTAAAAAATTACTCAATCAAGCAAAATTAAATATGAATTATTTGCCACTGCGTATAACAAGGCGTGATGCGCTGCGTTCGCGTTGCTCACTTGGGCCTGTTCGCTTTTTGTTTTTTGATTGATCATCTTGGCGACCTGTGCTCTGCTAACATCCAATATCGAATTCCTCCTCTTTTGGTTTTGGTCAGGGGAAATCAATCCCGGTTATTGGAGGAACGGTGTTTTCTTATACCATTTTTTACACACTCATGGTGACATCACTGCTCTCTTTTAATTAAGATCGTAAAGAGAGAAGGTGTAAGATAATGCAGTCCCGGGCATAAATGATATGAAACTGTCATTATTCATCTTGAATCGCCAGTTGTGGATTATTAAATAAATATAATGCCATCTCTATACAAAATAATCCCTGATGATTTTTTCTCCCCCCTTACATTCAGCATGAGGGAGCACTATTCGGAACTGCTGCGTATTTATTATAAAAAATTCATGGAGTTCCCCGTCGGTGTTGAGAAGGAACTCCTTGTTTCCGCCTTTGAGGAATACTTTGATTCTCTCCCTGCTGAATCTGTTCTCTCCGCAGAAAATGCACCGGATGAAACTGACAATATAGATATATATTATGAAAAGACTACACGGG
>DHPI01000063.1:1449-1774 GCA_002407865.1 Spirochaetia bacterium UBA5368
TATGAAAAGACTACACGGGGTCTTGCTTCGCGTTCATTAAGGCGCCTCATTAAATGCGGGTGGATGACCGAGGAGACACTCATTGATTTTACGCAGATTATTAATATTACAGCGTATGCCAAACCATTTTACGAAGTGATATATAACCTTACCGAAGGTGCGTCAGTTGAATATGAGAGCCATATAGTGACAATTTATTCATCTCTATGTGGCGATTCAGTTAAAGATAACGGTCATCTTTCCGTGTTGAGCGCTCATTCCGAAACAAGAAAGCTTGTTGATTCACTCAAAGTCCTCTCCCAGAATATAAAGACATATATACAGT
>DHPI01000063.1:1881-10416 GCA_002407865.1 Spirochaetia bacterium UBA5368
AATATATACAGGAACTCTATGATCACAGCGGCGAGGTGAAAGACCTGCTTCACATACATTATAATCTCTACATGAATCGGATTATTGATAAAGCATATAACAGGATGAAGACATCGGATAATCTCTCGAGGTACAGGCCGAGAATTATTCAGTCTATTAATAACCTTTCAGAAGATGAAGGATGGATTAACCGTTTCGGAAGAAAACTTGCAGAGATTAAAAACCGTTCAGAGGAGTCCGGCAGAAAGGAACTCCTGCAAATGATGAATGAGATTCGGGATGACCTGCGGAGTTTAGACCCAATAATTGAGGAGATTGATGACAAAAACCGGAAATATTCAGGCATTTCCATAGAAAAACTGAAATCAAGTCTTTACAGCGATGAATCCCTTGAAAGTAAAATCAGAACAATTATTGGCACACTCTCAGAGGGCAACATAAAAGCAGAATATATAAAACATGGTATTTTCAACTTCAGGTATATCGATGTAAAATCACTCTACTCAAGAAGAAAAAGGCAGGCTGCTGAATATGTTTTAAAAGCTGATGAACCGGACCAGTTCGAAATTGAAATGAGTGAAGCGGAACTCCGCCTCCGTATTCAAAAGCAGCTTAATCCTGAAAAGATCAAGGCATTCCTTGATTCCAGGTGTACGGAAAAAACTGTCAGTGCCGAAGTCCTTGCCGAGGATATGGATTCATTCATCAGGGTGCTGTATGCTGCGGTATATGCTGAATCAAGGGTTTTCCCTTACACTGTCAGATGGGGGGAAAAGGATATAACGGCAGGTAAGTTTAAATTTAAGGAGCACTGGTTTACAAAAAATGAGAAACAGGATCAGTGAAATTAATGAACTGAGCGACAGGGATTTTGAACTGTTTCAGAATTCTGTTCATACACTCCTGAACTCTTCATTCATTATCAGGGGACTTGATGAACATAAAAAATATTACCAGTTTATTCTATCCAATCTGAAGCTTGTGGAGGCGTATCTTCACTGCGCAAATTTGTCATTTTATTATGATGAAAGTATCGGGATAATAAGCAGAAGCGGTACGCCATCAGACAGGGTAAGCCTCGGTATAGACGAAACAGTATCGCTTCTTGTGCTCCGGCTGATTTATGAGGAGAAGAGGCACGATATAAGCCTTGGCGAGTTTCCTGTACTATGTATAAGGGATTTCCTTGAAAAGTTTTCTATTTTATCAAAACGTCAACCTAAGAAAACAAGGTTCAGGGAAATTCTCAGACGTTTCCAGTCTTTGAAACTGATACATATAGAAGGTGATGAGACCGATCCTGAAACAGCAATTCAGCTCTATCCTTCAATACCCTTTGCTCTTGATGGCCAGGCAATCGATGATATATGTACAAGAATATCAATGCTTGATACTGATTCAGCGGATATTCCGGATTCGGAAGGTGCGCCTGATGAACGGGAGGGAAACTGATGCTTCTTCTGAATAAAGCACGTTTAATTAACTGGCATTTCTTTACTGATTCGGTTATTGAATTCAGCCAGATGAGCCTGCTGTCGGGTGATAACTCGGCAGGCAAATCGACAATAATTGACGCGATACAATATGCGCTTGTAGCCAATATACGGAAAATACGGTTTAACCAGGCAGCAACGGATCTCAAGTCCGGGAGGACGCTTGAGAGTTACTGCAGGTGCAAGGTGGGCGCTGATTCAGTGGATTTTCTGCGTAAGGATTCAATATCCCATGTAATGCTTGAGTTTCGGAACGGCAGCAGGGTTTTCTGCTGCGGCATAATGGTTGAGTGTTTTTACGATAGCAGCAGTCCCAATGAGTTTCCATGGGTTTTTGAAAACAGTGGCCTTGATGCTGTTGAAGTATACGAAGATAAGCGGTTTCTCTCTATCCCTGAGTTCAGGCAGGAGATAAAGAATTCAGGAGCAATGCCATGTTCAACCAAGGGTGATTATAATTCGCGTCTTACACATCTTCTGGGGGTACATAAGAGGAATGTAAGCTTCAACCCTTATCTCGAAGCCGTGGTGCGCTCTGTCAATTTCACCCCTTTTTCGTCGGTGGACAGGTTTGTATGTAATTACATCCTTGAAGAGAGACAGGTTGAGATAAGCGCGATGAAGGACAACCTGCTTCACTACCGGGAGGCCGAGAGGGAAGCGGTAAAGATCGAGGAGCGTATTGATCAGCTTAAAGAACTTAAAAGGCTTTGTGATGAAATTGATGAAATACGGAAGCAGATAGTATTACAGAACATGCTTCTTTCAACAATTGACTGCGATATCTGCCGTGAAGAACTGGATACACTCAATGACGAACATGAAAAGAAAAAAGTTCAGCTTGAAGCTGATGAACGGCAGCGGGATTTTCTGTCGGGGCAGATTTCCGAAAGGGAGAACCTTTCAAGAGAATACAGCGCAGCGCTGCTGACAAATAACACATACGCGCTTTTCGCATCTCTTGAGAAGCAGCTTTCGGAACTGGATGATAAAATAAGCAAAGAGAAAGATAATATTAACAGGTATGATTTATTGAAAAATCAGCTTGAGACGCTGATAGGACGTCAGCTTGATGAAAACATAGATAATGAAGTAAAAATATTTGAACATGCGAGGGACGAACTAAATATTATAATCCATACATTAAGTAATGAGATCCGGGAGATCGAATCTTCAATTGGCAGCATGAAGCAAGAGATAGAAGAGCTGAAGAGAGGTATTCTCCGTTATCCTGAGAACAGTACTTCACTGCTTCGAGAACTACAGGGAAAGGGGATCGATGCCTGGATATTTGCCGAACTTCTTGATATAAATGATGAATCATGGCAGAATGCTGTTGAAGGGTGGCTCAATACACAGAGATTTAATATACTGGTAAATGAGAAAGACTATCAGAATTCGATAGATATATATAACTCCCTGCCGAAAAATATTCACAGTGTCGGTCTTCCTGATTTTGCTAAAATAAAAACCTCGGAAATAAAGTCAGGGTCGCTTGCTGAGGTTGTTAATTCTGGTTCCCCTCTGGGCAAGAGGTATCTTGCCTTTCTGCTCGGTGAGGTTATGATGGCAAAGATTGATACATTAAGGGAATATAAGAAATCTGTTACAAAGGATTGCATGAGGTATTCCGGTTTTACCGCGTCGAGGATTTCACCGGAAATTTGTTCCAAATGGTATATAGGTAAGCAGGCAAAAGAGAAAAGGGAACTGGAGCTTTGTAAACTGATAGAAGAAAACAAAATTCTTCTTTCAAATAAACGTGAAGAAATAAACGCCGTATCACTAAAGCTTGATATCTGTATAAGAGGGATAAATACATTAACAGAAATGAAGACACTCGCTTTCTCTAAAACAAATATTGCCATTTTGAATGAAGACTACTTAAGAATTAAGAATGAACATGATTCAATAGATACCTCAGAATTCAGCAACATCCAGACAAAGATATCAAGTCTTGAGGTCGAGTTAAAGAAGATAAAAAAAGACTGGGAAGTTGTTCTTGACCGGATTGGAGGGGACAAACAGAAATTGAATGAACTCTCCTCTAAGATTGAAAAGAAGAAAGATGAACTTGGATATTTTAATAAAAAGAGTGATGAATATATTTCAGGTTGTATGGAGTATATTGATGAATTTAAAATATATTACAGGGAGAGAACAAAAGATAAGAATTATAATGAAGTTAAATTGAATTTTGAAAGATCTAAAAAGGGAAATGAAACTAAGTTTGACAAATTGAGAGATACTCTGCTCAGAGATAAGATTGAGTTTAACAGAAAACATAATATTTATCTTTCACCGGATATTGACGATAATAGACCATTTATTGCACTCCTTGAAAAGTATAAAAATACTGAACTGCCATTATACAGGGAGAAGATATCAAGGGCCGGGGCTGACGCTGAGAAACAGTTTAAAGAGCATTTTGTAACCAAACTCAATGAATATATAGAAGAAGCCAGGGAGAGCTTCAAAGAGATTAACTCTAATTTGAAAAATATCAAGTTCGGTAAAGACAGTTACAGGTTTACCATTGAAGATAATCCTGATAGTAAAAATACTCTTGCGGTCATTAAACGAGCCGCAGGAGTAACAGAAAATTCAGGAACGCTCTGGGAACACCTCACTTCTGATGAAGACCGGGAAGTTGTCGACCGCCTGTTTAACAGCATTCTTGAAAATGATATAGATTCAATTGAAGTAAAAAAACTTTGCGATTATCGCGAATACTTTCAATATGATATTAAAATCACTCACGGAGATATGATTGATGAATCGGGTAAGTCATCAGAATCTTCATTGAGCAGGGTGTTGAAAGAAAAATCGGGTGGTGAAACACAGACGCCGTATTATGTAGCTATTGCTGCCAGCTTCCATCGTTTCTATAAAAATGAACCGAATGCTGTGAGGTTAGTTTTATTTGATGAAGCGTTCAGTAAAATGGATGATAACAGGATTGGTAAAACCATTCAGTTTTTTAGGGATATGGGTGTGCAGATAATAACTGCGGTACCTACAGAGAAGATTGAACCTATTGTGCCATCCATGGATAAAACAAACATTGTAATTCGAAACGGCAATAGGGCATATGTGAGGGATTATACAATATTAACCGGAAAAGCGGATGCGAACTGATTATAAAGACAGGATTCTTAAAATATTTGTTGAAAGCTATCCCGGTTCTGCACAGTTCAGAGGTGGCAGAAAGCTTCGCAGGGGTGACTGGGAACATATATTCCCTGATATAAATGATTCACCTGATAACAAAGATGCATTCATAAGCGCTGTTGAAGAATTGGAAGAGGAAGGAATTGTATCTGTTAAATGGATAAGGTTCAGGAAAGGTGATAGAGTCGATGCACTATACCTTGAAAATCCTGACAAAATATATCAGTATCTCGGGGAAGATACACCTGAAAATATACGGGAATCTGTCCTCTCTTTTATTCACAGTTATAAAACGGATTCCCGTGCCACCATAAAAATCATTGAATACATAAAAAAAAATTATATATCAGGTGATAAAGAATTATTTAATAATTATGAAGATATCAGGGATATTTTAAAACTTTTGGACGTCTCACCTGAAGAGGCGGGTAAATATAATATCCGTGCGCTTAGCGTAAAATTATTTAACAATTCGAAGAGGGTTGAACGCATAAAAGATAAAGCGGACAGACTTTCAATGCTTTGCGGTGAGCAAACGTTAACGGAAAGACTTGGGATTGAGAGGAGTTTCCCTGAGACCTCGATTTCAGGTAATGCTGTGATTGAGTTTGCTAATGGAGATAGATGGTCTCTTAACGATAATATACTTACACTGCCGCTGTCAACAGCGAGAAATATAAAAAACATAATAATGCCTGTGAAGAATCCAAAGATATTATCTATTGAAAATAAAGAAACATTTCATGTATTGTCGAAAGCACCTGGATATTTTGGACTATATGTTTATTGTGCTGGCAGGATAAACAATGCAGATAAATCCATTTTCGAAATATTAAATGGAAATAATTATGAATTTTATCACTCGGGGGATCTTGATCCGGATGGTTTAAAGATATTTGATGAGATAGATGTTCTCCTTGGTGGGAAGCTGAATCCTTATATGATGGATATTGATACATATAGCAAATATTTTGAGTTTGGCTATCAACTTTCACATGGCGCTTTAAAAGGATTTGATAAGTTTAATAATTTAAAACTCAAGGATCTTGCTTTTGAAATACTGAAGACCGGGAAAGGTGTTGAGCAGGAGATCCTTAGTTACTCGAGTTAGGCGAATTTTGCCATAGCTGCGCCACGAGTTTAAATTTTTTATAGGTGTCCTTTTTGAAACGCCTTTTTTATGTAATATGATCACCTGATCAATATATTTTTTTTATGATTTTGAAATACTGCGTGATTGTCCAAGGCTCTGTTCATTATGGGGGTTTCCTGAAAAAGTCGTAACTGCTGGAAAAAATTAATGGATAAAAGATAAATGTGGTAGTAAAAGTGCACGTAAAAGAGGCGAAGAGTCCAAAACCCGTGCACCAGGAAAGATAAATGTACCAGAAGAAGAATCCCGAGCAGCTTGAGTTTGAGAATTTTTCCCTGCCTTTCAGCGGTAAGCTTCGGAGTGAGATTCGATGGTGAGACTCTCGACGCAGATACCCTGGGCTGAACTGGAAGAACGTTATGCGACCTTATTCAGTGAAAATCAGGGAGCGCCAGCCAAACAGTTTAAAGTGGCGCTTGGAGCGCTCATCATCAAAGAGCGGGTTGCGATTACCGACGAAGAAACGGTGAAACCATAAAGTTTCTCGCGAAATGTGCAAAAAAGAGATGAAGAAGCACGGGATGAAGGACATCCAGGAAGAGGGGAAGAAGTCGAAAAAGAGAGACGAGATAAACAAGAGGTTGAAAAAATTGAAGACAAAGACCGAGAAAATCGAGCGGATTCTCGAGGAAAACACGCCGAAAGGGAGAAGCCGCAGCGACCAGAAAAGAAAACTCAAAGCCCTGGCGCATCATCTTGATCCCGTAGTAATGGTGGGGCAGAAGGGATTCACTGAAAGCCTCGCGAAGGCAGTTGACAGGGCCCTGAGCGACCATGAACTGATAAAGATCAGGTTTGTGGATTTCAAGGACGAGAAACGTGAATTGACCGATGAAATCGTATCTTCGCTCAATGCGGGGCTGGTGGGGATAATCGGCAACATTGCCATACTCTACAGGGAGAATCCGGACCTGCCGCAGAGCGAGAGAATCAAACTGTAGTATATTTGAACAGGTGCTGGCATCTCCGCGAATGCGGGATCAATTATATCGATAGTGACCGATTTGTCGCCTTCTGGCTGTGTCACCGTATAATTTCATCCATTATATCCAGCAATCGCACCTTCAGCTTCTGGTAGTCAACGTAATCGGCCGCACTGATGAGTTCGTAGTTGAGCCGCGCGTTGCGGTATTGTATAACGAAATAGAGGTCGCTGCGCCCGGCGCGGTATTTTTTTTCCTCTTCGCGCACCTGCGCTTCCGCGTGAACGAGCAGTTCCCTGTTATACGCGACGAGCGATTCATATGTGCCGACGAGTGTTTTTACATCCTCGAAATTTCTTGCGTACGAGCGTTCGAAATCCTTCACATCGGTGTCCCATTTTTCAAGCTGCGCGCGCAGCTCGTCGATTTTACCCGACGCGAGGCAGTTGCCAAGCGGACGGGAAAACGAAACGCCTGCCGTGTAATTGTTGTAATTGTAATCGGTTGCCGAAACGCCCCTGCTTTCCTTGTAATCCCGCAGGCGGTACTGGAAGTTCAGGGTGAGGTCGGGAAGCGACTGGCTTTTTTCCTTTTCGAGCTGCGCCACGAGCAGCTTTTTCGTAAGGTGCAGAAGCTTCATGCGGCGCGTCGACAGTATGGAAAAGTCGGGCGGAATCTCAAATGGCACCGGGAGCTCGTCCTGGGGGATTATATCGGCGCGTTCAGCGGGTGCGTTGGTTCCTCCGTTCCAGGCGCGTATCCGTCCCGTTGCGTTGCGGTAACGCGCATCGTACAACTCTCTTGATTTGCGGTATTCCACGTTCATAATGCGCGCCTTGCTTATGTCGGATTTCTCCGAGAGGCCGGCGGCATGTTTGGCGGTTACTGTCGCGAGCAGGCTTTCGCTGTTGGTAACGCTTGCCGACATGATGCGGGACTGGCGGTATGCGAGGTACCATTCGAAATACATTGTATAAAGATCGGCGCTAATCGTTTCAATGCTTTCGTTTACCGTTTCACGGGTGATGAGGTTGTTCAGTTCCGCCTGTTGTACAGGCGATCTGTCGATAACGCCGAGCCAGTTACGCAGAAGCGGTTGGTGAAGCTCGATATACGCCTCCGGGGTGTATACCGTAACGTTGCCGCCGAGCGGGGCGAACGGCGAGGAGGGGGGATACGATTCCATGCTGAAACGGTTTTTGGAGTATTCAACACCCGTACGAAGGCGCGCGCCCGAATACGGCACTATCCATTGTATGCCGCCGCCGATGGTGTCGGTGGTTTGCTCGTGGATTTTTACCGTGGAATATTGTGTATACGGTTTGTCGTAGAGGCGGCTGTAGTGGATATTGAAGACGATATCGTACACCGCGCGTGCCTGCGCTTCCTGTGCGCGGGATTCTTTCAGCTTTTTCAGTTCGCCGAATATTTCGGGGTTGTATGCGGTCGCGTTCGCGATGAAATCACGCAACGTAAGCACGCTTGTTTCGCCACGCGCCGCGGTTGTCGCCGCAAGGATGCCTGGCACCATAAGCGCAAGAACCACGAATACCCGTACGCGGCGCGGCGCCATGGCGTTTCTGGCGATCTCGGCTTTTTTCGCCATTACGGTTTCACCGTCGCGGCGTCGCGCACTATGCGCCCGTCGGCAAGATGTATCTGCCTTTCCGCACGCGCCGCGAAATCGGCCTCGTGCGTCACAAGGAGAATTGTCATGCCGTGCCGCCTGTTGATGTCTTCTAATATCGCGAGGACACGCTCGCCGTTTACCGAATCGAGGTTGCCGGTCGGCTCG
>DHPI01000063.1:10541-11115 GCA_002407865.1 Spirochaetia bacterium UBA5368
GGTTGCCGGTCGGCTCGTCGGCGAAAAGCATCTCCGGGTTCATTATAAGCGCGCGTGCCACAGCGACCCTTTGCTGTTCGCCGCCGGACATCTGTGACGGATATTTGTTGGTGCAATGTCGCAGTTCGAAGCGCTCAATATAGTCGAGCGCCCTGTCGCGCATCAGCTTTTCCTTTCCGCTTTTTCTCGCGGGCATCAGTATGTTTTCAAGCGCGGTCAGTTCGGGAAGCAGGTAATGAAACTGGAACACGAATCCCATTTTTTCGTTTCTGAACTCATGAAGCTCCTTGCTGTCGAGGGTATGGACGTTTTTTTCGTTAAACAACACCTTGCCCGATGTCGGATTGTCGAGGCCGCTGGCGACGTACAGTAGCGTCGATTTTCCCGATCCCGAACGTCCGGTGATGGCAATGAATTCTCCCCGCTCGACGGCGAAAGAAATGGAGCGCAGCACCTCTATGGGCGGCTCGCCGAACGATTTGACGATCGATGTGCACTGTAACGCCTTCATGCTACGAACTCCCCCTGATTATTTCTATCGGGGAGAGCCTTCCGGCGTTTCGCGCCGGGATAA
>DHPI01000063.1:11255-11520 GCA_002407865.1 Spirochaetia bacterium UBA5368
TTCCGGCGTTTCGCGCCGGGATAAAGCTCGCAATGAGTGACGATGATACGACGAGGATGAATGCCTTCATATAAATGACCGTGTCCCACGACATCGGCATATGGCCGATCCCTGTCCCGATGGGGATTTTCTCAATATAATAGCATGAGACGTATCCGATGCACATGCCGATAAGCGCGCCGAAAACGCCGAGCAGCACGCCCTGCAGTAAAAAGAGGATTACGGTGTCGGTTTCATCGTACCCTATAGAGCGCAGAATGGCGAT
>DHPI01000063.1:11587-19854 GCA_002407865.1 Spirochaetia bacterium UBA5368
TAGAGCGCAGAATGGCGATCTCCCGTTTTTTCTGGTTCACCACCATATTCAATATATTGTAGATTCCGAAGGCGACGATGAGAATTATTGTAAACGTGGTGGCGTTGCGTACTATTGTCTGCGCCTTAAGCGTGACACGGATGTCCTCTTTCGCCTGGTCCCAGCTTTCCACCTTGTCGGTGCTGTACCGCGACCATTCGGCGGCGGTATCCGCCGCGGAGTGCACGTCTTTCAGCCGCACGACGATGTCGGAGATTTCGCCCGGTGATTGCGTAATCTTTTGCACCGTCGTTATCGACGAATACGCGATGCGGTTGTCTATCTGCTTTACGCCGGTACGATAGATGCTGACTATTTTAACCGGAAACATGACGCCGCCGGCGCCCGTTACGTGTATGGTTCCGTTCAGGTTTGCGCCCAGCCGGTTCATCAATTCCTCACCGAGAAGTATGAGGGAGTCGCCTTTGCCCACGGATTTCAGGGCGCCTGCGATAATGTCGCCCTCGAGGTTTGTCACGTGCGACTGTTTCTCGGGATCGATGCCCGCCAGCCGCACCGGCAGCGAAAATTTTCCGTGGCTGAAAATAACCTCGCGGACGATCTGTGTCGAATATGCGACAACGGACGGGTCGGCGTTAAGGCGGTTGAACCAGCCATGAATGTTGCTCAGGTATGAATTGGACGCCCTGCCCGATGGAGGATTAACCCAATGAATCGTTGTTCCCGTAAAAAACATGTTTCTGAATGTCGCCTCGGTTATGATTTCGTCCCTGGGTGATATCCGCACATACGCGTCGATGTTGATGAGCTTCTCGATGACGTAGTCCTGGTATCCGATCTGGATGCCCGCAAACACGATGTATCCCGCCGCGCCAAGCATAATCCCCACAAACGTGAGGATTGTCTGTTGCGGCCTGTTGATAAGGTGTCTCATCGCGAGAAAAAACACGGGTTGCCTCGCAGCCGTTTCATTGTTTTTTCATAATGACGATCTCGTCGGTCGGTGCAATGCTGTCGTCGAGCACTTCGCCCCACGCGCCGTCGATGGCGCCGATGTTCGCCCGAACGGTTATTTTTTTTCCGCCGCGGTACACGGTGACCGCGCCCTCGCGGATTGACGTGAGCGGAATAAGGAGCGCGGATTCTTTCCGCGCTACCTGGATCGCGACATCGGTGGTCATTTCCGGCAGCACCTCCTGTGGCAGCGTTACGCGTATGCGCGCGAGGAATTGCCCGTCCGACGGATAAATGCTCTCAACGACGCCGTTGAATACTTTACCGCGAATCGTTTCAACGGTCAGTTCGGCGATTTGCCCTTTTCTGACGCGCAGGGCCGATTGCTGATCGATGGAAAGCTGCACGTACGTGCTGCTGAGGTCCATCAACGTCAGCAACACGGTCCCCGTGATTGCGAGCTCGCCCTCTTCGCAGTAGAGGCGCGTCACGGTGCCGGCGAACGGGGCGTGGAATGTGATGCCTGCGTCGGTTGAAACGAGCGGCGAATTTTTTTTCACATCCTGGCCCTCAGTTACGTAGATTCGCGTGACCGTGGCGGGGATTCCGGTTTTCAGGTTGTAGGTCCTGTCGGATTTTACGGTGCCGACGGCGTAGACGGCCTCCACAATCGGCCCCGTTCGGGGGCGCACCCGCATTGTGGAGGTGGTGTTGGAATATCGTAGTATGATGAATATGATGGCCACGCACAACACGGCAATGAGCACAATTTTGTTCCGTCGGGAGTGTGATTTCATCGCAGGTAGTTCCGGTGTTTGGTGCAGTCCATAGTAAATAGGTTTCTCGCCGATAGCTTAAAACATGTATGCGTGTATGTCAATATTATAAACACGGCCGGGCTGTTGCCGCCGTGCGTTTTTTTCTTGAATAAACTCTCGCGATGAATTACACACAGGATATCGTGGAGGCGCGCCGCCTCATTTGCGATGCGTGCCGGCGGAGCATGGGGCGCTCCTCGCGCCGCGTCGCGGCGAACGACGTCCAATCACGGAGATTCCCGCAATGAAAAAAATCATGCTCGTGATTTTTGTGTTTTCCGCATCCCTTGCCACGGCCGCCGACTGGCCGATATACAAGGGAAATATTTTATTTACCGGCAACAACGACGAGGTGACCGTGAAAAACGGAAATCTCAAATGGATGTACCAGGCACCGAACCTTGTCTATTTCCCTATTGTATCCGACGGCAAAGTATACTTTCTCGACCTTGCGAAGAATCTCTACTGTCTCGATGAGGATAAGGGAAATCTGCTGTGGAAGGCCGACATTCAGCAGGTGTCGTCACAGTTCAGGGCTGCGTCAAAATCCGGGGGGAAGATCAAATATCCCCTGATTATGGGAAATAACATCTACCTGTCCGATGCGATTGCGATCTACTGTCTCGACAAAATCACCGGCAAGGTCGTCTGGGCGCGCACCGGCATGCGCGATGATCGCGAGCTCGAGCTGAAAAAAAAATCGTGGAAAGATGAAAAAGCCGCGACCGGAAGGTTCAGCGTCGATAAAAAATTCGCTCCCGCGGGGAGCGCATACGCGACAGTAGACGGCATCTATTCCGATCCGGTTATCGCCAACGGGCGCATCTATTATGGCACGCGGAATGTCTTTATCGCCAGGGACATTGCGAACGGCCGTCTGGTGTGGGACAACGACTCGATTAAATCATACAGCGGCTTTCCTTCGTATTATGACGACTATGTCTTCACCCAGTCGATGGATTACTCGACCGGTGCGTACGTTCTCTATTGCATTGCCGCCCGTAACGGCACAGTGGCGTGGTCGAAGCATCTGGAAAAGCCGTTCAAGATATTCTCGCCGGTCATCTACCGGCAGAAGGTGTACATGCCGATAGGCGGCGCGCTCGAATGCTACAGCCTGACTAACGGTGAAACGCTCTGGCGGAAGGATTTCGGCGAAACCATAACCTCGAACCCGGGTTTTTCCGAGAGGGAGATCATTCTCACGCTGGGCAACAGGCGGGTCGTCATGATCAATCCCGACGACGGAACAATTACCTCGTCGATCGACCTCGGGGAGCAATCGAGCCCCTATTTTGTGATCATCAGGGACCAGGTCTATATTGCCTCGGCGTTTACGAAGATCGTTACCGACAGGGAGGTGCCGTTTACGTCGCTCAGGGCGCTGAGGTTCGGGGGAAGCGCGCCGCTGTGGCAATTCTCCACGCCGTTCCCGGGAGGGCCGCACCAGCCTGCCGCGTCGAATGGCATACTCTTTCAGCCTGCGGGAAACTATCTCTATGCGGTCGGCACCGACTATTATCCGCGTATCGTCGAGGGGGGCAGCGCACTGTACGATCCCTATAACACGCGCGAAGACCCCGGTGGCGCTCCGGGCGATATAAAGCCCGCTGCGCCCGTGAAAGACGGTGCGCCTGCGGCCGGGGCGAAAAAAGAGACCGAACCGGAAACGCGAAAAATAAGGCTCACGGTTGCCGACACCACCGGCGTTTTCGTGCCTGCGGAAATCGACGTGCGGAAGTGGGAGGAGGGGAAGCCGGTCTATTCGAAGAAAACGATGGTGACGTTACCCGGACAGGAGATCGAGATTCCGAACGGCGACGGGATAGAAATCACCGCATCTGCGCCCGGTTTTGTGCCGAAAAAGATCATCCTGCCCAAAAACGATTCCGGGCCAGTCATCACGCTGGACAAAATGGAGAAGGGCAAGGAGATCGTTATTGAGAATATTCATTTCGAGATCAACGAGGCGTACCTGCGCAGGGAGTCGCTCAACATCCTCGACAGGCTGGCCGACGCCATGAAGCGCAACGGGCGCATTACAATCGAGATTCGCGGCCACACGGATTCCACCGGCACGCGCCAGCACAACCTTACGCTTTCGCGACGCAGGGCCGATGCGGTCGTGGATTACCTGATTAAAAACGGCATTAGCCCCGAACGGCTGAGCGCCAGGGGTTTCGGGCCGGATAAACCCATCGGCGATAACGCGACCGCCGACGGCAGGCGCAAAAACAGGCGCACGGAGATTTCGGTGACGGATATGTAAGGCAGGATGGTGCGATCCCGGCGCGTGCCGGGCGCATCGTGTTTGCCCGGATGCGCATATCACGTGTAAAAGGACGAGTGGCGCGTGCGTTGAGTATGGAATGTCTTGAAAGCATGCAGAGAACTTTTGCGCATCGTGCCGCGATGTCGGTATAACCAGTTGCGGTGCTGTATGAAAGTTAATAGAGCGTCATTTCGAGAGCGGTGGTTTTGCCTGACTCGAGTTACAAATTTATTCGAATTCCTGCCTGAATACTCAGGTACGCGCAGAACATGTCTCTTTCTATGAAGAGAACCGCTTCGGGAAGGGCAATCAGTCGTGTGTCGGCGGTGATTGCATACCCCATTTCGCATTGGAACGCGGCATGGGGATCGAAAAAAGGCGTATAGCCCCCGGCGCCTCTGTCTTTAACATAATGGGCGATATACCCCGCGCCCGCCATTGGCAGGAGGTTGACCCCCCCGGAAAAACAGAAGGAGTACCCGGCCAGCAGGGTGAGCTGAGTCGAAATATATGAGTCTATTTTACCGGCTTTCGGGTGCATATGATAAAATCCGGCGGAGATTCGACCGTCATATTTTTCGAATAACATATCTTCAATTCCGGCAGAGAGCGTAATCCCCGCCCCGTAATCCGCCATATTTCTGAACTTTCCCAGAGGGAGCATCACCGACGGTGAGGCGGTAATAAAGTAACACAGAGGGTGCTCTGGCTGCGGGGGAGATATCTTTTTCGGTTGATAGTAGCGTGCGATCGCGGTAAGGAGCTTTTCGATGCCCCCATCCAGGTCCGCAGCCGGCATTTTTTCATGGATGAGCGCGATGGTGGAAGAATCGTTCATGTCAATAATTTCGATGGTGATACTATAATACTCGCTTTGTATCCTGCGGAGGAGATACTGTTCCTCGTTTTCCCGCCCGAGGGGCGTGACGGTCTGTTTTTTCCGCATGGTGATGGAGCCGACAATCACCCTGTCGGCCGCATAGAGCCTCCCGTTTTCAAGGGCGCATTCCCGGTTTTGGCAGTTATGCAATGGCGCGCCGACCTGATCAGCGGCACGTTCTTCGATGGGCAGTAATGTTAAAAACGGTGTTTGCCGCAATCCGCCGATTATTTTTTTGTTTATATGCTCCGCCATTTTTGGCGCGACGCCAGGTGTCGCCATATTCAAGAAAATGGTACGGTGCGATGCAGGGCCGCCGGCTTCCAGTGAGTATAGAGAAGCGGGGGATGATATTATGCACACAGCCAGTAGAATGATTGTTTTTCTCATAGGGCTGTCGTATAAGAAACACCCGCACGTATCATGGCGGTATTCGATCTGAGTTTGTCACCGTTGCCGGCGTAGGCGTTCAGGAAGGACGCGTCCACGCGGAGTCCCGTTTCAATGGCGATATTGTTCCATACGGGATATGCCACTCCGGCTCCGAGGTATATCCCCATTTCATTTTTTCCCGAGCGCTCGTCAATGGTGGAGCGTGTGCTAATCTTTCCGACTTTCTTGTGCTCGGTCCAGTCGCCTGTCTTCACGGCGTAAAAAATTCCCGTTTCAATGTATATCATATCCATGAAATGACGGTATCCCGCCAGTATTTCTACGAATGAGAGTTCGAAGGTATTCGTCATGGGCAGCCCCATGTAGCTTCTTTCAAGCACCAGCGTTTTCCTGGCGTATTCCACTGCTGACATTATGGCGCCGGTGTCCCATGTCTTAAAGCCGAAGTGCGCGCCTGCGGTGTACGCCATGCCGATGGAACGCTTCTGATCGCCCACGCCGGCGACCGTACCGCCGGGGTAGGTTCCTCCGAAAGAGCCTGTAATACCCATGATGTATTTCCGCCCCAGAGTATCATCGGTGGTGTTCTCTTTTTCCGGATCGATTTGTTGATGCTCTGCTGGTTCTTTTTCGATATCGACAGGTTTTGCGTCGGCAATTGCCGTAAAGATCATCGTCAGTAATATGGCGCATAGTGTCAGCGGGTATTTCATGTAATCGTACCTTCCTATGATGATGTGTATAACAACGCCGGGATAAGCAAATGACCGGCGTAAAGCTTCGCCAAAAGCCGCATTAAAAGGAGTTTTTAAATACATAGACCGATCCCTGGTTTTCGCCGGGCCCCGTATCGTCCTCGATGGCCCCCGTAATGACGGAGCCTTCGGAAGAGACGGCCACGGTGAAACCGAACTGGTCGCCGGGGGCTCCGTCAGGAGCGCTCAGTGCAACGATCGGATACCAAGCCCCGACGCCACCCGGGTCGCGTTCGAACATATAAACGCTGCCGGTACGGCCCGCTCCCGTGGCATGCCCCCATGCCCCAACGGCGAGTATGGAGCCATCCGGCGATATCGAAACGCAGCGCCCGAAGTAGTCGTTATCGGCACCGTCGGGGGCGATAAGACGGGCTTCACTCCAGGTTCCGTCGACACGAACGTACATGTACGCGCACCCCAGCCCGTAAAGGCCTCCAGTCCCGTCGTGCTCGTATGCGCCAACGCAGACGGTATTTCCATCGGCAGAGATCGATACAGATGAGCCGAAGTAATCTTCGGCGCGTCCGTTGCTGGCGGTGAAGGCTGTCTCGTGCCACGATGCGCCATCGCGCCTGTACAGATACGCCGCTCCCTGCGCTTGCGAGGTTCCGACCCTGTGCTCCATGGCGCCTGCCGCGATCGTGTTTCCATCGGCGCTTATCGACACGGCGCAGCCGAACTGGTCGTTCTCGATCCCATCGGAAGCCGCAAGGGTGGCGTCTTCAATCCATGAGCTGTCGTTTTGCCTGAAGACAAAAACCCGGCCCGCTCTCCCGCTCCACGGGGAGCCCGAAATAATTACACTTCCATTATATGAAACACCCACGCTGTATCCGAACCGGTCGTTCAGAACGCCGCCGGTGGCGACAATTTTGGCGCGAAGACCCCATTCCCCGGGACCACTGTAATCCTTCTTGAACAGGTATGCCGCTCCTCGGCTGTTATTAAATCCAGGGGCGCCTGCGGTGATGTAGTTCCCGTCCCCTGAGATTGTCACCGAATAGCCGAGCGCGTCCCCGGCCCGCGCTTCCGAGTCTGCGGCGTTGGAAAGAATCTGTATAGGCTCCCAGCCTGATCCGTTGAAGTAATACACATATACCGCGCCGCGATTTGAATTGTATGCAGGCACTCCCACGGCTACAATGTTCCCGTCGGAGGATATGGCCACGCTGCTTCCGAATTTGTGATCACTCCTGCCGTCCATGGCGGTGATGCGGTCGATAAAGACGATCGAATCGCTCATTGTTATGACCGATCCCGTGGAATCGCCGAACTCGCCTTCCACGGTTTTTGTTCCATTGCCGTACACGAGCATCCAGTTTTTTATTTCGGAATAAGCTTCCCATTCCGACCAATCGTCCGGCATGTTTCTGAAGCGCATCTCGGTGGCGCTGCCCGCATTGATGTTTAGTACAACGCTCGTTGTGTATGCATACGGGGTGTCGCTGTTTATTGCGAATAATTGTCCATGCAGGCTTGAGGCGGCCATCCTGTCGTTGTCCATATACCCGGCTACCATGTTTGAACAATTCATGGACGCGGCTGTTGCGGCAACCAGCGCGATGAGCATGTAGTGTATGCAGGTTTTTGCCCTGGAGAAGAGCAATAATCTGTATCCTGTAAACTGATGAATGGTGTTCATTAGATAAATAATGTTCACATTAAATATGACAAAATATTTATTAATTAGTTGACATTAGTTAATACAACGAAATTATTTTGCAAATACAAAATCTTTTTTATAGAAAATCTGTCTCAATATTATGATAATTAATCTGCTTGCAGCAGGCAAAATCAGCGCAGGGAAAGTCCCCGACTTTCGCAGACTGCGGAAGGGCGATGAATTCAAGGACGTATACGAACAATTGATACGGGCCGTGGAAAGGATGAAGGATGCAAAGGAGAAGGGGAAGCGAACGAAAGCGGAAGGAAAGGGATGATCCACCGGTTTTGTCGGCAGTCGAAGCTGACTCGAAAGATAGAAAGATAAAAAGATAGTAAAGATAGAAAAAAGTTTAATAAAAGCGTCCGGATTTTCGTATTACGAGAAAGGCGTGAATACGGGATCGGGAAGAAAAACGGGGGCGGGAATTCATAATGCGACTATACCGTGCATTGAATGGGTATATTTTTGCGGTGTTGCTTGCCGCGTCATGCTCCAGTCCTGTGTATGGAGGCCCTCGTGATGAAAC
>DHPI01000031.1:0-15215 GCA_002407865.1 Spirochaetia bacterium UBA5368
CCTAAAATTAATCTGCTACCCGGAGAACTGAAAATGCAATTAATTAGTTGACATCATTATTACGTGTTAAATGCTGAAAGGCGAATAATCGGGGTCTCCCCGATTATCGTTTTTTGTATATGCACAAGGATAGAGCACAATGACTTCAAAAAAATTACAATCCATCATTGATGGCGACAAGGAATACCTTTTTCAGAATTATGGGGACAGGCTGCCAGTTTGCTTCGTGAGAGGCGAAGGCTCGTATCTGTACGACCAGGACGGCGCGCAGTATATCGATTTTTTCTCAGGCATCGCCGTATCGTCTCTCGGCTATGGGAATAACGCCTTTTCAAAAGCGCTTCACAGGCAGGTTGAAACCATACTTCACAGCTCGAATTGGTATTACAACAAGGAACAGGTCGAAGCGGCGCGCCTTTTATCCGAGTTATCCTTTCCGGGAAAGACCCTCTTCGTCAACAGCGGCACAGAGGCCAGCGAAGCGGCGATTAAGCTCGCACGCCGGTACGGTCAGTCTATTTCGCCGGACTGCTACGGAATAATCTCATTCGAGGGCTCGTTCCATGGCAGAACCTTCGGCGCCATGTCGGCAACCGCGCAGGAAAAAATCCACAAGGGGTTCGGCCCGATAGTGCCGGGATTTACGTATCTCCCCTATAATGATATCAAGTCGTTCAAAAAAGAAATCGGGTCGCGCCGCAACGTCTGCGCCGTAATAACGGAACTTGTACAGGGCGAAGGCGGCATTAAAATAATTGACGGGTCATTCATCCGCGAGGTGGCCACAATATGCGCAAAGCATAAAATTTTACTGATAATCGACGAAGTGCAGACAGGCATCGGCAGAACCGGCGAGGTTTTCGCCTACCGGCATTTCGACATTACGCCCGATATTATCACCATGGCAAAGGGGCTCGGTGGCGGCGTTCCCGTGGGGGCGATGCATGCCAGAAGCGATCTTTCGAAATATTTAGAAAAGGGCACGCATGGCACCACCTTCGGCGGCAATCATCTGGCAAGCGCCGCCGCGGTCGCGGTGCTTAAGGAGCTGAAAAAGCCCGCATGTATGAAAAAGGTGAAACACAGCGGCGCATACATAATGGACCGGATGCGGGCGCTCCAGAAAAAGACGGACATTATTCAGGACGTCCGCGGCATGGGACTCCACATCGGCATCGAGCTGAAAAAGCCCGGCATGGACATCGTAAAACGGGCGCTCGACGAAAAGCTCATTATAAACTGCACGGCTGAAAAGGTGATCCGCATCATGCCGCCGCTCACGATCGGCATGCCGGTGATAAAGCAAGGACTCTCCATTCTGGAAAAAATATTACTTCAAGAGGTCGATTAAGGTGAAGGTTCCTGAAATAAAAACCAAGGACCTGCTTTCAGTTACCGATCTTACACGCGATGAGATTCTCGGCATTTTCAAGTTCGCCGCAAAACTTAAAAAAGACTTGAAGCAGGCAAAGCCGCATCCATATTGCTCGGGAAAAACCCTCGGCATGATATTTGAAAAAAATTCGACGCGAACCCGTGTTTCATTTGAAACCGGTATGTTTCAACTTGGAGGCCATGCCCTTTTTCTGAGCAGAGACGATATTCAGCTCGGCCGCGGCGAAACAATCGGCGATACCGCAAAAGTGCTCTCGCGCTATGTCGACGGCATCATGATCCGCGCCTATTCTCACGCGAAGGTCACCGAACTCGCGCGGTGCGCTACCATCCCCGTGATAAACGGCCTTACCGACCTGTCGCATCCGTGCCAGGCCCTCAGCGATTTTTTCACGATATACGAGAGAGAAAAGGATTTCAAGAATATCAAAATGGCGTATGTCGGCGACGGCAACAACGTGGCGCACTCGCTTATGCTCTGCGCCGCGTTGCTCGGCATGGATCTCGCGGTGGCAAGCCCGAAAAATTACCAGCCGGACACGGACATCGCGGCGGCCGCCTTCCGCCTGTCATCCGATTCCGGAGCGAAGATAACCCTCACGACGGACATCAATCTTGCCGTGGAAAATGCCCACTACCTGTACACCGACGTATGGATCAGCATGGGACAGGAACGCGAAGCCGGTAAAAGAAAAAAAGCCTTCGCGAACTACAAGATCACGAAAAAAATTATGCAAAAATGCGCGGAACGCTGCGCGATTATGCACTGCCTGCCGGCGCACCGGGGCGAAGAGATAGACGCCGATGTGCTCGATTCGAATCAATCAATTATCTTCGATCAGGCCGAAAACAGGCTGCACGTGCAAAAGGCCATCATGTGTGCGCTAATTCACTAAGCCGGCAACGACTTCACCGGCAACCCGATAACGGAGGTATGAAAATGGATGTAAAAAAAATTGTTCTCGCGTATTCAGGGGGGCTCGACACCTCCATCATTGTAAAATGGCTGCTGGAAACATATAATTGCGAGGTAGTGTGCTTCGCCGCCGATGTCGGCCAGGAAGAAGAGCTGGACGGCCTTGACGAGAAAGCGAAAAACACCGGCGCCAGCAAATGTTATATAGAAGATCTCCGTGAGGAATTTGTCCGCGATTACGTGTTTCGCGCGATCAAGGCAAACGCGATATATGAAAACCGCTACCTGCTCGGCACATCGCTCGCCCGCCCTATTATCGCAAAAAAACAGGTCGAGATTGCATTGAAGGAGGGGGCGGACGCTGTCTGCCACGGCGCAACAGGCAAGGGCAACGACCAGGTGCGCTTCGAGATGACGTACAAGGCGCTCGCGCCGCAACTGAAAATCATCGCCCCCTGGCGTATATGGGACCTTCACTCCCGTTCTCTTTTGTTCGATTACGCACAGAAAAACAACATACCGGTCCCCGTCACAAGGGACAAGCCGTACAGCATGGACAGAAATATTCTGCACATATCCTACGAAGGCGGCATACTGGAAGATCCCTACCGCGAGCCGGATGAAAGCATGTTTCTGCTGACGAAATCCCCCGAAAAAGCCCCCGATAAACCGGTGTACATTGAAATCGATTTTGAAAAGGGCATCCCGGTCGCGATAAACGGCACGCGGCTCGGGCCAGTCGATTTGATGAAACAACTCAACAAAATCGCCGGCGAAAACGGTGTGGGAAGAATCGATATCGTCGAGAACAGGCTGGTGGGGATCAAATCTCGCGGGGTGTACGAAACCCCGGCGGGAACGGTGCTCTACATTGCGCACCGCGACCTCGAGTCCATTACCCTTGACAGGGACACGCAGCATCTGAAGGACCGCCTGGCTCACGAATACGCCGAAATCGCCTACTACGGCCTCTGGTTCACGCGCAGGCGCGAATCGCTCGACGCATTCATCGATGAAACACAGGAAAACGTAACCGGCAGCGTACGGCTGAAGCTGTACAAAGGCACCTGCGCGGTCGTCGGCAGAAAATCTCCTGTAACGCTCTACGATCCCGATATCGCGACATTCGATAAAAGCGAATTGTACGACCACCGCGATGCGACCGGCTTTCTCAATATTTACGGCCTGCCAATCAGGGTCGAATCGTTGTTAAAGAAAAAACAGGGGCGATGACCGGCCGTGCCGGGAGGCGTTATTCGTTGACGCGTCCCGGCAGACGCACTGCGTCTGAACACTCCCATGGTCAATGACATTTTCATTCAACTCGAGGTAACGTTTTCACAACGGTGCGCCGAACCCTCGCTTTTGCGGCCGGCATGGAACGGCCTTTCGCAGATATACCCGCCCGACCTTGCCCGCTTCAGGGCTCACAGCCCTTACATGCCCTCCACCCTTGTCGCAATGCGCTCGGGAGACCTCGGAATGGCCGTGCTGTGGATTGTGCAATCGGCGCTAATACGCTCAATCGCGCGTGAATGTTCACGTGCGGGCAGCGATACGCTGCACAACGCCATTCGACACAATGAAATCGGATCGCTCGCGCACTCCGAAAAACCAGGAAATCCGGTTATACTGCGCAAATCACCGGATGGAATAAATTTAAGCGGCGAAAAGAGCTACATCACCGGAGGATTGCAGACACACTTCATCGTAATTACGGCGCGGGAGCCCGGCGGGGAAAAGATTTCAAAGCTCGCGTTTGTACCCGCATCGACGCTACCCGCACACGCGCTTGAAGACCTGCGCTTTCCGGCCCTGAAAACGACCGGCCACGCGCGGCTTACTATGCGCGACATGCCGATACCCGCGCATCATATACTGCCGCTCGAGGACTCACGGCTGCGGCGAACAATCAGCATCTGGGGACTCATCGAACGCGCATACATAATGGAAGCGTTTACAGGTTTCTGCATCTATTGCGCCAGAAAGCTGTCATCGATGCTGCCGCATTCCACGTCAATCGAGGAAAAACTTCTGGCGCTGCTGAACGAGCAGTCATCCTTAGCGGGAGGCATGCTTGACAGCGCCATGTCGGATACCGGCCGCGTTGAGATGAAAAGCGCCGATATTGCCGCCTTGTTCGCGATTGCCGAAGATCTGCGTACCACAGCGACGCATAATGATGCGCATATTACACCCGATGACAGGCTTCGTTTCGCCGACCTGGGGCTCTTTTCGATGATGAAAATACGCTGATATGGCCGCCACAGCGCCGAAACCACGGACACCCGGCGCATTCCAGAGCAATAAAAATGATTAAAATTGTAGACAAAAATACAGGCAACGGCTACGATGTGAATATATCCGCAGGATATGGACGATTTGCGGCTCGCCTCGCGCGAATTGAGCAGACCATCAGCCTGTGAATAAATTCAGCGCCACCAGGACACCATATGAAAGCTATATTTATTGAGAAGTCCAGGGTAAACGAGATTGATCTGATGGACTGCAACTTCGATGATGAGTTCCTGAAGCTCATGAGTGAATACAAAATACTGGAATCGCATGTAATTTATTTTTCCGCCGGCGATTCTAAAATCAAGGAGATTCTCGTAAAGAAGGAGCCTTCCTATTCCGTATAAGGCTCCGCGTTTCATTACCTTTCTATCGGCGTATTTTCCCCTCCACGAAACAGCACATCCCCCTAATCCCGTTCCGAGATGCTTCCATTATAATGTCTCTCATCGCGTGTATGCTGTTGTTGGTTCGCCATTGCCATAATTTTTTCTATATATAATTCGTTGAAATCTACCGATATTCAAATAAGTTAGCGCCACTCGTCACATGCGCGCAGCATGTGCATATATATATACGGCAGTCAATGAGCAAACATCAGGACAAAACTCCATCCCGCTGGGAAACAGAAATATCCCGACAATCATGCAACCTGCGCGAACCTTCAGGAGAGTATTATCGCAGTGTTTTTTATTTCACCCCGATAGCAATGTTCGTAGTAAACAGGAATTTTCAGATTCAGGACGCCAACAACAAATTTAAACAAATATACCCGCACTGCCAGAATGAAACAAACGCCCTCTGCTACAAAATAATACCCCATGAAGAACGGGATACTCCCTGCCCCGATTGCCTGGTGCGAACGACATTTTTTACCGGCATGGGCGCCGCTGCCAAGCGGGAGGTGTCAATCAACGGGAAAACAAAATATTATAGAAAGGAAACATCGCCCCTGTATTCCGAAAATGGCGAAATTACCGCCGTCATGGAGATGATCGAGGACATTACAGCGCAGGTTGAAGCCACGCAAAACAACGAAAAGCATAGCCTGGAACTGAAAGCGGTTATAAATAAGCGCATCGAAGAACAACATCAGAAAGAATGCAAGCTGAATGCGCTCGTCAACACCGCCTACGAGCTTAAGAGCGCAAACGGCATCACCGAAAGTATCGACAGAATCATATGCGGCTACAAACAGTTACACGCGGCAATGGCCGCGTTCGCACTCTTCGACAATGATGACATGTGCGTGGTGAAAATATACCCGCATGAGGTTCTCACCAGGCTTAATTTTATTTTCAAATCGAACATCACCGGCACGCATATCCGCCCGAACAAACACCCACAGAATCCTTTTGTACAGGCCGCGCTGCTGGGAAAACCGTTATTTTTCAAAGGAGAACGCGAAATATACGATTTTCTAAAATCATGCTATCCGAACAGCTTCGACCACGAAATCGCGGAAGCTGCGAGCATGCTGCAAAACCTTTCGGTTGTAATATTCCCCTTGAAGACCAAGGACGTAACTGTCGGCGCAATCGCGGTTTTCGCCGACATCGAAACATTGGAACAAAATTTCGAGTATTACAGCTTTCTTTCAAACTCCTCAGCTATGGAAATAAGCAGGCAGCAGAATTCTGAAAAACTTTTGAAATCAGAACTGAAATACCGAAATCTCGTCGAGAGCTCGCAGGACATGATCCTCCTTTGCGGCAGTGACGGGAAGATACAATACTCAAACAGGATATTCAAAGACACCACGTGCATACCAGAACGCACAAAGAAGGATCTCAGCATCTACTCATTCTTCGCAAACGGCAGCAGGGAAAAGGTAAAGCGCATCATAACATCAGGAATGAAAGATTTTATAGCTGCCGAACCGCTTGAGTTGAAGATGCAGATACCCTCCGGCAAGGAGCTCTGGACCGAGATGGTATTCACGCCAATGCCCGGCGAGGAACAGGGATTCCAGATTGTCGCCCGCGACGTAACCCGCAGGAGAAACATGGAACACCTTATTGGAAACCTTTCCGAGTTCCATGAAAAAATCCTTCAAAACGACCTCATCGGCATTATCACCACCGATCTTGGCGGAGAAATAACAAGCTGGAACCGCGGCGCGGTGAACATTTTGGGGTACGAAACAAAAGAAATTTTGAATAAGAGCATCATGGTGCTCATCCACGAAAATTCGCTTAAGGAGTTCGAAGAGATATTTAATAAAAACCGGAAAAATCTGCCCCAGATTGGGCGAGAAATAAAATTCAAAAAGAAGAACGGCCAGCCCGTCAGCGTAATGTACATAGAATCGACGATGAAAGACGAGGAGCAGAAAACCGTCGCGGTAATAATTTTTTTCTTCGACAACACAGAGAAAATGCGCCTCATGGAGCAAAGGCAAGACCTTACACAGCGGCTGCAACAAGCGCAGCTCATTACCATCGTTTCTCTCGCGAAGCTTGCCGAATACCGCGACATCGAAACCGGACTGCATCTCGAGCGCATTATGAAATACACGGAGCTTCTCGCAAACGAGCTTATGGGAAATAACGCATACAAAAACTATATCACGAAGGAATACATCACCGACCTGGTCAACTCGTGTCCGCTGCATGACATCGGCAAGGTAGGCATTCCCGATGTGATCCTCCACAAACCGGGAAAACTTACACCCAGAGAATTTGAAGTAATAAAAAAGCACACTATCATCGGCGGCGACACCATCGCCGAGGCGGAAAAGAAACTGGAAGGCCGATCGTATCTCAACCTCGGCAGGGAAATCGCCTATTACCACCACGAGCGATGGGATGGAAACGGCTATCCGCTCGGATTGAAGGGCGAGAATATCCCGCTCTCAGCGCGAATAGTCGCGGTCGCGGACGTATATGATGCGCTTATAAGCAAACGCCCCTACAAAGAGGCATTTCCCCACCAGACGGCCGTTGATATTATCAAGAACAGCTCGAATACGCACTTCGACGAATCAATCGTGAAGGCGTTCATGAACTGCGAAAAGGAATTCGCCTGTTTAAAAAACGCAAAAGTCCATTGATGCCGGGACCCGGCATCTCTCACCCGTCGCACTTTTTATGCGCATATCCGATTGAATCGCCAAGCGTTATCACGCCGTAACATCCCTGCTGTACGGCCCCCGGATTGAAGAGCAGCGGCGCGCCTTTCGACGCATACTGGCGATGCGTGTGGCCGAAAAACACTGCGTCGCAGCCAAAGAAAGCCGCGTCGTCGAGCAAGCCGAAATAGTCGGTATGCGCATGCTGCACATCGCCATGCGTAATCATCACCTTCGCACCGCCTATCGTGGCGA
Organism: Spirochaetia bacterium UBA5368; assembly: GCA_002407865.1. Lineage (GTDB taxonomy): Bacteria > Spirochaetota > UBA4802 > UBA4802 > UBA5368 > UBA5368. Next base: position 7,932 of record DHPI01000031.1, read on the forward strand.
ATTCACGGACTTCGATAGCGGAGCCCCGCATCCTGTCAACGTTACCCGAAACCCTGAGAACGGCGGCCCCGTCGGGCAGCGACACATGCAATAGATCGCCCACGCCGTCACCGCAGTGAATGATATAATCAAACGGCGCTTCTGAATCGATTATTGTCTGCAAACGCGCAGTATTGCCATGGGAATCAGATACAACCAGCAGTTTCATTAACCCCTCCACGCATAATGAAAACGCACATGGGAAGGCGGTCAATTCCATTTTTGTTGAATATATAAATTTTTACTGACTCGCGCCGCAGCGGCATCATGGCGCCGGGCGCACGGCGCGTCTCGCACGACAGCATGGCCTTTTATTTTTTGCCGATTTTTTTCATTATTTCCCTTTCCGCGTTCAACCAGTCCGTGATCGAATCACCCGCCAGTCCTTTTTTATTTCGCTCCAGAAAAATCTCATATGCACGCTTTTCAATGTCAGAGTGCGTTGTCGCCGGGCTGTTTTTTTTGTGCCGGATGCCCGTTTGTTCTTTATCTTTTTTTGTTCCGCGCAGTATCGCCATATACCACCTCCCCGAGCAGTAAATCTGCACACGATTATATTGTGTTTATAAAGTGCTCACACACTATTTCAAAGTCAAAATAATCATGTGGATATGGCCGTATCTCAAACCAATGGCCCATGCCGTGAAACAACGAATAAATTTCTTGCGTGATGACGCGCCAGCCGGCATTATAGCATAATCGCACATGGAGTATGGAACCCGCATGAAACAGGTATACGCAATTATCCTTGCCGGCGGCCGCGGCGCCCGCCTTGGAGCAGACACGCCAAAGCAATTTCTCGACCTGAACGGAATACCCGTCATCGCATGGTCGCTGCAAGCGTTCTCGGCCATAAAGGAAATTAACGGCATTGTCGTGGTAACACCCGACGACTGCCATACTCAGATGAACGCGATACTTTCCGAATACGGCAGCGGCGCATCGCGTCTGGTGGTGACGGGCGGGGAGACACGTCAGCAATCGTCATATAACGCGCTGCGATGCATGGCTTTCGACGATGAGGACATCCTCCTTTTTCACGACGCCGCCCGTCCATTCATCACGCGCGAAACGATTCTGCGGTGCATCGCGGAGACCGAACTGCACGGCGCCGCCGCCGTCTATGTCCACGCCGTCGATACCGTCACAGAAGGTGATAATGGATTCGTGACGGCGATTCCCCCGAGAGAAAAGCTGTATTATGCGCAAACGCCGCAATGCTTCAGATACCGGATAATCCGCGACGCCCACGAAACAGCGCTCTCCCGCGGCATAACCGCGTCGACGGACGATGTCGCGCTTGTGAAAAATGCCGGATATGCGATTAAGATTGTGGAAGGCGACGGCATCAACATGAAGATTACAACATCATTTGATTACGAACTTGCCGGGTATATCGCCGAACGGCATTTCATCAACCGTTCCCGATAAACGGTTAATCGATACGAATGGTCTTTATTTTTCCAAGCGTTTTTATTTTTTCGAAAAGCCGCCGCGTGCTGAAGTGCTCTTCCATGCGGCAGTTTATAACAACTTCCGTCGTACCATTCTCGATCTGATCCGTAATGGAAATGTGCTTTATATCGATGTCATGTTCCTTTATTGTGCCGATGACTGTTTCCGCAGATATCACCGCTGAATCGAAAACAACCGTAAGTATGCGAAGATCGCGGTGCTCGAACAGCCTGTTTTCGAGCCTGTCGAACACCTGCAATATTACAACCAGGAGCGCAGTCGCGGCAAATCCCAGAAAGTAAAAACCCGCGCCGAACGCGAGGCCGATCGCCGACATTGTCCAGATCGAGGCGGCGGTGGTAAGCCCCTTTACATTGAAGCCGTATTTGAAGATAGCGCCCGCACCGAGGAAACCGATGCCGCTTATCACCTGCGCCGAGAGCCTGCCCGGATCGGCGCCAGGGCTTTCTTTCATGAACACGGGCGGTATGTAGATTGATATCAGCATCACCAGGCACGCCCCGAGGGACAGCACCATGTGCGTACGCAGCCCCGCCGGCTGGTAGTGCTGCTCGCGTTCGTAACCGACAAGAAATCCCGCAATCATGGCGCCGCACAGGCGTGCCAGCACCGTAAGCGGCGAAAAAATATCCAGGCCCGTAATGCTGTCAATCACCTGAAATATCCCCCGCTATTTTTTTCAGGGCGGCAATCTGCGCAAGGACTTCCTTTTTCGACGTACTTCCCCGCGATAGCTTCCGCTCCGGCGAGGTTTCCGGATTGAGGATCTCGCGTATATCATCATCGAAAGTGCCGCTGAATCCGCGAAGCGTCCCGATCGGCAGTTCAAAAAAATCGACACCCTGCGTTTCGCAGTGGCGCACTATCGACCCCACTATCTCATGGGCCTTTCTGAACGGAACGCCCTTCGCGGCAAGATAATCGGCAAGGTCTGTCGCAGTAGAATAATTTCTGTAAAGCGCAGCTTTCATCACGTCACCATTCACCGTCACGGTGCCAAGCATTTCAAGCATGCCCTCAAGCGCAAGCTTCACGGTGTCAACCGAATCGAACAGCGGCTCCTTGTCTTCCTGCAAATCGCGGTTGTATGTCAGCGGGAGTCCCTTGAGCGTGGCAAGAAGCGATATCAGGTTGCCGTACAGCCTGCCGCATTTCCCCCGCACCAGCTCCGCAATGTCAGGGTTGCGTTTCTGCGGCATGATTGACGAACCGGTGGTAACCCTGTCGGAAAGCCGTATGTAATTGAATTCAGCGCTCGACCAGAGCACCAACTCCTCGCAGAAGCGCGACAGGTGCATGCCGAGAATGGCCGCAAAATTCAAAAAATCCACCGCGAAATCACGGTCGCTTACGCTATCCATCGAATTCATGGTAATGCCGTCAAAGCCGAGCTCGCCGCTGACGAAGTCGCGGTCGGTTGGATAATTCACGCCAGCGAGGGCCCCGGCGCCCAGCGGCGAAAGGCCGCACGATTCCACGGCAAAGCGCAACCGCCTGGCGTCCCGTGAAAGCGCCCACGCATGCGCCAGCATGTGATGGGAAAACCGCACCGGCTGCGCAACCTGCATGTGCGTATATCCCGGCATTACGACATTGATATGCAATTCCGCAATGTCAGCAAGCATTCCGATGAGCCTGGAAAGCAACACGCCGACTTCGGCGGCTTCATCGCGTATATAGAGACGCAGGTCGAGCGCTATCTGGTCGTTGCGCGACCGCGCCGTGTGCAGCTTCCGCCCCGCGTCGCCGATGCGCTCCGTAAGCCGCGCCTCGATGTTCATATGGATGTCTTCAAGCGACGGCGAAAACTCGAACGTCCCGTTGTCAATTTCTTTCTGTATTTCTTTCAGGCCGCCGCATATCGCGGCCAGCTCGTCATCGGTAAGCAATCCGATTTTTCTCAACATTCTGGCGTGGGCCATCGAGCCGCGAATATCCTGCCGATAGAGCCTCGAATCGAAATGAATCGATGCCGAGATTTTTTCCGTTACATCCGAGGACGATTCAGCGAAACGCCCGCCCCAAAGCTTCTTTTTACTGGTAGAATTTTTTTTCGGTGTATCCATTGCCGCCACATGCATAATTGAAGGCGACGATTGTCATCGCCGCCTCCGTAGTATAGATGATAGTGTTCATTTGATTATTCGGCATTGATTGCATCAATCAATTTATTAATATACGATTCCAGATTTTCCAGTTCTGGCATTATTTCATACTCAAGCGCGTCGGACAGGCTTATGATGTCGTTATTTTCGAACGCCGCAAGGACGTGGTTCAGCAACTCCATGATCTCGGCGTTTTTTTGTTCAAGTGAAACATCGCCGATGATTACGCTGGAAAGGTCGATCTGAAACACGGGCGCCACCTGATGGCACACTCGCGTATAGCGATATATAAAATCCAGAAAAATCTCCAGTTTTTCAGAGCCGATCGAATCCCTCCCGGACTGGTACTCTGCTGCCGCGTCGGCAACAGCGCCCGCCTTGGCCGGCAGTTCCGCACGCAATTCTTCAAGCATGTGAAGCAGCACATCCGGCGACTCGACGCTCTTGATCACGAGGTTCTTTACATCATCGCTCATATGCAGCAACCTGAGCACGTCGCGGCACGCCGCAAGAAGGCCCCCGGCCTCCATGAATAACGAGCCACGCACGTCCGGTCCCGCATCGTCGATAGCGCGTTTCAATCCGGAAAGACGCCGCACGAAATCCCCGACCGTGCCATCCCTGTAACGGACGCCGTCGAAATCAGCGCAAAGCAGTGAAAATATTTTGGACAGCGCCTCAATCAGCCACTCGATACCGCGGGCTATTGAGTGCGCATGTTCCGCCGGCACATCATCATCCGGCGCGACACCGTCGAGAAATCTTACAACCCTGTCGCAATACGCCATCCCTTCCTCAAGCGCTGCTATCACCACGTCCGCCTTCGACTGGACAATGCAATTAATCACACGTACGCCGCCGAGGTCCAACTCGGGCGGCGAATCCACCTGATACGTGTTGTTATCAATGTTCGCCTCAACAAAAATGAGATCACGCTCACCCGCCCATCGCAATACCGCATGTATTATATCGCTCACGCTTTTTTCGTTTTCAAGCTCAAAGCTTATCGGACGGCTGTTAATCTGTATATCAACCATAACGCTCCTTCATCAAACATCGTATCCACAGTAACAACGATGGATTGTATTTACGGCGTGGCCGCGCGATCTCCGGTTACTTGCCAGAATCGCCTTCCGCCCCCTTCATCTGGTTTTTCATCCAATCGCCCTGGCTTTTCGCTCCGGAGATTGACTGTTCCATTGTCGCGAATTTCTTGCGGAGCTTTTCCTCATACCGTTTCAGGTGCTCCTGCTGGCGCTCAATCCGATCGTTCGCGCTTTTAATATTATTGTCTTCCAGATCGATTTTACTCGCGATAACGTTCTTGCCGGACCCGATATACGGCCTCAGCACCATTTCCACCCGGTACGCCATACCGTTGTCAATCCGGTTATCGCCATCAGTGTCCGAACCAAAGAACTCCTCTACCGCATCCGGATTTTCCTTTAAGGTTGTGACAAGTACGCCCTCGTCGATCACCAGCTTGCCTTCGCGAATTGTCTCCCACGCCGCATTGACAGCCCCGGTGGATACACCCATTTGCGATATTACCTTAATCGGTTTTTCGGAACGTGACGGATACGCGCCGCCTATCGTCGATTTCAACGAATTTTCCAACCGCAATATCGTCATGTCACCGAGGAACAGGCCGTTTTTATACTTGTTCTTCTGGTATTCGCCGGCTTTCGAGCTTTTTTCCGACTTGGTAATTTCCCTTTCGTATTCAAGGTACTTGTTATAGGCGTCAACAAACGCCCTGATTTTCTGTAACGACTTTTCAATGTCAGGTTCAATTTTAATGTTCACGGGACGATTTGACGTACTGCGAAGGTTCAACGTGACGCCCTTCAGCACATCGCTGATCCCGTCGTTTTTATCACGCACTATCTCTATGCCATCAACCTTGAGGCGCGCATCGTTCGGTTTCGCAATTTCGTTTTTCGGCTCAAGCAGTCCCGTACCCTCTATGGGCGTAAACATAGAGGCGTCAGAAAACACGGCCGATCCCGTATTACAGTAAAATATCACCCTGTTGATCTTTTTTCCCTCGAAATCCCTGCCTATCGGGATTTCCATCTTTCCCTTGAATTTCTTATCAATGGGGTATATCTTTTCGTATCGTGCGTCTTTTTCGGATGATACGACACCGACTCCGAGCACATCCACAACAACCTGTTTTTTTTCTTTCTTTTCGATCGGGCGTATCCGCGACACGTTGTAGCTGTTCAGATCTATCCCCTTGATGACCGTTTTTTCTTCGGGGCCGATTTCAAGCCTGTACGGAAGGGCCTCTTCTTCTTTTTCCGCTTCGGGCTCGCTGTATTCCACTTTGAATTCGAATATGGTCGTTTTTTTTATGCTCACTTCAAGAGGCGTCACATATTCACGCCAGAGCATGCCCTTGATCTTTGCCCATTTTCCGTCCTTGTCAACCTCGATAGCCCCCACGGGTTCAACGTCGGGTTTTGAAGGATTTGCGACAAAATATTTTGAATCGAACACCAGCGACATTGTCTCCTTTTCCTGCCCCTTCTCACCCTTGATAAGGCCGGCAGCGTACAGCAGGTCCCTGTCTCCGGATATTTTTATCTCCCCCTTTTTTCCCGGGACCTTCGATTCAATGCTGACAAGATACTGGTTTTCGACAGTATTTACATATGATGTTGTTACGATATCTGAAGCGGCATCATTTATCTGATCCTGCAGGGATTTAAGGCTGCCCCCCCTGAAGCGAACCTGCCGGGACAGACCGTTCACCTCGAGCTTGAATTTTCCCGCTTCTATTTTCTGGTCTGATTTCAACGCATCAGTGGAGATCCTGTGTGTCGACGCGATATCGAGCACCTCGATTTTACGCACGCCGTTTTCAGCGAACTTGTTCGCTGTCGCCTCAACCACGTCAGGATCGGAGGATATTGATTTTTTGTCGGCATAACTTGCCCTGAAACCATAGAGATCCTTCGCCGTGTCATTCACGGCGGCAAGCTGCTGTTTTAAAATCCCCAGAGCTTCCTTGCGTTTGTTGAAGGTGAACTTTTCTTCTTCCCATTGCCGGATGGGCTGCGCTTCAACCTCTACAAGTTTGCGGATTATATCATCAGTATTCAGGCCGGAGGCCATTCCTCCGAAAGTGACAGGCATACACAACCCCTTCCGCTCGGATTCAGCGTATTATCCGCGCACGTATGCAACCGTCGCGGCATACACACAATATAGTTCATCAATTGATTATCGGCAATAATTGACGAATACATTACGTGCCCGCACTCCGCCCGAACACCGTCGATCTATCGAGATTCGTCGATAAACGTGCCGAGAAGGTCGTGGATGTGCTCCAGCAGGCGTATCATTTCCCTGGCCGGAATTTCACGTATTACCTCGTTTGTATCCGCGTTTTCCACCTTCATTATCACACGGTTCGTCTTCTCGTGAACTGAAAAGCTTACACGCTTATGAACTGATTTCGCGGCCGAATTCAGCGTATCGACGATATCGTTAATATTCTCGCGCGATAAATTCTCCGCGCCGGCATACAAATTCGCGTCCCCGCGTTTTTGATCGGATTGTTCATTGGGCGGCGACACGCGTGAATGCGAATAATTATCAATCGTAGTATTTACGACTTTATAAATATTCATACGGCACCTCCTTGCATACACTTTAT
>DHPI01000031.1:15315-17475 GCA_002407865.1 Spirochaetia bacterium UBA5368
GCACCTCCTTGCATACACTTTATGCTGCTTTTTTTATTTGCCTTCCGTTGCGCTCTGAAAAAAAAAGAGCTTCCCTCCCCGGCCTCCCAACCGGAGAGGGAGAGAACAGACCGCACTGCGTAGCCTGTCTCGTTGCAATAGATTCTTATTGGAGCAGTTGCAAAAGAAGCTGAGGCTTCTGATTTGCCTGAGCCAGCATCGCAGTACCACTCTTCACAAGAATCTGGTTCTTTGTGAACTCAACCATTTCCACTGCCATATCAGCGTCCCGAATCCGGGAATCGGCTGCCATCATATTCTCGTACGAACGCGCCAAAGCGCTGATTGTGTTCTCCATCCTGTTGTAATATGCTCCAAGATCTGCCCTCTGGCGATTCAGCTTATCAAGAGCCAAATCGATATATCCAATCATGGAGTTGGCCAATCCAACGGTGGAGATTGAGCGCTTTTTGTTGCCATCCACGAGATTAAGGGCCTTCGAACTCATTGTGGCAATAAAGGCCCTTATACGCTGTCCCTGGTTCGGTCCCACATGAAAGAACATGCTTCCGGCCTTGCTTTTTGTCGAATACATCCCCGTCAGCATCTTCATCCTGTTGAATTCCGCGGAGGTCATGACTCTGTCCACCTCCTCGATCAACTGCGAGACTTCAACCTGGATCTGCATCCTGTCGGCATTTGAATAAATCCCGTTGGCCGACTGCACGGAAAGCATACGCACCCTTTGAAGGATATCGTTAATCTGCTGGAGCGACCCTTCGGCGACCTGAATAAAAGAAAGCCCGTTTTGGGAATTCTTTTCAGCCTGGAGCAGGCCGTTGATCTGGGTGCGCATCTTTTCAGATACCGCCAGACCTGAAGCGTCGTCGCCAGCCCTGTTGATACGTTCTCCGGATGCAAGCTTCTCAATGGACTTATCCATCCTTTCGGAAACCTGTTGCAGCTGCCTATTCGCAAATATGGCACTCATGTTGTGATTGATTCTCATGTACGTCCTCCCTCCCTTGTTCGTTTCCGGCCGATCATGTGTAATGTGTGTCACGCCGACCGGGATTTTTCGGCGCCACCATCATGACGTCGCCGGGCCTGAATCCTGCAGGCCAAAGGTTGTCTCCTTTTGCGTCATGAAGTCCGGACTGCCCAATATCCAGACGACACCGGCTGTGGATAACTCCAGCAGCCTGTGATGCCCTCCCGACATCACAGGCTGCTGGAGCAGCCGATTCCGTGGACAGTCACGGATTAACAAGAGAGAGGATGAGAATCTTTCAGAGTTTTCAAAGAACCATACGATCTTTACATGTGCGATATCACGATCCTAACAATCGTAAAATCGACTGGGGCTGCAAATTCGCCTGAGCAAGCATCGCAGTGCCGGTGTGCACGAGAACATTATTCTTCGTAAACGCTACCATTTCCTCGGCCATGTCGGCATCCCGAATACGGGATTCAGACGCCTGCACATTCTCGAACGCGGTCATAAGTCCTTTCGCCGTCAAATCGAGCCTGTTGTAGTAGGCGCCAAGGTCGGCCCGCTGTTTCGAAAGCTGCTGAAGGGCGCTATCCATGATCCCGATGGTCTTGTTAGCACCACCAGGCGTGGAGAGAGATATAACGACCTTCCCGGTAGCGTCACGCATATTGAAAGAGTGAGCGGTCATTGTACCGATGAATATGCGCTCGCGCTGATTCGCGTTCGCGCCGAGATGAAACCACATCGACGCCTTGGGATTCACCTTCGAAAATTCACCGGTGAGGATCTTGAACCTGTTGAACTCGGCCTGTGAGGCAATACGGTCAACCTCGTCAACAAGCGCGGAAACCTCGACCTGGATGAGCTGTCTGTCTTCAGCGGTATAAATACCGTTGGCAGCCTGAATTGAAAGCACCCGTATTCTCTGAATAATCTGGGCTGATTGATTCAGATACCCTTCGGCGGTCTGAACAAAGGACATACCGTCTTCGGCATTCCTCTCAGCCTGCCTCAGGCCGGAAATCTGGGTGCGCATCTTTTCAGACACCGCCAGACCAGACGCGTCATCGCCGGCCTTGTTGATCCGCTCACCAGACGCCAGCTTCTGCATGCTCTTGTCAACTTCCCAATGCGAAAACTTCAACGTCCTGTTCGCATTGATCGCGCTCATGTTGTGATTGATAATC
>DHPI01000011.1:0-16205 GCA_002407865.1 Spirochaetia bacterium UBA5368
ACCGGTATTCCTCGTACCAGTGATTCTTCAGGTCGTAATTCACGACCATTTCGTCTATTTTTTTCACGTCAAATGTGCGATTAATGACCTCCACATCGGCAAGAACGTCTGCCGGCATGGCGTTTCTGTATTTCTCCATTGCGGTCTGATGTTGTAGCATATCGGTATAGTATTGGTTCCGTTTAAAAGAACCTTCGGTATGCTCGTAATCATATTTACTTTTTTCATACGCCCGTCTGCTTCCCTCGTAATGATAATAATTTATAAACGCCTTCATGTACGCGTCAATTCTGCCGTCATCCGCCCCGTTGCCCACGATATGCGCAAGTATCGTGTCGCGTGTGCGCGTCTCCTCCTCGGTCATGCTTACCACGCCGTTCGCCTTTTTGTTAAACACTACCCTATCTTTCGCCGCCTCGTAGGCGGTCAGCGCATCTTCGCGAGCTTTTTTCACCGTTGCAAGTTTCTCGTCTATAAGCGCCTGCGCCTGAGCAGTTCGCGTGTAACTTTCGGTCTTCCGCACCAGGTCGTTCCGTAATTGCAGGTATTCCGGGTCATTATATAGATTGTCCGCGGTCTCCTGCGCGTCCTTTTTCTCCTTCGCTGCGGCAAAAACCTCCAGCGCCTTGTTGTACTCATTCTTAATACGGTTGTAGTTGTCCAGCGCATCGGGTGTTTTCAGCGCATCATAATCCTCCACGTGCCCGCCGTCAACGTCCGGCATGTATCCCGTTCCTACGCCGGCATCATGGGCCGATTCCTCTTTCAGGTACGGCGTATGGGCGTATTCCCATACCGCATACGCCGTCTCGTAGGCATGCTCGGCATTCACATATTCCCTGTACAACCCCGCAACATCGTTCATCGCCTGTATGTACTCATTGTTCGTCGTTTCGTACTCGCCCTGCCTCACGCCAAGCAGGCTTTGTATGTGCGTATAGCTTTCCTCCTTTTTCTTATGCGCATCGGCGGCCTTCTCCATGCCCTCCCTGAGGGTGTTTGTATCGCCCCCCAGAAGCCTGTATGTCTTTCCCCGGTCGATAATGTCCGCCTTGTAGCCTTCGCACGTAGTTTCAAGCACGGAAAGCTCGTCCGCAACCGTCTTCAGCGACTCGCTACCATGCGCAGCGGCGTACGACTCCACACCCGATATCAGGGACATTAAATCCTTCTCGAACGAATAACCCCCGTCGGCACCCTTCACGTATGTCGCGTTCGCCTCGTATACGCGGCCCGCCTTCTCAAGAAACTGCGTTATACTGTATACCCCATCGTCGCCGGGCGGAAAAATCGTTTCCTTCTTCGCCGTAGCAAGCAGCAGGCGAAGCGTATCAGCGAGATTATTCGCTTCCTCCGCGATAAGGCTCCCAAGCATGCTTGCGCCGTTCTCACGCTCTTCCTCCGGCATAAAGCAATAACGCTCCGTCATTCCCGTTTCGGCGTTGCGACGGTCTATATACTCTTCCCCATTTACGATCTGGGCAGTAATTATCTCGTTGTTCGCGTCATCGGACACCTGTATAATATAGTTACGGAAACTCGCATACAGCCCCGGATTGGCCCGCAACGCCACAAGCGACCGCGCATAATCAGTCGCGCGTTTTTTATTCTCCGCATCCCGCGCAACTATCATATACAGCCCTTCATGAGAGGCCAAAAGCGCCCCAAGAATCTCCTCCGTCATACCGCCAAAGACCGTCAGGTCGGCCGCGATCTTTCTGCCAAGCCCGTAGATTCCATCGTCAAACCCGGGCCGCAGCACATCCGCAAAGTCGTCCACCCCCGAAAGGTAATAGTACTGCCGAAACCGGCCCTGGTCGCGCGGCGTCAGTTTCGCAAGATACGTGCGCAATTCCTCGCCGTAATATGTATCAATCGATTTAAAGCCGCCTATATATTCGACAAGCGCCGCGCGTACGGCGTCCCCCAGGCTTGCGCTGCCGTACGCCTTCGTTATAAAATCGTTGATGTCGTTTCCGTTTCGTAAAAAAAGGCCGTTCAAAAAAACGCCGTCATAATAATCATTCGACGCCACGTACAGCCGCACCTCTTCGGGCAGGTACGCAACGCTTGTAATATTCCCGGCGAAATAGTCTTCCGCAAAACCGGCATACGTTTCCCCCTCCGGCTCGCCGTGTGTCGCTTTAAACTCGGCCGCAATTCTTTCGGCAAACGCCCCGTCATCCTCGCCCTCCAGGCGCGATGCTCCCGCAATGTACGCCTCCAAATCCCTGTATCTGAGATATTTTTCAAAAAGCGGCTCGCTTTTGTCGGTATACCCGCTCTCCACAATGTCACAATACCGGTCAATAAGACCGTAGCGCTTCATCTCGTCATATGCCTTTCCGTTCAGGTTCCTACTGTCCAGATACTCCAGAAGCGCCCCTTCCATGTTCATCTCGTTGTACAGCTTTTTTTCATGCAATGAATTTAAAAAAGCTGCAAGCTCCGCTTTACGCGCATCGCTGTAATTTTTTGCCCTGGCTTCCACAAACTGCGCAACCGTCATGGCGTTGCCCGGCGAAAGAAACGCGTCCCCAAGCATTTTCTTTTCCCCCTCAAACTGAAGCGTCTCCATATACGCCACAGCGCCGGAAAATTCCGCAAGCTTTGCATCCCCGCTTTCGGCAAAGTAATCCCGTACGTTCTCGTCAAGACCCTGCCAGCTCCGCACGATATAACTCAGCGCATCCACGACGTTCGTCCCTGCTGTCGATAACTGCTCCCCGATATCGTCAATATACGCGTACGCCTTTGCGGCAATGCCGCTTTCCCGCAGCGCCCCGTCCAGAAGCTGCTGCGGATTTTCTTCATCTATATGCTCCCGCAGATACTCGTATTCCGCAAGCCTCTCTTTCTCCGCACGGGCCTCCACCACAAGCGCGTGAATCACCTCTGGCAGCATCTCGTTCGCGGCGTTCCGCTCACACACATAGTCCTCCAGCGCCAAGACGATGCTGACAAGCTGCCGCGGATTCAACGAATCGATTTCATCCTCGCCAAGCGTAAATTCGGCTGCGTATTTCGTATTTATATAATTTATTATGTCATTGCTGTAGTCTTTCTCCGCAATTCCGGTTTCGCCCCATATAAACGCCCCCCTGTGCTGTGCCGCGTACTCGTATTTCTGCCGTTCAACATACTCCCGCCTCGCAAGGCGTCCGTCCATGCCGCGGATATACCCCAGTGTCGCAATCGATAAACCTCCATAATAATATTCCCGCAACACGGCCCGCGAGCCTTCATCACCCGCGTCGGCGGAAGCCAGCAACGAATCCGGATTAAAAGCCGTAAAATGCGCATATAATGTCACGATTTTATCGGCGATTTTTTTCTCCATCGCAACGCACGCAACCATGTCGCTCCACGAAACGTTTCCCAGGTTTTCTTCCGCCCACGCGTATGCCGCGTGTGCGGCGATATATTCACTGTTGTTCTCCCCGTATACATACGACCCTTCGGCGTTGCGCCCCCTCAAACACTCCATCAGGCCTGTGTAATTTTTATCATCCTCTTTCTTCAGCACTTCCATGGCGTCTTCTATTCGCAGAAATGCCTCATAGTTTATTTTCGCCATGTCGGCATACGCCGCGCTGTCGCGAACAACTTCCCGGTTGCAGTACTCGTGGATATTCAGGTTTCTGTCGGTTAGAAGCGCGAATATCCCGTTATGCTTCTCATATTCCGCCCTGAGGCTTTCATATTCGTTACGCAAAAAGACGCCAAGCTCCGCGCGCTTCGCGTCTCGTTCATCTGCGGCAGCGTTCTTCCACGCGCTTTGCAGTCCGCTCAGCGTTCCGTATCTCGATTCTGCCATATCGCCCCATATCTCGGTTTTCTTCTGCCCGAGACCCGCAATCCACATTATTATATTTTCGTCCGTCTCTTCCCCGTTCACAACCCCCCGATACGCCTCAAAGCACCCCTTCGCTTTTTCCCGGTTATATACCGCATCCCTGTACAGTAACGAAAAATCCGCAAGCCTGTCTATCCGCTCCGCTTCCCGGACTTTCACGTAATACGTAAAACGCGTGTCCCTCAGCTTCTTCTCCGCTCTTCCAAGGTTCTCTTCTATCTCCCGCAGTTCCCTCGCCGCAAAGTCTCCGCCCTCCCCGTTCTCCGCGGCAATAAGGGCGCGCTGCAACGCAAGAAGAGTCTCCCTCTCCCGCTCCATGGCTTCCTTCGCCTTCGAGAGTTCTTCAGTCAGGTATTCAATGCTTTTTTTGTACGCATCCCACTCGGCCGCATCATCAGTAGCAGGCATACTCCCCTGGACACTCCTCAGCCTCGCCACGACCCCTTCAATCTTCGCAAGTCCATTTTCGTAGTTTTCCTTTGCCGCCGTCATCTCCTTCTCGGCGGTATTCTTCGCATCCGCGGTGTTCTCCGCACTTCCCCGCACACCGCTCGCGTACTCCTTTACCGCCTCGGCAATCGAGAGCCTGCCCCGCCAGTAGGCAAGCTCCTTCTCCGCCAGTACGCACTCTCGTTCCGCCGCCGTCATCAGGTAGGGATCGTTCTCGCCTTCCGCGTTAGGCGAATACTGCCCGCCCGCGTTTACCAGAAACCCGGGGCCGTTTTCACCCCACCCCACCATGTTCCGTCCGTGCATATAACTTTCAGCATCGTCAACGGTCTTTTTAAAGGCGGCTTGTATCTCCTTCCAGCGCTCCAGTTCGGTAAGGTAATAGTAATACGCGTTTTTAAACTTTGAATCGGAATCCAGGCTCATTATATTCGTCCAGGTGAAAGAGCGCAACACATCATTGTGATACTTCTTTGTTCCACCAAAAAGACTCTGTGTATAATACGATCTTTTGACGGTAACGCTGTAAAATTCCGTATATTCTCCCGACGATTTATTGTACTCGGACCTCACAAAATTCACTGTCACAGACTCCGTTATACCAGCCGAAAAAAGCGGCGGGGGCGTACCCCCAATTATCTCGCTGATGCTTTTCCCATCCGCATCCCTGACTGCATTCTTAATCTCCTCGGTCACGGCAGTAATTGCCGGTATATTCTTGTACCTTTCGCACATTTTCGTAAGCCACGCGACATTGTCCACCGCATCGCCGTATACCTTCGATCCCGAAACGGCCATATTCGTAAGCCCCAGCGACTGGTCATCCCACTGGCGGTTCAGCGTCTCGACGTAATTTCGAAAATCGTTTTGCGATCGCGCCAGATTCCCCGCAAGGGCTTCCTCCCGCATTTTCCACGCCTCTATGCCGGCGTCTATTTCGGCTACTATCTTCTGCCGCCACTCCTCCTTTGCCTTGTACAGCGTGTCATATGCCCGCCCCCACTTCGCGTTCCCCGCTTCATACGACTCCTCCGCCGAGCTCTTCCAGGCAAGCATCTCCCGGAAAAGCGAATCCTGCGCCGTCTTCCACCGGTTCAGACCCTGCTCTACAAGCCGCTCCAGCTCCGAGCGCCAGTTCTCTCCCAGCATCGAAAAGTCAATATCGTCGCTGCCTCCCTCGGTTACCGCCGGCTTCTTTACAATCGCCTCAACGTCCTTCTTCAGGGCATCCTCCGTCTCCTGCAGTATGCGGCCCGCAATTCTGCCCGCGCTTTCTTCTTCGCTTATCCGGCGCAGGGAGTCGTTGTCCAGATACTTGTCCGAAATATATGTATTCCGCGCACGGTACACAAGGTCCGCCCTTTCAAGGTCGAAGCGGTTGCGTATTTCTCTTTCTATTTTCTCAATCTCGCGCTCGTACGATATTCTCTGCTCCTCGCGAAGAAGCTCCCCGTTTTCCCGCGCACGCGACATTTTCTCGTCAAGGACTCCTTCCCACCGACTGCGCACGGCGTCTTCTACTCCCCTGACCACCAGGTCCCAGTCTTCTATACTCCCGCTGCTCTTTGCTTCCTCCAGTATGTCTCGCAGCTCGCCACGATCAAAATCAATGCCGGTTATGTTCTGCCTTCGCGCAAGCCATCTACCCGACGCCTCCGCAATCAGCGCATCCATTCCCCGTTCCCACTTCGAATACGCTTCCCGCCTTTCACGGGCAAGGTTTTCCCGCATCTCGAGATTATCGCCGTCTCTCACGAGTATCCGTTCTGTCTCCCTGTCCGCATCCATTTCCCACTGGGCTTTCAGCGCTTCTTTACCCCCGGCGACAACGCGTTCCCAGTCCTCCTGCGTTTCCTCATGTTTCGCGTTTTCTATGTAGCGTTCCAGCCTGGGACTGTCCTTCTCATACGTACGAAACCGGGTCTCTCCCGATATTTTCCCCTTTTCCGTCGACACGCAAATAAATACGCATATCAGCGAGGCTATAAACGCGATTTTGCCCGATCGGCAGCGCCGGATTGCTTTCATACAAGAACCTCGTTACTCTGGGTATTTGGTGAAAATGGATATGTGATGTTTGGTGTGCGGATTGTGCGACAGCGTGGTTGATGCAAACAAATACGCGTTACGGCGGATATGCTACACTGGCTGGAAAAAATATTTATATTTGCTGTGTAATCCCACGGAACATCCTCCCACAGGTACAGATACAAGCGGTAGTAATCGACTTTAACTGTTCCATACCTGTATTCACGTACATTGATTTTGTCTGTTCTTACGCGGGTTTCCGCCCGCGACACCTCGGCAATCTTTTTCTGCGTCGGTCTTTTATGCGGATTATTGTTGATCAGCGCCGCAAAAACGGCCGGTGTACCCCATTGCTCGCGATCCTTTAAGGGGGCGTTCCCCATGGCTGCCGATGCTATTTTCACGATGGTCGGCGAAAAAACGTTACACATAAGGCGCTCGTTGTCGCGCACCGGCGCCACATCTATCCCTATCGCGTTTCGAAGCAGTGTGGCGTTTATTCCAGACTCGTCTGCCCCGCCGACAACCTGGAGATATGCCGCATACCGCAGCGCGCGTATCTTTTCAAAAGCCTTATCGTCGCAAAAGGCGTTCAGCCTCAGCACTTTGCCCGTCACGGTATACGCCTGCGACACTACTTTTTCCCCCCACAGCGCCCGGTCGGCGTTTCGTTCCCACCCGCAGCGCTGCTCTTCCGCTGTCGATGCAAAGGCAACCGACGCAGAAAAAAGGACGCATATCGCCAACAGAAAGTGTATTTTTCTAATCATGGTGTCCGTTGAAATAATTACGCCGGTCTCTGTATTTATATATCAATACTTAATGCGAAATACTAATGAAGCAATCATAGTAAATTGTTTTATTTGTATGTCAACAATAAATTCAGAGGACACCTGACGCCAATATAAATTTTTCCAGTATTTATCCAGTGTTTCGTGTCACGTCATATAAGATACAAAAAACTATTCAACAGCATGAATAATGAAAATTGTTCACATTATAAATATTGTTCACATAGTATTTCATGATTCATTATAATGATAATAATTATATAAATTCAACATTTAAAAACATTAATTATTTGACTATTATATGTTGTCATTCTACATTACCTTGTTTTTTTTTAAGTTAAACATATTAAGAATTTTTTGTAGTTTTTGTATTTGCCGACAAGCTCGTCCCGTACAAGCGGATCGTATACCGTTGACATAATGAATATATAAATACTATTGCGTAACACATTGATACACTATCTCCGAGGTGCAATCTTAATGAAACAATTCACGCTATGCATAGTAGTTTTATTTCTGCTTTCATGCGGCGATACATCCGGCAGGGCAATGCAGGCATATACGAAAGGAAAAGAATCGTATTCCAGAAAAGAACTTTCACAGGCGAAGGAATATTTTCTCAACGCGGCAAAGCTCGACAAAAAGTTTCTGAACGCCCGACAATATTATTACGAACAAAACTTCAAGGCGGCGCTCTCGCAGGTAAACGGCATTCTTACAATAAATGAAGATCACATTGGCGCACTTTACTGGAAAGCCCGCATTCTTATAGTAAATCCTGAATCGAAAAATATCGACAGGGAAACGACCGACTGCCTGCTGCGCGTGCTCGAACTCGACAGCCATCACATCCTTGCGCGTTCGCTTCTTGCCCTTTTATACGAAAAAAATGAAAACTATAAAGAGGCGCTCTACGAATATCACGGTATTTTACAGGAAGAGGAATCGATCATAGATGCCCGCGCCAATTTAAGCATTCTTTATAAACGGCTGGGGCTGAAATCAAAAGCGATGGACGAAATATCGGCCGCTCTTTCTATCGCGAAAGCCGGTGGATTCGACGATGCCCGCCTGATATCATTGAAAAAAGAGATAGAACAATGAAAAAACTGCTGATTGCCATAAGTCTTGCCTTCTACGCATCGTGCGCAAGCATGGATGCGCATTTCGACGTAAATGGCGTTACGCAAAAACCCCGAAAAATACTCATAGGCCGCGTCGAAAGCAGAACTCTCAACTATAATCCTTACGCGATTATCAATTTCCGAGATTCGCTTCGTTTCGAATTCTTCAAGCGGGGATATAATTCAGAGCTTCTGCCCGCCGAACACTGGAAATCGTCCGAACCGGTTTTACGGGATGAAGCCGGTATCAAAAACAGCGACGCTCTCAATTCACAAAAAAATCGGGGATGGTACGCAGAGCCCAATTCGGAATCAATAAAGGCGTACTGCGAGAAATACGTGGTGGATGTTTTCATTTTTGGCGCCATCTCCGAATCGGAAATCGGCGATTTCGGCAGCACCAGAATCAGCACCCTTGTCGCTTTATTGCTCTACGAGAAGTCCGGCAAAAAAATCGGCGAGATCCGTTATACAACATCCGATTCAACGTCCGATGCGGCCGTCATACATGATATTTCGAAAGCCCTTGTAAGTAAAATTCATGCGGAATTCAGGTAAAAAACGTATCCATGTGCGCCTTTTGCCCAATACGATTACTTTTTCGCCGCAGCATACTCGCATTATGCATTGCTCTGTATTTCGCAACTGCACTTTGCGCGGAAAACGAACTGCTGTACCTTGACCTTGAATCCTCCCTGGGCATAGCGATCAACAATAATATTGAACTGAAAGCAATCCACGCAAGCAAACAAATTTACGACCTTACCGTTACCGAACGCCTGCGCGATTATTTTCCCACACTGGCGTTATCGTACATGAATACGCAAGAGGTCGCCATAAGAGAAACCGACTCGCGGCGCCGGAAATTAAGCATGGAGGCCAATTTCAATGTATACGACGGCGGAAAACGAGGCCTTGCCTATGACATTTCCAAACTCAAATCAATTTTGGCAAGAAATGATTACCGCATTGCACGCAACAGGCTGATCGCCGAAACAATACAGGCATATCTCGAGCTTATCCAGCTTAAGGGCGTTATCGATATTCATAAAAAAACACTCGAGCGCGGCATGATGCAGCTTACGCTCATTAAAAAGGAACACGATCTTGGCGAGGCCACAACATTCAACGTTCTCGAAATAGAAGCCAAGGTTATGGAAATTGAACTGAACCTAAAGAAGGCAACCGACAATTTCGAAATCGCATTAAACAGGTTTAAAGTAATGCTTAAGCTTGACTGGCGACAACCGGTGGAAATTCTGGGCGACGTGAAATCAGATTTCATTCTTTTCCCGATCGACACATCCTTTACGGTAAACGATTTTGTGGCGATCGCGACAAAAAATAGAAAAGAAATCGAGAGCGGCGAAGTCGAGTTTTCCATCAACAGCAAAACATATTACATGAACAAGCTTTATTATTTCCCGCAATTTTCAGTCGGCGTAAACTATTCTTTATCTGACACAAGCCAGGAAACAGATCGATATATGCCGCGGGAAAAAGGATGGGGGATTAATTTTCAGGCAACCACCGCCCTCTGGGGTTCTACCACGGCAGGCAGCATGGGATACAGCGAATCCGGAAATTCGAACTCCAGAAACAGAACCGCCAACGGCACGGTCAACGTACTTGATAGCATGGACTACAAGCGCAAAATCGTGGAAAGTAAAATCCAGATGGACACCGCCAGAGATACCAGGGTTTCCAACCGGCACCAGATTGCCATTGAGGTTGTATCCTCATATATGGCGCTGGAAAACTCGTGGGACATGATCGAGATTGCACAAAAGCAGCTCGAACTTTACGACACCCAGCTTGAAATCGAGCGGCTGAAGGCAAACATGGGCGAATCGAAACGATACGACCTGATGAAAAAAGAAATAGAACGCGGGGAAGCGGCAATCGCGTGCCTTGAGTCGCGGGTACGATATTTAACGAATGCCTCCATTCTTGAACTCGCAATGGGCGTCGACATCGGATTTCTGAAACTATCCAACTACAGGGGAACCATTCACAATGAAAATTATAGAGAAGATTAGCGGTTTCACAATCTGGAAAATTAAATTCGTAAAAATTGTGCTGATTGGCCTGCTGCTTATTATTATCGCGTCCGTCGTAACGCAATTGCCCGTTTTCAACACTGCAGGAAAAGATGACGCACATAATTTGAATCCAAAGGAGCCGGGCACCGACGACGGATCGATTGAGACCTTCACGGCCGCTTTACAGGAAGCGTCCGAAGAAATAGAGATACTGGGTCAGATCGTATTTAAAGAAAAGATTAACATCTCCTCAAAGGTAACCGGCCGGCTCAGCAAAATTACCGTTCATGAAGGCGACAGGGTAACTGCTGGTCAGCTTATCGCAGAGGTCGAGCGATTGCCGCTTGAAATTACCCTGAGCCAGCAAAAATCCGAGTTGGAAATAGCGCAGAAGGCATTCGATCTCGCGAAGGCAAAATTCGAGAACGCCGTCAAGGGTATCGAAATAAAGCTGAAAATCATACACAAGGCCAGGGCCGAACTGAACGACAAGCTCGTTTCGTATCAGAACATGGACCGTATCTTAAAGAATAAAACCACGCTCTACGAGGCCGGAGGTCTAAGCGAAAGCGAGCTGAAAACTTTGAAGACTCAACATACCACGGCATACACCGCATATCAACTGGCGAAGTCCGACCTGGAAATCCAGCTCGTAGGATACCGCGATGAAGACATTAAAGCCGAAGGCATGTCTGTTCCCGCGTCGGAAAAAGAGAAAATCGAGCTCTTCAAAAAGATAAACACGAAGATCGAGCGCGCCGAGCTTGAATCGGCGCGCTCGCGCATCAGCCAGGCGGAGAACAACATCCAATCGACCGCAATAATGATTAAGGAAACATATATCCGCTCGCCTATTGTCGGCATGGTTGCCGCCAGAAGTATGGAGGCGGGTGAAATGATTAAACCTGAATCGATTATCGCAACGCTGATCAATATCACCGAGATATATCTGTCTATGAACCTTAATGAAAGGGACATTAAAAAAGTCAAAGCCGGACAGATTGTCTCCTTTAATGTGGACGCCCTCGGCGATGAAAACTTCAGGGCAATTGTAAAGAGAATTACCCCCGTACTCGACATGAAAACGAGGACCGTCGAGATAAAAGCGGAGATGAAGAACCCCGGCTATAGGCTGCTGCCAGGGATGTTTGCGCGGGCAAAAATCACCACCGGCGGACGCGAAAAGAAGCTTCTTATTCCCGTATCGGCGCTTGCGAAAAATGAAGGGGATAACGGTGAAGTATATATCGCCAAGAAGGGGCTCATTTTTAAACAAAAAGTGAGCACGGGAAAAGAGTATAATTCATTAATCGAAATAACAGACGGTATTCAGGAAAATGACGTCGTTATATCGAAGGGAAGAAACCTGGTATACGAAGGGATGAAGCTTCGGGCACAAAAATAATTTTACATACATTGTACAGATAAAACGTTGATAGAGCAATTTATAAAAAGAAAAGTGACCACGTCCATTGTGTTCCTCGGGGTATGCCTTGTGGGAGTTATCTCCCTTGAAATGCTTCCGCTTCAGTTGCTGCCCGAGATTGAGTTTCCCAGACTCACGGTGGTTACACCCTACGAGAATGCCTCTCCTTCCGAGATGGAACAGCTTATAACGAAATACATCGAGGAATCGGTAAGCTCGGTAAACGGTGTGCTGTCGATATATTCAGAGTCCATCGAGGGGCTCAGCCTGGTTACCGCCCGGTTCCAGTGGGGAACAAATATGGACCTCGCCCTTATAGAAACAAAGGAGAAGGTTGACATTATAAAGGGACAGCTTCCCCAGGACACAGGAAAATCCATAGTCGTAAAGTTCGATCCCAAGGCCGACCCGGTGATGATTTATGCCATTGCGGATTCTTCCGGCGACTTTACGAGAATGCGCCAGCGCATAGAAAAGGAAATCGTGCCCTATCTCGAGCGCATTGAGGGAGTCGCTATTGTCGATGTCATCGGAGGCTATAAGCGGCAGATCAACATTAATCTTGACTCGGCAAAAATATACGCACACGGCCTTTCCATCTTCGAGATTGTACAAAACGTCGGCGCCGCCAATTACAGTTTCCCGGCCGGCTATGTCGAAAAAGCAGGAATGGAATACCTTATCCGTACCGTCGGCGAATTTACAAATGCCGGCGAAATCACCAGCGTCGTGGTGGGAAGAAACGACCGGGGAGTGCCGATATATCTTAAAGACATCGGCGAGACCGTCGACGGTTTCAAGGATAGAAAATGCGTCATCCGCCTCAACGGCAGAGAATCCATTGGCATTTTGCTTCAGAAAGAGCCGGGAAAAAACACCATAGAGGTATGTAAAAATATTGAGGAGAAACTTGAATCACTGCAAAGAAAATATAAAAGCGAGTTTTCTATAAAAAAAATTTATGACCAGTCAGAATTCATAACAAGCGCGATCGATAACGTCTTCAACGCGGCAATCATGGGAGGGATAATCGCCATCTTCGTCCTTTATTTCTTTCTCAAGAATCTGGCTTTCCCGCTAATTATCGCCACCTCAATACCAATCTCCATCCTCGGCACGTTCGGTCTCATGTATTTCAAGGGAATGTCAATCAACACAATGTCTCTCGGCGGACTCGCGCTCGGCGTCGGCGTTATGGTAGACGCGGGCACGGTGGTGCTCGAATCCATTTCCACCAAACTAAAAACGAAGAAAAAAAATCAAAGCGCAATTCCGCTGGTGCTTGAAGGAACACGAGATGTACTTGTGCCCGTTACCGCGTCAACGCTTACCACTGTTATTGTGTTCATCCCCCTTGTGTTCGTTTCAGGACTCTCCGGCGCGGTCTTTGGTGAACTTGCTCTGACGGTTTCTTTTTCTCTTGTGTGCGCCCTTATTTGTTCGTTTTTCCTCACCCCGATGCTCGCAACCATCCGGCTTCCTTTTCCGCCCGCCGCGAAAAACATCAGGGCATTGAAACCGTTGTCAGCAATACAGGCGCGGATTTTTTCGTTCTCCGATTCATTCATGGCACATTCTATCGGCATCTATACCACAGTCATCGACTACTCGTTGCATAACAAAAAGCGCATCATCACTCTTGGCGTTGCAAGCTTCGTACTTGGCACCGTCCTTTTTCTGTTCATCGATACCGAGCTCATGCCGCGCGTCGATCCGGGCGAATTTACAATGGATATCGAGCTCCCCAAAGGCGCCCCGATTGAGGAAACTTCCGCGCTCAGCAGCCGCATCGGGTATTACTTGCTTAAAAAACCATACGTGCGCGACGTATACGAAAAAATAGGCTCCGATCCGGAGGACAATATTGCTGAAAAATCATCAGGGCGCGGTTCGAATAATATCCTCATTCATGTATTTCTGAAGGAGAACCGGCGCATACGCATCACTGAAATTGTCGAATCGCTGCAAAAGGAAATCAGGGTCGACGAATCGGTAAAAATAGATTATCACATAAAAGAGAACGTCATCGAATCCCTGTTCAGCCAGACCGCAAAACCCCTCACCGTGGAAATCTATGGAAGAGAGAAAGACGAACTGGTCAGGCTGGGCGAACAACTAAAAACAGCGCTGTCAAATATCAAGGGCGTAGTGAACGTTGCCTCTGTCCTCGACAGCGGCCATCCCGAGCTCAGGGTGAATATAGACCGTGAAATCATGTCGTCGCTGGACGTCGATATTTCATCCATCGCATCGACTCTGCGATCGGCCGTTCATGGAGAGGTCGCCACAAAATTCAGGGAAAAGGACGACGAGATAGATGTCCGCGTGCGTCTGAAAGAAAATGACCGCTCGGAAAGGGATTCGCTTTACAAAATACTGGTCAAAACCGGCACGCAGGCGAATGTCCCGTTGAGTAAATTTGCTGAAATTAAGGAAGGATTCAGCCCCGGGAAGATCGTCAGAAGCGAACAGAGCCGCGTCAATATTATTACCGCCGACATTGAGGGAAACAAAGAAATTGTTTTTGCAAAGGTAGAGAAAACCTTGTCACAGATGAAATTTGGCGAGGGATACGAGGCAAAAATCGTTGGCGAGAAGGATGAAATAAAAAACTCATTTCTTGAGATGCGCTTCGTACTCATACTCGCCGTTGTGCTGGTGTACATGGTGCTTGCGGCGCAGTTTCAGTCATTCATAAATCCGCTCATCCTCATGCTGAGCATCCCCGTCACAATACTTGGCGTATCGGCATCGCTTCTTGTAACCGGCGCAACGCTCAACATTAACTCGGGCATCGGCATCGTCATGCTTGTCGGCAACGTGGTCAACAACGCCATCATTCTCTTCGACTTCATCGACAGGGAGGTGAAAAGCGGGAAAGGCCTTGATGTGTCCATTATCGACGCGGGGAAAAAACGCCTTGCGCCCATTCTGAATACAACCCTTACTACTATCCTTGCGCTCATCCCAATGGCCCTCGGCATGGGAGAAGGCTCGGAGATTCAGCAGCCCATGGCAATCGCCGTCATCGGCGGCCTCACTATTTCAACTTTTTTAACAATGGTGTTCGTGCCAACCGTGTACGCCATGGTCAACGGGGAAAAGAAGCGATGAGTTATTTCATTGAAAACAGGATCAGCGCCTATATGCTTTTTCTGGGCCTGGCCATATTCGGCCTCATCAGCTTCACAAAGCTGCCGGTAACGCTGCTCCCGCAAACATCATATCCCGGGATCTCCATTTTCATCGAATACCCCGGCACCTCCCCCGAAAAGATCGAAACGGTAATTACTAAGCCTGTCGAGAAAATCATAAAAACCGTTCAGGGGATAGAAAAAATAGATTCGATTTCCGAAGAAGGCAAATCGCGTATCAACATAAATTTCCAGCTTGATACTAATGTAAAGATCGCCGCACTACAGGTTCGCGAAAAAATCTCCCTTATCAGGGATTCCTTCCCACGGGAGGTGCAAGAACCGGTAGTGCTGCGATACGATCCGTCAGACAAACCCGTAATCATCGCCACCATCGAAAAAAAGGGAACCCCCCTCACAGAGCTGCGCGATATGGTCGAACGTTCGTTAAAACCCAGGCTCCAGAGAATCGATGGCGTCTCCGAGATTAACATTGTAGGCGGCCTTCAACGGGAAATCCATATAGATATCGACCGCGCCAGGTTTGAGGCTCGCTCCCTCTCTTTCAACGACATCTTCTCTGTTATACAGAACGGCAATGTATCGCTGCCCGCCGGCCTTCTCCACAGCGGCCACAGGGAATACAGCGTGTATATCTCCTCCAGATATAAAAACATCCCGGAAATAGCCGATACCGCAATATTGATGGCTTCCCGCGGATCGCTGGTAAAAATATACGATTTCGCCGACGTTTCCTCCGCCTTCAGGGAAAAGGAAAATATTGCCAGGCTCGACGGCAAGGAACGTATTACCGTGTACATTCATAAAGCGGGCGACGCCAATACGCTTAGCGTGTGCACTCGCGCAGTGAAATTGCTCGAACAATCGGATGAGTGTAAGGTAAAAATCATCTATAATCAGGGAAAATACGTCAGCTCGGCCGTGCACAACGTATACTCGTCATGTATATGGGGCGCTTGTATCGTCATTCTGGTACTGTATATATTTATACGAAAACCAGACACGGTTCTGGTCATCGGGCTCTCGATCCCACTTTCCATCATTATCGTTTTCGCGTTCATGTATTTCCTTCACGCAGATATAAACATAATGAGCCTCAGCGGCCTGGCCCTCGGCGCCGGCATGATAGTCGATAACGGCATTGTGATTGCGTCATCCGTGTACAGCGGCCCTGTTATAAACAAAGAAACAATCGCGTCAAGGGTGTCATTTGTTAAAAACGCGATCATCGCATCAACCTGCGCCACCATCGGGGCATTTCTGCCCATCGTTTTCGGCGATACGGCAACACGGAAGATGTGCCAGGGCCTCGCAATTACAATTTCGGCGGCCC
>DHPI01000011.1:16307-19247 GCA_002407865.1 Spirochaetia bacterium UBA5368
GCAATTACAATTTCGGCGGCCCTCATCATCTCGCTGGCCATCGCCCTCATCCTCATCCCGGCCCTTTTTGCCGCTCTTGAAGGTCGCGAGAAAAACAAGCCTCACCGTAAACACTCCATTCGCAAACATGGTGTAGCAACAATTATTACGGCCGGTCGACCGGGCCTTGAAAAACATTATGCGACGTTAAAAAATTATGTGGCATCTTTTTTCGCGCGTGCGGATGAACTGGAAACAACATTGCAGCAAAAGTATTCCGAAATAATTGATTTCGCATTCGCGAATGGCAAAAAAATGCTAACTCTTGTCGGCGCGCTCTTGCTTGCCGCGGCAGGTATGCTTGCCCTTATAAAAAGCGAATATATCGATCCATTCAGCTCTCCCGAATTTTATGCATATTGTGAATACCCTACGGGTACGTCGCTTGACATCATCGACGAAGCGGCGATTCAGGCGGAAAATCACATCAAAGCCATGAATATATCGGAAAGCATATCCTCCAAGGTTGAAAAGTGGCGCGGCACCATTACTGTAAAGCTCAAAGAATCCATCTCATCGAAAAAGGAGCGAGAGCGGCTGAAACAACGCATAAAACGCGACCTTGACAAAATGCTGCGCTCATATGGCGGGTTCGCATATCTCACGGAAGCCGATGAGACAAGCACCAGGGAACTGGATGTGGCATTCATCGGCAACGAGAACGATGAACTTCGCATGCTCGCAAAAAAGGCGGCAAGTGAAATCTCATCCATTCAAGGCATCGAAGATTGTGTTCTGCGTTTCCGGGAAGGCCGCCCTGAATATCATCTGTGCATCGACCAAGACAAAGCCAGCATGTTGGCAATCACCGCATTCGATGTATCACAGTTTTTCCGCAACGCCGTGTTCGGCCCTGTCGTGACAAAATTCATCGATGTCGACAGGGAAATCGATGTAAGGATGAAATATCTTCAACGCCAGCGCGCAACCATCGATCAGATCATTAATTACTCCGTTTTCGGGGCCGGGGGCGCGCTCATCCCCGTCAAGGAAATCATAACGCTTCGCGAAGAAACAGGCCCGACGAAAATCTGGCGGCGAAATGGCCGCCGCGCGGTAACTATTACCGCCAAAATCGGGAGCCTCTCATATAACGAGGCGGTTACAAGAATCAGCACGGCATTGAACAAAATAAAATTTCCAGAAGAATATTATTACGAGTTTGACGAAACTGTAAAAAAAATAGAAGATACCAGGCGCTCGATGATGATTTCTGTCATGCGCGCCGTTCTTATCGTGTACATGATCCTGGCCTGCCTGTTCGAATCCTTCGTTTTGCCGCTCATCATCATGACTACCGTACCGCTTGCCGCTGTAGGTGTTATCATAATGCTTTTCTTTACGCTTTCATCGCTCAATATTTCGGTATACATCGGTCTTATCGTCCTTGCGGGAATTGTTGTGAACAATGGAATTCTGCTCGTTGACGCCGTAAACAGGGGATTCCGTGGCGGCAAGTTCAACGTGCATACCGCCGGCACGTACATAAAAAAAGTGTGCATGCAACGTTTCAGACCCGTCATTATGACCGCAAGCACAACTACCCTTGGCCTTGTTCCAATGTTGCTGAAAACCGGGGAGGGCAGCAACTTGTGGAGGCCGCTTTCGTATACGGTAATGAGCGGCCTCATATTCTCCACAGCGCTTACGCTGGTTCTTGTTCCGCTATTATGTAACATTGTATATACATACTATTTTAAAAGAGGTGTGAAATGAATCAGAGGGATCTTAATTCTACGGCAGTCACAATCATAACAATCTTGATAATTTACACTTTCAATGACGTCTTTTTCTTCAATTTTAAAGCGTACAACCTGCTGAATATTGCACTCCTCTCGGTAGTGATGCTGCAGATTGTTAAATTTCATGTGAATCCCGTGAACGGTTCGACCATATGTAATTATTGCATTCTGCTATTCATATTTCTCGCGGGCATTAACATTAAGTTTAAAATAAAAGTCTATTCCTTTCTGCTGGCGCTGTTCATCACATACCTTATCCAGTACTATTATGCGGTGCGCCACACGGAAACACCCTGGAAACAGGTGTCTCTCGAAAATGTTATTCTGCTTCCTTCCTCTCTCATTGTCGCTATCTCGTTTATATTAATCATTACCGGCACGGGGAAACCGGCGATTTTAGTCACGTTGGCGCTGGCACTGGCCACCCTGCAAATCTATGACGCGCGACGCACGATGAAAAATAAATACGGCACGGGAGGCAAAGAATGAAAGTACGATTCGTTTCAATATTTGTTTTTATTCTCGCAACACTCCTGTTTGGCGCGTGTTCCGACTTTGAGACTCTCAAAGTCGTATCTTTTTCACCGCCAAACCATGCGTATGGCATATCTGGAAACACACCTGTTACTGTGCGATTCAATAATGATGTTAACAAAGAAGATATCGAAAAGCATTTTTCGCTTGCGGGCGAAACGAGGAAAATCGATGGCAAGTTCGATTGGGCAACGGGCAGCGAATTTACGTTCGTTCCGCGCCTCCCATTAAGTGTCGCACAACGGTATACAATAGAGATTCCTCGATCTGTACGCGATTGCAAAGGAAACACAATGGAGTACGATTTTCTGTCCGATTTTTATGTAGGAAATGATTTCGTGTCTCCCGTGGTAATATCATCAATACCCGCATATACCGAAGGAGGCGCGGCAAACGTTCCGGTTGATCAGAATATTGTTATAAATTTTTCTAAAACAATGAACATACCAAAAACCGAGTCGTCGTTTACAATAAGTCCCCATGTGGCCGGCCGTTTCGTATGGGGCACCGGTCCGTCGGAATATGCCGACAGCCAGATGACGTATCAGTTGACCACCCACATGGATTACGGTATACAATACAAATTTACACTGTCAACATCCGCCACGGATATATCCGATAACAA
>DHPI01000011.1:19393-24324 GCA_002407865.1 Spirochaetia bacterium UBA5368
TTAGAAACAAGCTATAGTAATATTTTTATCACCGGATACGATTTTCAGCCACCGTCGGTCACAGGTATAAACGATTCAGGCATCACCCCATTCTGGAACACAAATGGGGCAAATCCGAATATCAATAAAAACGTATCCATCTATGTATTGTTCTCGGAACCAATGAATCGCGCCAGTTGCGAATCCGCGTTTTCACTGACACCAACCGTAAGCGGACATTTTACATGGAATACCGATACAATGATGATTTTTCATCCGGCAAAAGATCTTGCCACTGAAAGCGTATATCAGATTCGTGTGGATACAACAGCAAAAGACCAGAACGGCCTGAAATTATCCGATCTCCATCAGGTTACCGTACAAACAATGGGCTCTACTTCTTTACATGTAAAAATCGGCGCTGTTTACGGATCATACGACGACGGCGACACCGATCCCTATCGCCTTCTGTTTACCGGAAAACCGGATCCATTAACATGGCCGGTCACCATCACCATGGGGCCATGGCCAAATCAGAAATATTATTTCAAGATTCAGTTTGTAAACAACGCCTCGCCGTCTGCGCCTGTTCCCATGAACAAATATTCAATACTGGAAAATCACACATTGATAAGTTTCAACAGAGATGAAGGATTCCAAGGCATCATCGAGGACGTCGCGTGGATCGATGATTCAACAGCAAAATTAAAAGTAGCGGGATTAAGCAATACATTAAAGCCCATGCCCCCTGTTTTATACAGGCTGACGCTGCATGGAGGGGCGTACGGCGTCAAAGATGTGTTCGGTAATACCATGGTCGAAAATTTCGTGTTCGAGTTCAGGGAGTAAACCATGAAAAAATCAGCTATTAAAATAATATTGTTCTTATTATTGACCCTGCCGGCAATTTTCCGATGTGGCATAGTGGACGATTTCACACAGCCTGAGATTATTTCAGCGTACCCGGCCAATCATATGACCGGCGTGGACAGTGACACCACAGTAACAATAGTGTTCAGCAAAAAAATGGATACGACCAAAACCAGCAACGAGTTCGCTCTCTCCTGCAGTTTCGGTGCAATTGAAGGATTCTTCTATTGGGATATGGATGGGAGGAAACTCGTATTTCAGCCCAAAAAGAGCCTTATAACCGCTGAGCAATATACCATCTTCATATCCTCAGCGGCGGAGGATGCGGCCGGCAACGATCTAAAAAAACCATTTACTTCGATATTTAGCGTCAGCATTGACCTGTCGCCTCCCACCGTTATCAGCCATACGCCGGCCAACGACGCAATGGTTGTTCCCGACAGCGCCATTACAGTCCGGTTTTCCGAACCCATAGATTTAAACACACTGTACAGCGGCATAACCATTTCACCGCCCCTCCAGGGAAGCTACACATGGGACCTATCGCATGCGCATATCACCTTTACTCCCCTGTACAAGATGAGTTACGGGACAACATATTCAGTGATAATAAATACCGACATAAAAGATACAAGCGGCAACGCTCTGGCCGAACGATGTTTTTACAATTTTACAGTCGGCGATGATTTTGTAAAACCCACTTTGAACGTGACACAACCTCCATCTTCGGAGCTCTGGCGCGAAGATATTGAAAACACCGGCGTTGAAAAAAATAATGACCTTGTTATCGAATTCAGCGAGGAAATACAAATCTCCGAATTGCGAAATGCGATCACCATAACTCCCGCATGCGAGTTTTTTGTCGATACAAATCCGGTTCATACTGCCGCGAACATTACATTCAAACAGCCGTTAAAAAGCGAAGAGCATTATACACTGAAAATATCCCCCACAATTACCGATATGCAGAACAATCCGCTGGAAAAAGAATACTCGTTTCATTTTTTCACCAACGGCGCCGGCTCGATCGCGCCTGTTATTACCGCAATTACCGATCCCAAAAATCCCGGCGGATGGGCCCTTAACGATATTCAACCGCTGACATTTGACCCGCCGTCGCCGCCCGATCTGCCGGGATATTATTCGGTGCAAATACATTTTTCCTCCAAAATTATGCCAACAAGCCTTGCGCTCTCAATTGAAAGAACGCTTGGAACAGGCGCTACGCCGCAGATAACAAATCCCGACTGGCCGGAAATCGCTCCCGGAAATAAATTTAATACTTATTCGTTCGACATATATGGAGTGAAAGCAGGCGCGACATATAAAATCACCATAAAGGGCGGCGAAAACGGCGCCCGTGATCTGCGTAGCAATTATTTGAAAAATGATTTTGTACAATATATACGATTCTAAATCGATTCGTTTTTTAAAGGGCGATTTCGGCAGCTGCCAGGTCCGCCAGACTATTAATAAAAAAAGGACAAAGGTTTAAACAATAATGCATCTAATACTACAGTACAAAATTCATATTGTGATCGCGCTCGTCGGCTTTATTGCAGGTTTTTTTGTTTCCAGGGCACTGCATAATCCGTATTCAATATTGCTCAGCCGTGAGCTTTCACAATACGATAATGGAAGATGGCTTGTAAGCATAGATGGCGACACCATCGGCGAAGAGTATGTCAATACAAGAACGGCATTGTATAGCAACTACCTGTTCAGGAGATCGACACCTTCTGACCATCTTCTTAGAGATAAAACATTGCGAAAACTTGTGGATAATTACATTATACTGAAAGCCGCAAGTAAATCTGGAATATTTAATAACGAAAAAGCACGTAACTACTTATGGCTCGTTCTCGAAGAGGCAATGGTAGAATATTATCTTGACATGTTAATCGCCGCAAAGAGGGAAAAAAGAATCGCCATGTCCGATGAAGAAATTGTCGCGTTTTATAAAAAGAATGAGAATTTATTCAAAGGCAAAAACATCCCTGAAGACAGGGCGCTGATGATGATTAAAGGCAATCTTGACGAAATAAACGAAAAATTCAACGATCAAACAAAATTCATTGCGCGTAAAATGGAACTCGGAAGAATGAAGAAGGATAAAAAGATACTTATACATACTTATCAACAGGGAACTGAAAACCTGAAATAATCATATGCAAATTTAACAGGGAGTAACCCATCATGAAAAAAATTATCAGTTGCGCAATAGTTTTTTCATTTATATTTTGTAGTTGTGCAAACAGCGATATGCCAAAAAACGAACAGCCGGGGAATGTCTCCATGAAAGAAAAAGCGATGCGATTCAATGAAGAAGGACTCATCTTGTTTCACAAAGGAAAATTTGACGCGGCACTGAAAAAATTCAATGAAGCGGCAAAGAGCGATCCCGACGAGGCCGAATATCGCAACAATGCCGGAAACTGCAACCTCAAACTGAATCGTTTCCCTGACGCGAAAAAAGATTTCGAAACTGCCGCCGCCATGCACCCGGAACATCCGCTCTATCATTTCAACCTTGGCCTGACGCATATGTTCATGAGCGAGCCCGGCAAAGCCATTGAATGTTTCGAGGAGGCTTTATCACAGGATGAGAAATTTTTCCCGGCGCTGTCGCAACTTGGCCTTGTATATTATCACCAAAAAAAATATCATGACGCTGAATCCGCCTGGAAAAGAGCCTCGGCAATAAAAAAAGACGCCGAAGTGGAAAACAATCTCGGCATGATATCTCTCGACAGGGGCGACCTCGGCGCTGCCGAATCGCAGTTCAATAAGGCTCTGAACATCGAACGCAGGTTTGTTCTTGCACATTACAACCTGGGGGTGCTTTACCAGAAGCAGAACAAACTCCGTGATGCCGAAGAATCGTATTCTGCGGCGATCAAGCTTGATCCCGCACACTTCACCGCATATTACAATCTCGCGCTGGTGCAATCGGCGCAGGGCAAAAAAAAGGATGCCATTGCGAGCCTGGAAAAGTTCATCAAATGCTGCCCTCCGTCGCTCGAACAGCCGCTCAACGACGCACGAAGCAAAATCAAAGAGCTAAAGAGAAGCACTTTGCACTAATCGATCAACGACACCCCATGATATATAGCGCAGTACACGTATGCGGAGAAGATCCCGGCTGAAAGCGGCGCCTCACGCGCCCTATTCAACGCGCAACACTTATGCCGGGATATTCAATGATATCTTGAACTCCGTGCCGCCTTCCGGCCGGTTCCTGACGTTGATATCGCCCCCATGATCATTCACTATCTTTTTTACAATGGCGAGACCGAGACCGACGCCGGTCACTTTTGTCGTAAAGAAAGGCTCAAAAACCCGGTTCGGATCATCTTCCCGTATGCCGGAGCCCGTATCGCGCACAATAATATCGACGCAGTGCTCCTGCGCCGATGTCGCCACTTCGATTTCTCCGCGGGATACCGTCGCGTCGATCGCGTTCTGCACAAGATTCAGCATCACCTGTTTCATCTGGTTGAAATCCGATTTAACGAGCGGAAGGTCCCTGCTGAGACTGAGTTTTATGGTTATTTTTCTCTCCTGCAACAGATTTTTCAGCAGATCGACGGTATCGGTAATTACGTCATTTATGTTGTTATATTCGCGGATGTACGGCGAGGGCCGTGTAAAATCCATAACATTCGACAGCACCTTTTCCAGCCTTTCCGATTCCTTCATTATCACTGCCGCGGCATTCTGAATCATCGCGCTGTTCTTTTCCGTGTCACGCGACAGTTGCGCGATGCGGCCGGCGTACCCGCCCATCGTCACAAGCGGATTCCGTATTTCATGCGCGATATGCGTTGCTATGCGGCCGACAGCCGCAAGTTTCTCCGATTCTACGATGGCCTCCTGCCGGTCTGTTATCTTCCGCATCTCTTTTTTCAGGATCGAAAGGTTTCGATAGCTCTCAATGGAAAGCGCCGCCTGAAACGCGAAAATTGTAAGCAGCTCGATTGAATCGTTGCCTATCGGCATCTGGTTGAACCGGTTGTCGGCAACGATAACGCCAATAGCTCTGTTTACAGATACAAGCGGTACGATAACGAACTCCTTCACGT
>DHPI01000011.1:24441-27503 GCA_002407865.1 Spirochaetia bacterium UBA5368
ACGATAACGAACTCCTTCACGTCCATAAGCTCGCGCAGATCGTCATGAATGCGCTCATCGCGCAGCGCGTCGTAGACATGCACGTGTTCAACATTCCTCATCGCCTCAACGAGAACATTGTCAGTATCAAGCGGTATCCGCACCGCAAGCACCTTTTCAAGAAGTAGTTTTCCTTTTCGTTCCTGCGAACTGTAATTCTTCAACTGCATGAAAACTTCGACGCTTCCCGCGGGAATCGAATTCCATATATCGATGGCTTCTTCAAGCGAATCTGGTCCGACCGCCATCCTTCCGGCAAGCAAACGCTCGTCGTCATCGACCAGAAACAGCATCGCCCGGTTGAAGCCGAGGCCGGAACCCGCCGTAATACCTGTAAGAATAGTATACAGCACATTATCTATTTCTTCGTCACGCTGAATCGATTCCGAAATCTGGCTGATCAGGGTAATCTGATAGTCCTTTCTGCAGCGATTCGTAATATCATCTATAATTATAACCGTCTGGTTTCGCCCCTGTACTTTGATTGATGAAATTTTAATATCCGCAATAATGCTGATCCCATTTTTTGACAGCAGGTGCGTTTTTTCGAGTATCACGGGACGGGCAGATTCCCTGAGCGACTCAATTCCTTTCTTTATAACACCGGTGAGAAATACAAAAAGCGAATCCAGGTTCTTGCCATAGATATCTTCCTGCTCGAAATTGAATTTGTGACAAAAGCTCTCGTTTCCGAAAATGATCTCCTCGCGCTCATTCAGAACAATGAAATACGAGCTCATCGAGAGGACAATATTGTTATACATCTCCCGTAACTGCTCAATTTCGGTCTTCTGCGCGGACACTATATCGTCGAAGTTCTTGCCCATCACTGTCAGATCGCGAAATACCGAATCAAGCATATCATCGCCGTTCAGGGTGTTTTTTGGCGGCGAATATTTCCCCTTCTTGTAATCGTTCACCATTTTGCTTATGAAACGGATTTTTTCAAAATAACTACGTGAAACCCGCATAAACAGCACAGTCTTAATTACTATGAAACACACAAGGGGGGGCAGCACATGGCGGGCGATGACCGGCAGTTCCGCATTGCGCAAGAACATCAACGTCAAAAAATACGCCAGTAACAGAAAATCGGGCAGAAACAGCACAGCAAGTTTCAACACGGTACGCCTGTTCATATGGCACTTCTCGCGTATGGACACATTGGAATGGCCGCCCGTATTACGCGTCTTCTTCAATCATGATTTTTTGTTGCATTTACTTCACCAGTCCACACTATATGATCTACCAATAATAATGTGGCCATGAAACTCGTTATTGCAACAAAAAATAAGAACAAAATTTCCGAAATCCGGGATATAATGCGGACAATTTCAGGGCTTGAAATTCTTTCAATCGCTGATTTCGGCGATATACCCGATGTCGTTGAAGACGGCACGACATTTCGCGAAAATGCGCAAAAAAAGGCGGCGGCAACTGCAAAGTATACAGGGCTGGCGGCGCTGTCAGATGATTCAGGCCTGATGATTGACGCATTGCACGGCGAACCCGGCGTTTTTTCAGCCCGATACGGGGGTACCGGGCTTACTGATGCCGACCGAAATCTTCTCGTGCTAAAAAAAATGGAAAATATCCCGAACGATAAAAGAACAGCGCGGTTCATATGCGTCATCGCTATTGCCATGCCGAATGGAACCATCCATTACGCTGAAGGAAATTGCGAGGGACTCATTATTCACGAGCAGCGCGGCACTGAAGGGTTCGGATACGATCCTATTTTTCTTCTGCCTTATAAAAACAAAACCATGGCCGAACTGACGCTCGCCGAAAAAAACACCATCAGCCATCGCGCACGGGCGCTTGCAAAAGCATCTGAAATTCTTGCAACTATTGGCGCATAAAAAAACCCGTGGCAACCCACGGGTTTAAGAAGCGCACCGTAAAAAAACATTATTTCACCCAGGGTCCGAAAGGTTTGCCAACCGGAAGCAACACGCGGCCGTATTGTGTATTAAGCACAGAAGCAGCCGATCCATAAAAAGAGAATATCGCAATGCCCAACTCAGACCATGCCGCAAGCCCATGCCATATCTCGCCTCCCCATCCCAGGGTATTCATAAACAATCCAAGAAAGAGCAGATCAATAAGGAAAAATATTATGAACAGCACCTTGCTGGCAGCCATCGAGCCGATAGTCATATACATCGTGAAAATGAAATAACCGATAAATGCAACGCCAAGCTGATGCGCGTCAAAACCTGTCGCGGCTTTTTCGCCGAACATGCCAAGCGTCACCATCCAGCTCATCGCAACACCAAACCAGAAAAACCCGTACCCGCAAAACGCCGTGGCACCGAAGGTATTGTTATGCTTAAAATCGAGCAATCCAGCCGTAAACTGCGCACATGCGCCAAGAAATATTGCCCAGGGCAGTACAAAAGCCGTTCCTGCCGTAAAACCAAGTTTTTGTGATGACGCAACCAACGTCACGATTGCAAGACCGAGCAAACCCAGCGCCGATGGATTCCCCACAAGCTCCTGAACATGTCCGAATACCTTTACCTCTTTTACTTCATTTACCTGAGCAGCCATTATACCTCCGTACCGTTCTGTGTAATATTTTTTCTGCGGCAGATGTGGTGCGTTGATATACCAATGTGGCACCACAACGCGCACCATGTCAGCTCAGTATCACGCACATGTTGGAAGTCAACATTTTCTTCTCTTTTACAGTAACAATTTATATAATCAAATTTAAATGCAACGATTCCCACAACACATGCAGTGGAGAAAATAAAAAACCCCGAAGCAGTAATGCTTCGGGGTTTTTATAATATGGTCAAGCCTCACGACCGATTAGTACTGGTTGGCTGAACACATCGCTGTGCTTACACCTCCAGCCTATCAACCTCGTCATCTCCGAGGGGTCTTCAGTGGCCTTGAGGCCAGGGGAAATCTAATCTTGAAGTAGGCTTCCCGCTTAGATGCTTTCAGCGGTTATCCTTTCCGAACATAGCTACCCAGCGGTGCCGCTGGCACGACAACTGGTACACCAGAGGTTC
>DHPI01000062.1:0-4076 GCA_002407865.1 Spirochaetia bacterium UBA5368
TTAAGAACCGCGGCAGGCCCCCCGGCGAGAGGATTTGCCCGCTCTGCGCATCAACACTTACACAACACGAGCCACTCTACGCATCGCAGATAAAAACCGGAACCGAAACGAAGATACTCATTCACGGTTGCCGCCACTGCTACAAGGACAGCGCCCCGCGAAAATAAGACGGCAGGTGCGAGTAACCGCTACGGCAGCCAGCCGTATTTGCCCTGCAAGGGACCAAATTCGCAGAATTCGTGGAAACTCGTTTTGAAAAGCTCTTTTTCCGCGTCGTCCGTTTCGTTCAGCAAAACACATATTTGCTGCTGATGTTCGGGCCCCATGGGAAAGACCATTTTCCCCCGGGCCTTGAGCCTCCGCACCAGCGGAAGGGGCCGCTTTCTGCATGCGGCACAGACAATCACCGCATCGAACATGCCAAGCGGCGCGTCAAACTCCGTGCCGCTTCCCGCGAACTGGCGTACATTTGATACGCCGCAATCCAGCAGATGCTTTTTTGCCGAGAGCGCAAGCTCCTCCGACAGCTCTATTGTGACGACCTCGCCTGCAAGGCGCGACAGCAGGGCGGTCGAATACCCGGAACCCGTACCTATTTCAAGCACCCGCCAGCTTTTTTTCAGCGCGAGGTGTTTCAGCATCTTCGCCAGCGCCACGGGAGGATCGCTAATTTCACCGAACCCTATGGGGATAACATCGCCGGTATACAGCTTCTTTCGAAACACTGGATCGAAAAAAAGCCCCTGATCTATCGCGTCAAACGCCTCAATTATATTTTTCGGTATCTTTTGTTTCTGTAACGCCCGCAGAAACGGTTCTTTATTCGCATGCATTGTCGTCAACCGGTTACTTGAAATTTCTCATAACGCCGAATGAACATCACCACCCGCTATTCTACAAACTGCAGCAGATACGTAAGAAAATAATCCGAGATGAGTATCGCCATAGAGGAAATCACCACGGCTTTAATGGTCGATTTCCCCACGCCCTCCGCGCCGCCTGTCGTTGAAAACCCCTGGTAGCACGCAATGATCGCGATTTCTATCCCGAAAAAAACGGTTTTAAAAATCCCCGTTAAAAAATCCATTATCGTAATATTCTGTAAAATGTTTTCGACGTACTTGTCGATCGTAATCCCCAGCGCAAAAAACGCGACAAACGCCCCGCCAAGCACGCCAACAATATCGGTAATGACCGTCAACGCCGGCGTCATTACGAAACACGCCAGAAAACGCGGCACTGAAAGATACTGAACCGGATTTGCGGAAAGCGTCACCAGCGCGTCGATCTGCTCGGTTACTTTCATGGTGCCTATCTCCGCCGCGATGGCGGACCCGATTCTTCCCGCCAGAAGCAACGCCGTCAGTACAGGGCACAGTTCCCTGAACATGGAAATAGCCACCGCGCTCCCGATAAAAATAGACGATCCGGACATTATCTTGTCCATGGCCCTGCCGATCTGCAACGCCATAACCATGCCGGTAAAAAAAAGGGTAATTGTCGTTACTGGAAGTGAACGGTAACCGATTTCAACCATCTGCTGCATCAGGTTTTTGAAGTCGAATGGCGGGCGAAAAATCCATTTCACCGTATCGGCGAAAAAGATACAGTACCTGCCCGCACCCTCGAGAAAATCGATGCAGGCATGTTTCAATCCGGCGGTATTCATGCCTCGGGCAGCGTCTCCTCGAAGGTGTGGATCTTGTCGAGATTGCTGAATTTCGTAAATTTTTCCCAGAAACGCAGTTCAACGGTCCCGGTCGGACCGTTGCGCTGTTTTGCCACGATAATCTCCGCAATGCCTTTTTTCTCTGATTCCTTTTTTACCCGTTCCTCGCGGTAGATGAACATGACAACGTCGGCGTCCTGTTCGATCGCGCCCGACTCCCGTAAGTCAGAGAGCTGCGGACGCTGGTCGTTTCGCGACTCCACGGCGCGTGAAAGCTGCGACAGCGCCACGACAGGCACGGAAAGCTCCCTCGCGATCTGTTTAAGCGAACGGGATATTTCGGCAATCTGCAGGTGTCTGTCGATGCGCGACAGGCTGGTGATCAACTGCAGGTAATCGACGACAATGGCGCCGAGTTGTTGCTTCTGCGCCATCCTGCGCGCCTTCGCGCGAATTTCAAATATATTGATGGCCGGCGTATCGTCGATGAAGATCGGCGCCTTTTCGAGCTTCGCAGCACTCTGAAAGAGCTTATTCAACTCTTCCGAACTGATGTGGCCGGTGCGGACCTTCTGCGAATCGATCATGGCATCGATACAGAGCATGCGCATGCCGAGCTGTGTCGCAGGCATTTCTATCGAGAAGAAAAGCACCGGCATCTTCGATTTCAAAACTATATTGTTCGCGATATTAAGTGCAAGCGCGGTTTTGCCCATAGAGGGACGGGCCGCAATGATAATAAGCTCGGATTCGTGCAGGCCCGTCAGCATTTCATCAATTTCTGTGAATCCGGTAGCCACGCCGGTCACGGCTTTTTTTGTTTCATACATCCTGCCGATCGTGGTCATTGTTTCCTGCAGAATGTCTGAAATATTCTGAAAATCCGACGTTATGCGCCGCTCCGTAACCTGGAACACGCTTTGCTCGGCCTGGTCCATAAGTTCGTAGGTGTCGCGCGACGTGTCGTGGCACTTTTCAATAATCTCGTGCGACACCACGATGAGTCTGCGCCGCAGGCTCATCTCCTTTATACGCTTTGCGTAAAACTCGGCGTTCGCGGATGTGGATACGGTGCGGTAAAGATCGACAAGCGAGGAATCGCCGCCGATTTTATCAAACTGCCCCCTGTCCGTCAGCCGCTGTTTGAGCGTTATAAGATCGACGGGGAGGTTTTTTCTTTCAAGTTCGAGAATGACATTGAAGATGGTTTTGTGCGCATCAAGATAAAAATCCTCCGGCTGGAGGATTTCTATTACTTTCAGGAGCGCCTCCTTGCTCAACAACACCGATGAAAGGCAGGAGGCCTCAACTTCAATATCCTGCGGAGGAATATACTCTATTGCCATCCGCTATTCCTTCAATACACTCACCTTGATTGTGGCCGTCAGGCCTTCATCGAGCTTCAACGGCACTTCGAAATCGCCGATTTTTTTTATCGGCTCGTCAAGGGTGATTTTCCTTTTATCTATTTCAAATCCCTTTTCCTTCAGCTTCCGCGCAATATCCATCGACGTAATCGATCCGAATATCTTTTCTCCTTCACCGACCTGCGCCCCTATCTGAATCTCAATGCCGTTCAGGGATTCCATGAGCTTCTCGCTCACCTTTCTGCGCTTATCCTTTTTTATCTTTATCAGCCGCTTCTGATGTTCAACGGCCTTCTGGCTCGATTCATTGGCGCGTAATACCAACTTCTTAGGCAGGAGAAAATTCCTCGCATAGCCATCGGAAACATCCTTTATATCGCCCGCTTCACCAAGTGTCGGGATATCTTTTTGAAGAATCACTTTCATAGTCTGCACCTCAACTTTATTATTTGCTCCGCGTTTCCAGTTTTCTAAAATCAGCCCAAAAATCCAGCGCCCCGACGCTCAACAATATGATGCCGACAAACAGCAGCGCCTCGATTCCCAGCAATGCAATTACAAGCAAGCCAGCCGGCAATACTAACACCGGAATGTTTTTTTTCATTAATAAATACTTAATAATACCAAACGACTGAATTAAATACAATACGGAAAATGACAGCGCCAGGTTCAGGCCGAAAACATACACCGCATAATACGAGCTTCTTTCAACCAGCAAAACGCTCAGCCATCCCGCAATCAAGGCGTAAATAAAATAATCGTTCAGTTTGAAAAACTCCAACCCCCGTACAGCCGCGGCGCTGCCGCCCAAATATCTGGAAAAAAACGCCTTCATGATATAGAAACACAGAAGCGCGCCGAGAACCGAATTCAGGAAATATGTAAACGGTACAACATCTTTGACCGTATCCATCGATGCATCAAGCCTTGACAGAAACTCGGTTTTATCCTTTTCGGGCATCTCCGATGATCGGACGATATCGGCGACCCGCGCCCTTGATTCCTTGACCAGATCATAATTTTTATACAGCTTCAAAAAA
>DHPI01000062.1:4296-5721 GCA_002407865.1 Spirochaetia bacterium UBA5368
CAAAAAAGTACAGCGATTTCCCCCTGGAAAACGTGTATCCCCACACCCCCCCGACTATCATGGGAGAAACCACAACAGTCAGGTAATCGCTTAAAAACGCCGCATCGCGCATGGCAGCCCCTATCAGTCCCGCAACGGCGACAACGGTAACAGGGATGAACTTCTTCCACCCCCATTTGAAAAAGAAAACCGCTGCGGCAAACAGTATAGACAGCCCGATAAGAGACGATAGTATCGTTGACACCGCTCTACTATTGCACGACAAACGGCAGCAGCGCTATTATTCTCGCCCGCTTGATTTCCCGTGCAAGCGCCCTCTGATGCTTTGAACAGGTTCCCGTAATCCGGCGGGGCAGAATCTTGCCGCGGTCGGTAATAAACCTTTCAAGGATGTCGACATTCTTATAATCGATCACAAGATTTTTGTTCTGGCAGAACTTGCATCCCTTTCTCTTGAAACGAGGCAAACGCGGCGCCTGGAATTTCGATTCTCCGGCGGGCCCGGATGCGGTCGCCGCTTCGGCATCTGGCGCCTGGGTCTCGACGGAAGCCGTTTCATCCTTGTTTGGTTCTATGTTCTCATTTGTTTTAATTTCATCGGCCATTATAGTACTCCTTTATTTTACGTAAAACGCGTATAGATTAAAATGGGATATCATCATCGGTAAACGGATTGTCGCCCGCCGGCGGCATGCCTCCCGTATCCGGAGCGGCTTCATGGGGCTCGGCGCCCTCGCCGCCTTTCGCGGAAAGAAACTGAAAATTTTCCACCACTACTTCGACCACATACCGCTTATTACCGTTCTGATCATCCCACGACCGCTGCTGCAACCGGCCCTCAACCGCAATCCGCTGGCCCTTTTTGCAATACTGAACGATTACCTCGCCCATCTTTCCCCAGGCGATACAGTTAAAAAAGGACGTAAGCTCTTTCTTCTCGCCGGTTGATACGGTATAGGTTCTGTTGTTTGCGATGGAAAAATTCGTTACCGACGACCCGCCCTGCGTGTACTTCAACTCGGGGTCTTTCACCATTCTTCCTATCAATACGACCCTGTTAATATCACTTGCCATAGTGGTTTTCCCGCACGATGGTTTTAGGCGGTCTTCTGAGTTTTCGCCCGTACAAACATGAAGCGAAGTATATCGACACTCAACCGGTATTCAGCAGTGATTTTCTGGATGGCTTCCGGCGCCGCATCGAGAGTCATAAACACATAATAGCCCTCGTTTTCGCCGTCGATAGCGTAGGCAAGACGCTTGTTTCCCCACAACTCCTCCGATGTAATGCTGACATCGTACTTCGCCAGCACACTCTTGATCTTTTCCTTCGTCTGCTCAAGGGTATCGGAGATGCGCGCAATTACTGTCAATTCATACTTATTCAACGTTTTTCCTCCCTCTGGAATATTTGCCGGAATACTC
>DHPI01000062.1:5829-11592 GCA_002407865.1 Spirochaetia bacterium UBA5368
ATTTGCCGGAATACTCTCCGCTTCCGGCAGAAAGGATTTCCACTATTCATAACGATGCATATTTTTTCAACAAATATTTTTGCGAGATGCTCGAATTTAACCAGATGTTATCCGGCAAATCCGCATTTACCCGCCTTCATCATTATTATTTGACAATTCATGATTTTCCAATACAGTGCTATATAGATGGGATGTGTGGCCGTAAAGGAAGTATCGGCAAATCCGAAGCGCCGGGGTGCGCCAGCATAATGAAAACATTCACTTCAACCAGGAATCTCAAAGAAAACGCCGTTTTACGGGTATACCGCAAAGGATACGGATATGCCAAGCTTACGGTAATCGACTGCAACAACCATTTCTTTGCGGCAATCTCACCCGAAGATTTCTTCAGGCGCATGGAGAACCACGCGACTATTGACGCATACCTCTGGCGCGAGTATATCGCATCGTACGAATTCAGGCTGAATATCGTCGGCAGCTTCATAACAGACGCTCCGATACTGTGTTTTGCGCATACCGACACCATATCGTGCAGCCTTG
This sequence comes from Spirochaetia bacterium UBA5368, assembly GCA_002407865.1. GTDB lineage: Bacteria > Spirochaetota > UBA4802 > UBA4802 > UBA5368 > UBA5368. Next base: position 6,370 of record DHPI01000062.1, read on the forward strand.
AAAGGAAATGCCTCATGGCGTCGGTAAGCATCCCCTTCAGGTTCTACACGTTCGCCATCCGCGGAAAGCATAAAAGTTTTTACACCGAGGAAATCGTATTTCTCAATGGAACAATCGTTGGGATAAGCGACAGGGAGGCTGTATTCATATCTCCAGAGAATCTCCCCCTTACATGCCTTATCAAAGGCCATGCAATCATCGACGGACGCGACACGGAGATCACTGGAAAGATCAGCTCGTACGCATCGGAATCGGAGAGGCGCATGTATACCATCGAATATGCCGGCATGAGCGAAAAAGAAAGAAATCGCATTCTGGATTATGTTTTCACCATCTACCGGGAATAATGCCGCCGACATTATTCGACCACAACAGCCCCCTCCTCGAGAACAACATCGAATATATACGAATTTCTGCGAGTCGTCAGCGGCGTATATATGATAAACTGGCCCTTAAACTCAAGCGTGTCACCCTGATTTATCACCCGTATATATTCCTCATTATCTGTATACACATAATAGGTGATAGCGATAGCGATGGACACTTTCGCATTGACCACGATTCTGAACCGGCGTCGATATCGCCCGTTTGCATCTATTGACAGAATCTGCCCCTTCCCCGTAATTATCTTGTTCAGATTATCGTCGAGAAAAATGTCCCGCCGTATGGCCTCTTTTTGAGACAGCGCAGAATAAAATTCCTGATCGAGAACTGGCTTTTCCCCTTCGGGCAGGGCTGCCTGCGCGAAAACAGCATTTGCCGCGAGAACAATACTACATACAATTTTTACCGGGTATTTCATTGTCTGCCGCCATACTAATCCGCTTCCCCGACCATTTCTATGGTATACAGCCGCGTATCGCGCTGTATACCCAGCCTGGAAAGCTTCGACCTGTTTCTATTGAAAACTTTCATGAAATCGTCAATCGACGATATGCCCGAGCCGTCAAGCGAGCGCACGATATCGCCCTTTTTCAATCCGTTCTGGTAACCGATGCCCATCGGCGAGAGGTACGAAACCACAACGTCGCCAGTTTGCGAATTTTCATTGAGCTCGATGCCGTACACCGAATACAACGCACGGTTGTCGGCCTCTGTATCCTCGGCAGCATCTTTTTCACGCAGCACGAGCACATATTCGTACAGATAGCCATCACGCGAAACCCTCATGGTCAGGTTCGTGGAAACAGGCGTGTTTCCCACAACGGCGATCATCTCGCTCAGTGAATTCACCTTTTTTCCGCCGATTTCACGTACAATATCCCCCTTGCAGATCCCCGCCATCTCCGCGGGCGAATCCTTTATCACGGAAATCACTTCGACGATGGTCTTTTCTCCCATGCGGTACGCCTTGCGCTCCCTGGCGAGAAAACCTATCCAGCCACGGCGGATGCGCCCATAGTTGATCAGCTCCACACATGCCTGCCGCACGACATTCGAGGGTATGGCAAAGCTGATGCCCTGGAACCCCCCCGAAATGGTGCGTATCGCCGTGTTCATGCCCACCATTTCCCCCTTGAGATTGACAAGCGGACCGCCCGAATTGCCGGGGTTGATCGGCACATCGGTCTGAATAAAATCCTCGATATCGGCAAATCCGATATCGTTCCTTCCTTTAGAGGATACAATCCCCGTCGTAACCGACTGGCGCAGTCCATAGGGATTTCCAATCGCGACAACCCATTCACCTTCTTCGAGAAGGTCCGAATTCCCCAGCATAACAGGGGTAAATGCATAATTGTCGATGTTTTCAATCCGCATCACCGCGATATCGGTTTTACTGTCCGCATAATAATATTTATTGTTGGGCAAAAGCGCCATTTCATATTCAGTGCCGTCAGAGAGAACAGCCTGGTAATAATTCCCCTTTTTTACAACGTGATAATTTGTCACGATATAGCCGTCTTTTGACACTATCGTCCCCGAACCGAATCCCGTCTTCGTAAATGTCCGTTCCCCGCCTTTTTCCGATGACCGGTATATGATGATATTCACAACAGAGGGCTTAACGCGTTTTGCCGCGTTTACGAACAGCGTGTTGAACTCCAGCGGCGCGCCCGGCAGGGCGCCAGGTGCAATCATAAACGCCGCGAAAATCATGATTTTTCGTATCGCTTGCATACGCACATACCATATATTTTATGGAATAGGAGCCAGGTCGAAATAGCTGCCTTTATTGGGCATAGAATATTTGATCAGGTCAATCTTTTTTCCTTTTGGACGGTCCCTGATAGGCGCCTGTTTCGGAACAATGCCCGCGCACAGTGAATACACGCCAACCGCGACACCCTGCGCAATCTCATCCTGCCGGCTTGTCAGCAGGTACCTGAACCGCGGCCTGGCAAGATACCCGAGCTCGATGAAGGCATTGATCGCGTTAACAAACAACGGCATCGTCCACACGGAGATGTACGGTTTGCCAAGCCTCTGATCGGCATGATAAAGGTTATTGATGCCAAGCGAATACAATATATACCTGATGATTTCGGCGGACGCGTAATAATTATCTCCGCCGAATCCCTCGAGGCCGCCGTCACGTTTGTATTTTTCGTACACGGATTTTTCCCGAACCCAGTATTTGCCGGCAAGAACGAATTTTTTCGCCGATGCCGCATACGGAGAATTATCCGGATGTGTGCGCGCCCACCGCTCCCACCCGATATGATCCCGATACGGCCACGTCACCATATTGTAGCGATATCCCCTGAAATTATCCAGATCAGCGTCTCCACTCGCTTTAAGCGGATACCCTGTAAAGTACAACATCACGTCGTTGAGAAACCACTGGTATCCGGTGCGCCTGCTGGATTCATCGAACCAGTCGCGGTAGGGGCTCGAAAAAAAATATGACCGCCCCTGTTTTTCGCCTTGCAGATCGAGCAGTCCGCTGTGCAGAAAATCAAAGGGGGGGACAATTACGGGATTCATTCCCATGAAATACGCAGCGCCCTTTCCCGCCGCGTGAAGCGACACGACTATCTGCGGCCGCCTGGCGTTGATATACGAAAGCCGACCGGGGCGCATTACGCCCCTGTCGTCCGGGTAATCATAAATCCTGAACTCATCGTTTGGATCTTTCCGTCTGATGATTTCATTACGGTGCCGCGAGTCGCTTCTGCTCATGTGGCATTGTATATACACACGATCATACGACACATCGGTAAAGCGCTCTAAAACGGGATAAAATTTCGAGAAATCGCCGTTTTCACCACAATCCAGAAGGATATCATATGCCTTACTCGCGATTTCGTACACCAACGCATGTTCTTCGATTCCCCTGAATGACGCGCCTTCCCTGAAATCCTGCAGATACGTTCGGGTAACCGCGCAGTATCTGTCGCCGTTGCGGCATCGGTCGGGCAGCGCAACACCGCCGTGTCCCGGATCGAGCATCACGCGGAATACGGGAAACTCATGACGTACGGTTTTCGACGGCGTAAAGACAGCGGCGGCGCATATGCACGCCACGGTAATGCCGTATATGATTCGTTTGAACATCTTTGCACTCTGTAATGCCATTCGTTTCCCGCCGATTTTGTCCAGTTTAGCTCATAAAAAAAGGGGAACCGCATTCCCCTTTTTTATACTCGTGATTTGTTTTCCCGATTATTTTGTTTCGGTTTTCGCCCTTTCAGGATTCAGCACCCTGTTAAGGTTGTCGGCTTTGTGAACCTCGAATTTGCCCTTCGAATTTACCGGATCGAGGTCTTCAAGGATTTTAATCGCGTACGATTTCGAGACGCGGTAGTGAAAAATCGAATTATGGTACAACCCATCAATGTACCTGCCCTGAGCGTCGTCGAGCTGTCCGTACGCGATCCGCAGCCGCATCATATTCTGAAATATGACTCTGCCCTTATTCGGGTCGGACTGGGTGCGCTCGTCGAGCGAAAGATTGAGGATCGTATCAGCGCAATCGCTCAACATTTTCTCGGTCTCTTTTTTATAATAATCGGCGACTTTGTTGTACAGTTCATTGATGGCTTTTTTATTTTTTTCAAGCTCAACACGCGCATAAATGACATCGCGCTTATAGTAGTAACCAACGCCCTTTTTATACGAATCGTAGATCTGCTGATAATCCTTATCCCAGCCCTGGTCCTTGAAGTTTGACGCGATCACCTTCAGCATGTATATCTTATCAAGATTTTCCTTCATCAACCTTTCAGAAACATCAATCGCCTGAAATCTGGAAAGATAGGTTTCTTCAGGACGCTCAGCTTCCGAATATTCTGTTCTTGGATCTTTTCCCGGTTCCACGGCCTTTGTCTCCTGCGCAAAAACACCGGCCGACACCGCGACACTGATGATTAATGAAAAAATACAGAGTTTAACAAAATAATTTGACTTCATAAATCACTCCTTTCTCAGCTTTACTAAATATTGCACGGGCTTCCCTGCCCGCTGCCGCACACGCATCTAACACAACAGTATAACGAATCTGCCACGACAAAAAAGTCAGCGCCATCCTGTTTTATATATCACTCATAAAAACAGGCAGATTACGACAACTGCTTATCATAAGGTATATTTTTATTAAAGGCAACATTTTTTTCAATTACTTTTACAAAAATTTCTAAATTCATTTATCAACGACAACAATGCGTATATCCATCACGTTGGTGTTTGTCGGCCCCGTCACAATCAGCCCCCCCTGTGTCGAAAAAAAATTATACGAATCGCTGTTGCGCATATAGTTGAAAATATCCTGTCCTGCCGCCCGCGCCCGCGCGGCAGTCCCCCCGTCGGCGAACGCCCCGGCCGCGTCGGTCGGACCGTCCGATCCGTCGCTCCCGACGCTCGCCACGGTAACGCCCTCACACCCCTCTATGAAGACGGCCGATTGAAGGGCAAATTCCATATTTCTGCCGCCGAGCCCGGCGCCCGTAACGCGCACCGTGGTTTCCCCCCCGCTGATGACGCACGCGGGCGCCGTTAAAGGAACGCCAGAATTCAGAATCTCCCGAGCAATCGCCGCATGAAACATGGCGCATTCCCGCGTATCTCCCTCAATACGCGACGAAAGAACCAGTGTCGCATATCCCAGCCGCTTCGCCTCCGTTTCCGCGGCGCGCAACGCGATTATATTCGACGCCACGACCGCATGTGTAACACGTTCGAAACAGCCGCTGTCACGCTTCGGATTTTCCTCTATTACGCCATCAACGCCCGCTGTAATATACGCGATTACCGAAGCGGGCGCCCGACGTACAAGATCGTAGT
>DHPI01000062.1:11697-13335 GCA_002407865.1 Spirochaetia bacterium UBA5368
GGGGGGCCCCCGACGTACAAGATCGTAGTTTTCTAAAACACGCAGCGCGTCGCGAAACGTGGAGGCATCGGGATAGAGCGGTCCGGATGAAATGACATCCAGGTCGTCGCCCACAACATCGGACATCACACAGCAGAGCACCGTTGCCGGATACGCCGCCTTCGCGAGATTGCCTCCCTTGACAAGCGACATGTGCTTGCGTACCGCGTTTATCTCATGGATTGACGCGCCGGATTTCAGCAGCAGGTCTGTCGTTGCGCGTTTCTCGTCAAGAGTAATCGTTTCCGGGGGCAGCGGCAGCAGCGCCGAGCCGCCGCCCGATACCAGCACGATAACGAGATCGTCTTTACCGGCGGCCCGCAGCATTCCTCGTATCCGCGCCGCAGCGGCGCGGCCGCTCTCATCGGGCACGGGATGGGCCGCCTCCATGATGTCTATTCTGTCGAGTTTTTCCGTGTAGCCATATTTCACCACAACGCAACCGGCGCCGATTCTTGTACCGAACAGTTCCTCAACCGCTTTCGCCATCGGCGCCGCCGCCTTTCCGAATCCCGTTACGATAATATTTTTGTACGCATCAAGTCGATACTCGCGAATTCCCTCGACAGTACGCGCAATGAGCAGGCCGCCCCGCACATCGAGATGATCCCTCACCGCGGCCGCGGGATTGACCGCATTAATCGCCGCCGTATACATGGCGGTTATTTTGTCACGCGCGGTTGCCATCAAAAGACCTCCCCCTCACGAATTTGTCAGTGCTCGCCCCGAGTATTCTATTTGACAAACAGGTGAAAAGGCAAACGATATTTCTCACATTGCGATTCTGCATATACGCATGGAGGCAGACATGATTACATACCCCGGATACGATGATGTCATCCAGAGGGCCCTGCGCCACGGGCAGCGACACCTTTTTACGCTCTGGAACGACTGCGATGACAGCGAAAAAAAACGGCTGCTCGACGACATCGCCGCCGTCGATTTCGATCTTCTTTCGCGCCTGTACCGGCAGGCCGCCGCGCCGGATGCGGCAATGTCCATGTACGAGCCTGCGCCCTATATAGCGCTTCCCCATGATGCCGCATCGCACGCCGCATTTTCAGAGGCGCGGGACAAGGGCGTCGACCACATTAAAAAGGGAAAGGCCGCCGCGTTCGTTGTCGCCGGCGGGCAGGGTTCGCGTCTCGGCTTCGACGGCCCGAAGGGCATATTTCCTGTCGGACCGGTTACCGGCAAATCCCTCTTCCAGATACACGCGGAAAAAATTTTGAAATACGCGGAAAAATACGGCGTATCCATACCATGGCTGGTCATGACATCGCAGGCAAACCATGAAGCAACCGCGGAGTACCTGAAAAGCCGCGGGCGCTTCGGATTAGACGAAAAAGACGTAATCCTTTTCGCACAGAACATGATCCCGTCGCTCGACACCGCGGGGAAGCTTATCCTTGAAAGCAAATGCAGCATTTTTAAAAATCCCGACGGCCACGGCGGCAGTCTCACCGCGCTTGCGTCGTCGGGCGCGCTCGCGGAGGTGGATCGCCGGGGCATTGATGTTATTTCATACTTTCAGGTTGACAATCCGCTGGTGAATATCATCGATCCTGTCTTATTAGAAAAATAAAAGTATAAAAACTC
>DHPI01000062.1:13430-23042 GCA_002407865.1 Spirochaetia bacterium UBA5368
ATCATCGATCCTGTCTTTATCGGGTTTCATGTCACGAGAAACGCCAACGTTTCAAGCAAGGGACTGATGAAAGCGTATCCCGAGGAGAAGATCGGCGTGTTCGTGAAATTCGAAGGCGGCGCGATAGGGGTCGTCGAATACTCCGACCTGCCGGTGGAACTGCAAAACAGCACCGACGCAACGGGGAGACTCACCTATTGCATGGGCAGTATCGCAATTCACCTTTTCAGCGTGCCGTTCATAAAAACGATTACTGACGGAAGCGGCGTATCGCTGCCATTTCATATCGCGCGAAAAAAAATAGCGGCATACGGCCCGGACGGCGCAGCGGAAATTGACGGTTTCAAATTTGAAAAATTCGTGTTCGACGCCCTCCCCCTTACCGATAGAAACATCGTGCTCGAAATCCGCAGGGAGGATGAATTTGCGCCGGTAAAAAATAAAACGGGGGTGGATTCGCTGGAAACGGCGCAGGAGCTCATGGTGAATCAGCACCGGCAATGGCTGGAAAAAAGCGGCGTGCAAATCCCCCCGTCCGCGAAAATTATCGAGATATCTCCCCTGCGCGCCGTCGATGCCGGTGACATAACCGGCGGCATCACCCTGCCGGATGAAGAGCGGATATATCTCGAATAAATACGCGCAGCGCCGCAGACAATAAGAATTGACATCCCCGTACGGCGGTGCATTTTCGGGCGCATAAATCTTCACGTCATGAAACATGGAAAAGGTGCTCTATGAAAAGATACATCGAAAAAGTAAACACCCTCACGGAATCATTTCCCTACATACGGGAATTTAACGGCAAAACCATCGTTATTAAATACGGCGGGCACGCCATGGAAGACGAGGCGCTGAAGAAATCGTTCGCGAGGGACATGGTGCTTCTCAAGTACGTCGGCATCAACCCCGTGATCGTTCACGGCGGCGGCCCCCAGATAGGCTCACTGCTGAAGCGGATAGGCAAAGAAAGCGAGTTTATCGCCGGCATGCGCGTTACCGATGACGAGACCATGGGTATCGTCGAGATGGTGCTGGTCGGCCAGGTCAACAAGGAGATCGTGCATAACATCAACATGGTCGGCGGCAAGGCCGTGGGGCTCTCCGGCAAGGACGGCGGGCTTCTCACGGCGGAAAGAATTTATCACGACGACAACGGCACGCGAGTGGATATCGGCCAGGTCGGCACTGTTGCGCACGTCAATCCGACCATCATCACAACGCTCGATAAAGAAAAGTTCATCCCCGTAATTGCGCCCATCGGCTTCGACGAAACGGGCATCACCTACAACATCAACGCCGATATTGCCGCGGGAAAGATAGCGGGCGCGCTGAAGGCGGAAAAACTGATACTGCTGACCGATATCGAGGGCGTGAAAATAGAGGGAAAGCTCGCGACATCCCTGAAAAATGGTGACATTGAGGGACTTATAAGGAAAAACGAAATCACCGGCGGTATGATCCCTAAAGTACACTGCTGCCAGGACGCCCTTCGCGCCGGCGTGAACAAGACACACATTATCGACGGCCGCGTGCAACATGCGGTACTCCTCGAGATTTTCACCGACGCGGGCATCGGCACCGAAATCGTCTCGTGATAATTACCGAAAGGCGGCAATTTTTGTTTGACATAAACCCTTAGATCAATAGATTTGCCTGCGGAGGGTTGTCTGAGTGGTCGATAGAGGCGGTCTTGAAAACCGTTGAGTTAACAGCTCCGGGGGTTCGAATCCCTCACCCTCCGATAACGTTCCTCAGCACAAGGAGAGATGCCCGAGAGGCCGAAGGGGCCGGTTTGCTAAACCGTTGTACCATTTAGGTACCGAGGGTTCGAATCCCTCTCTCTCCGAAAAGGTAACCACAGTGAAATTCAAGGATTTGTTGCGGACGGTGTTACCGGCCTTAAGGTCGTACTGTAAAGCGTTTGTTACGTATATACGCACCAACTGGCCCCATTTTAAACAATGGCTTGTGTACGTAAAAGACGACTCGCGTTCAATGATGGTTTTTTTTCGCGAGGTGTACGTTGTGTGCCGGCCGTATATTCAGCGTTTCCTCCGTACGGTGAAGACCCGCGCGATAATTGCGTACAGGTACGTGCGGGACATCAAGCAACACTGGCCGGAGATACAGTCCCTGATTGACAGACTGAAGGGACATGCGCAAGCCGCGATAGATTACGTAAAGAATATCAGACAGCACTGGCCCGTAATCAAAAAATGGCTGCTGTTTGCCGGGGACAGGGCGGCGGCCATACTGCGCTATCTCAAAGACATACGGCTGCACTGGCCCGAATTAAAGGCGGCGGCCCGCGCGTACAGGGACGAGGCGTACAAGCCGCGTTATTCCAAGTATTTCGCCGCGGCGGGATACGTCCCGTTTATCGGCTGGCTTATCCCGCTGTACCTGAAAGAAAACGACAAATTCTGCCGGGAACACGGCAAGCTGGGCTTCGGATGCGCTATATTCTTTACGTCGATACTGATGGGTATCTTTTTCTTCAACCTTGTATTTATACCCCGCGACTGGCGCGTGATACGTCTTGTGCTGGTAAGCATGACATATATGACCTATGTCGCGTATTTTCCGCTCTGTTTCAGGGGAATTTATTCCGCCTGTCATGAAAAAAAGCTTGAAATGCGCAGCATGGAAAAATATATGCATTGTATAGAGTTGTAATCCGCGTCCATAGCTCAGTTGGATAGAGCGCCGGACTACGAATCCGTAGGTCAGAGGTTCGAATCCTCTTGGACGCGCAAAAAAGGGCGGTTTCCCGCCCTTTTTTATTTAATGCCCGTCAGCACCGGCACACGATTAAATCTTCTCTTTTTTTCGCTGACGCCGCCGACGCCATCGCACAGACATCTCCTTCTTCCTCCCCGCCACAAACTCGCGCGAAGCTTTCATCGTTCAGCGTCATCAGCGTGGTCACAATACGCAGCACGATCAGTGAACCACAAGCGTTTCAACGCCCGAATTCTTTACAAGCCGCTCAGCAAGGCCCAGGCCAAGCCACGACAGCAAACCCTTTCCCGTATGGGGCGATGTCACTACAAGATCGATGTGTCGTGTTTTCTCCTCATCCAAAATTTCGTGCAGCGAATCTCCCATGCGCACATCGCCGGTAATTTTAACCGTTCTGCCGCGTTTGATTTTCGCGATCTCCCTGTCAAGCCGCTCCTTCGCCGCTTTCATCATTTCCTCGCGTATTGAGGTAATCTCTTCGGCCGTAAGGCAGTAATCGTCGGCGCACTGCTGAATCTGCTGGTCTATCACATGGAGAAGAAATATGTGAGAACCGTACTTTTTCGCAATATCGATAGCCTCTCCAATGGCCGTCTTCGACTGGCCGGTGAAATCGATCGGTACGAGAATGTTTTTTGGTTTAAACATGGTCTGTCTCCGTACATAGTGTTTCAGTAATTCATATAATAATATAATACTATCCCGCCAACAAATCAATATTTTTCACTTGAAATTGACGGCTGCAAAAACGCTTATATCATTGCCGTAGTAAACGTACTGATTCTTTAAGACCTTTTCCATAATGCCGACGCATAACGACGATGGCACAGCGGCGACAGCCGCGGTGTACATGCGCATCGCAATGAATTGTAATGAGGATACCACCGCTTATGAATGATGAAGAAATAATGCGGATAGCCCTGGATGAAGCGCGCCTGGCGTTCGCTGAAGGCGAAATCCCGGTAGGAGCGGTAATCGTTCGGGGCAACGTCATGATCGCACGCGCCCATAACCGCACAAGGGCGCTTTCCAATCCCGTAAAGCACGCGGAAATAATCGCCATCGAGTCCGCGGCCGCGGCAATCGGCAACGAGCGGCTTACCGGCTGCGAAATGTATGTCACCAAAGAGCCCTGTGCGATGTGCGCAGGCGCAATCGTTCATGCGCGCATTCAACGGCTGATCATCGCCGCGGAAGACAAAAAATACGGCGCATGCGGCACGGTGCTGCCGGTGTGCGGCAATCCCGCGCTCAACCATGTCCCGGCGATTGAATTCGGTCTGCTTCGCGATGAAGCATCGGGAATATTGTCGGATTTTTTCAGGGCCCGTCGCGCGGAGAAAAAGGCATGATCTCAGCGCAGCAGCGAGCCCAGCACACCGCGAACAATCTGCCTGCCGACCTGGCTTCCGACGGCGCGCGCCGCGCTCTTTATAAACGCCTCGGCGACCGTCTGCCCCTGCCTGGCCCTTTGCGGACGTTCGGCCTGCTCGCGAGACAGCGACTTCTTTTCGGCGGCTTCCGCGGCCGTCTGGGCGCGCTCTTTCAGCACCTCGAACGCGGACTCACGGTCGATTTCCTTTTCATAATGCCCGTACACCGCGGATTTTTTTATCATCGCGGCGCGCTCATCCGCGCTGATGGCGCCTATCCGGCTTCGCGGCGGACAGACAAAGGCGCGTTCTACAACCGTGGGACTTCCCTTCTCGTCGAGCACCGATACAAGCGCCTCGCCGACGCCAAGCTCGGTAATGGCCTTTTCCACATCCAGTTCGGGATTGCTTCTGAATGTCGTAGCAGCCGCCTTCACCGCTTTCTGATCGCGCGGGGTAAAGGCGCGAAGCGCGTGCTGCACGCGGTTGCCAAGCTGACCCAAAATCACGTCGGGGATATCCAGCGGATTTTGACTGACAAAATACACGCCCACACCCTTCGACCTGATAAGCCGCACAACCTGCTCAATTTTTTCAAGCAGCGCCTTCGGCGCGTCAGCGAAAAGCAGGTGCGCCTCGTCGAAGAAGAAGACGAGCTTCGGTTTGTCGAGATCGCCCGCTTCAGGAAGTTGCTCGAAAAGCTCCGACAGCAGCCACAAAAGGAAGGTGGCATACACCTTCGGCGAATTGACGAGCCTGTCCGATGCCAGTATATTTACCACGCCCCTGCCGCCATCCGTCTGCATCAAATCGTCGATATTGAGGGCGGGCTCACCAAAGAGCATTCCAGCCCCCTGTTCCTCTAACGCAAGCAGCCCTCGCTGTATCGCGCCAACGCTCGCCGCCGACACCTTGCCATATTCGGTAGTGAACTCGGAAGCGTTTTCTCCCACGTGCTGCAACATGGCCCGCAGATCCTTCATGTCGAGCAGCAGCAGGCCGTTGTCGTCGGCTATCTTGAAGACAAGCGACAGCACGCCGCTCTGCGTGTCATTCAAGTCGAGCAGCCGGCTCAGCAGCAGCGGCCCGAGCTCGGAGATTGTGGTTCGGACGGGATGCCCCTGTTTTGCGAAAACGTCCCAGAAGACGACGGGGCACGCCTCAGGGGAATAATCGGTCAACTTGAGTTCTTTTACCCGGTCGCACACCTTCGGATTGTCGCCCCCCGGCATGCCGATGCCCGAGAGGTCTCCCTTGATGTCGGCCATGAAAACAGGCACGCCGATCGCGCTGAAGTTTTCCGCCAGTGTCTGCAAAGTCACCGTTTTCCCAGTTCCCGTCGCGCCCGCGACAAGGCCGTGCCGGTTTGCCATTTTCGGAAGAATATGGATTTCCTTTTTGTTCTTTGCTATCAATAATGATTCGGATGATTTTACCATAATTACGCTCGCTTTTCTATACCATATGTTACAATCTGCACAATGTCGACGCTATCTATGGTAACGCCGAATTATGGCGAACGTCAATCATAATATGCGTCGGGTCCGCATGGAGGTCAAACTTACCTCCATGCCGGCACTTCATCCTTGAACCAGGGCATCTACACCATATTATATACATATGAATTTATATTGACATATTTCATATTATGAATACTGTGCTATTAATCCTGAGCGCAATGTTCACATAAAAACATATGCCGTTTTGCCGAATAAATAAATTTGCTGAAATAGTGGATATCTTTACTACACTATATCAGTAGGAATTGCATAGCAACTGTTGTGAATATTATTGAAATCAGCTACCTGCTGAGCGCATTTATCGCTTTCGAGAGCGCCATTACCGTACTACGGCTGAACCGGCGCTCCCCGGTAAATATTATCTACGCCGTATTCACGCTGCATTATGCCTTAATGATAGTGATGTATTCGCTTTTTCTCACCGCCCCGACGAAGGAAGCCTGCACGGTGTGGTCGCGGATTTTAATGCCACTTTTTGTGTTTATTCCCGCCCTCATCGTTCACTTTTGCCTGTACCTTACGAGAAACAAACTCCTGGCATCGAGCCCATGGATTCTTCCGCTCCTCTACCTGCCGCCCGCTATTATCAGCGAACGAGTATCACGCGGGCACATTATAATCGATTTTATTATGACCCCATGGGGATGGGACAACGTGTTTGACAGGGATTCGGTCTGGACATTGTTTTCTGTTTTTTACGCACTGTGCTCAATCCTCGCGCAGATTATTCTCGTTGTCAGATGGCATTTTACCACGACAAGCGAGCTTGAAAAAAAACAATCCCGCGTCATCATGTACTCATTTCTTCCGGGGGCATTCAGCATTTTGTTCTGCCTTCTTTTCATGGTTGCGGAGAACCCGCTGTATGTGACACTGGTGTCAGATTCAATGTACGCTTATTTTTTCACAGGTTTCATCCTCGGCATCCGCTTCACGATAAAGAAGTACAAACTGATGAGCTTCAACCCGACCATCCCCGCAGCGGAACTGCTTACGGGAATTCGCGAGCCCGTGTTTCTCGTTACGATACAGGGCGTTATTATTTATCAAAACGGGGATGCGGAATCGCTAATGGGGTGCAGCACCCTTCACGGGAAAAAATCCGTTTTAGAGGTGTTCTCTTGCACGGACGCGATACGGAAAGAAATCGGAAATATAGCCGCGGGAAGGGCTCACTGGGGCGTCATCGATTGCGCGCTGTTAAACGTTAACGGAAACCAGAAAGCGTATAAACTGCATCTACAGGGTATCAAAAATGAATTAAACGAATTGATTGGTTTTCTGTTCATAGCGCGCGCCGACCCGGCAGTCCGGGATTTCCAGGAGAAATTCAGGATCACGGACCGGCAGGTGGATATAATTTCACTGGCGCTTTCCGGCCTCTCCAACCGCGAGATCGCCGGAAGGCTGCGGCTGTCAGAACGCACCGTGGAAAACCACCTCTTCAACATCTACAATAAAATCGGCATCGACAACAAGATCGAGCTCCTCAACACGGCCCGCAGGCACCATGTAATCCCCAATTAAAAAAATTAGAAAAACAGTCTTCTTGAGTATTTCCCCCCATGACAGAAACGGGCAAATCCGTTTATTATCACCGGCAAAAATTTGCACATGCTTCGATCGCACGCGCATGTGCCCAGACGCATTCCGATTTTACCATGGGGTTTTGATATGAAAAAGATCATTCTTTACGCGCTTGCGATTTGTGCCGTCTGCGTTCCGGCCTTTCCCGCCGAGAAGATGCAAGTGGCAGTGCTCGACCTCCAGCCGAAGGGAATTTCGAAAATTCTGGCAGGGGCCGCCAGTGACATCATCCGCTCGGAGATGATAAAAACCGGGCTCTTTACCGTTGTTGAGCGCGGGCAGATGAACGAAATTTTTAAAGAGCAGGGATTTCAGATGACCGGCTGCACCGACCAGGCATGCGCCGTACAAGTGGGAAAGGTATAGAATACCCCAAGCTTACGAACGAGCTTTTTATGAGATTGTTTGGGGAAAATAAATAAAGGAGCCGCACACTGCAATTATCGGTGTGCGCGGCACAATATTCAGCGCACAGGGGAAAACCGGGAGTGAATACACCTCCGCATGAACAGAATTACTATCGCATGTCTTTGCACCAAAGGGGCAATGCAGGCGAAACAGCATTGCACTATAGGGCGCCGCGCTATTCGTTAACCTGTGCGTGCAGCTCTTCCGACAAACCATGAATCGATTTCGATGTTTCAGCCAGCTTTTCGGAGTATGACGCGTACGACTGTGTAATGTCGTTTATTACCAAAAGCACGCTGTTTACCTGCTCTACCGCGCGCTTTTGTTCCGCGGTCGCGTTTCTTATTTCCTCCGAGCGGTTTTTCAGTTCATCGGTGCTTTTCTCTATCGTTTCTTTCAAGCTGTTCTGGTCGCTGATTCGTCCGAAGAGCTCGGCCATTCTCCCCTCAAGTATCTGCAATCTGCCGATAATATCCCCGACAATGTCGACGATCACCGTGTTGTTCCTGTTGCTTTTTTCCACTTCGCCCCTGTTGCGGTCAATAAGGGAGTTTATTTCCTTGAGGCTTCCGGCCGACCTGTCGGAGAGCTTTGAAATCTCCTCCGCCACAACGGCAAATCCCCTGCCGTAATCACCGGCCCTGGCGGCCTCAATAGAGGCGTTAAGCGCCAGGAGGTTGATTTTTTCGAAGAAATCATCGATGATGCTTACAATATCCGTGACCCTCGACGAGCTTTCAAGCATGGCGGAGGTGCCCTCCATGGTGGCGTGTATCGCCGAACCGGCGTTTCTGATAAGGTCGTTAATATCATTAAAAAGACTCGATATCTGGTCGGTTTCCTGCTTAACCTGCATAATGAGCGACGACAGGGTCTGGATATAATCGAAATGAGAAACGAGCGACGCAAAAGAATCGATGCTGTTTTTTTCAATGTTGTAAAAATTCGCGGTCAGCTCTTCCATCGACGAGCTGACCTCCTCAAGTGACGCGGCCTGCTCCTGGGCATTTGCCGAGAGCTTAACCGCGGCATCGGTCATATCGCCCGATGATTCCTTGAGTTTTTTCGACGTATTCAGAATGGCGTTAAACAGCGAGCGAATTATGCCGTACTGTTTCCCGCTGTTCTCAGATTCGGCGCGCATTACGTCTACTACGCCCGTAAGCATTTTTATAATCGCAATAGTGAGAGAATATGTGAGCAGTATCGCGAAAACGCTTTCGGTAAACTGGCTCTTCATCATTTCCGTGATCTTTTCGTCAAACATGCCGCGGACAAGGTAATAGTACGTCGATGTATACGCTATCATAAGAAACGTGACAAGGGTCGTTATGGTCAGGTCGGAGATAAGGGCGGCAAACACAACGGCGGATTGATAGAAGAATACTATCGCGAATCCCACGTGGGGCACCATGAGGTACTTTCCCGTCAGGCCGAGCCCGCCGGCGATTACCACCGCGACAACAAGCGCGGCCGAGGCAGGGCGATACCGTCCCGCGAACAAAAAAATAAAGCTGACAAGCGCACCGATCATAAGCGTTCCCGTACCGAACAGGAGCGACGTATGGTGCGAACCCTCAGAAAAGGCAAAGAATGAAGAGAGGCTCAACAACAGCATCAGAAAAAAAAGAAAAAAATCGAGACTGAACAGTATACCCGCTTTTTTACGTATCAGAATATCATGTTCGGAATACTTT
This sequence comes from Spirochaetia bacterium UBA5368, assembly GCA_002407865.1. Taxonomy (GTDB): domain Bacteria; phylum Spirochaetota; class UBA4802; order UBA4802; family UBA5368; genus UBA5368. Next base: position 22,761 of record DHPI01000062.1, read on the forward strand.
TTTTCAACACGCTCCTTTAACCGTTTCAGCATGCATGCTCCTTCCCCCCTCGACATAATCGTATCCAGGGATGCGATATATAAATTGTAAGCATTTTACGCAAAAGAATAATGTTAAATTTGAATATGTCAATATTAATATACTATTCTATACTATCGTATTAACTGAGAAACCAGCAGCGCCGCCCGTGGCAACGAAAGAGGCGGCTCTGCTGGTTTTTGAAAATTGCGAATAACGCGATTTTTACGCCTCCAGGGCCTGATTGTTTTTTTGCGCCGCCGT
>DHPI01000062.1:23178-30114 GCA_002407865.1 Spirochaetia bacterium UBA5368
TTGTTTTTTTGCGCCGCCTTCTCTATTTCAATCCGACGGAGCTCTTTTCGCAGAACCTTTCCTATCGCGCTTGTGGGGAGTTCGCGGATAAATTCGACAATCTTCGGCACCTTATACCGCGCAAGCTTTTCACTGCAAAAATCGATGACCTCCTGCGGGGTCATGCTCTCGCCTTCTTTCAGCGTAACAAACACCTTTACCGTTTCGCCCCTGTAATCATCGGGAATGCCCACGGCGCATGCCCTTTCTATTTTGGGATGTGACGCAAGCAGCTTGTCGATCTCGTTGGGATATACATTGTAGCCGCTTGCGATAATCAGGTCTTTTTTTCTGTCGAGGATGTAAAGGAAACCATCTTCATCGAGCTGTCCTATGTCACCCGTATACAACCATCCGTCTTTAATTGCCTTTGCGGTTTCATCGGGCATTTTATAATATCCCGCCGTTATTTGCGGACCTCTGACCAGAATTTCACCGGCCTCGCCCGCGGGCAGTTCCCTGACGCCCGTTTCCAGGTCGACGATTTTAAGGTCAGTGTCGGGTATGGGTATCCCCGCGGCCCCAAGCTTTCGCGTGCCGCCGTAGGGGCTCATAATGAGGCCGGGGGTTGTTTCGGTAAGACCGTAATTGTCGAGCACCCTGCATCCGGTACTGTTTTCAAATCTCTCGAGCACCTCCGGCGGCAGCGGCGAAGAGCCACACGCGCAATTGATAAGTGACGAGATATCGTACTTCTTTAAATCAGGATGGTTCATCATGCCGATATACATTGTGGGCACCCCAAGGAAAAGCTGCGCCCTGTATTTTGTTATCGCCTCCAGAAGCGCCTGCGGCTCGGGGCGCGGAATCAGCACGTTCGTCCATCCTTCCCATATGCAGAAATTCATGGAGCACGTAAAGCCGAAACAGTGAAAATACGGGATCGCGCCGATTTCCATAATTTTGCCACGCTCGAACGTCGGAAACCATGACGCCACCTGCTGGGTGTTTATGGAAAGGTTCGAGTGGGGCAGCATAACGCCCTTCGATACGCCAGTTGTTCCGCCGGTATAAAACAGCGCCCCCAGCTCGTCGAATTTGTTCGGTATGCCGGGATCGGATGACGGATACCTTTTTATCAGGTTGGTCCATTCAAAAACTCCTTCGGCCGGGGGTATGTTTTTATGCTTGTCCTTCGCCACAAAAGGCAGAAGCTGTTTTTTTGGAAACTTCAGGTAATCGCGGATGTGGGCGACAATTATATTTTTAAGCCCGGTTCGCGGTTTCAGCGCGATCATCCTTTCGGCAAGAAGATCTAATGTTACAAGCACGGTGCTGTCCGAATTATTTATCTGGTACTCAAGCTCGGCATCGGTATACAGCGGATTGTTCGGCACAACGACCCCGCCCGCCTTCCACGTTCCATAGGCCGCAATGACGAACTGCGGCATGTTCGGCATAAGGAGCGACACCTTGCCACCCGGTTTAAAGCCAAGCCCGATGAGCGCGTTGGCAAACCTGTTGGCGGCTTCATTCAATTCCCTGTAGGTAATCTTCGCATCGAGAAAGATGAGGGCGTCCCTTACGGGAAACTCGGCGGCCGTTTGCGCCAGCGCGTCTTTCAGCGGAATCTGTTTGTACTCCATCGTCGGATATACGCCTTCGACATAATGCCTGTGCCATGGTCTCTTTTCCATTGTCAACCTCTATTCGTTAGATATTTTCCATCTGGCAGCGCAAATAACATAATGTTATACAAAATAATATAATGTTATAAATGTCAAGCTGTAAGTATTAAGTATTATATACAATATTAATATATTGATTATAGCCAATTCAATTTATGTAAATTTTTTTCGTTGCCGCTTTATTATTTTCATAAAACATCCGCTTTCACATAATTGGGGATGCATTCGAACACGGAGAGCCCCGCCGAAAGTGTGACCCTTCCCCGTTTCGAACAATTTCCTCTTATTTTTTGTTATGAACATCCGTAGGGCGGATGACCATATTTTTTAATTGCAAATTCATTCCGGAAGGCCGATAGTATCGCATCCCAACCAGAAGGAGTGTTATTATGCCGGATTATGAATTTTATATTGTTGAAAAGAAACCGCCGATCGCGTGGGTGTACCTCAACAGGCCGCAGAAACTGAACGCGATGCATCCGCCCGCGTGGAAAGAATCGATTCCGATTTTCGAAGACCTCGACAATGATAACGACATTAAGGTCGTGATTATTTCCGGGAAGGGAAAGTGCTTTTCCGCCGGGATCGACCTGCTCTCGATGGCCGCCGAACTTCCCGAGCTCGGTAACAAGGAACAGAAGGGCGGCATCAAATGGAGCCTGCTCCCCAGGATATACGCGATGCAGGACACCAACACCTGTATTGAAAAATGCCGCAAGCCCGTCATTGCGGCCGTGCACGGATTCTGCATCGGCGCGGGTCTCGACATGACCACCGCCTGCGACATACGCCTGTGCTCAAGCGACGCGTCGTTCTCGCTCAGGGAGGCCGGCGTGGCATTCGTGGCCGACGTGGGCGTGCTGCAGCGCATTCCGCTCATCGTGGGGCAGGGCATCGCGCGCGAGCTTGCCTATACCGCGAAATACATCGACGCGAAGCGCGCAAAGGAAATTCTGCTCGTTAACGAAGTATTCGACACGCACGAGGCATTGATGGCCGGCGCCGAAAAAATGGCGCTCGAAATCTGCGAAAACTCGCCGCTTGCCGTGCAGGCATCAAAGAACGTGCTGAACTACTGCGTCGGCAAATCGATCGACGACGGGCTGAAGTACGTGGCGTCGATCAGCGCCAACATCATTCCCTCCGATGACCTCATGGAGGCGATGATCGCGATGATGGAAAAACGAAAGCCGAAGTTCACGGGGAAATAACGCATGGCGAAACGAAACGCTCTCATTCTCGGCGCAAGCGGCCTTGTGGGCGGCGCGCTGTTGCGCATACTGCTTAACGACAGCACGTACTCGGAGGTGCGCGCTGTCGTGCGGCGGCCGCTTGAGATACGCCACACAAAGCTGCGCGAGCACATTATCGATTTCGAAACGCTTGGCGCGCACAAAAAGATTTTCGCCGTTGACGACGTGTTCTGCTGCCTCGGCACCACCATAAAACAGGCCGGCACGAGAGAAAACTTCCGCCGTGTCGATTTCCATTATCCGGTTGAAGCGGCAATAACCGCGCACGCGGCCGGCGCGCAGAGTTATTACATTATTACCGCAATGGGTTCAAACCCGCGCTCGCAAATTTTCTACAACAGGGTGAAAGGCGAAACCGAAGAGGCGCTTTCGACTATCCCCTTCGCGGCGCTGCACATATTCAGGCCGTCGCTGCTGCTCGGCGAACGTATCGAAAAACGCCCCGGCGAGCGGATTGCGGCGAAAATTTCTTCAGCGCTGCCGTTTCTTTTTTCCGGCCCTCTGAAAAAGTATATGCCGATAGATGCGACGGTTGTAGCGCGTGCTATGGCCCGTGCGGCGCAGTCCGGCACGCGGGGCGTCTTCATATACGAATCGAGCCAGATTCAACAGATGGGCGGTGGACATAAACAAAGGGCGTAAAAAAAGCGGGGCATACTACCCCGCTTTTTTTCAGGCAGATTTGCCCGGCATCAGAAAAGTTTTTTCAGTTTCTTCTCAACCTTCTGCTCCGCCTTTTTCGACTGCCTGTCAATGGTCTTCTGCGCGGCTTCTTTTGCGACGTCTTTCACGTCACCGGCCGCTTCCCTGACAAGCTCGCCGATGGTCGGCAGCTTCGGCTTAACCAGCTCGGTCTTCGGCGTGTCCATGGTGCCGGTCACCTTATATTGCAGATACACATTACCATCCTTGTTCGCCAACTGCTTCATGGCGATATCGGTCACCCGGTCGGCCTTCACGTATTTTTCGAGATTGGCCGCCTTGATGCCTTTTTCCACGTTTCGTCCGATGCCGCCCTTGATTGCGGCGTTGTGCTTCTCGGCAAGCAGCATATCGATATCCATGCCCACTGCCTTCGTGTTGATATTCGTCATGCCGCTGAAGGTAAGCAGGTAATCGGCGGTCTTGATTTTGCCGTCAGTAAGCTTCGCCGTGCCGCCCTTGTACCACACGTTCACGAAAGCGTCCTTCCATTTAATTTCATCTTTCAAAAAATCAAACTTGCCGCAGTATTTTTCGAGCGATTCGACCGATTTCATTTTGTCGAATATCTGCAATCCAGTCATGCTGCCGTACGACGAGCCAACCCTGACAGACGCCTCGGGGTCCAGCTTTTTCGTCTTCACGTCGAACGGTTTTACCGAACCGTTCACAGACACGCCGATATCGAAGGATTTCACGCTGCCGGTGGTAACCTGCCCTATGGTCTTAAGGCCGGTCTCGATCTTCAGCTTCACCGAGTCCTTCTTCGCGAGGTTCTTCGGGTCGATCTCGATTGAATGCACCAGCGCGGTGAGATTATACGCCTGCACCGTCTGTTTTGCGCCCTGGTCAACGAAGGTCAGCTTTCCCTTTTCAACGCCGATCTTGCCGATGGTGATCTCGACCGGCAGGTCGTCCGCGGTAAACGGCTTAGCGGGCTTCGCCGCCTCCTCGGCCTTTTTCCTCGCCTCCTCCTGCTGTTTCTTTAAAAGCTCGGCCTTCTCCTCGGGGGTCATCTTTTTTGGCGCGATGAGATCGGAGAAATTAAAGAGGCCGCTTGTATAGCGGGTCACGTTGATGACCGGCTCGTAGAGCACAAGCTCGCGCAGCTCGACCTTGCCGGTCAGCAGGGGCATGAATTTCAGCTTGAAGTTGAACGATTTCAGCCCGACGAAAACATCATTCGTCGCCACGGGCTTCCCCTTGAGTGTTTCAAGCTGCTTCGGCGTTTTAAAATTGGATATCTTCACATCGTTTACTTCGATGCCCGATACCACCGAGAAGATGTTCACATTAATGCCGCCGATAGTCACCTGGCGATTAAGCGCTGTCTGCATCTGCCCTGCAATCATCTCTTTGTCGATAACCAGCATCGCCACAACGCCGGCGATAATGACAAGCAGAACGACAACGCCCGCAACAATCCCTATCCATTTAAGGATTTTTTTTATCATGCAAAACCTCCACTGAAATTACATTTTACGCGCCTCCGGGATTTTCGCTGCCGGATGGCAACGTTGTAACATCCAGACCAAGATTCACAGTTGGATCAAGGATAAGATTGCCAGTATATCCCGCCGCATCGAATGATTCAATTTGCTTATCAACTTTGACTGAATAATCCACATTGCTTTTATTATATAAAAATCCTGTTCCAAGCGAAAGTCCCCGCCAGCGGAAGAAACCGCTTAACCCCGTGCCATCGACAAGGTTGTAGTTAATACCGACGCCGACAAGGGTATTCTTCACCTTCGAATCGTCATCGGGCTTCACTGTAAAACTGCCAAACTTCGCGCTGAGGTAAAGCCCCGGGGTAATGAATCCGGCATTGACGCCAAAGTTGACAAACGCCGCACCCGCACCCACGCCTGCATAAAGGTCGCCCTCATTTTCCAGCTTTTTGTCGATGTCGTCGTAGTAGCTCTTCGAGAGGCTGGGGAGTTGTACGCCAGCCATTACGCCGGTGCTGATGGCAAATATGGAATAGTTCTGATAGCCCTGAAAGGTTGCCGCCTGTGAGGCGTAGGCATTCGCGTTGGCAAACCCCCGCGCAAGCTTATCTTGATCTTTATATTTCGCAAGTATCTCTTCAGCACCACCAAATCCATCAGCAAAATGATCTGCACCATATAAAGCATCAAGAAAAGCAGTATTTAATGCATCATTTAATGTGCCATCAGTTGTAGTTGGCGCTGTCCCTGTAATCGTCGCCGCACTGCCCCACGTGCCCGCACACAGCACCATTGCCCCCGCAAGGAGCAGCCCGTATATCTTTTTCATATGTCCTCCTTAGTGTATACTCGCTTTCCCGTTTTTTATGCAACCTCTATACTATCTCTGAAACATGGCAAGTATACAAAAAAATTTTCCTCCGGGCAAGTTTTTTATCCCGCATAACTCCGTGCCAACGACGCTTCGCCCTGAAAAACGCGATCGCCCAGTTTTACCGGCCTGTCGTGTGTTCAAATTTTCCTCGGAAAACGCCGGGACAACCGGCGGCAGCATAAGCAATGCAAAACTTACATATAATTATATTTGTATAATGTCAGCAAAATAATGGATAGTCGCATTGTGTAATATTAATTGTATTTATTTTACACGATGATAAAATTCGACTGATTATAAAAAAGGAGGACATCACATGAATCTCAATCATCCCGAGGCGACTGCCGCAGCGCTTGCCCTTTTGCGAAACGGCAGCCCCTTTCAGTGGTACGTTATTACGCTGCTGGCGCTGGTCATCTACATTTACGCCAACGAAATCTCGAACAAGAACTGGAACTCTATCGCGGCGGGGCTGTCGCTGTATATGGTGCACTGGTTCGTCGAGATCGTCAACGGGCTTGTGCAGCATTTCTCCGGGCACGCCCTCTGGACGGTGCCGACCGGCACGGCGTTTCTGCTGCTCATAGGGGTCGGCGTGGAACTTTCGCTCATGTTCTCGGTGGCGGGGCTTATCTTCAGCAAGCTGCTGCCCGACGACCCGAAGAAAAAATATCTCGGGATAAACAACCGCATGCTCTTCGCCATCGGCAACGCGGCGTTTTTCTCCATATTCGAAATTTTTCTTGTAAAGACGCCGGCATTCGTGTGGGTACACCCCTGGTGGGGCGCGCTTACCGTGTTCATCACAGTATACATACCGTTCTTCGCGGTGTCGTTCTACTGCTACGACTGGCCGCGCAGTACGCAGAAAAAAGTCATCGGCGGCCTCTTCGCAATAAATGCGCTCTCACTGATTATTTTCGCGGGCATACTCGGCTGGATATAATAATCAACACTCCACTTCTGAAATCATAGTCGACACAACAACG
>DHPI01000062.1:30261-34262 GCA_002407865.1 Spirochaetia bacterium UBA5368
GGCAAAACCCGCCGTTGTTGTGTCGATAGTGTATACACATAATTGAAAAAGAGCCTATTTAGCGGCACGTTTGCATATCAGCCGCCGATCGGTATCATGTAGACCGCTGAGACGGTAATGCCATGAAAGGTGTCTTTTATTTTTGGCATTCCGGGATACTCCGGATCGTCAAACTCGAATTTCATATACTGATAGCGGTACCCTCCCTGAATGGCGATACTCTCCGCGACAAGAAAGGTTAATGCAGCCTCGGCGTTATATCCAATCGTATTTTCCATCTTGATACTGTCTTTATAATTAGTCAGATAATCCTTGTACTTAAATTTCGACATTGCGTAAAGCACACCCGCCTGAATTCCCACCACAACAGATTCGGATATGGGAACGGCAAATCCCAAACCGGCTGTGGGAATATTTACATCCAGATTTACATCATACACCTTGTACTCCGTCCCCTCTACAGTAGCGGTAAACCTATTTTCTAATGACTGCCGTTTAAATCCTGCAAAAATCCTCAAATTTTCAGTAAGCGATCGGGCCACAGCGACATCTATTTCCTTCCTCGACAACTTGAGATCATACTTGAAAGGCAAACTGGCGGCCAAATTATAATCATAGAATGTCGATTTTATATCCTGCGAAAAGGAGCTGAACCACATAACCGCCAGGCTCATTGTCCAGAGCCTGTCATCTGTCTGGTACGAAACCAGCGGCCCCGCCAGAAAGCCCTTTCCCGTTTCAGCTTTCGAAGTTGCTTTCGCATCAGTGTAAGTCTCATACGTAAGGTAAGAATAAAATGTAGCAATCTCAAAATCCGCCAGTTCAGCTAATTTCTGACCCCATTCCGAATCCCATAACGCAAACCATGCCTTACCCCCCACCATTAACGTTCCGGCACGGAGAGAGGCTGGGACAAGCGCAAGAATAAGAATGACCGCAATCACTACTGGAACACTTCGTTTCAGCATACAATTTCCCTCCTTGTGAAATATTTTCTTTCTGTATTTATGTGAACGTAAACAGATGCACATTTTACAGGGTCATCGGCATCCCCTGCATCGCCTTCATCAAATTCTTTTTTGCTTTGGTATATCCGCTGTCATGCTTCAGGGCCTCCTGGAAGTCTTTTTTTGCTTCTGCCGATTTCCGCTTCGCCTCTTCAACTTTATTTTGCTTTTTCAAAACGGTAATCACCTCAAGCTTTTCCTCTCCCTTATAATTGGCAAGCGAGGCGTTCATGTCGCGGGTATCGTATTTCTTCATCAGCTTGCGCTTGGCCTCATCTGGAAGATTTACATCCATACCCTCGGCAATCCTCAGGGCAACCTGGTTCTGCACTTCGTTGAAATTATCCAGATTTCCCCGGGAAAACGCCTGATATATAATCTCGCCCGAATCAACCTGAATGACCTTTGCGTTGACAGTGAGTATCCCTTTGAATACCTGGTACGAACCGATGACGATGTACTGGGCGTTCAGCACTTTGCCCAGTTTTATCGCATTGTTGAAATCGGTGACACCGAGAAGCTGGAAGTCCTGTTCCTTGAGCACCTGCTTTACAATGTACTCGCGGGAAATGACCCTGTAGTTTGGTATCGAACCAAGCGACTGCATAATCATGTCGGGAATACCCATTGTCCAGGGCTCATAATCCCTTGTCCCGATAGAGCGGTCCTCGAACTTCATTACGGAAACCACTTTTTTCTCGGAATCGGGCACCGTGTCCTTCATGCCATGTTCGGTCCTCACGGCACCCTGACCTCCGCACGACAGCGCCATGACCAAAGCGGCGGCAACTGCAATGAAATGATCGCGTACTCTCATATGCGTTTCTCCTTATCGTTATGTCGTGGCAATGGCTTGGATTCGGCAACGGGATGGTCTCTTGATACTATATATAATATCATAATTATCGTATGTCAACGTAAACGATATAACGAGAACAACGGGCTCACCGCCGCTTTACCGGTAAATTTGCATCATGTTCGGAGGGAATTGAACTGGATTTCGAGATAACGCGTGATCGTGCGGTTATTGCATAAATATCCGCAACTCCATTTTCACGTAATCTGTCGGCGCATATCGGTCATCATTCGCCAAGCGGCCACAGGTAGACCGCCGAGAGGGTCACCCCCTGAAAGGTGTCCCACTCGTTCAGCCCGCCGCGATCCCTTGACTCAAACTTTACCCGCTGATAGCGGTAACCGCCCCGCAACAGGACGCTCTCCGAGGCGCGATACGCGAGGAAAATCTCGCCGTTAAAGCCTGGCGCGTTTTTCAACGGCACATTGCCCGAATCATACGCCACTGTATCGTCGTGATCGACATAAATTTTACTTTTTAACCGGGGGATTACATACAGCAGCCCCAGCCGAACACCGAGGCTCATTGCGGTTGACACAGGCGCAACATATGCCGCCCCCGCACATGGCGCATGAACCATGGAGCTGAACCGGTACAGCTTCACATACCCTGAATTATGCAGGTCGGCGCTGATCTCGTTTTGGAAAGCCTGAAACGTATAGCCGGCGTATAACCGCCAGCGTTCAAAGAAAGTGCGCTCCACAGCCGCATCGACTTCCCGGCGGTCGAGCACAAGCATGTACCTCGCAGGGATCGGGTTCCCGCTCTTCGCGAATGTCGCCGTCGCCTTCTGCGCAAGGGCGTTAAGCACCAGAAACGATGCGCGAAACAACCACCTCTCGTCGGCGGTCTGGTATGAAACATCAGGGCCCAGCAGCACCCCCCGGCACGTTCCCATTCTCGTCGTCTTTTCGGTCAGATCGGTAGCCGAATACGGAGGATTGCACAGTATCCAGATTACAAGAGAATTCGCGTTTTCAGCGCCAGGCTCTTCCAGCGCCGAATCCCACTGCCCAGCCCAGATACTCCCGCCAACCGCCAGCGTGCCCGCCCGCGACGCGGCCGGCAGTCCGCATATAACACACGCGCACAACGCCATTGCCGTAAAAATAAAATTTTTCATATTCCACGGTATTCAGATGCTGTTTTTCTACAATGAACATGTATGCCGCTTCTCCGGCGTTATCGTCGCCGCACACTCGACAGTATATGCGTGCAATTGCGAAACAGCCGCGTGCGGGGATGCGTCATCGCGTATGTTTTTATGCCCCTCTACGCGGCGCCGGCGCGGCATGTCGGCGGTTATTATGCACTATATATAATAAATAATTTTTTATGCGTCAACATATTTCGCGGGATAATCATCCCGCGGCGCGGAGTGAGCGCGCCTGCCGGCGAGTCAACGCGGCAGACAGCGCTCCGGGAACGCGGTAATACCATTCACGGCATGCACGTAAACGGCATGCGGCTTATTTGAACACGATGTCCTTTCCGTCGCTGTCGATTCTTACCGTCTGCTCGCCCGTCAGTTCGCCCCCGAGAAGCTTCAGCGACAGGGGATTGAGCAGGTGCTTCTGTATCGCGCGCTTCAGCGGGCGCGCGCCGAACTGCGGATCGAACCCGGCAGCGGCAAGATACTCGAACGCCTTCTTCGTCAACTCGAGCCTGACGCCCCTCTCCCCAAGCCGCTTCGCAACCTCGGCAACCTGCAGCTTCACAATCTCGCTTATATTCTCCCGTGAAAGCGGATTGAAAATGATCACCTCATCGACACGGTTGAGAAACTCGGGCTTGAAGTGCTGCTTCAGCTCACGCTCAACGCCCGCACGCCGCTCGTCCATGGGTATCGACGCGTCGGCGATATAGGCGGTGCCGATGTTCGAGGTCATGATGATGAGCGAATTCTTGAAATCGACGGTGCGGCCCTTCGCGTCGGTAAGCCTCCCCTCGTCGAGTATCTGCAAAAAGATATTGAACACATCGGGGTGCGCCTTCTCTATCTCGTCGAAGAGGATGACCGCATACGGCCTGCGGCGCACCGCCTCGGTAAGCTGCCCGCCTTCGTCGTATCCCACATAGCCGGGAGGCGCGCCGATGAGCCGCGACACCGCGTGCTTTTCCATGTACTCCGACATATC
>DHPI01000062.1:34391-35265 GCA_002407865.1 Spirochaetia bacterium UBA5368
CTTTTCCATGTACTCCGACATATCGATTCTGGTGACGGCTTTTTCGTCATTGAACATGAACTCCGCGACGGCCTTCGCCGTTTCCGTTTTTCCCACGCCCGTGGGCCCGAGAAAAATGAACGTGCCGATCGGCCTGTTGGGGTCCTGTATCCCCGAACGGGAGCGGCGCACGGCGTCGGATATCGCCATTATCGCCTCGTTCTGCCCCACGACGCGCCGCTCGATGATACGCTCCATTTTAAGCAGTTTTTCCTTTTCGCCCTCAAGCATCCGCGTAACCGGTATCCCCGTCCACCGCGACACGACCTCGGCGATCTCCTGCTCGGTCACTTCCTCTTTCAACAGCTTTCTGTCTTTCTGCACCACGGCAAGTTTCGCATTAAGCTCGCGCAGCTTTTTCTCGAACTCGACGATTTTACCGTACCGTATTTCGGCCACGCGGTTGAGGTTGCCCTCGCGCTCGGCGCGCTGTTCTTCTGTTTTAAAGCGCTCTATTTCTTCCTTAATGCTTCTCGTCTCGCCGATTATCTCCTTCTCGTTTTTCCAGTGCGACACCAGCGCGTTCTTCTTTTCGTTGAGGTTGGCAAGCTCTTCCTCTATCTTTTCAAGACGCTCCTTCGAGACCTTGTCCTTCTCCTTCTTCACCGCCTCCTTCTCGATGGTAAGCTGGCGTATTCGCCGTTCGATCTCGTCAATCTCCACCGGCATCGAGTCGATCTCCATCTTGATGCGCGACGCCGCCTCGTCGATGAGATCCACCGCCTTGTCGGGGAGAAAGCGCTCGGTAATATAGCGATTGGAGAGCACCGCCGCGGCGACCACCGCCGAGTCAGAGATGCGCACGCCGTGATGCACCTCGTATTTTTCCTTGAGG
>DHPI01000005.1:0-9877 GCA_002407865.1 Spirochaetia bacterium UBA5368
CAGCCGCATGTCGTGTCGGGGAAGCCGTCCATTTTCGCCCTGCGCACCAGGCTTACGGGGTCGGCGGAGGTAATGAATATATTGTTCAAATCCACCGGGCGGCGTCCCGCAGCGTAGAGTATCTCGACGGGTATTGTTGACGTGATGCCGATTGTGGTATCCATTGAGGCGGTCTGGCTCCATTTCGTAAACTGGCAAACTCTATCTGTGGCATGTATACTGTCATGTGGATATTTTTCAATTGAATTTAATTTATTTTTTAACGGCCGCGATTGAGTGCGTGCGAACCGGCATGTGAAATAATGATTTTCGTACGACATTATGTAAAATGCTTGAATTGCGTTGTATATGCGTTTTGATTATTGTAGATACGAAAAAGGAGCGGGAGCTATGATTGAGCGAAGCGATACGAACGTATATAGTCTCGGGGAATGCACACTGCCCTCTCCGCTGAGGGTGCCGCAGTTTATAGGGGAGGGCGAGCGCGTCATTCTTGACGTGGAGTACGGTAAAGTTGAATCCGCGTTTGCGCGTAATGGCTGGGCGCCGTCGTTCGAGAACGCGGGCCCGCGAAAAATGATATATTTTAATCCCGTGGCCACACGGGCTGCTATTGTTACATGCGGGGGGCTGTGTCCAGGTCTCAACAATGTGATACGGGGACTGGTCATGTCGCTGTATTATCAATACGGCGTGACATCGATTTACGGAATCAGATACGGATACGAGGGATTGATTCCCTCATACGGGCACGAGTTTCTGCGGCTTACGCCCGAGAACGTTGACGAGCTTCCCGCATATGGCGGGAGCCTGCTGGGATCGTCGCGGGGCGATCAGGATGTCGTTGAAACGGTCAATACGCTGGAAAAGAACAATATTTCCATTCTTTTTACAATCGGCGGCGATGGCACCCTCCGGGGGGCGCAGGATATATTTAATGAATGCCGGAAACGCGGATTGAAGATCGCCGTTGTCGGCATACCAAAAACGATCGACAACGATATCAGTTTTGTGGACCGCACCTTCGGTTTCGAAACCGCCGTCTCCGAGGCAACGAGGGTGCTGAATGCCGCGCATGAAGAGGCGCGGGGCGCCCGGAACGGCATAGGGCTCGTGAAGGTTATGGGGCGCGATTCAGGATTTATCGCGGCATATACCTCGCTTGCGTCGAATGTCGCGAATTATGTGCTTATCCCTGAAGTGAAATTCAAACTTGGAGGCGACGACGGCCTGCTTGCCCACCTGCAGGCGCGGCTGGTGCAGAAACGCCATGCGGTGATTCTTGTCGCCGAGGGCGCCGGGCAGGATTTTTTTGAAGACCGAAATGAAGTTGACGCGTCGGGAAACAAAAAATACGGGGATATCGGCGCGTATCTGCGTGATGAAATACGCGGATACTTCGAGAAAATAAATTTCCATGTCAACCTTAAGTACATCGACCCGAGTTACTTTATCAGGAGTGTCCCCGCATCGGCGGACGACGCGGTCTATTGCATTATGCTGGCCCAGAATGCGGTTCATGGCGCGATGGCAGGCAAAAGCGGCATGGTGGTGGGGCGATGGAATTCGTATTTTACGTTTATACCCATTTCAATGGCGGTGCGCCAGAGAAAGAAGGTCGATCCCAACGGCTACCTGTGGTCCATCGTGAAGGGCGCGACCGGGCAACAGGATTTCGTGTAACGCGTTGTTATCCTGAAGCGTTTATGCGGCGCGTGAGCCGTGTCATCCGCCTGAAAAACCGTTCCCGGTACATCGCCCGGTGATGCGGCGCAAGCGGCTCCATTCGCGGTGAAAAATATCCGTCATCGAGCAGGGTTATAGCCATCTGTGAATACTCGCGCGCCCGGGAGAACTTTTTTTCCCGATGCTCGTAGTGTTTCGCGAGCTCTTCAAGCGCGTACAGCGACATGTCGCGCTTCAGGAAGCGCAGCATATCCTCCAGGCGGCCTGCGCGCTTCAGGGCGGCGCAGTAGTTTTTAAAAAGAAACCGCTCACGGTACATATCATTGCCGATGAATTCCATTACGTCGATAAACGCCGCCGCATGCTTTCTGCATAAATGGCGGGCGATTGAAAGCAGGGCGTTTCGCTCCATGCGGCGGTACTCGCGCGCGTCGACGGCGGCGTAGATGCTGTTCATAAGAACAAGTATCTGGCACATGGAAAAAACATCCAGTCGATTGTGCACTATCACGGCCGGGAGCCGGTCGGTTTCACCGTATTTCTGGTACGAAAAAAAAACGTCGGGAATGAGCCACCCGGGGATGTCGTCAGGGCGCGGTGTTCCGAGTACGTTCTCCTCCATGCTTTTGAGCGAGCAACTCGGCAGCGTTCTTTTGAATACCCGACGGCACGGATATACGAGGTCGATGACCGGCATCTCGACGGGAAAGCGCGGCACCGCGTTGATGCGGTAGCGGGATTTCAGAAGGGGGATGTCGAAGCTTTTGCCGTTGAATGTGACGATGGCGAGCGAGCGTTCGAAATACGGCAGCAGATACTCTAAAATGGCGGCTTCCGCCGCATAATCCTCCATGAAAAACTGTTCGATGATGAAATCGCCGTTCTTGAAATACCCGATGCCGGTAAGAAATGGGTAATTGCCCGCGCCGATGGAAAGCGAGGTCGTTTCCAGATCGAGAAAAAGCAGGCGCTCGACATCGGGAGCCAAGCCTGTTGTGTTGAATTTACAGAACGATTCGATTGAGAGCGGGCAACAGCGGATGCCCGGCGCCGAAACAATGTCGCTGGCCGTATATGCCGTCGTAAACCGCCAGATCGTCCCTGATGTGTGCGGAACCGGTTCGGCGCCGATTGCGGTAAGCGTACCCTGCGGTGCCGGCGGCTTTTCCGTTCCGCGCCTGTCGTATATCTTTAGTTTATCCTTCAGATCCATGCGCCAGCGTGTGCAGCACCCGTATCACGTAATGTTTTATGTGTTCATCGTCGGAGGGCAGGGGGCCGATGCAGCCGGGGCACCCTGAGGCGCACCCGCATCCGTTGACGATTCTGATTGATTCTTCCGCGATGAGGCCGATGATGTCGTACACGCGTGCGGCAATACCAACGCCGCCGGGGATCGCGTCGTACAAAAATACCGATGGCTTGCCGCTGTAGTTGGACCGCGTCTGATGCACAACCTGTATGTCGCTGTAATCGGAAAGTGTGAAAATCGGCGCGATGTTGCGGAGTATGTACGCGATTGAATAAAGGATCCTGCCGGTCATAGGTTTGCCCGCGATGGAATTGAGAGATTCTTCGTCAAAATCAATCCATGTCGCGGTTGTATGCATCTCGAGCTCGGGGAGGTTGATCTTTCCCCACCCTAAATTTTCGTGCGTGTTGAATTTAATTTTTTTAAACATG
This sequence comes from Spirochaetia bacterium UBA5368, assembly GCA_002407865.1. Taxonomy (GTDB): domain Bacteria; phylum Spirochaetota; class UBA4802; order UBA4802; family UBA5368; genus UBA5368. Next base: position 3,370 of record DHPI01000005.1, read on the forward strand.
ATCGTTTTGTTGCGTACGTTGATTTCCCCGCCGGCCACGGCAGCGTCGCAAAACGCCTTCTCCTGAAATTTTTCCAGTACGTGGATGTCGGTCTTGGTTTCGGCGTCGGTATAATAATCCGATTCGACCTCATGGCAGAATGCCATGCGCCGTTCCCAGTCCAGATTGTCGATGTAGTATTGCCTCCCCTGATGAATGTAGATCGCGTCGTTGTGTATAAACGTCGGCGCCGAGTAGTAGTCGACCTCTCCAATTACGCGCGAACGCTCATCGTTGTCGACGATGACGAAGTTCTCGTGTGATGCGCTGCGCAGCGAAATCTCGTTTGCCGGATAGATGTCGCTCATCCAGTGAAACTTACCGCCGCTGTGTTTTACAATGCCCTTTTCGTCGAGGTATTCGAGCATCTGGCGCGTGGTGACAAGATGGCGCGAAAAGCGCTCCTCTTCGGAAAACGGCAGCTCGAATGCGGCGCACTTGATATGGTCCATGAGGATAAGCAGGTTGTCCGGATTGATAGTGGCGCTTTCGGGGTTCGACTTGATAAGGAAGTCCGCATTTGCCGCAATGTACTGGTCGAGCGGCGACGATGTTGCGACGATGACGGCCAGCGATGGCTTCCCCCGGCGTCCCGCGCGGCCGAGCTGCTGATGCATCGACGATATTGAGCCGGGGTAACCGACGGTGATCGCGGCGTCGAGCATGCCGATGTCAATGCCGAGCTCGAGGGCGTTCGTCGAGACGACGCCGAGGATTTTGCCGCCGCGAAGCCCCTGCTCGATGGCGCGCCGCTCGTTCGGAAGGTAGCCGCCGCGGTAGCCGGCGATCCTGCCGTTCAGCTCGGGGCACTGTTCGCGGAGATATGTCGAGATGATCTCCACGCGCAGCCTGCTGCGGGCGAAAATCAGCACAGGGATCTTGTTTTTCAAAAGCAGCGAGCCTATTTTCGCGGCTTCCTTAACCGCGGAGGCGCGGATGCCAAGCTCCTGGTTGACGACGGGCGGATTGTAAAGAACATAGTTTTTCTCGCCGCGCGGCGCGCCGTTGTTGTCGATGAGCCTGAATTTTTTTTCGACAAGGCTTTCGGCGTGTTCGCGCGGATTGTGAATGGTTGCGGAACAGCAGATAAACCGGGGATTCGCGTTATAAAATCGGCAGATGCGCTGGAGCCTTCGCATCAGGTTTGCGAAGTGCGAGCCGAACACGCCCCTGTATGAGTGGATTTCGTCTATGACGACGAACTCGAGATTTTCGAAAAGCTTTACCCATATTGTGTGATGCGGCAGGATGCCGGAATGCAGCATATCGGGATTGGTGATTACGATGTTGCCGGCCGCGCGGATTGCCTTCCGTGCGGAATTCGGCGTGTCGCCGTCGAAGGTGAACGTCTTGATCTCGACACCGGTATCCGTGATAACGGTGTGCAGTTCGCTCAACTGGTCCTGCGAGAGCGCCTTTGTGGGGAAAAGGTAGAGGGCGCGCGCGCTGGGATTTTCAAGCATTCTGTTGAGCACCGGCAGGTTGTAGCACAGCGTTTTTCCCGATGCGGTTGGGGTCACCACGATGATGTCTTCCCCCCGGCGTACCGCATCGCACGCCTCACGCTGGTGCGAATACAGCTTTTGTATCCCCCTCTTTCTGTAAATATCGGTCAATTTTTCGTTCAGATGCGCGGGATATTGCGCATAGCTGCCTTCGTAACTGTCGTGTCGTATCCAGTATCTCACCTGTGAGGTAAACGGCTCGTAGGATTTAAGGTAATCGATAAGCTGCTCTATATTCATCGCGGTCCGTGTAACGTGGTATGGGTGTCTCTACGGCGTCATGTGTGTGCCGCACTATGTCACATTAGTGTATATAGCGCAGAAACGGTTAAAATTGTCAAACCGAAATATTACAGGTCGTCGGCGATGGAATCGCCGCTGGGGTACATTTTATCGATGATATCCTTGTATTTTTCGTGCACGAAGTGGCGCCTGAATTTGAAGGTCGGGGAGAGCTCTCCCGTTTTTGCGGAAAATTCGTGCGGCAAAAGCGTGAATTTCTTGATCTGTTCGTATTTCGCTAAAGTGTTCGAGATGGTGTTGATGCGCGTTTTATACAAATTGATCACATCCGGAAGAAGGATAAGCTCTTCATCGCTGTTGAAACGCAGATTGCGTTCCCGCGCGAATTTTCTCAAAAGCTGAAAGTTCGGCACCACCAGGGCGCTCAGGTATTTGCGCTTGTCGCCGACAACGCATATGTAACTTATCATTTCGTCGGCTTCGAATTTCTTTTCAATGTACAGCGGGGCCACGTTTTTGCCCGCCGAGGTGATGATGAGGTCTTTGATTCTGCCGGTAATCATGAGGTGAGAGTCGTCGTCGAATATGCCGATATCGCCGGTTTTAAAATATCCGTCGGGTGTGAACGCCCCCTCGTTTTCCTCGTCATTTTTAAAATAACCCTGAAACACCATGGGGCCCTTCACAATTATTTCGCCCTCATCCGAAATTTTTTCGGAAACGTTTTCGAGCGGCGGGCCCACCGTGCCGGGTTTGTTCTTTTCAGGCCTGTTGACATTGATGATAGGTCCTGTTTCGGTAAGGCCGTACCCTTCAATGATCGGAAGCCCGAGACCTCCAAAGAAATAGGCGATCTCCTGGGGAAGGGGCCCTCCGCCCGAGAAGAGTATTCGGATACGGTTCATGCCGATCGATCTGCGTAGTTGGCCGAGTACGGGAGCGAAGAGCAGGTTAAAAAAACGCAAAAACGGCGATACCGGTTTTCCGGTAGATGTGCAACGATAGCACGTTCTCCCGATTTTTATGGCAAGGCTGAAGACGGTTTTTTTGATCCCTTTCAGGTGGTTTATCTGATGTATGATGTTGATGCAGATTTTTTCGTACATCCGCGGCACAGAGCACATGATCGTTGGCCTGATGTCGGTAATGTTCTGTAAAATTTCCTCGGTCTCGAAGGTTTTCGTGATATACATCAGCGATCCGGCGGCGGCGCAGGAGAAAAGGTCGGCGGAAAGCCCGAATATATGACTGAACGGAAGGTGGGCAAGCCGCACGTCCTTGTCGCTTACTTTGAAGATGTCGACAAGCGCACGCTGGCAAATGAAATTGCCGTGGGAAAGCAGCACGCCCTTCGGGACGCCTGTCGTTCCCGGCGTATATATCAGCGCCGCTGTTTGCTGTTCTGACAAAGCGCTCAGTATCGCTGCAACTTCGCCGATTCTTTTAGATTTTTTCCCTATTTCGATTAATTCCTCATACGACAGTACGTTATGATCCCGTATTTCGTCGTTACGCTTGAATGTGGTGACAATCTTTTTCAGCGGTGATTTCACCTTGTTAAGTATGGAAATAGCTTTCTGGTACTGTGGTATGTCGCCGACGAAAAGAATGCGGGAATTTGAATGGCGGATAAGGTATTCCGCTTCATCCTCGGTCGTCGTGGGATAGATCGGTACGAAAACCGCGCCGATCGAAAAAAGCGCGAATATGGAAATTGCGTATCGCATGGAATTCGGGGAGAAGACCGCGACCGATTCGCCTTTTTCAACATTAAGCTCGAGCAGCCCGGCGGCGAGATAGAGCTGCTGTTCAAGAAATTCGGACGATTTTATTGGTATAAAATCCTGAGAAGCGATTCCATTTTTATCTTTGGCCATAAACGCAACCTTGTTCCAGTGCCGCATGTACGAATTGATTTCAATTGCGACGACTGAGGATTCTTTCAACGGCCCATCTGCAAACAGGTTACGTATATTGTCCATGAAACACTCCGCATCCGGTGAATTGAGTGCCAGCGGTAGTTCCGTACCATGCCGCATAATCATCAGATTTAATCACGCACCGCATGGACACGCAAGTAAATAAATCTCATGTAAAAACAGCCGCTGCTATCAATAAGAATATATCGCGGTATTCGTCAATACTTATATGGTTCTATCCTTGCATGCGTGCCGCCCTGGAAATGGATACCATGCGTACAAGACAGACGAGACAAAAGAGTACGAAGATTTACTGTATTTTTCTGGTTTTTTTGTCATTAATGATTTATACTGGTACATGTGCTACTATGGAGACAGGTAAGGCGGTGCTGAGGTGGCTAAAAAAAATGGGAAAAACACGCAAAAGGATGTCGTGATGGCACATGAAAATTCCGTTTATGATGCATTCATCACGAAAAACAGCAATGAATTTGACGTGTTTTATAATGAACTGGCTTTACCCGGTGAAGGAGAATCCAGGATTAAAAATCACGCAGAACCGGATGCCGATTATGAGTATACCATAGTGAGAAATGGCGATATCAGAGATGCGAAACGCCCGACGCTTGTTGCGATGCAGCATCCTGAATACACTTACAAAAAGCTTGCCGGGAGCGGGAGAAAACGGCACATGCGGTCGTTTATAATTACCCTGCGCGGTGAAGGCGAAACGCACCGATTTTCATTCCACAGGGGCGAGGAATTCATCCTCGTTCAAAAAGGCAGCATAAAGGTCATACTCGGCGAAAAAGAAGAAACACTGTGCGCGGGCGACAGTATTTATTACCGATCGTCGATTCCCCACCGAATGGAGAATCTGGACCCGGCTGAATCCGTATTGCTTGCTGTGCTTTACGGCGAATAGCCCCTTTTGCGGTGTTCTTTTTTCATTTGACTCGACGTGCATATAATTGCTACTGTGTTGTAATAACATATGCGCATGATGTCAAATTCGAGAAAAGAACGGGGAGAGTGTCATGAGAACCCAGGTAACAAGCGAGGAGTATAATAATTTTCTGGACGATCTGAGCGGTTACTACCAGCAGCAGGAAAAGCGCGAGGATGCCGGATTTATCGGCGAGCGCCTGAAAAAAATACGGGAACTGCAGGGCATATCGCTGGAGAAGCTTGCGAAGATTGCCGGGGTGGACGAGCGCTACCTGCGCGAAATAGAAAACGTCAAGGTGTTCCCCGATATCGGTACAATAATAAAGCTGTCCAAGGCCCTTCGTATCGCGACCGGCCTGCTGCTCGACGACGATTCCGGATACAGCTATTCCGTGGTGCGGAAGGAAGAGAGAAAACAGATACAGAGGGTGCCGTCGGGCCTGAAGGAGCGGCCGGATTACACCTATCGATCGCTGTCAACGGGGGTGAAGCGGCGCCATATGGAGTCGTTTATCGTGACGCTTCATGAGGGCGGCGCGGCGGACGAGATGTCCGTTCACGACGGTGAAGAATTTGTTCTTGTGCTCGAAGGTAAAGTCACCGTGAAGCTTGGCGGCAAAGAGGAAGTCCTTGACGAGGGCGATTCAATTTATTATCTTTCGTCCGTCCCGCATTTGCTGAAGAGCGCCGGAAAAACACCGGCTGAAGTTCTTGCCGTTGTTTACACGGGCTAACCTGTTATTTCGGCGGGCGCGGAGCTTTTACATCATTACATTACCGGTATAATCGTGAGGAACGCATAGAGTGGAATGCAATTTTATATTCTGCCTGCACAATCATCAGCCTGTGGGCAACTTCGATCATGTATTCGAGTGGGGATTTAACGACTGCTACAACAAGGCGCTGCGGATATTCAGCGAATATCCTGAATTCCGTTTCGCCGTGCACCATTCGGGACCGCTTCTCGAATGGATAGAGGTCCATCATCCTGACTATATCGAAACGCTGCGCATGATGGCGCAGCGCGGTCAGGTAGAGATCATCGGCGGGGGGTTCTACGAGCCGATTTTTTCAGTTATAAGCGAATCGGATATCCGCGGGCAGCTTGCGCTTATGCAGCGCTATTGCGCCTCGCGTTTCGGCGCAGCCCCGCGTGGATTCTGGACGGCCGAGCGCGTATGGGACCCCGAGATCCCACGGCTTGTCGATGGATTCAATCTTGAGTATACAATTCTCGACGACAATCATTTCCGGTATGCCGGCGTGCCGGAAGACGATCTCTATGGATATTACACGACCGAACGTCTGCACTATCCCCTGAAGGTTTTCCCGATCGACAAGTTTCTTCGGTATTCGATCCCGTTCAGAATGCCTCGCGAGACAATCGACTATTTCAGGGAAAAAACGGAGAAGCTTGGCAGATGCGCGTTCGTCTACGGCGATGACGGAGAAAAGTTTGGCATGTGGCCGGGTACGTTCACATGGGTGTTCGAGGAAAAGTGGCTGGTGAATTTTATCGAGGCGGTGCTTGCGGAGCCGTGGATACGCATGATGCAGCCGTCTGAGTTCATTGCGGTGCATCCGCCAAAGGGAAGGGTGTACCTGACGCAGGGGAGTTATTTCGAGCTTTCGGAGTGGGCGCTTCCCCCGCAGGCCGCGTCGCAACTTATGAAACTTTACAAGGAAATCAAAGATTCCGGAAGGGAGCAGGATTTTTACTCTTTCGTGAAGGGCGGCGTGTGGAATAATTTTCTTACCAAGTACCCTGAATCGAACGCCATTAACAAGCGCACGCTGCTTCTAAGCCGGGAGATCGGGGAGTTTAATGCCGATGGTTGTATCGGATGCGACGAG
>DHPI01000005.1:10006-10256 GCA_002407865.1 Spirochaetia bacterium UBA5368
ATCGGATGCGACGATATCACGCGTGAACTGTACAGGAGCGAATGCAATTGCGCCTACTGGCACGGCCTTTTTGGCGGAATTTACCTCTCAAACCTGCGGCACGCCCTGTACGAGCATCTGCTTGCGGCGGAAGGCATGCTGATGGAGCGCAGACGTGATGACGGCATTTCGGTGGTGGAGCGTGATTACTGGAACGAGGGCGGAAGCCAGATACTGGTTCGTACGCGCGACAGCGCGACGGTTATCGTTC
>DHPI01000058.1:0-333 GCA_002407865.1 Spirochaetia bacterium UBA5368
AGACGTGATGACGGCATTTCGGTGGTGGAGCGTGATTACTGGAACGAGGGCGGAAGCCAGATACTGGTTCGTACGCGCGACAGCGCGACGGTTATCGTTCCGTATATGGGCGGGACGCTGGCCGAATTCAGCAGTTACGCAAAGCGCTTCAATATCTGCAATGTCATGCCGCGCCGCTACGAGGCGTACCATGAGGTGCTTGCCGCGATTACGGAAGAGCAGGAGCAGACCGATGCCGTAAAATCCATTCACGATATGGTAATGGTCAAGGAAAAGGGGCTTAAAGATTACCTCGTGTACGATGCGACGCGCAGGTATTCGTTCAAGGATATG
>DHPI01000058.1:560-4643 GCA_002407865.1 Spirochaetia bacterium UBA5368
GGATATGTAGTGGCCCTCCGCGGAGGGTGCGAGCATAACGGCAGTTGCGTCGACATAGAAAAGAAATTTGTGATATCGGGGGATGGCGCGCGCATACGCGTCGAGTACGCCATTTCGGGGATGCATGCCGGATGCGCCGGAGTCGAATTGAATCTGAATCTGCTTGGCGCCCACGATGATGACAGATATTACGATATCGAGGGGGTTGCACGGGAAGATTCCTTCCTCGACAGTATGGGGGAGTGCGAGGGTATTCGGTCTTTCAGGCTGGTCGACGCATACAACGGCTTTATGGTGCGCATCGCGTCGTCATTGCCCGCAACGCTTCTGCGTTATCCGATATTTACGGTATCGCAATCTGACAGGGGATTCGAGAAGAATTATCAGGGGTGCTCGCTTGTGTTTGTGTACCGGGCTGACGGGGGCATGCTGAAATTTTCGATTGAAACAACCATCGCCGCGATGCAGGCGGAATAAATCAGCCGGCGTGTTCGGATTTTGCCTGGTACTTCTGGATGGATTTATAGTGAGCGGGACTTTTCATCACCATTGTTGAAAAAATATATTCATTCTTTTTTTGCAGCATCATGTTGACGTTCGAAACGAGGTCTTTGATCTCGAAATCGCTTCGGATAATGTTTTTCTCACGGTCGTGGGCAGTTATTTCCTGCATAAATTGCGCATACGACCTGACAAATTCGACGGCAAGCTCCTCTTCCTGTGTTGCGGCGTTAAATGATTGAAGGACGGAAAGAATATTGTCGTGTGACAGAAGGGTGGACGCTTTCTCGCTTACCGTAAACTGGTCGGGATTTGCCGGTGTGGATTTCTTCGTTTTCGTGTCGCCGGTTTTTTTGCTTTCTCCCATTGCGCATTTACTCCTGTACTCATAGCACCTTCGTGCTTTTTTAGTAGTGCGCTGCCCCGATTGCCGCGAACCTGTATCTATAGATATAATGAATCCGCGAGCGATACACGTCAATAAAATAAAAAAAAGAGGATATGCGCTATCCTCTTTTTAAACAGGCGATGTTTTGCAAGCAGCTATTATTTCGTTACCTTTTTCTCTTCCACTTTTGGTTCACCCGCTTTTTCAGCCGGAGCGGCAGCTTCTTCTTTCTTTTCTTCAGTCATGGTCGGTTCGGGGGCCGGCGCCTCTTTCTTGCAGCCGGTGAAGCTGAAGCTGAAAACAAAAGCGAGAACAAGCGCAAAAAGCAGCACAAGAATATTTCTCTTCATATCCTTTACTCCTCTTTTTTAGTTTAAAGGGATGGTATGCGGCAACTCAACAAAAGCAAGTACATTTTTCAGAAAATGTGAAAAATTATTACATATATATTTATGTGTTGTCATATATGTCATGTGATACGCAACCATTGAAGAGGGCGTCAGCAAAAAATCACGGCCTGTAGGTGCATCGCGATGTTTCCGACTCCCACACGGCAACGGACTCTATTTTTACGTGCGGTGCGGTTTTCTCCAGCGCCGGGCGAATCCGGTCCGCGATGTAGCGGGCAATATTTTCCGAGCTTGGATTTATCTGCGAAAAGTACGGCACGTCGCAGAGATTTTTATGGTCCAGCTCGGTTATCACGGATTTCAAGGCCGACTTGAGGTCGTGGAAATCAACGAGGAGTCCCGTATCGTTCAGCTGTGCGCCCTGTACGCTGAGAACTACCTTCCAGTTATGGCCGTGAAGGTTTTCGCACTTTCCTTTATAGCCGCGTAACTGGTGCGCCGACGCGAATGTGTCTTCAACAGTGAGGATGTACATTGCGGATCTCCATCAGTATTATACGAATTTTGCCAGTGTTTTGGCTATTTTTTCAATTTCTTTTTTGGATAACGTCGGGTAAATCGGCAGCGAATACAGTTTTCTGGAAAGCCTGTCGCTGTTCGGGAAGTCCAGCGGCCGCAGATTGAGGTACAGGTGCAGCGGGCGCGGCACGGGCCTGAAAAGCTCGATGCCGGTTTTTTTCCAGTATTTTTCAACGCGCTCCGACGGGGCGTCGAACACAATCGGAAACGATTGATACACGAACGATTCGTTGAAGGCGTACATGCTTTTATGGGGCGTCGTCTTCAGCGCATCGTGATAGACGCGCGCAATATCCCGCCGCCGCCGTATAAAATCCTGCAGCCTGGAAAGCTGTGAATATCCCATCGCCGCCTGAAAATCCGTCATCGCGTAATCGAAACCGGGACTCGCGCCCTCGCCGCCCGAGCCGCGCGCGTCGCGCATTGCTGAAAAGAAACGCGAATTCGAGGTCATCACCATCCCGCCGTTGCCGGTCGTGATTATCATAGATGGCGAAAACGAGCAGACTGTAATGGCGCCCTCGTGCCCGGCCGGCCTGTCGTTGATCTCCGATCCGATGACGTGCGATATATCTTCTATTAATGGAACGTTTAATTCTTTAAAGCCATCAAGCGGCGAGTAAAAACCCATCAGGTGGCCCGCGATAATCGCCCTGGTGCGTTCGGTGATTTTTTCCCTGATGCTGTCCACGGAAGGCGCGAACGATCCCTCCGCGATGTCCACCAACACGGGCGTCCCGCCCGCGAGCTGAATCGCGCCCAGGGCCGACGGGTCGTAAAACGAGGGCACGATAACCTCGTCGCCGGGCCTGATGTCCAGGGCGAGAAATGCGAGATGGTATGATGCGGTCAACGAGGATGTCGCAAGGGAATATTTGCACGAGACGAGATTTCCGATCTGCGCCTCAAAATTTTTTACCGACTCTCCCGCTTCAAGCTTGTCGCGTATAAGGCAGTCGAGAACGCTTTCCAGTTCCTTTCTGGTGATTGTTGGTTTGCATGAAACAATACTCATTAAATCTACCTCGTGTTGCGTATACGGCCATTGCCGCGTCCGTTGTGAAGATCAAGTGAATACCGCGGTGTTGGGTGTGGTCAAGAATGTTTTTTACGAATGCGGCGATATTTATCCGGCAGGCAGTCCCGGGCGATGCATGGTGAATGATTTTGGGAGGATATATTAAGGCATTTTCGCGAGTTTCCGATAATACTATAGAGATACAATGACGTATGGAGGAATCAGGTATGAACCATAATGGGTGTGGCGCTGGCGTTATTTCGATAATGGGGGTGGTGTTCGCGGTCCTCATTTCGGCATGTGCGCCGAACAAGGCAATTACAAAGGAACAGATATTCAGTTCCGGTAAAAATAACGCGCGTACTGTTGAAAATGAAGCGTCGTTTACCTATAGTGAAGAAAGTGACTACGCCTTCGATATTGAAAACGGAAAAAGTGTGAAACCGAACCGGCCGGCGGCGAAAAATATCGCGGTTGACGCGGATAGCGGATTCATCGATGGCAGCCTGAAAAAAGAAAAATTTTACCAGACCGGCGAGGCGTCATGGTACGGCAGGGAGTTTCACGGGAGGGTGACCGCGTCGGGCGAGCGCTTCAACATGAACGAGTACACGGCGGCGCACCGCACACTGCCGTTTGGCACTGTCGTCATGGTCAAGAACCTCGATAATGGAAAAAGTGTCCAGGTGCGAATCAATGATCGCGGCCCGTACAAAAAAAACAGGATTCTCGATCTGTCGTACGCGGCGGCGAAGGATCTCGATATGATTTCAAGCGGTGAAGCCGTTGTGGGGATTGTCCCTGTGAAAAGCGGCGCGGAATCGAATCAGCGTACTATCGGCGTACGCCAGAAAGAGGAAGTCGAGCCGGTATATGGCGGCGCCCGCATTGCCGATGATGAACGTATGGCGGAGATTGATGATTCAATCGACAGCAATTATTCACGGATTTCCCTGCAGGCAGGCGCGTTTTATTCGAAGAAAAAAGCGGGGGATTTGAAAAAACGAATTGAGGATTATGTCGATAAGCCGGTGGTACTCTACCGTGAGGGTGATATGTACAAGGTGCGGATCGAAAATATCGGTTCCCGCGGTGACGCCGATCGGTACCGCCGCATGCTTGAAAAGAGGGACATACCATCCTACGTTATCGAAAACAAGGAATAGGGTTTTGAAAAACTGTAATAACCGGCCACATCAAACCCCGCCACAGGCGGGGTTTTTCGTTGTGCAACGAAAACCACCTGC
>DHPI01000071.1:0-4214 GCA_002407865.1 Spirochaetia bacterium UBA5368
TCCCAATAATCCGGAAAGAGTGATTTTTATTATTTCTAACGCTTCCGCAGGAGACCCCGATGAAAAAGCGCATATCCATGATAACCGTACTATTGCTCATGGCCCTTGTTGTACCGGCAACACATGCCGAGTATAAAACCGACATCTTTGATAAAATAAAACTTGTGTCTGACGATCTCCCGAAAGGATTTGCCTTCGGAACGCTTCCACCTTTCGCAAAAGCGCTCCTGAAGGAAAACCCCTGTATAATGAGCCGCAACGCCATACACAAGCTTTCTTCGCAGATATATCCCGGCGGCGATCCGACAAAAATAGCGGCACTGTATTGCGGCATACTGGCGCGCGTCGAAACGCCATATGGCGACGACATGGTATGCTATATAATTCTCTATAACAACACAAACTCGGCGAAAAACGAAACCAGCAAACTGAACGAATTCGCTGGATACAATCAGGACCGTGCAATCGTGATCACCCGCGACAACCTCGCGTTATTCCTGCATGTCGACGACACCATCGACATGCCCCTGTTGCGAGAACTTGCGCAGAAGCTGGAAGCACGGCTGAACGCCATTTGATCTCACGTTCAGCGCACATTTTCCTTCAGAAAAATCTCCTCAAGCTCATCGGCCTTTGCGGCAATGTACGTGAGCGACTTCATGAAACGCCTCGGATCGCAATCCTGAAGCAAAATCGAATCACGCAGAATAAGCGTATCGTTGATAAGCGCCGTGGCACCGTACTGCAGCGTCGAGTTGAGCTGAAGAGCATACTTAAACAACTCCCCGAAATCGCCTTTGAGTTTGCCTATAACTGAATAATAATTAATAATTCTGTCGCCGACCTCGTCTTTCGACAGCGTAATCAGCACTTCCTGCGAGCGGTCGTTGTCAAATTCAACCTTCGTTGTATAGGCGCCACGGGAATCCTTATGAAAAATCATTTTGAATTCAGCGGAAATCGCGGCAATGAACCCGTCAAACACTTCCATAAAAGCCACTCTACCGTTAGTATTGACACCTGCTTACCTGTCGGCATGCTATCATGGCGATTTGTAAAAGGCAAATTATTTATTACCGCGCGCGCAACATGGCGGTATTCTCGGTGTTGATATTCGCCTGTGCCCTCAAGGCGGCGCCCGGGTTTTCAACGATTTTTCCCGGCATACTCCGCGCGAGACCCTCGGCATTACCGATGGCAAGAACTTCATTATAACGGCTCACAAGCATGTTTCCATTACGTTGAAGGTATTCAATCGCGGCTGCCGTTTCCGCATTTCTTTCCCGAAGCCCGCCGGACAGTTTGTCGAATTCTGACAAATTCGGGATATCGCCGTTAGTCATTTTTTCGACGACAATTTTCACGTTGCGAATTTCATCGCCGATCGAAACGCCGGATGCCATCTCATCCCGCACAGTATTTTCCGGGGCCTGCGGCACCGGCGGAACCACGATGACATCCCCAAACCTCTGCGCATAGACCCCCAGCGATGATTCCATCTCGGCGCGTATGCCGGTGAGCTCAGTGTAGTTTATTTTTCTGGATGCCATCGCGTCACTGGCGATATTTCGAAGCCGTAACGATATCTCCATCGCCTTGAGAAGCACATTCTGCGCCATCTGTGCGATCGCCAACGCCTCGGTTATTTTGAGTTCATCTTCACGCCGCCCGAGAATGGCCTGTAGATCCGCATTCTCACCCGGTGTTACCTGCTTCGCTACGTCTGCGGATTCTGAAGGCGCTGCGGATTTTCTTGACGTCGCGCGCACCTGGTCATCCCGCCGCGGCTGCGCAACATGGCCCAGATCGGTACCGATCCTCATGCGTCTCCCTCCTTCGTTCAAACGTCAAGTAATGTACTGTAGTATATTTATTCTGTCAAATTAATTGCTTTATAAAATACATGTAATTAATGGCTTGCCATTGCGCCGCTCACTCCTTACTTTGCGCAAAGAGGTGTGAATGATGAGATCCGCATGTGCGTTACTAATTGTTATTTTTCTCGCCGCTTTCCTCTCATGTGAAAAACATGAAATAAACCAGGTGCCGATTGAACAGATTGAACCCGACTCGACGAACAACTACCGCTACATTTTCAAAGACTTGATTCAAAAGGATAACGCCCGCTTAAAAAAACGGAACATTGATGAGTTCAAGGATTAAGCCCCCTCATTCTTCCTGTTTTCGGTTTTTTCGCGCAATCTCTCCTTCAATCTGACCTCCCTGCGAATCGCCGCCTCCCGGTTACGCCGCACATCATCTTCCGTTTCCAGCACAAGCTGCGGTATTTTATTCGGTTTGCCGTGTTCGTCCAGCGCCACAAGCGTCAGATACGCGGATGCCGTATGTCGCACCTCGCCGGTGATAAAATTTTCCGCTTCAATCCTTACTCCGACCTCCATGGATGTCGTTCCCGCGTAATTGAGATTTGCATGAAGCCGCAACAGATCACCGACATAAACCGGCGAATGGAAATCGAGCCTGTCGATCGACGCCGTGACCACATTGCTGATTGCGTGCCGTGACGCGACGATGCCGGCCGTTGTGTCAATATGCTTCATAATGACACCGCCATGAACATTCCCGGCAAGATTCGCATCCAACTGGGTCATCTGTATAATCATTGTGATTCTGCTTTCTGAGGTTTTTTTCTCCTGCATGCGGCTCCTCCTTGACGAAAACTGGAATCTATGCACGGACCGTGTGATCGTTCCGCGAGAAATAGCCTGTAATAATTTCCGTTATTTCAGCCGGCCGCTCCATCGGGATAAGGTGGCCCGCGCCGCCGATGCGCATAAACTCACCCTTCGGCATCATTGTTGACGCCTTCTGCAGATCGATGAATTTTCTGTTCTCGCTTTCTTCGCCCTCGACAACCAGTACGGGACAGTGAATATGAGGCAGCAACGGCCAGGGATTGAATTCCAATCCTCCCATAAACAGCGACGCCTCGCGCCGCGGATGGCATGCCAGTTGAAGCCCGCCCGTTTCGCCGCGTATCATGCCGTAGGTGATATAAATATCCAGTATTTCATCATCCCAGTTCTTAAACAATCGGCGGGATTTCAGGTAGCTCCTCGCGGATTCCGCGTTTTCCCAGTGATTTTTTCGCTTTATCGATTTCGACGCAAGCGGATGATCCGCGACCTTGATTTTCATGCCATAAAAATCTGATGGAAGAAAAATTGGCTCGATCAGAATCATTTTCCGCGCAAGCGATCCGTGCGTCGCGTTCGCGAGCGTCATTACAGTCGCACCCATTGAATGGCCGACCAGCAGGGGGCTTTCAATTCGCAGTCTCGTGCACAAACTGCAAAGATCCTCCGCGAGCAGCATCCAGCCAAGCCCTCCTTCCTCGGGATCGCGCTCCCGATGATCACAAAAGTACGGCGCGATAATCCGGTACGATGCCGCAAGACGCCGGGCGATAGGATGCCATATCCATGGCATAAAACCGGTCGCGTGGAGAAATATAATCGTGGGCCCGTCACCTTCATACAGCAGGTACTGCACGTCGACATCGCCTATGTTTTGCGTACGAATCTCCGGCATTATAGAACCCATTGGCCGCTCCTTGTTGCCAACACATCGTCTGTTTCGTTGAATTCAAATCCGAACCGCAGCGAAAGGTGAAACAGATTAAACGAGTACATGCTGCATCCCCGCCCGGAAAAGTAAAGATGAAATAATAAACGGGGAGGCATATATCCTCCCCGTTTATTACAAATTTCGTCTGCGCAACTGCCGACGCGGGGCCCCGTGCCGGCATCAACCCTATCCTTTTTTTACCCGCTTTCTGTCGAGGGGTGCCCCTTCCCATGCGCTTTCAAGCACCATCATAAAATCGTTATAATCCAGATCTTCCGGATTATAAAACTGCACGGCATCGCCCATTGCCGTTCTCGCGATTTCCGGCAGCTTTTCAACAGGAATCATGGCAGTCCCCGACGCGTCGACAACCTCTTTGAGACAGCGGGCATGACGGCCGCCTGTCGCGTCATAGAGGTCCTGATTCATTTTTCGTATATACGCGATTGCTTTTTCCGCCCGTTCCTTTTTCGGCGTTGCGGCATAGACCTCCGCGCCGGCAAGCGGCAACAACAATTCCGCGGTATACTGACTGCTTTTATGAAAATTATATTCGAGGCCATATGGCAACAGCATGCTCATGCAAAGCCCGTGCGGCACACGGCACACCCCGCCGATGGCATGGC
>DHPI01000071.1:4358-31905 GCA_002407865.1 Spirochaetia bacterium UBA5368
ATACACCCCGCCGATGGCATGGCCCATCGAATGCACCATGCCGACAGTGGAATTCGAAAACGACATGCCCGCCAGCGACGACGCGTTTGCAAGCGCCAGTCTTCCGTCGAGATCCTTTGGCTTCTTGATTACACGCAGCAGATGCGTGCTGATAAGTTCTATCGCCGCAAGGGCCGCGGCGTCGCTCAATGGATTCTTCGCAAGACACGTATACGCCTCGCACGCGTGAGTCATCGCGTCCATCGCGGTAAACGCCGTAATGTGCGCCGGAAGCGTCAGCGTCATCCGCGGGTCCAACACCGCAGCGTCGGGCAGAAGAAAATTTGATCCGAAAATTATTTTGAAATTTTTATCATGATCGGCGATTACCGCGGCAAGCGTCATTTCCGAACCCGTTCCCGATGTTGTCGGAACCGCGACAAGCGGCTTCAATCTTCTTTTTATCCGGTTAAAGCCCGTAAACTTCATTAAATCGTCGGAATTTTCCGATACAAGTATATTCACCCCCTTGGCGGTATCGAGCACCGACCCCCCGCCGACGGCAATTATAGAATCGCAACCCTTTGCCCTGTAAAGCTGCGCGACCCTGTTGACGACCTTCACCTCGGAATCGGGCGGCACATCGTCAAAAACGGCGCGAACCTGAACCTTAGATTTTTTCACCGCGCTCAGTACGAGCTTCACCAGCCCGGCTCCTGAAACGCCTTTGTCCGATATTATCATCGGGTTTCTGGCGTTCATTCGTGTAAGCGCCGCGGGAATCTGCTCAAGTGCGCGACGCCCCGATATGATTTTCACCCGTGAATAAAATTCATAATAATCAGGTAAATGCATAACCGTTCCCCTTTCTGTTTTATTGTTCCTGGATTCCCACCCATGCCTTATCAAGCAAAAGCGTATAGTCGTGTACCGAATACGCCCTCGACCTCTCCGACGCCACGCGCACAATCTCTTTCAGCTTGTAATTCGGGATATTGAGTTCTTTGAACGACCCGGGCACCACACCGCGCGCCGCGGCAACGAGCTGTTGAATCGTTGCAATCGATTTTTCTGTCCGTTGGCCGTCGGGAGTTTCCGCGAATATATCAAGCCCGGAAAGCGCCATGAGAAGATCGCTTCGAATCCCCACTTTTTGGTCGCGCAGATATAGCATACCGTACGGAAGCAGAATGCCCATGCAGACGCCGATTGGGAAATCCGTCACATCGGCTACCGCCTGCGCGAGCGTATCTATAATACCAGGCTGCACATTTGAAAAAGAGATGCCCGCCATTGCCGCGGCATTTGCCACCGCCAGGCACGCTTTTTTATTTCGCAACCGCTTTATCGCCGCCGCAAGGTTTTCGTGCAGCAATTGCATGGCGGTCGAGGCGTACACATCCGACATTGGATTTCTTTTTTCGGATAGAAACGCTTCTATCGCATGTGTCAGGGCCGGCATGGCGCTGAGCGCCGGCGCATCCGCATCACCGAATTTAATCATGCGCGAGTCGATAACAATGACATCAGGAGAAATATAATCCGACCGGAAATTATAAGTGCCTATCCGCGCCCTGTCGGTCGCTTCATAGCCGGTACTCAATCCTGTCGGGACCGCAACCAGCGGCTTCAGGTTGTTTTCAAGAACAGCATTTTCCCCCGCATACTGGGCAATGTCAGACGTGTTTGTGGATATGACAATATTCGCCACCTTTGCGGCATCCACTACCGATCCGCTCCCCGCGGCAATTATCGAATCGCATCCCCTGTCGCGGAAAAGCTGCGCAATGCCGTACACCATGTCAAGGCTCGCGTCGGGGGATATGTTGTCGCATATCGCCCCGATTACAACACCCGAGCCTTTGAATGCCGTAACAATTTTCTTGCCCGGCCCGGTTTTTGCCCCGCCGGAAGCCATAATAATCAGGGGTTTTCTCGCATTTAACGCGTCAAGCTCCAGCGGGATATTCTCGAGGGCGCAGCTTCCCGAGATTATTTTCGGCTGACTGAAAAAAGCATAACTGTCGGGTATTTTCATTTCGAGGTCCTCTTCCATACATAAAATCGTTGTACTATACCGTGTCTCATTGAAACACCGTCATATTCCCGCAAGTGTGCGGACATACACTGCGATGCGCCCCAGATGCTTTCGCAACGGTGACACCTGCGACCATTTTGGATATCGCTTCACCGCAAGCTTCGCAATAATCTTCGGCAGCAGGTATACCTCGACCAGGTCGAGAATCCTTACGACGGCGCATGCATCGGGAAGATCGCCCTGTACAATAAGGCGATTGCGGCAGGTCGATATCGCCGTCGATTCCCTGAATGTAAAAAGGAGCATGGCCGCCTCTATGTTTTTTATTCCCATATCGAGCGTAATTTTTCTGCCCTTCGGGTTGGAGCCAAGGTACCGCCCCCTTCCCTTTTCGTCTTTCGCCACCACCATTGCGGGCCCCGCCGGCATCACCCCGAGCCTCAACGTAAAATCGTCCCGCAGCTTTTCGAATTCCTCCCGGACGGCCCTGTCGGTGCGGGCCGCCGCCTTGATTGCGCGCCCAACGACAAAAAGCATCACCATAACATATAATTTTTTAATAAATTTATCCTTCGGTTTTATTTCCGGATATGCAGTCGTATTCATGACTTTTTCTCCTTACGTGAAAGATGTCGCTGTTATTATTTTTTTTCTATTCCCAGACGCTTCAGCGTTCTGTCTTTTGGAATGCCGTTTTCATCATACCCCCTGGCGCGATAATATCGTTCCAGCATCTTTTCGAGCGGGACACGCCGTTCCTTCACGTCGGATTTCCTCGATTCGAAAAGGAGCCTTCCCGGCAGCATGTCATCCTTACGCGATATACCCTCCCTGGTATTCATGTATCGCTCGAGCACATGGATGCGCTCGCCGACTTTTTTGAATTTCAGCATCCCCATTTTGATCCCCGTCACCGACGACCAGAGCTTCGGCCACAGGCTGATATCCATGACGCTCAAGGCAACAGGGGTCAGGTTCTGGGTCATTAATTTCAACAGGGGAACCGGCGTATACTTTATCAATGGCGGCTCAAGAAAAACGGCAAATGCCGTAAAATGACAAATGTGCAGCGAATTCATCGCCGCGTACACGTTTTCAAAAAACTTTACCATGGTCGCTTTGCCCCGTTTCGCAGCCGGGCTTGCCATATTGAAGTATGCTTCAAGCGTAAAAAGCGACGTCGACAGGTGACATGCCCCCCTGTTGGCTACCGCATACGACAGTCCCTGCCCAAAGCTGCCTCGCGGGTCGTAGGCGGCCATTTCCATGCCCTTGACCTGAATCGCGAAATCCCTTCCCCCGTATTTTTTCGAAAGCCATCTGGACCCCATCCCGAGATCTTTTGCCGCTTTCTTCCCGCGCGCAATATCCGTGATGGTCCGGGTAATACCGTCAGCAGAACCGAACTTCAAATCAGATTTATACAGCCCCTTCTCCGCCGCTTCCATTACCCAGGCAAGCGTTCCCCCCATCGAGATCGTATCCATCCCCATCAGGCAGCAGAGCTCATTCCATTCGGTGATTTTCACCGGATCGAAGATTTCAAGATTCGAGCCCATAAGGCCGATAGTTTCATATTCCGGAATCTGAAGCTCCCTCCCGTCGAATGTCCCTTTGTGTCCGCACAAAATGGAACATGGCTTACACGTAGAATATTTTGTATTGAAGCGGTCGTGTATCTCTTCCCCGGAAATTTTGTACGCTTCCCCGTGAGAGCCCTTTGTAAAATTACGAACAGGAAGAATTCCCGCGGCATTCGAAAGATTTACGTTCGCGTTTGTGCCGAAATTTCTGTACGATCCCGATGTGATGGCATTATTGTTAATATACGAGTTAAGCTTTTTTCTGTGCGCATCGAATTTCTTCTGGTTCTTCGGCTTAATCTTGAATTCGTTTCCTTTCGCGACAATTCCCTTTAATTTTTTCGCTCCCATCACGGCGCCCATGCCGCCCCTGCCAAGAAAGCGGTGTCCCGAACAGATGTTGGCGAATCGAACAAGATTTTCTCCCGCGGGCCCGATAACCACCGCCCCGCTTCCTTCCTTTTCAATTTGTTGTTGCGCCTGGCGTGTGTCTTTGCCCCATAGTTTTTTCGCGTCCTTGAATACGGCGCCCTTTGAATCGATGACAAGATACACTGGCGCATCCGCGCTCCCTTTCACAAGAAGTCCGTCCCACCCGGATGTTTTCAACGCCATCCCGAACGGACCGCCGCACGAAGCGGTGCACATTATTCCCGTCAACGGCGATTTGGTAATCGCTTCGAACCTGCCCGAACAGGGGGCGCCCGTGCCCAACAATACACCTGTCATGAAGGCGATAATGTTGTCATCACCGAGCGGATCAATCCCCGGCGGCATCCTGTCATAGAGCATTTTCAGGCCAAGTCCTTTGCCTCCGAGATACATGCGAATGTCGTTTGCATCCGCCTGAAATTCCCGAAAGGTTCTGTGTGTTAAATCACCTTCGAGAAATCTGTTGTTACTACCCGTGATTTCCTGCATGCCGGTACTCCTTTTTATAGTTTGCATGAAAAAGATACGCACAGAATATTTGAAGATAGCACGACATCCCTCGCGGGTGAGAGCTCACCCGGCAAAAAAGCATTTTTCGAACGCGCGTCACAATGGTACGACATTTGTTATACGATGATTGATTAAGTATATTAACATATAACAAACATCCGTCAATACTTAATTTTCTTATAATAATCACCCGACGGGAAAAGTGCTGATTGCTGAAAGCCTTGTTCTTCGGCATTGAACGACCGCGCCTGCCGCAAATTTTCATTTGACATTTTCAGAAAATCGCCGTTTCTGTTTTATTGTAACTGTAACATTCGCGCGTCATGCGCTCTCTCAATAGTAATCAATCCTATATGGTTATATAAATTCGAGGCAGGAGAAATCGATTATGAAGCAGCCAAAACGTTTGTTTATTCCGGTATTCATCATATTTTTAATATCGCTCGTACTCTACCAGTTTTCATGTTCAGATAAAAATGCCCCGGTCTTCGGGGGATCAGAGCAATCTCCGTTGAAGGGCAGCACCGACGCGGCCAGGGCGTGGGAGATTCAAAAGAATTTCAGGGCGATTTATGACCTGTATAAAGACCGTGTCGTGTTTATTTCAACCGAACAAACCGTAAATCTTCCTCAGCATCCTTTCTTCAACGATCCGTTTTTCAGGGAATTTTTCGGGGTTCCCGGCAACCAGGGGCGGCGTGTGCAGAAGCGCACCGGGCTCGGCACGGGCTTTGTATTATCTGAAGACGGCTATATATGCACAAACCACCATGTCGTCGCCGGAGTCGACAAGGTCACCGTCAAAATCAACGACACGACGTTTCCGGCAAAAGTTATAGGCTCCGACGAGAAAACGGATATCGCGCTCCTTAAAATAACCACCGGCAACAAGCTAAAGCCGGTATTTATCGGCAATTCGGACACTGTAAAGGTCGGAGACTGGTCCATTGCCATCGGAAATCCGTTCGGGCTCGATAAAACATTTACCGTCGGCGTTATAAGCGCGACGGGAAGAAAGGATGTCGATATGATGGGCGGTTCTCAATCGCATATCCAGACAGACGCCTCGATCAATCCCGGGAACTCGGGAGGGCCGCTCATCAACATCGACGGCGAGGTTATCGGCATCAACAGGATGATTTATTCGAGCAGCGGTGGATCGATGGGAATAGGGTTCGCCATCCCGATCAACACCGCAAAATCCATCCTCGAACAGCTCAAACAGAACAAGAAGATTAAACGGGGATACATCGGCGTGCAGATCGTTCCTCTTACAGACGAATATGTACGGGAACTCGGATTAAAAAACACCGAGGGCGCGCTTGTCGGCGGCATTGTAGAAGACAGCCCCGCGTTTAAGGGCGGCATGCAGGTCGGTGATGTGGTTCTCAGCATCAACGACCTGCCGGTAAAAAGTTATAACGATCTCGTTGAGGTTGTCAGCAAAACCCCGATTGGGAAAAGCCTGAAAATGACCGTATGGAGAAACAGGGCGAAACTGAGCCTGTTCATCACCGTCGCGGAGCGGCCGTAACGGTTTTGGGGTGCTGTTCTGAAGGCATCTTTCCTTCTCTCGAGGGGAGGGATTATGTGGCTTTTTAGACAGCACCTCATACCATGCCGAATACACACTATGAACGAAAATCAGATGTATGGCAGCGGAAACAGATTACTCTATATCATCGGAATCCTTGCATGTATCTACGTAACCGTCAGGTACCTGCTCCCCCTGGCGCTCAAGGTGCTGGTATGGCTCATAGGGATTGTACTCTATATCGCGGGGGCAGCGCTTCTCATATTCGGCATTCTATGGCTTACCGGCTATATTTCGAAATCATTGAAACAATAAATCCGTCATAGCCACATTAAATACTTGATTAAATCGTTACATTTTAAATAGTAGCGTATTAATTTTCACAACCGACAGGTCATTACTCCAGATGGACGAGCACAGTACACACGAAAAGCTGCACCGCATCGAAAGAATAGCGCTTATTGCACTTGTAATAGTTTCGCTTTTCGGCGGCGTGCTGTTTGGATATATCACATCACAGGTTAAGAATTTCGCGGGCATCAATAATCTCAGGCAGTTTCAGCCAAATCTTCCCACAAAACTGTATGATGTCAACGGCGATCTCATTGCGGAGCTCTTTCAGGAAAAACGCGACCTTGTTTCCTTCGAGGACCTTCCCAGACCTCTTATAAATGCCTTTGTCGCAACCGAAGACAGGGATTTTTACCGGCATTTCGGAATCAATCCGATGGCAATCATGAGGGCAATGGTAAAAAATATTTTAGCCGGAAAAGTTGTCCAGGGCGGCTCCACAATAACCCAGCAGCTTGCGAAGAGGCTTTTTACATCAGGCGAAAGAACCCTTGCCAGAAAGGCGCTCGAGGCGGTGCTCACCCTCCAGATAGAAAAGAAATTTTCCAAGGAAGAAATCCTTGAGATGTATTTCAATCAGATATACCTCGGACACGGGTGCTACGGCATATCATCCGCTGCCCACCTCTTTTTCAACAAGGATGTGAAGTACCTCAATCTCGCCGAGAGCTCGGTCCTTGCGGCGCTTCCATCCGCCCCGGGACGTCATTCGCCCCTGTTGAATCCTCACGAGGCATACGTAAAAAACTGGGACACCCTGCGACGCATGGTTGATTCGGGATATCTCGCCAGAAAGCGCGCCAAAAAAATCTATGACGAATTCTGGCCCGGGTATATCGATTCGTTGAAAACGGAGTATACTACAAAAACGGCGTTTACAAAAAGTGAAGACCGCGCGCCATATTTTACCGATTATGTGCGCCAGATCCTTACCGCGCGTTTCGGCAAAGATGTGCTCTATAACGAGGGATTGAATGTATATACAACCCTCAACCTTCGCAGGCAGGAGGTCGCGGAGCGGTACTTTGGCGACGCCGTTGCCCGGCAAAATGAAATATCCGAAAACGCGAACAAATACTATAACAGCGCCGTCGACCGTGCACTGTTCGACTCGTACTCGGTACTGCGCATGGTATTCGACCTGCCGGGCATGCAGGTTAAAAACGATTTCGAAACCGTTTTTAATAAGCACATCGCCGAAGACCTGCTCGATTCACTCGACATTATCGCGCTCATGATGGATTCAGGGGAATCGAATGAGGCCATCGAATCGTTCCGAACGCTTGTTTCGGGAATATCGTCGTCCCTGAAAGTGGAAGGAGCTTTCCTCGCAATCGAACCACCGACCGGATATATCACCAGCATGATCGGCGGATCTGGATTCAGCGTTGATAACCAGTACAACAGGGCGATACAGGCGCGACGCCAACCTGGCTCGGCCTTCAAGCCGTTCGTCTACGGCTCGGGAATAGAAGCAAAGCTTATAACCCCCTCAACGACCCTTCCCGATGCGCCGATCGTCGATATCGACGAGACCGGCGAGACATGGGCCCCGGGAAATTATGAAGGCGATTACCGCGGGATGGTAAATTTGCGCCGCGCGCTTGCGGCATCCATCAATGTCATATCGATACGGATTTATGATATCGTCGGCGCCGACAGAATCATCAATTACGCGGCCCGCATGCTGAAGGTTCCTGAATCGCGCTTTACTCCAACCCCGTCTCTTTCCCTTGGCACGTCAGAGCTTACGCCCTTCGAAATGGCGACCGGCTATTCAATCTACGCCAATCGCGGCAGGGACGTTTTCCCGTTTGCCATTCGGTATATCACCGACAGGGATGGCAATGAACTGGCCAACATCGAGGAGGAGGTCGGCAATATTATCGCGGCAAAAGAGATGGACGGCACCATCCAGGTTATTTCCGAGCAAACCGCATATATCATGACATCGATGATGCAGTCCGTTATCGAAAGCGGCACACCGACCGAAGTGATACGCAGCAATGCGAAATTCACAAAAAAATGCGCGGGTAAAACAGGCACAACGTCGAACTGGACCGACGCGTGGTTCTGTGGATTTACACCCGACATCGCGGCTGTCGTGTGGTTCGGTTACGATAAGCCGTTCATGTCGCTTGGCAAGCATCAGGCGGGTTCCGGCGTCGCCGCTCCCGTGTGGGCCAATTACATGCGTGAGATATACAACGGCATGAATGATCCCGTGTTCCCCCCCGAACCGCCGGGAATCGATCATTCGACGCTGTTCGGAGGGGGATCGGATACGCCGATGAAATCCGTTCTCGACATGTATATGGAGAAAGAAGGATTGAAATCTCAGTAAAAACAGGCGATAAACTTTTTTATTCTTGAATTCATCATATTTATACGCTATACTGATATATTGAAATTTTACACATATTTGTTTATTGGGGGAAATGGATTCATTTGCTTTTTTTAGGAGAGGGTTATGTTCAAGGTCGGCGATAAGATTGTTTACCCGATGCACGGTGTTGGAATTATTGAAGCAATAGAAAAGAAAGTAGTACTTGGTAAAAGAGACAGGTTTTATCTTATTACTATCATTAACAGCGGAATGAAGGTCATGATCCCCGTTGAAAAGGCAGAAACAATTGGGATCAGGGCTATCATCCCAAAACGCGAAGTCAACAAGGTTCTCGATCTTCTGAGAGTAAAGGAATTTATTACAGAAGATGACTGGAAGCTCAGATATCAGGGTAACATCGATAAAGTAAAAAGCGGGTCAATCTATGAAGTCGGCGAGGTTGCGCGCGACCTTTATAAACGCGGGAAAGAGAAAGAATTATCAATTATGGAGCGCAAACTCTACGAAAACGCGTACCAGTTGGTAATTCACGAAATTGCGCTGGCAAAAGATATAAATATCGAGGAAGCCGGCAATCTGGTTTCAGAAGCCCTTTCCCAATAATCCAGATTACTCCCCCCGTTTCGCGCTATTGCTTTAAAGGCATTAGCGCGTCATCATTTTTTACTCATGCAGCACCTGTCTGAGTGGCCGGAGTGTCCGGTTAATTAATTTATTTTTCACCATAATTTTTATTACTATATAAAAGGAGTACGGCAATTATGATAGCGATATTCAGAATTTTATTTATTCTTACATCGGTGATGTTTACGTGCCTGTATTACATTAATGTATCTCTCCAGGCCGTCCTTATCGGCGGTATTGTCGCGGCGTTTGTTGCGCTTGTCACAATTATAGTTATCGAATACGTGTCGCATACCTTTTCCGCGCGCCTGCTGCTTTCCGCGATAATCGGTCTCATCATCGGACTCTTTCTTGCTCATATGATGACGCTTGCCTTTTCGTCGCTGCCGCTCGCTATTTCCCAGTCGCATGCGACTGTGATACGGGCACTGGTGTATCATATCGTCGGCTTCGCCATAATGCTGTTTTTTGTAATCAACAATGAAGATATCGCGCTTCTCAACAAGATTATCCCGGAAAAGACCGAAGGGGGTAAAGAAAACGGCGGCTCATACAAGATTCTCGATACAAGTGTTATTATAGACGGCCGCATTGCCGATATCTGCGACACTGGTTTCATCGAAGGCATTCTTGTAATTCCCAATTTTGTTCTCAACGAACTCCAAATGATAGCAGATTCAGCGGACTCCATTAAGCGTAACAGGGGGAGGCGCGGCCTCGATATCCTTAACAAAATGCAGAAAGACCAGTCCATCATGGTCAAAATCTCCGACATGGACTTTCCCGAGATCAGCGAGGTCGACGCGAAGCTGGTAAAGCTTGCCAAGGTGATGAAAGCGGTTATTATCACTAACGACTTCAACCTGAACAAGGTTGCGG
Organism: Spirochaetia bacterium UBA5368; assembly: GCA_002407865.1. Lineage (GTDB taxonomy): Bacteria > Spirochaetota > UBA4802 > UBA4802 > UBA5368 > UBA5368. Next base: position 14,636 of record DHPI01000071.1, read on the forward strand.
AATTTCATGGCGTTCATGTATTGAACATCAACCAGCTTTCCAACGCCCTGAAGCCGATAGTCCTGCCGGGCGAGGAAATGAACGTATCGCTGATTAAAGAAGGGAAGGACCAGAACCAGGCGATCGGCTATCTCGACGATGGCACCATGGTCGTCGTTGAAAACGGGCGCCGCAGGCTCAATCACGAGGTTGACGTGACCGTCACATCAGTACTCCAGACAACAGCAGGGAGAATGATCTTTGCAAGGCTCAAGGAAGATTAAACCCAGGGTACTTGCGATTTTCGGCAGCCCGCGCGGAAAGAAAAGTTACTCATCCGCTTTTCACCGCGCATTTCTCGAGCCGATCAGAAGCGCGGCGGTGGTACATAGCTTTCACGTGTACACCATGAAGATTGCTGCGTGTACGGCATGCGGGCATTGTCATACGCACGGCGATTGTATATTTGACGACGACATGAAGCGTATATACAGAGAACTCCGCAGCGCCGATATGATATCGATATCGTCGCCGCTCTATTTTTCATCACTCCCGGGGCCGCTGAAAATCCTGATCGATCGCTGCCAGATGATCTGGGAATTACGCGAAAGGAACGAATGGCCTGTAAAAAATGCACATGGTTTTTTTATCTCTTCGGGGGGGGCGGATTATACAAATATGTTTCTTCCGTCCGTAACGATAATACGGCATTTCTTCAATTCATTGCGCATCAGCTATGACGAAAAAAATTTTCTTCTCTTCCGCGGCATGGAAACAACTGCCGCCCATTCCGCGGCGTCGGAGCACATGACCCGCTGCGGTGAAATAGGCCAGCAGTATCTTTCTAAGCTCACAGGCACCGCAGAATAAGCGCGGTCGTACCGATTATTCGTGAAGATAGGGCTCGCCAAGTTCCTTAAAAGAAAACATTTTGAAGGCCCTGTTGCCATCATAGTCAAGTATCCGAAGGTCGTCCGTATCGCGAAGGTCCGCCGCAACAATGTTAAAATGCCCCTGGTACTTTTTCCTGGCCTCGTCGACCGATATCTCATACACAATGAATTTGGTAATGCCTTTTGATATAAATTTTTGCACAAGGCCGTCATCAATATATTTTTGATTTGACGTCAGATAAAGCAAAGCCCCGTTCCCCGTTATTAATAATCCTGCTTTCATGTTCCGCCTCCAGAACCATCCAGGCAACCATACTACACACAATATCGCAATTGTTCAAGACGGTTTGTGCTAATTTGCATGCATTTTTTACTCTTGTTGAATTTGCCTTTCGAGCTCGCTGCGGAAAATGCCGAATATATCGGCAATGGCATCGGTGAAATTGTAAATTTCTTTACCGACGTATACGATAATTACAATAAATACGGCTCGGGCGCGACAATTCAGGGGATATACAAATTATGAAAATAATAATGAATATCACGATTCAGATCACGAAAGGGCAACTACCGACGGTAATACAGGAAATATATACACATGGCTGCGAAATTCATAAAACGATGCTGCATGACACGCTTGACGGACGGGACACATATTCCCTGGAAGTATCCTATTCAAACAGCGAGCTGTATAACAACCTGCTGGCAAAACTGAACTCACTTGGCGGCGGCATAAAAATAGTCGAGATTAAGAATATTCTCGAGGATACAATCATCGGCGGCCTTCTTCGTATGGTATTCAAACTTCCTATCGAAAGCCACGCCGATTACGAAATGAATCTTCTGGGGGCGGGCGCACTGATTACGGAAATGGCATCACGCGAAAATGCCATGCAATATTCCGGCATATCCCGCGCAATTGCGCTTATACACGGTGCGCCGAGAAAAGACGCGACTCCCACAGCAGCGTATATCAGACGCCACGTAATGCTCGAAAAAGATTCCGCCCTCATACAGCGTTTCGTCGGATTGAACGGATATCCCATACTCATCGAGTATAATCACATTGAGGATTTTTTTAAAACGCTTCAGGGAATCCAATCCGGCTTTTCCGCCATGCGCATCCAGGATATCGATGGAGTGGAAGACAGCACGGCATTCGAACAATTATACGACGCCGCGAATATGCCGATTCTTACACACGCATATGATGAACTGCCCCTGTCAATTCTCTCAGAGTTGATGCATCTCTTGAAAAAGAACCGAGTCGATAATGATATCACAAATATCGGGATAATCGGCATCAATGCCACGGCGCTGAGGCTCACCAGGCTGCTTGTCACAATGGGGTTTTCACGCATTCTCGGATGCGACAACAACGAAAAATTAATGCTCGTGTTCGAGAAAACCCATGGTATGGCGACCACGCCGGACAACATATTCAATAACGCGGATATACTGTTTATTTTCAAGAATCACTACACAATCGACGAGTTCTATAAAATCCGCGCGGGGCAGATGCTTTTTTCGTTAATTGAAGAGGAAGACGAGCTTGAAACCAGTGTGATACTCGAAAAAGGCGTAAAAGAATACATACCCTGTTCGCATATCGAATCAATGGTCTTTTTTCCAGGATTGCTGAAGGGCATGCTGCATACAGGGGTGCGCAGAATAACAGATTCGATGCTGATAGGCTTGGCCGAAAAGATGAACACGATGCGGTCATCCCGAACAGGGGAACAGACACTCTTCGGCACCCTTCACGAAAGGGTCGCCGAATTTACGCGGACAATTCAAATGGAATGAAACAGCTTGTTTACGGGGCTGCCTCCCCTCGATGATTATCCATGTAAGATTGTGGTAGACAAATGGATAATACGTGTACGAATGAAGGCCATCCGAAAATCCATATTTTTCCCTGACGTTCATATCTACAGACATTATCTTGTTAAATAATGGATACGGTTCCAGTACGCCTTCTTCCCCTGAAACGATACGAGTCCTTCCATCCCTTCCGATCATCACGATATCCGGATCAATCATTTCCCGTATCTTCCGCACGCTCAACTGCAAAATGAATATGCCATGAACTGTGCCGTCCTTCAAAATTTTTGATGCGAGAAATATATAGTAGTTGCCGGAAAGATCGGGAAACGCGACGACATCGTCGACATATATCGATTCCCCCGTTCTCTGAAAGCATCTTTCGAGGGGGCTGTCCTTAAGCGATGTTCTCACATTTTTTCCGAACAGATCATCATTTACCCTCGTATATACCACGACCCCGTGTTTATTTATTAAAATAAAGTCAGAGTACACGCCAGTCGTCACCGACTGGATCATTTCGGAAATTGTTTCCCGTTCCAGCAGATAATATTTTTTCCCTCCCTCGTTCATTCTGTGCAGATGGGTCAGGTTTTTTATCAATTCCCGTTCAGTAATTACCGTAACGGCGTTACACATATCCCTGTCACAGACAGAGAAGAAATTATCGAGTTTCCCCTCGAACTGTGTCACCGCACACTTTTGCTGAGACACGGACCCGGTACTACAGGCACCGAACGCCAGCAGCATGCACACACATAGCGTTATCATTCCGGATTTCATGCGTTTCACTCCCACAGGCATTCCAGGAAAGACCTGGTGTGTGTCTTTGACCATTATAGCCTGTTTCGATTATTACTTAATTGTCGAAGGAAAATAGCGCTTTTTTAAACCTTTTACGCGGTAACGGCTGAAAAAACACACTGACGAAAAGAACCTGTTTTTCAGGACGTCGTGTTAGGTTTTCAGTGAGATTCGCCCCTTTCTGGAAGGGGCTTTGCAATGATCATTCGCCCGGCAACAGATATATCCAAGGATATTTTATATCCAATTAAAACAGGATTTTTTCGACACCGTGCTTTTTTATCGCGCCGATATATTCCTTCTTCCAGTCTTTGCCGAGAAATCGTTCAGCCGCAAAGACCACAAGCGATTTACCCTTGATCGACACCACGTCGTTAATTTTGGAAAGTCCCTGTACGCAGCTTGGGCATGTCGTGAGTATGGTGGCCCTGTGTCGTTTTGCGATTGAAATCACGTTTGCCTTCTTCCTCTCCCGCAGAATATTCGATATCTCGGGCGTCGACAGCGCGAGCGTCCCGCCTTCCCCGCAGCAATTCGGGATAAGCTCGGGCCTGCTGCCGAATAGCGCATCAAATGTTTTATTTACCCCCAGATAATGAAGCGGCGTGTGGCATGGCTCGTGATACAGTAGAGGCTGCTTCGTTGCAAGCTGCTTTGTATACAGGCCTTCCTTTGCGATAAATTCATTGATATCCATTATCGTTGCGCCGGCAAACGTATTTTCAATCTCATATTTTTCGAGCATTTCAAAACAGGTGCCGCACGATACTATTATATTTTCAATGTCCATGTAGCCGGTTGTGTCCGCTATTCTGTGGAAAATCACCCTGTTTTCATAGCTCTTCATATCCGCCTGGTCAATTCGTCCGTTCGCGAGAAGTGGGTATCCGCAGCAGAGAAATTCCGGAGGAATGACGACCCGTACGCCCGCATTGTACAGAAGCGCCAGCGTGGCGATGCTTATGTCAGGAAACATCCGCTCTGAACCGCATCCGGGAAAATAGACCACGCTCTTTAAAACAGGCTTTCCGGAATTGGTAATCGAATAAAAACTGTTCGACCCCTTAAGCTTAAGTATTTCCCGGAATGATTTATCGCCGGCATGCGGCAGTCTTCCCTTGAGGATGCCGCCCAGCTTCGGGAACACCGCGTCGGTAACGTGGTGAAACGGCTTATTGGCGTAATACCCCACCCTCTGGGCCTTATACCCGATGTTGAGCATCAGAATGCGCAAAAGCTTATTGATATAGTAACCCTTTCTGCGAAGATAAAAGAGCGTAAACCAGGTAATGAATTTAAACTTCGACTTTTTACGCTGGATCATAAGCTCGCGGATATTCAGCGTTACATCGCCGAAATCGATCTTCACCGGGCAGGGCGCCTGGCACTTGTGGCAAACCGTGCAGTGGTCGGATATCTCCTGGAGCTTTTTGAAATGCCTGAACGACAGCGTATTCGAAATCTGCGCGTCGTACAGCACGGCCTCTATAATGAGACCGACGCCAAGTATTTTATTCCGCGGATTGAAAAACATCGTGCCGCCTGGATAATGCGTGTTGCACACCGATTTACACTTGCCGCAGCGGACGCACGACGCAATCGATGTCGACAGTTTCTCAAGGTCGGTTGCCTTTAAAATAAAGGCTTCAAGCTCGAGCAGATTGAACGACGGCGTATATATCCTGTTATGCGGAAAATCGGCGGTCAGCTTGCCAGGATTGAATATATCGTCCGGATCATTTTCTATCTTATATTGCCGGTAGCTTTCCAGCACGTCCCTGTCTATAAAACGCAGCTTCGTCAGGCCGATACCGTGCTCGCCGGAAATGACGCCGCCCAGTTCCACCGCATGGCGCATCACCGTTCCCGCCGCGTCATCGGCCTCCTTCATCATGAGATAGTCGTTCGAGTAGACGGGTATGTTCACATGCACATTGCCGTCGCCAGCATGCATATGGGTGGCGATTATAATTTTTCTTTTCCTTTCGCTGTCGGTAATCGAGTTGAAACTCCGCAGCAGGTCTTCATAGCCGTGAAAAACCTGCGAGAAGTACTGTATAATATCATTCTCGAAAGCGATTTTAATAACGTTGTCCTGAATGCACTGGAATACGGTCCTCTCCCCATATTCGCCGGAGCCGTTCGCGAAAAAGATTTTCGCCGGAACATCGATGTTCTCGATGTACCCCAGGTAATCATTCTTCGTTTGCGAAAGCCGCGAACGATACGTCGCAATCCTCTTCCTGACAACATCCTCTTCCTGCCTGTCAAGTTCGCGCCCCAGAAACGCCTCAACATCCTCCATTATGCGAATGTCGTTGCTTAATTCCTTCAGCAGATTGAGCTTTTCGATGAAATCGGCAAAATCTGGCAGTTTTTCCAGCGGAATAACGACATCCTCGTTCAGCTTGAACGCATTCGTATGCTTCGCAATCGCGCCGAGGTTTTTCCGGTCCATCCAGAACAGTTCCCGATCGGCGTCATCGGCGGCGATTATTCCCTCCGTGTTGTATTTTTCCACCATGCGCAGTACATCATCGCACGAGGCATTCAGTCTCGCTTCATCATTGCTTTCTATATCGACAAGCAATACGGCCTTCGGAATTTCCGTACGCTTCGACTTGTTGCGGTAATTTATCGCGACGACATATTTTTCATCAAAATGCTCGAGCGCCGTTAGAAACACATCGCTGTCCACTTCAAACGTGTTTTTTATATCCACGATGGCCTTGGACGCGTTAATAAGGTTGTTGCCGAAAAACTCGAGGCAGATCGTTTTGCAAAAAGAGAAATGACGGTACAGCACAAACTTCGCCGACACGATTATCCCGTCGCCGCCTTCCTTCTGAATTCCGGGCACTCCCTTGAGCGCCTTATTGGTGATATCTTTGCCAAGACCGCGTTTCCTGATTTCCGTTCCGCTGAGCGTAATCGTTTTAACCGGCGTTTCCCTGCCCTGATCCACCCTGCACACATCGAACACAATGTTGTCATTCTCCTGAATCTTCCGGTAGGGATGGCCGCGCCGCTTCACATCCAGTAAATGGCCATGCGCATCGACGATGCGGAAAGAATATATGTTGTCGATGGCGGTTCCCCACATCACGCATTTCTTGCCGCCGGCGTTTTCGGCGATGTTACCGCCGATTGTTGACGCCCATGCAGATGTCGGATCAGTCGCGAAAAGGAATCCCTTGCGTTCGCAGTACTCTATGACATTCTCCGTTACGGCCCCCGCTTCAACATTAACAACGGGGATCTCAATCCCATTTTCAGGCAGCATCTCAATGTTAATAATGCGGTTCAGTTTCTCCGTATTGATGACCATGGTCATCGAGTTAACAGGAATGGCGCCGCCGGTCAGCCCGGTACCGCCGCCCCTGGGGATGATGCTCAATTTCAGTTTCCGGGCAGCCTTCACAAGTGCGGCAACTTCATATGCCGAATCCGGATATACCACAACCACCGGGTATTCAACGCGCCAGTCGGTTGCATCCGTTGAATGCGCAACCTTGTGAAACGCCGTGAAATGAATATTGTTTCGGGGTGTCGCGTGTTTCAGCGTATTGAAAATGCGGTTCTGCAATTTTTTCTGCTTTGCAAAGTTATCAAAAAAAACGACGTCAAGCTGCTTCATTTTTTCGACAAGCTTCACAACCAGCGGATTGTTGTTTGCAGATTCGATTATGTTTTCAAGCCTGATCTCGTGAAGATGTTTCAGGCGTTGAAGCTTTTCCCTGTTTTCAATAAGGTCATTAAAGATATAGGGATTGCGATCGATGATAAAGAAATCGCCGATTATTTCGAATAGAAGCCGTGCGCTCCTTCCGGTAACACGCTGCGACCGAAGTTTCTCAATTATATCAGCGGTTTCTTCATCAAAATATTTAAGAAAGATCTCCCTGTCCGAAAAGGATGTATAGTTATATGGAATTTCTCTGAACTTGAAGTCTTTTTTCATTTTTGCGTCCTTCATTGCGCCGGATTGTTAAAGAAGCATCGTGTACGTTACACACGTAGAATATCCCTGCCGCAGAGTATATTAATATACCACATGAAAGGCTGTTTTATTGATAATTTATCCCCTACGTCAAGATAAATACTGTACCGCCACAAAAAACTGTATATTTATGATATCAAAAAAATACAAAAAAACATTGACACCACACGCATCATGAACTATATTCATTATATGAACAATGTTCATGCAATATGTTTTGGAGGGCATCCAGTATCAGTTTTACTACGCATGTTTCACGGAATGATTTTTTCTATAAAGATGCAACTATTCTAACAAAAGAAGGAGTATTATCATGCCACGAATGACACCCTCAGAAGCACTTGTCGAAACCATGGTCGCGGAGGGAATAACCAACGTATTCGGGATCGTGGGCAGCGCGTTCATGGACGCACTCGATCTTTTCCCCGATGCCGGAATCCGTTTTATTCCAGTCGCGCACGAACAGGCAGCGGCGCATGCGGCCGACGGATATGCCCGTGTTACGGGCAAACCCCAGGCGTGTATCGCGCAGAACGGCCCGGGAGCGGCCAACTTTGTTTCCGCGATTTGCGCGGCATTCTGGGCGCATTCTCCGGTTGTCGCAATTACACCCGAAACCGGCAGCATGGGAATCGGAACCGGCGGATTTCAGGAGCTGGATCAGATGCCGTGGTTCGCTCGCAGCACCAAATACCAGGTCCGCGTAAACCGCCCGGAAAGGATGGCCGAGCTTGCGCGCCGATGTTTTTACATGGCGAAGTTATTGTGCGGCCCGACACAGCTGAATATTCCCCGTGACTATTTTTACGGCGAATTAAATTGCGACATATTCCCCTCCGAAGATGTACAGTACGGATCGGGCACGGAAGAGCAGATTCGAAAGGCCGCTGACATCCTTTCAAAAGCGAAGAATCCTGTTATCCTCGCCGGCGGCGGCGTATCGATGGCAAACGCAATTAACGAAACAAAGGCGCTTGCCGAATATCTGACGGCACCCGTCGTCAATACCTATCTGCATAACGATTCGTTCCCTGCGGACCACGAGCTTGCCGTCGGCCCGATCGGATACTGCGGGTCGAAGGCCGCAATGCGATGCCTCGCCAAGGCCGATGTCGTACTCGCGATCGGCACGCGCCTCGGGCCTTTTGGCACACTGCCGCAATATGACATAGATTACTGGCCACGCGATGCCAAAATTATACAGATCGATGTCGATGCGAGCCAGCTTGGCCTCTCGAAACGTATATCCCTGGGCGTTCTTGCCGATGCGAAAGAATTCGCAAAACAGCTTTTTACGGCGCTCCACGCAATAGACCCCGCCAGGACAAAAAACGAGGCGCGCCTTAAGGAAGTTTATAACGAAAAAAAGATCTGGAAAGATGAACTCGACACATGGTCGTCATCGACAAACAAGCTGATGCATCCCCGCCGGTTTATAAAAGAGCTTACCGACGCAATGCCGAAGGGATCGATTGTCGCAACCGACATCGGCAACAACTCTTCGATATGCAACAGCTACCTGCAATTCGACGGGCCCCGCCAGCACATCTCCGCGTTGAGCTGGGGCAATTGCGGTTTTGCGTACGGCGCGGCGATGGGCGCAAAGATGGGCGCCCCCGACAAGCCGGTTTTTGCGCTTCAGGGCGACGGCGCATACGGTATCAGCGGACTCAGCGAGGTTATGACCGCCGTCCGCGAAAATATTCCGGTTATCGCGGTTGTGTTCAACAATCACGAGTGGGGCGCGGAAAAGAAAAACCAGATCGACTTTTTCAACAACCGCTTTGTCGGCGTCAACCTGGCAACAAACCCGGATTACGCCCAGCTCGCGCGCGACATGGGCGCGGTAGGATTCAAGGTTGAGGACTACCGCGAGGTGAAAGATGTCGTCAACGAGGCCGTAAACTGTGGAAAACCTGTCGTTATTAACGCGGTGATCGAAGGAGGCGCGAACGTTCTTGCCGAACCTTTCAGACGGGACGCGTTTAAACCTGCCGTACGTTTGCTGCCTAAATACAAGCATTTAAGCATGGTGTAAAATCGACAATCCGTGTACCATATGCCGAAGGGGTAACACCCTTCGGCATAACCTCCTTTTTTACCATGCGTTACCGGAATTGCTGCACCGGGAATCCATGTAAAGTAATTGAGTTTTCACAGCATAATTTCAGATAGTCGTTATTACTACATTCTTCAACTGGAACAAAGCCATGAAACTACTGATCGTGAATGCGGGGAGCAGTTCGCTGAAATTTCAATTATTTCAGGCGGAAACAGAGCATGTTTTGATGAAAGGGCTGTACGATGGCATCGGCGGCGTGGGCGGCGATGCCGGATGCGTCCGCAAAATTACGGTTGATGGCCGCGCGTTCAAGGAAACATGCGCCATTGCCGATCACGAAAACGCCATCGAAGACATGTTGTCAATGCTCGCGAAACACGGCGTTATCCAGACAAAAAATGAAATCGACGCCGTCGGCCACCGCATTGTCCACGGCGGCGAACGCTATAAACAAACGACACGAATCACGTCCGATACAATCGACGATCTGAAGCGGTTTGCATTTCTCGCACCGCTTCACAACCCGATAAATATATCGTGCGTTGAGATCCTTACAGGCAGGCTTCCATCAGCGACGCAGTTTGCGATCTTCGATACCGCCTTTCATCAGACAATGCCCGAAAGCGTATACCTCTACGCCCTTCCCATGGATCTCTATAAAAAACATGGCATCAGAAAATATGGATTTCACGGCACCAGCCACAGATACGTATCGGCGATGGCAGCGCGCATTCTCAATCGCGACATTCATGACATGAAAATCGTTACATGCCATCTCGGCAACGGCCAAAGCATATGCGCGGTGAAGAACGGCGCAAGCTTCGACACGTCAATGGGTTTTACGCCGCTTGAAGGACTTCCCATGGGAACAAGAAGCGGCTCGTTCGATCCCGAGATAATCATGTTTCTGCTTGGCAAAGGGTATACACCCGAATCAATACAACACATCATCAACAAGGAATCGGGATTGCTCGGGGTCAGCGGCATAAGCAGCGACCATCGCGCAATCGAGGAAATGGCTGCTAAAGGCAATCCCGACGCGCGGCGCGCCAATGATCTGCTGGTAAACAGAATCACCTGCGCGATAGGGGCATCCGCCGCTGAAATGGGAGGGATTGACGCAATCGTATTCACCGGCGGTATCGGCGAGCATTCATCCATGCTGCGAAAGCAGGTGCTGTCACATTTCTCTTTTCTCGGGCTCGAACTCGATGAAGCATCCAACGACGCACACACAACCATTATCACGGCGGCATCGAGCAGGATAACCGCCATGGTGATACCGACCAATGAAGAGCTTCAGATGGTGCGCGAGGTTATGGCCGCAATGTAACGAGTTGCGCCGCGGCCGCGCAGACGTCATCGTTGCATCACAGCTTTCCTTCTTTTTCCAGCCGCCGAATGTCATCCGGCGTTATCGGCCGGTCCCGCCCCAGAATTTCGGCGGCGCGGTTCAGCTTGTTAATCATTTCATCGTCCTTCACGACAGCGTCCCGGCCTTCGTCGACAGAATCCCTTCCCGACGGCGGAATGGAGATATGCATATTTGCCACGACTTCCGTAACGCCCCGCATCCTCCCCGAGAGCCGTATGGAAAGATTGCACGTAAACGGCGGAAGTTGACTTTTATCGAACGAAAGAATGGTATCGACCGTACCGCGTCTCGGAAGAACTGTATTCGCAAGCAACACCCCGGCGTCTATTCTGCGTGTCTCGGTCATCCCCGATGAGTCGCACGGCTTATATTCGATATCCGCAGTCTGAAATGTAATGTCCTCATCATAAATATTTTTCATCGCAACGGGCAATTCGTAGATCGAATTTTTCAGCTCCGGAAACTGTTCATATATCATCGGCACGGTAGGATTCCCCATCACGCTGGAGATATAATGAAGGTTGGGCAGAGACACTGTCGCCCGTCCGATTCCATGCTTTTTTTCAGCGTCCGTGACCGCCACGCTGACCGTGAATGTCGTCTGAAACTGCGTCTGCTCCCTTCGCGCGTATGAATGCGATATGCTTCCCGTCTGCGTTGTACTGTACAAGCCATCGCCGAAATTCCAGCTATACTCGCATTTTCCCGTCAGACCCTTTTGCTCGGTAACTTCAAATTCCACGACATCCTGTTTTAAATTACTCAAAGAGGCGCGCAGTATAACATACGTCTGCCGTTCACATTCCTGCACGGCGATCGGCACCTTTCTGAAATCGATATGGTTTGCGTTGTCACGTACAACAACAAAAAACTCCCTTGGTCCCGCCCGCCTGAACCGCAGAATCGCGGGGTTTCCCGGCTTGTTGCTTATCCGGTACATGAGATTGGCGTCAGAGCCGTGAGGATTGGCCGCAACAACGGTGACAAGCACATCCTCATTCGCGCATACGGGGTTCTTTTCAAGAATCACCCTTTTGATCATGTTCGCTTCTTCCATCTCGTATGCCGCGAACTTCGAGACATCTATTTCTTCCTGTTTTTTTACCTCATCGGAGAACGACATGAACTGGAAAAGATTGATATAGCCGCTGTCATTGATTTCAGCCGCGGTTTTACTTCCGTTTTGCGGCTTTTTTATATAGAGAATGATCCCCAGCGCAATAACGCATGCCCCGATTATGACAATTGCCGTTTTGTATTTTTTAAATATCATTTCTTTTTCCCGATGCGGCTACATAATCAAAAACCAGTGTCATTGATTACCCACATATCCGTTTTTGTGTCACTCATTGAAAAAATACCCTTCTCAGGAAAAAAGAAGGGTATTCATTTCCGCATTCATGCATTGTGCCGTTTATTCCACCCAGTAATAGTAGCCGTTGGTTATCACAAGTGGTTCAACTTTTCCATAATAGGAAGATGTTTCAGTCTGTACCCCCATGTTATGGCCTGCGGGATTCGTATACGTGCTCATCAGGTTGTGATCGGGCGCATTTGCCGTCGCTGCGGGCACACGCCCCCTCCAGTACGACGACGTGTCCGTCGAACGGTCAAACGCAAACGTGTTGCATATCTGGTTTGCTATCCGCTCGTCTCCGCCGGTGCCGAAGAAACCCTCAAGATCGAGAATAAATGATCCGAATCCCCCTGCATCATCGCGCACCATGTTGATTATCGACGTATACAGCGACTCGGCGCATACGGCGGTAATATTCACCGGTATATATGCCACATTCATCGGTTTGCCGGCAAAATAATTGGCATGCCATACCGTTCCCGAGCAGTGATTTCCCCTCCCCGCGATATAATAGTTCACGTTATCGAGCTGAAACATGTTGACATAGGCGTTCACCCTGTAATACGCAACAAGGTTTGTTATTACATTCGCAGCGGCATTCAAATAGCCCCGATACGCGCTCTCAAGAGCATCGACGGGCTTGATGACCGCGCCGCCTGCCGCCTTGAACATTACATGGTCGGGATTGCCGTTATACGCGGTGTTGATATCTTCGGTAATAATACCGGGCATCCCGTTGCTCAATTTAAACGGATTGAGCCGCTTCGGCGTGGTCTTGATAAACCAGATGTAGTTGTACTCAATCGGTATCTCGTTCGCGTACATTGTGTTATGCCTGATGGTATAGCCGTCATCGATAAGCATTCCACAATGACTGTAATACGCGCCAAGCATGGATAAGAGATCCATTATGAATCCCTCACCGGTCGTAATTACAATATCCCCCTTTTTGCCGTTGATACTCATCGGCTTCCAGACCCACTGCCCCGCGAATGCGGAGGAAGCAAAGAGAAGGATTACACATACGCAGACAATTTTTATGTATTTTTTCATACAACAGCCCTCCTCAATTAATATAATAGAGGACATTTCGCCGTCAGCCATTGAAATAATACCACGTGCCTCATCTGTACAATACGCAACAAAATTTATATGTCAACATATATTCAAAACAGTGATTTGCACTTTTCACTTTTTCACAAATTTCTCGTTTTTTCCATATTCACCACACGGCGCATACTATGTAGACAGCTTTCCGCACAGTTTGCATCCAGTGTGCCATTTAACGATTGACACAACACAGATTAATGTCACACAGGGATATCATCATATATCATGTGAGAGCCCGCATGGGACTTGAACAATCAAAAGAAAAACTCCACAGGGGGGCGCCCGTAACGCTGGTTGCGCTTGGGGATTCTCTCACCAGCGGCTGGATGGTGCGAAAGGGGTACCTCGAATATTTCACGGAAATGATCGAACAGGCGTATCCGTCGGCCAGACTTACCATCATCAACCGGGGCATCCCCGGTGATACCGCCGACAACGGGCGCGTTCGCGTATATTCAGACGTGATCGCCCACAAACCCGATCTTGTATTCATTCAATTCGCGTTGAACGATGCCGTCATGGGGTATTCACCGCAACAATTCGCCACCAACATGCGATCAATACTATCCGCGATACAGGCCGCATGCCCGGCCGAGATACTGTTGATAACCTCGGTCTGCCTGATGTCCCGCCGGGAAAATGAGGTAGCGAACATGTTTTACAGGGCCATCGAGGATCTCGCCGATTCGTTTGGCCTTTCTGTTGCGAAGGTCCACGATTACATGCAGCAAAAAATAGCGGAAGGCCTGGATTTTCGCCGCCTTGTGCAGGGGGACATGGTGCACCCGACGTCCGAGGGATATCGCCTCATGGCCGAGGCGATAATGCTGGCTTTTCAATAAACACGGTTACGCTTTTTTGTACACCAGTTTGCCGCCGCAGATCGTAAACTCCACAGATCCATAAAAATCCTTACCTATAAACGGCGTATTTTTGCACCGCGAAATGATGAACGTCTCGTCGACACGGACCTGCCTGGCGGGATTGAGTATCGTTATATCCGCTGTTTTTCCTTCCTTCAATTCTCCACGATCGAGTTTGAGTATCCGGGCGGGATTTATCGTGAGCAATTTAAAAGCCTCGATAAAAGAAAAATTATTTTCTCTCACAAGCACGTGTATCACAAGCGGAACGGCCGTTTCAAGTCCGATAATGCCGAAGGGTGCATATTCCATTTCCTGCATTTTTTCGTTCATCAGGTGTGGAGCGTGGTCAGTGGCGATAACGTCAATAACGCCGCTTTTCATTCCTTCAATAATGGCTTTCCTGTCCCTTTCAGTCCTCAACGGAGGATTCATCTTCGCCATCGCAAGGTGTTCCACCACCGCATCGTCGGTAAGCGAAAAATAGTGCGGCGCGGTTTCGCAGGTAACCCTGATTCCTTCTCCCTTTGCCCATTTGATAAGCTCAATCGATCCTGCCGACGATACATGCGCGATGTGAAGGCGGCCTTTCGTCAGCCTGGCAATCAACAAGTCCCTCGCGATCATGACCTCTTCCGATTCACGGGGAATTCCCTTGAGGCCGAGCAGCGTTGAGTTGGCGCCTTCGTTCATTATCCCTTCATCGGTAAGGAGGATATCCTCCGCGTGGCTGATGATGGGCACATCGAACATACGCGCGTACTCCAGGGCGCGGCGCATTAAAATCGAGCTCATAACCGGCTTGCCGTCATCCGAGAATCCCACAGCTCCGCCCTTCACAAGCTCGCCCATCTCGGTAATTTCCTCGCCCTTCGCGCCCTTTGTAATATTCGCAATGGGAAACACATTGATCGGCCCCTTTTCGGCCTCCAGCTTGATAAACCTGACAAGCGCCTGGTTGTCGATAACCGGCGTCGTGTTGGGCATGGTGCACACCGAGGTAAAGCCGCTCTTCGCGGCGACTATCGATCCCCCGATGATCGTCTCCTTGTCTTCGCTGCCCGGCTCCCGGAAATGCACGTGCATATCGATCAGCCCCGGAACCACCAGACATCCCTCTGCATCGACAATTTCATATCCTGAAGCGGCGCCGATGCCCGTAGAAATTTCCGCAATACGATCGCCGGACACTCGCACATCCATCAGCGCATCCATTCCCGATTCGGGATCGATCACCCTTCCGTTTTTTATAAGTATATCCATTCTTCCAATCCAGACTATGATGTATCAGCTTTTCTCCATCTCTTCCAGCGGCGTCCCGCCGGCAAGCAGATAAAAGATCGACATTCGTACCGCAACCCCGTTTGTTACCTGGCCGTTAATTATCGAATTCGGGGAATCCGCCACCTGATGATCAATTTCAATCCCCCGGTTTATCGGCCCAGGGTGCATTACAATCACATCAGACTTGCATCGCTCAAGCCGGTCAGCCGTCAGCGCATACTGCCGGTGATACTCTCTGAACGACGGGAAATGCGATCCCTTCTGCCGCTCCAACTGTATCCGCAGCATGTTGACGGCATCAAGCTCGGGGATTATATCATCCAGATTGTACGAAATGTCCACGTCATATATCTTGAATTCATCAGGCACAAGGGTCGGGGGGCCGCACAGAATAACGCGCGCCCCGAGCCGCTTAAACAGCTCCATATCCGATCGGGCAACGCGGGAGTGCTTGATATCCCCCACGATGCCGATGGTCAATCCTTCGAGCGATCCCCTCTTTTCGAGAACGGAATACGCGTCGAGCAGGGCCTGTGTCGGATGGGCATGAAAACCATCGCCCGCGTTGATGACCGACGCCCGTATATTTTTTGATAAAAAATGCGGCGCCAGAGACGCCGCATGCCGCATTACAATATAATCCGCGTTCATCGCCTCGAGGGTGTGAACAGTATCGATAAGCGACTCTCCCTTTACTACGCTTGAAGTCGCCACCGCCACATTGATGAGGTCCGCTGAAAGCCGCTTGGCGGCCAGCTCAAAACTTATGCGCGTGCGCGTCGATGGCTCATAAAAAAGCGTGCATACCGTCTTGCCGCGCAATACTGGCACCGTCTTGACAGATCTGGTAAACAAATCCTTGAAGTATCGCGCCGATTGAAAGATGAGGGTTATTTCTTCAGTGGTCAGCGATTGTATATCAAGCAGGTCTTTTCGCTTAAGTCCTTCCATCTTAAGACATGCTATATGCCGGATCGAAGGCAAATTGTCAAATTAAATATTCGTTCATTTCAAATTATTTTCCTTTGACAAAATTATGTATACTTACGATCAAGGATACTCCATGCAAAATAAATACCGCATGAGTCAACGTTATTCTGGCAGTGGGGAATTCGAATGAAACGATATGCGGCTTTTTTTGATCTCGATGATACGCTGCTCACGTCGAGCAGCGGAAAACTGTTCATTCAGTATTCATATCAACATAATCTCATAAGCCATAACGAGCTCCTCTACGGCATGGCAATGTTTCTTGTCCACCGTCTCGGATTCATTAAAACCGAGGGCCTTGTCCGGAAATGGGCGATGAAATATCAGGGCTGGCCTGAAAAGAAGATGCTGGATTTCGCGAACAATTTTTTCCACGAGGTTCTCGTGCACCATTTCCGCAACAGCATGACCGGCGAAATTGAGCATCACAAAAAAAACGGCGGCCTGACGGTGTTGCTTTCAGCGTCCACTTCGTTTTTATGCGAAATGGTGAGAGACCATTTTAAAATGGACGATATAATATGCACGACGCTCGCCCTGGATAGCGGTTTTTACACCGGACAACTCGCCGGCGAATACTGTTACGGCGCGGAAAAATTGAACCGCGCTGTCG
Source organism: Spirochaetia bacterium UBA5368 (assembly GCA_002407865.1). GTDB lineage: Bacteria > Spirochaetota > UBA4802 > UBA4802 > UBA5368 > UBA5368. The sequence continues at coordinate 31,790 of DHPI01000071.1, forward strand.
CATATTGTACAAAACGCGGGTTTTCCATGAGCGACGCATATTACTACGCCGATTCATTCGCCGACGTGCCGGTCTTTGAGCTCGTTGGTTATCCCGTCTGTGTCAACCCCGACAGG
>DHPI01000009.1:0-1907 GCA_002407865.1 Spirochaetia bacterium UBA5368
CTTTGCGGATGTTGTTGCGTCTTTGAGTCGGCGGTCATTGCCCTGCACGGCGACGCCTGGCTTGTCCTCGCCGTCTTCGGCAAGCTCGATGATGCCTTTGGATGAAGTGGTTGCGTCCTTAAGGCGTCGGTCGTTGCCCTGCACGGCGACGCCCGCATTGGTTTCGCCGTCTTCGGCTAACTCAACGATGCCCTTGTATATTGTGGTTCCCTCGCGCAAGCGTCGGTCGTTGCCCTGCACAACACATTCAGCGTTGTTCTCGCCGTTATTTGCGAGCCTGCATATGCCGAAGGATTCAACCGTCGCTCTTCGAAGCCTGCTGTCGCTGCCGCGGATTACGCTGGCATCGGAATATACGCCGTCCGGGCAGAATTTAACGATGCCATAATTTGAATCGGTGGCTTCCTGCAGTCGCGAATCGTTGCCCTGCACGACCGCATTGGCGGCGTTTTCCCGGTCATATGCGAGGCGCACAATGCCGAATTTTTGCTCGCCGGCCGGCTTCAGCCGCGAATCCGACGCCTGCACGGCGAGGCCCGGTTTGCTTTCACCATCCTCCGAGAGTTGTACTATTCCCTTGAATATTGTTGTTGCTTCCCTGAGCCGCCTGTCGCTGCCCTGTACCGCAGTGCCATGCGTGTCTTCGCCGTCCCTCGCGAGGCGTACGATGCCCGCCTGAAATATCGAAGCCTGCGGATTAAGCTCGCCGATCGCGTGTGTGTGATCGAAGCTGAACGGCGCGGCTGACAGCTCCATGCAGGAAAGCCGTATGCCGTAACAGTTGTCCTCGAGGGGGATGCTGTTCATTTCGAGACGGCCGTATCGCGCGGGGGTCGGCGCCACCTTCCACGAATAGCGCGAGCCGCGTGCGGCCACGAAATATTTTTCTTCGAACAGGGGAGTCCAGACATTCCTGTCGACGCTGGTCTGAAAGAAAAAATTCTCGGGAAACCCGTGGATATCCTTCGCAATCGCCTGCAGCGTAATTTCACCTATGGTATATACGGCGCCGAGATCAAGCTCGATAAATTCGCGTGAAGGATTTTTCTTCAATTCCGATTCCCAGTAGCTTTCCTTTCTTGCGTCGAAGAGCTTTTCGGCGCGGTAGGCGTGCGAAGAATTGCTGCTTGCGCTGACGCTCCGTATGCCGCGGATGGATGCCAAGAAGCCGCCAATTTCGGCGAAATACCGGGCACCGGTCTGCTTCAAGGACAGGATGACAAACCTGGTGAAGCGCGCATATGTCAGCGGCACATCAAAGGTGTATTGCGACATCTCTTCAAGATCGAACTTTTTTTCGGTGTGCAGAATCATCCATGTCTCTCCGTCGAGGCTGCCTTCCACGCGGAAATCCCCGGGAAACGCCGTTCTTCCCGACGGCGAGGCGGTAATTGTAAACGAGTTTATCGGAACCGGCTCTTTATAATCGACAATGAAGTACTCGATCCGGGATGATGCCGTCTTTTCGGTGCACCAGAAACCGCGTCCTCTCAGGATATTTTCGACGGTGTGCTCATTGTTGAGCTGGCTTGAAAAACCCGCAATCGCGCCGGTGTAGTTTCGTGACGCGCAAATATTGACAGAATTCATTGTCGCTCTCCATAGATGTCGTGGAAAATCGCGGTATTCGAAATTTTCCCCTGTGACAGAATAACGGCCGCAATAGACACCGTGCTTTCGGTGCATGCGGTTGAAGGTATGTTTAATTTCTTTCTTTGTTGTGAGTATTGTCAAATAATTTATTACAGTTTAAAAAGTGATTGATTTTCAAAATTTGACACATACGGTAATGCAACTGTCGGCGTCGTGAGGCAAGTGAATGTATGGACTATGTTGAGCAGACATCGCCGCGAGGCGTAACCCTGAAGGTAATGCCCCAGAAATGGACATTCCTTGCTTTTGGCAGG
>DHPI01000009.1:2021-3966 GCA_002407865.1 Spirochaetia bacterium UBA5368
AGACATTCCTTGCTTTTGGCAGGGGCGGCAGCGCCATATTTGCCGATGGTGCAGGCGCAAAAGCGTTGCACAGGGTGCAGCTTGTCGTCTTCGTGGGGTATTCATTTGGCATTAAGAATACGGCGACCCATGAGTTCTCCTTTTTGAAGGTAATAAAAAACCAGATTATCATACCCTATACCAATGAAGCTGATGGCGGCAGAAACTATGTTTTCATAGACACGACGGCGAGGTTCGACCTGATGCCTGTGCGGCTGAAGGCGCTCGGGGATATTGCCATGCTGGTGCGGGAAATCGAAGGCGGACTCAGACCCGACTATATCGTGGTCGACAAAAATATCACGAAAAACGACATCATCATAATAAAAAACAGGATGGCGGGGGCGCATATCATACTTGCCGAAAACAACGCTGCCAGGACGCCTGTAAATCCGGCGGAGAGCGGCGCCACCCAATATGCCGACGGCCGCGCGTCTGACGTGCTCAAGGAAGTCAATATAAACATGATGTCGAACAATCCCGTCTTTCTTGCGCGCGTGCATTTGCGCGAAATGGATATCGCGAAGGTGAATCAGCTTATCCTCGATTTCGATCTTTCAGAGATTGAGGCGTCGTATATTTTGAGCTTCATTGCCACAATGCTGGCAAAGGCCGCCGACGACCAGGAGATAATGAAAAACAAGGGCAAGCTCGAGATACTCCGAGATTCGCTCGAGTTTTATATTGCGTTGCTCAACAGGGAAGATGATGCGGTGCGTGCCCTGATATCCTCTCTGAAGGATGACAGCAATCTTTCGTCGTATTTTACATTTATCGCGAAAGTGAAATTGCTGTATCCCGGGACTGAAGACCAGCTGATTTTTACCGACTACGAAAACCTGCTGTGGGAAAAGAAGGACAGTTTTCGAGACAGCAACTTCCCGCAGTGAATATCCCGATCTGGAAATTCTGGAAATGCCGAATGAAATCTGAAATGAGCAAACGGATGCTTGTATGCCTGTGCTGCGCGATCGTTGCGTGTGCGGTGTCCGTGTATGCCGCGGGGTCAGACGCCGGGCGGATGTGGCGCGTGTATTTCACGTCGCCGGGCTCGTCCGCGCCCGCGGCAACGACGCCCGATGCTGCGCTGATAGAGCTGATCGCGAACGCGAAAGTAAGCATAAACGGTGCATTTTATAGTGTGTCGTCCGCCCGAATTGCGCAATCGCTGATGGCCGCGCACGCGCGCGGCGTCCGCGTGCGGCTGGTTACCGACAGCGACTATTTTGACACCCGCGCCATCAAAGAGATCGCTCGTTGCGGAATCCCGGTTGTGGGCGATGGGCGGCGCGGCCTTATGCACAATAAATTCGCGGTAATCGACGACCGCATAGTATGGACGGGTTCGTTTAACCTGACCGATAATTCGATAGAAAGAAATAATAATAACGCCATTGCTATCGTGTCGCCCGAACTCGCGGCGATATTCAACAGCGAATTCGAGGAGATGTTTCAATACAGGGTGTTCGGCAACAGGAAGGATTTCGCGATACTGCCGTTTCTCGGCAGCAGGTATTATGTAAAAATCGGCGATATGAATATCAACGTCTATTTTTCTCCGGAGGATAATATCGAGCGCATTCTCCGGAAGCGGCTGGCGAAGGCGAAGACGAGCGTGCATTTTATGGCGTTTTCGTTTACGAGCGATCCTCTGGCCGAATCGCTTATACGGTTGCATAAAAAGGGCGTACGGGTATGTGGCGTTATGGAACGCGACGGGAGCAGCACGAAGGAATCGGAATATATCAAGATGAAGGTGGAAGGCATATCCGTAAAACTTGACAATAACCGGTATAAAATGCATCATAAGGTGATGATAATCGATGAGTCGATTGTTGTGACGGGGTCGTATAATTTTTCACGGGGCGCGAACGTGAAAAATGACGAAAACGTGCTCATTATAGAG
>DHPI01000009.1:4089-7069 GCA_002407865.1 Spirochaetia bacterium UBA5368
GAAAACGTGCTCATTATAGAGGATGCGGAGGTCGCCGGCATGTACATGAAGGAATTCAACAGGCTCTATAAATGAAGCGCGGTATTGCATCGAACATTTCTTTCCGCGGGGCGGGGCCGGTTGTTCGCGTTATCGAGGTCTTCCGTTCGCTACAGGGTGAATCCTCGCGTGCGGGCTTTCCGTCGCTGTTTATCAGGCTTGCCGGCTGTAACCTGAACTGTGTTTACTGCGATACCGCGTATGCGCGGGAAGGCGGACGGGATGTGCCGATACGCGACCTGCTGAAAACGGCTGAGCGCTGCCGTGGCATAGACCATATCACGGTGACGGGCGGCGAACCGTTGTTGCAGGAAAATGCGATTGCACTGATGGATGCGCTGACGGGAAGGGGATTTTCGCTGCGGCTCGAGACGAATGGAAGTCTGCCCATAGCCCGCGTGCCGGAGGCGGTGCGCAAAATCGTTGATGTGAAAACGCCCTCGAGCGGACAGGCCGGCTCGTTTCTGATGGATAATCTGTCGTGGATCGGGCCGGGGGATGAAATAAAATTTGTTATTGGCAACAGAATAGACTATACTTATTCGCGAAGGTTTATAAAAAAATTTCTTGACAAAACAGATTGTATTGTAAACTTTTCGCCGGTATACGGGGCGGTTTCCCCGGGGGATCTGGCGGAATGGATATTACGGGACAGGCTGACGGTCAGGTTGAACATGCAATTGCACAGAATACTCTGGCCGGGGGATGAACCGAAAACATACAGGTGAAACGATGGATTATGTTGGACATGTGATTCGGCCGCCGAGCGAAGCCTACAGCATGATCATACAGGTAACTGTAGGATGCTCTCATAACCAGTGCACGTTCTGCGGCACCTACAAGGACCAGAAGTTCAGGGTGAAGGATATTGCGCAGGTCAAGCGGGATATCGACGAGATGAGCGGATACCGCTACGGCTTTACAAAGGCGTTTCTTGCCGACGGCGATGTGCTGATTCTTCCGACGGAGGATCTGCTGGATCTGATCCATTACATCAGAAAGAAAAATCCGTCCATCGAGAGAATCGGCGTCTATGGCAATACGAAGGCCATCCTGAAAAAAACGCCGGAAGAGTTGCTTGCGCTTCGGAAGGCGGGACTCGGCATCGTGTATCAGGGCATTGAAAGCGGCAACAGGGAAGTGCTGCGCCGCATAAAAAAGGGCGCCTTTCCGCATAAACAGCTCGAGACCGCCGAAAAGGTGAAGGCCGCCGGCATGCTCCTTTCACAGACCGTGCTGCTCGGCATCGGCGGCGTCGCGTTAAGCGAAGAGCACGCCATCGATACCGGCCGTCACCTCGGAGAAATGTCGCCGCAGTACGCGGGCGCGCTGACGGTGATGCTGCTTCCCAACACGGAGCTGTATCGCGATTATACTGCCGGCAAATTTCAGCTTCCCGACAAGTTTGGGCTTTTGAACGAGCTGAAGCTCATGCTCGTAAATATGAAGGTAAAAAGTCCGCTGTATTTCACATCGAACCATGCCTCCAACTATCTTCCCATAAAGGCGGAGATTCCAAGGGACAGGCACATGGTGATCAAACTGGTCGATGAAGTTCTGCGGAAGCGTGATGAAAGCCTGCTGAAGCCTGAATACATGCGGGCGCTGTAATATCCGGCGTATGGCGTCAGGGTGTTGTGGTATACGCCGTGATGACGTTTTTTCTCAGGAAGGCGGCTCCACGGGCAATGCGTTTTTTTCCGCGCCGTTACGAATGCGGAATTTTGTAACGCTTTATTACAGATAGTAATTGGATATCATTATGAATAACAGGAATGCCCGCGGGACACGCCGGGCTGTGCTGTGCGTGTTTGTAATTATTGCCGTCGCCTGTGTCGTAATGCCGGCCTGTGGAGAACGGCCCCGCGGCGCTAAGAATGTAATACTTTTTATCGGCGACGGAATGGGGCCGCAGGCGATGGGGCTTGCGATGATGTACGCGCGCAACGCGCCGCATTCAACGGTTCCCGGCCGAAGGCTTAACCTTGAAAAGCTTCTGAACGAGGGGGTTACGGGTGTCGCGCTTACGCATCCGGCCGGGTTCATTGTTGCCGATTCATCCTCGTCGGCAACGCAGATAGCGACCGGAAAAAAGTCCCTTCCCGGCTATGTCGGCCTGGATGCCGAGGGCAATGCCGTGGAAACCATACTGGAGAAGGCGAAACGGCACGGAAAGTCGACCGGCCTTGTGTCGGATACCCGCATAACCCATGCCACCCCGGCTTCATTCGCGGCGCATATACGCTCGCGCGGCATGGAAGCCGCAATTGCCGACGACCTGCTCCGTACTCAGCCCGACGTGATGCTGTCGGGCGGGCTGCGCTACTGGCTTCCCGCCGACGTCAACGACAGCCGCTCCACGGCGTATGCCGCCGTGCGAGAAATTCTGCCATCCGGCTTTGAAATACGCTCCGGGCGTACAGATTCACACGATTGTGTGGAATCCGCGCGAAAGCTGGGCTATGCCGTTGCCTTTACCCGCGATGATATGAACAGGGGCGCGCCGGAAAGACTGCTGGGGCTTTTCGCGCCATCGGAATTACCGGATGCCATTACCGTGCGCAAAACCATGTCCGATCCCGGACGCAGGATACCGACGCTTTCCGAAATGGCACGCCGTGCGATAGAACTGCTTTCCGTGAGCGAGGAGGGCTTTTTTCTGATGGTGGAAGCGGGGCAGATCGACTGGGCGGCGCATTGCAATGACGCCGGCAGGCTGCTCCATGAGATGCTTGTCTTCGACGATACACTGGGGCGCCTCCTCGAGTGGGTCTCGCGTCGAAACGATACGCTGCTGATCGTTATGTCCGATCATGAAACGGGCGGGTTCGGATTCAGCTATTCCACGTGCGATTCCCCCGGCAAAAAATCCGCGGACGGCGCGTATAGTCCGAAATGGAATTACGGACGATACGAGGTGCTCGATAAGCTGTATGCGCAG
>DHPI01000009.1:7171-8133 GCA_002407865.1 Spirochaetia bacterium UBA5368
CGATAAGCTGTATGCGCAGTCGTCGAGCCTGTACGAGCTGCTGCTGCGCTTTCACGGATTGCCGGCCAGGGAGCGCACTGCGGAGCGGTTTATGAACAGCTTCAATAGCTCGGTGCGGTTCCCGATAAACCTTCACCAGGCGCGGCGCATAATCGGCGATGAGCCCGGCGCATGTCGTGATGTGGCGGGCACTGCGCGTATCGGCGGTTTCGATGAATTCTATACAAATTCTCTTGATGCGCAATGCGCGCTCATAGCGCGGGCCATCGCCGGCAGACAGGGTGTCGTATGGGGTTCGGGAACCCACACATCGACGCCCGTGCTGGTGGTCGCGTACGGGCCCCATGAGTTGACGCGCGCCTTCCGGGGCGTGCATCACACCACCGACATTCACAGGCTGATAAACGAGGCTATGGACTGGTAGGTTGCGCCACATGGCCGTTGCTGCCGGCCGGTGGCATCCTGTCAGGTGCCCTGTGTTGTGTCGATAAAGGCAGGTGGTTCGCCGAGATTGCCGTCATTACAGGGCGAGTCGATGTTTTTCAGCGTATCGATTGCGGTGTCGTCATAATCGTTTACGTCATTGAATTCGATCGATGAGGTTATCTCGTATTTTTTATCGGGAATCGTAAGAACCTCTTCGTCCGATTCGAGAGACTTTATCAGCAGAGTGCCGCTTTTCGCGATGGCGATTGTTTTGTTGCCGATGACTTTAAGAACAAATTCAGTTCTTGATGATGTAATGTGCGCATTTGGCGTAATATAATAATAGTTCGATCCCGCGTTCAGATCGTCAAGCCGGGTAAACACATTGCCCTTTTTTAAATTAAAAACGAAGTCAACCTGAGTGCCGTTTTTTCGCGCATTCGCTTTCTTGATTTCCAGCACGGATTCGTCGTGGATTTTTATGGTGAACTTGTTGTTATAAGAAAGAACCACGGTGGAATTTTTCGGGACTTTTA
>DHPI01000009.1:8240-9410 GCA_002407865.1 Spirochaetia bacterium UBA5368
CGGTGGAATTTTTCGGGACTTTTATTGCGCTGTTTTCCGTAATTTTTGAATGCGGTGACAGTTCCTGGTTGTTGATATAGGCCTTGCCTTTGATATAGGTAATGGAGATGGGGATTGCGCGCGAACCGGTAAACATGTCCGCAGTGATGAAGATAACGACACCGGCAACGGCGATAAGGCACGCCATCGCCCACGCAAGATGCGCCGGCCTGTATAACGCTGTTACGCCGCGAAGTGTTGCTGTTAATTTTGCCCACGTTTCCCTGCGCGGCGTTTCAATCAGATCATGGTAGCTGGATATAATCCGCCGTTCCAACTCGTCGGAAGGAGCGCATTCGGCCGTCGTATAACTCGGTTCGAGTATCCGTATCAGCTTCTGATATTTTTCGCGGCAGTCATTGCATGCGGAAATATGCCGCTTTGCCGCCGCCGAGATGGGAGGGCTCAGTGTGCCCACGGCCAGCCGGCGTAATGTACGTTCGGAAATATGAGTGCCAGATTTCAACATACAGCTCTCCGACCTTCTCTAAAAAATAAAACAACGTAGGTTCTCAAATGTGCCACAATCTGTCTAAAAAATACGATTATATTCATAAATATGGTACATATCGGCGAAAAAAATCATATAAATCCTGAATCCCGCAGCGCGGCTGCAAGGTATTCAATCAGCGCGTTCATTTTACGCCGCACTGTCCGCTCCGATATGCCGATACTGGTCGCTATCTCGTGGATGTCCATTTCCAGCTCTTTTTTCATAATGAATATCGATTGAGAAACGCTGTCGCACTGCTCGATCAGCGAATAAATTTTTGAATTGAGTTCGTCAAACTCGGTATCTGCGGATATATAATCGTCGTCTGTCTTTTTGCTGTCTTCCTCGATCGGTACAAAAACGATTTTCTGACGGCGCTTTATATAATTAATGCACAGGTTGTGAGCGGTTTTATACAGGAAGGAGCGTATATAGCCGTCGACAAGCTCGTATTTCTTCGAATACGCGATCAGCCTCTCAAAGCAGTCTTGAATAATGTCTTCTGTGGTTTCTTGAGAATGCGTAAAACGGAGAATGTAGACATAGAGCTCTTTTTTGTAGAGATTATATATCTCGATTAAACGGGATTCGTTCAGCATATTTTTTAATTAAATTTGTCCGAAACGATGACATGGATT
>DHPI01000009.1:9564-12247 GCA_002407865.1 Spirochaetia bacterium UBA5368
AAACGATGACATGGATTGTTATAGGATATATGATGAAGAATCACATAATTTTTAACAATTAAAAAAGGAGAAGTTTTATGAAAAAATATGCAAGCCTGATTATGGCTTTCGTATTTGCGATGTCGTTCGTAGTGTTCGCGGAGGCGCCGAAAAAAGATGCCCCCAAGAAGGACACGGCAAAGGTAGAAGAGAAGAAAGCCGAAACAAAAGTCGCTCCTGCAAAGAAGGAAGCGAAGAAAGACGTTCCGAAGCCGAAGGCTGAGCCCACGAAAGAGGCAAAGGTAGAGGAGAAGAAGGCCGAAACAAAGGTTGCCGCTCCCGCCGAGAAGGAAGCGAAAAAGAAAGTAAAGGCCGCTCCTGCGAAAAAAGAAGAAATTAAGAAGTAATAGCGGATATCGATATCTCTCGAAGTAAATTATTAAAAAGTGGGGGATATGCAAAACGCCCCCACTTTTTATGGCTTTCCACTCTGAGATGAATGTTTAACCAGCGCCGCGGGTTGTGTGCGTGTTTCTGATTCCAGCAGTTTCGACAGTGTTACGAATTCGAATCCCCTTCGTTTAAGTTCGGCTATCATTTTTGGAAGCACCTCGTTTGTATGCCATCCCCTGCCATTGGCATGCATTATTATAATCGAGCCGTTTCTTACTCGGTGCATAACGGTTTCATATATACGGTTGCCGGTCGCCTTCGGATCGGGATCGGCGGTAATGACATCCCACTGGACCACCCGAAGCCCCAGTGACGCCGCCGCGTCGACAACCTCGCGGTTGTATTTCCCGTAGGGCGCGCGAAAAAACGCGCCTTCCCGGCCTGTCAGTTTATGCATGAGGAGCTGCGTCTGCATTATCTCGTCGAGGATTTTTTTTCTGTCGAGCTGCGTGAGCAGGGGGTGTGAATACGAGTGGTTCGCTATCTCGAAATAGGGGATTCGCGACAGGTATTTTGTCTGCCCTGGATGCGCCGCCATCCATCTTCCTGAAATGAAGAACGTTGCGGGGGTCCTGGCGACGGTCAGCTCGGACACGATTTTTTTGTCGTACCCGGAAGGCCTGTCTTTTTGACATGCGTCGAATGTGAGCGCGATGCGGGGTCTGTTCCTGGGGCCATGATACACAACCCGGTCTTTTGCGGATACAATAGCTGGCGTGGCATTCTGCGGAACGGTCGCGATATACGCCGGAGGGGACGGCAGCGTGTTTTGCGCCGCTGCCGGTGAGACCACGACTGTGCATGTGGCTGCCGCAATCGCAATCAGCATGTGTGATGTCACGGAATACTCTTTCATAAAAGCCGGTGTCTCCGCGTCATGTATTTTCCTCCCCGCAGGCGTATATTAATATATTGCAATCCTGGCGCATCTGGTCTGTTTTTATAAAGCATTGTTTGTTACAAAATTGTTACCCAAAGGATACCAGCATATTTATGTGGAGTGCAACATGAAATTCAATTCTGGCGATTTTGCGCGAGAGTACGACCGAAGGCTTTCATCCGAGGGATATCCCGGCATTTTGCTCGACGCGGTCGCTCGCGAGGTAAAGGGGTCAGAGCATGTGCTCGATGTCGGCGCAGGTTCCGGATTTTTTTCCGTTCCGCTTGCCGCCATGGGATATTCGGTCGAGGCGGTCGAGCCATCCGAAGAAATGATTAAAATTTTGCGAAAGAAACTGGATCCATTCAGTTTTGGCCGCATTCGCATCAGCCCCACGGATTGGGAATCGTGGGAGGGAAGCACGGTGGATTCGCTGCTGTGCGCCCATTCGCTGTATCCCATGCGCGATACGGCGTTTGCCCTTTCGAAGATGAAACGCAGTTCCCGCAGGGTGATTCTGCTGGTTCGTGCGGATGAGGGCAATGCCGGCATGTCGCAGTTGCTGCGCGCGCGGTTGAAACGAAATAATTTCCGGGACCGGTTTTTCTCGAAAACGGAGACGCTGCTGCGCGAGCTTGACTTTGCGTATGAGGTACGGTTTGTCGAGCAAACGCGGCTCACGGTTTTCTTCAATCTTGACGATGAGGCCCGGTATTATTGCGGCCATCTCGGTCTTGAGGAAACCGACTTCCCCGAGGTGAAAAACATTCTCGCCGCCCATTCCGTTGCAGCCGGCGCCCACTATGAATATGTTTCGTTGTACAGGGACGCCGTAATAACGTTCTGATTTACGGGATAGGGTGTGCGCGTACGAGATGCTCAACAGTGAATGAGCTGTCAATCGAATGGTAAAACTTCAGCCAGATTTTAAACTTCGTTTCGATTGCCGGATATTTTTCAGCAAGCGTCATAAATTCTTCCGGCGAAGTGAGGATCGTTTCTGAATATATGCATACGTCCTCTTCGAGGGAAGCGAGGCTGTACTCGTTTAAAAAACCCCTGGCGTATAATTCCACGGAGCCGGCAAGGGAGTCGGCCCCCTTGCTGATCGCTTCAAGACCGCCATTGTCGTGGCCCCTGTAGCTGAATCCCCGCGGGAGCGCCGAGCGCCATTGCCTTTGTGGAAAGTCATAGTTTGCGTAGAGGATGTGGGCGAATTCGTGGTGGATGCTGCCGATAAGGTACGTGTCGGTAAATCCCTCATTGCTGCCCCTGTCGCTCAGATATATGAGGCAATCCGAACTTGTCGCGCCGTAGGATGTCTCGAAAAAATACATTTCACGCGCGAGCCTGATTTCTTTAAGATTTTTT
>DHPI01000009.1:12378-14477 GCA_002407865.1 Spirochaetia bacterium UBA5368
TTAATGACATTGGGAGGATACGCCGCGAGGGCTGCGCCGATAATGGCGGGAAACCTCTCTAACTCGGCAGGATTGATTTCTGCCGCCCGTGCCGCTACGGGTGGATTCCGCCACGTTTCCGGGAAAAAGTCATCGCCGATTGCATAGCGAACGAGGATGCCGTAGCTTTTCTGAATCGCGAGGAATCGAGAATGCATATCAGAATTTACGGAGGGCGCGGGCGCGCACCGGAGCATGCACGATATCCCGAGAAGGCAACTCATCATGACGCGCATCGGCGTTACCGGGCAGGTTTTTGGGCTGATGATGGCGTGCCGCCGTCGAAGAACGCCGGGATTTCGCCGTGAATCTTGAGCAGTATGCGCATGAATGCTTCCATGTCGGTCACATGTGTCGTTTCCCCGCGCATCAGCAGGGCATGCCTGCCGGCCTGCCCGATGAGCGCGCAGCCGAACGGGATGCTGAATCTGTTGCCCGTTCGGATATCGGCGCACCGCATGCCGTTTTTGCCTTCATGCGCGATTCCACCGGGAAAAATCGCGACATCGCGCATGTCGGTAAACGACATGATTTCCTTTTTGCCGCCTCCGTCGAGGCCGATTTTACACAGCGTCCATGACCCCGACGAGCCCGATATATAGTAAAGCGCGCCGCCGTCGATAAGCGTTCGCTGCGATGCCGCCGGTATGTTCCGTGCGCGGATGGCGCGTTGTGCCGGGTCGATTATGCAAAGCGTGTATTGCCCGCCGATGCCGGCGGCGAGGACTGCGGTATCCTTATTGCCGGCGAGCGACGCGTACTGCAATCCCCCGGATGACGGTGCGTCAATCTCGCCGCCAAACCGCTGCGGGGCGGCATCGCCGGTTTCGGCCGTATACAGTTTTCCGTCGCAGCAACACAGTAGTATTCGGCCAACCCATAGCAGCGCCGCAGCGCCGCCCCTTTTCGACCTGGCAACGGGCAGTGTCTTCTCGACCGAGCCCCGCGCGCTGAAGATGGTGATATCGGACCCGGCGATCACCGCGGTGCTGCCGCTGTCGATATCGCAGGCGATGCCTTCGCACCTGTTCCCAAGCGTCAGCTTCCTGGAATACGGGTATAGTATCCTTACGCCGTCTTTCGTCACGCGGTACAGCGCCGCTCCCGAGAGACCGGCGGGCGGTCCGTCAAACGCCGCGACACAGGATTCGCCGAGTATCGCGTCTTCGAAAAGTTCAGTTGCGCGCGCGGTGTCGCCCGTCCTGTAGAGCAGCAGTCCCTTCTGGATTTTTTTTTCGTAATTGCCGGTACATGCCGCGACGCAGAGCGTCATGCACAGCGTGAGAACCCGGGCCGATGTGTGTAGCTGTGCCATCGTGAAGCATTATCCTGTTGTGGGTTTGGCGCGTTTTGTCATGATGCGTTCGACAGCCTTGTTCAGAAAACCCGCGTCGAACAATTCCACCATGATGGCTGCTGCATGATTCTTGGCCCTGAGGCTGAATCGCGATGTCGACATGTAAATCCCGCTTCTGCAGTTTTCATCGCCCATTTTTTTGTGAAAATCGGCTATCTGAGCCTCCGTGATATCCCTGGTGGTCCTGTTGAAATACACCAGTATCGGCGGCTCGTTTATCCTCTTTATGTTGAATACCTTGTACATGTACTCGTTGAGGTTTACCTCTTTTTTCGAGATGATGTTGTAGTTCAGCCTGGCGATGATTTCCGCGATCAGCGGCTGAAGCTCCTCAAGCGACGATGTAAAAATTACGCGCAGGTTGGTGTTGTCAAGTATTTCGCGGTACACGGCAAGCTTCGCGTCGGTATTTTTGTAGCCGGGGTACATCTCCTCAATTTTGCGCCAGTGGTGCACGGCCTCGGTTATCTTGTTCGCGCCTTCGTAACATTCGGCGAGAAGATAGCGGTACGCCAGCGATTCCTCGTCCTTGCCCTGTATTTTTCCGAGGCCCTCCTCAAGGGTTTTGATCGCGTCATCGTACATGTCGTCCCCGGCGTATATCTCGCCGAGATTGTAGAGGCTTTTAATGAAAAAATTCCCGTCTTTTTTCGCGTTTTTGAACATGCCGATGGCGGTTTCATAGTTTCTTTTCGATTTGTAT
>DHPI01000009.1:14643-25418 GCA_002407865.1 Spirochaetia bacterium UBA5368
ATTTCAGCAGGTACTGCTCGGCGGCGATATAATCGCCGAGAAAATACGACGATACGCCGAGGGGGATGAGGCAGTCCGAAAGGGACGGATCGGCGGTGAACGCCTTTTCGAGATACTCTCTCGCGTCCGCGTAATTTTTCTGCCGAAAATACACATGGCCCACCCGGTGGTTCGCGTTGAGATCGTTGGGGTTGAAGGTAAGTATGACTTTATATTCTTCGATTTCCTTCTGCCACTGTTGTGTCTCGTGGTAAAGATTTGCCAGATGGTAATGGATCTCGACTTCTTCAAAAAATTTTTTAAATTCGGGAAGCGACAGTATGCTGTTAAGTTCGGATATCGCCAGGAGATACTGCGACTGGCGAATAAGGATCAGCGCGCGCAGGTATCGCGCGGGCGGGTAATCCGGCTTCTTTTTTAAAATGTCCCTGACCAGCTCGCTCGCCTTCTGCTGTTCGTCACTGTCCAGAAGCTCCTGCGCTTTTTTAATTTTACCGGGCGTCTGCAGCGAGTGGAATATCAAAATGACCACTCCGGCGATGAAAATGGCAAGCAACAGCAGCAGTAATCGTATCACTGTCATAATGGCGTTGTGTACATTTTTTATATCCGCGGCAATTATACATTTTATAGCATAGTGACGGATTGCCCGTCAAGTAGAATACGCGCCGGGTTGTGCAGGCCCGCGGAAAATTCTTTACATTTTACGCGGCAGTTCTCTATGGTGTAAGCGGTTAAGGTGCGGAGGATATAAAACTCGGAACAACATGGAGGATGCGCATGCCAGAAGTCGCAATCGTGCTCGGCAGTGATTCGGACTTGCCGAAGGTAAAGGATTGTTTCTCCCTGCTCGACGAATTCGGGGTTTCTTTCGAGATTATCGTCTCGTCGGCCCACAGAACGCCCGATTCCACGAAAACGTGGGCTGCGTCGCTGCGCGAGCGCGGCGTCAGGGTGGTCATTGCTGTCGCCGGCGGCGCGGCGCACCTGCCCGGCGTGGTGGCCTCGTATACGACTCTCCCGGTGATAGGGGTGCCGGTTGAAACGCCGGTTGCGGGGGGGCTCGATTCGGTGCTGTCGATCTTGCAGATGCCCGCGGGCATACCGGTTGCGACAATGCCGGTTGGAAAATCCGGCGGCACCAACGCAGCGCTTTTCGCGATTTCGATTCTGGCCCTTGCAACCGACGCGTACGCCCTGCGGCTCGAAGAGTACCGCAGAAAAATGGCGCGCGGTATCACAGAAAAAAATGAAAAACTACAATCCATCGGCTATAAGGATTATATTCAGGGTATCGAGGCAAAAAAATGATTGAGCATGTTCACGGCGGCGTTCCCGCGCAAAAGGTCATAGTTCTGGATTTCGGTTCGCAGTACACGCAGCTTATCGCCAGGCGGATACGCGAACAGCATGTGTATGCGGAGATCGTGCCGTATCACCAGCCGCTGGAGGATATCGTGCGGGAAAAGCCCTCGGCGATTATTTTATCCGGCGGGCCGTCGTCCCTCTGTGAAGAAAACGCGCCGCGCGTCAACAGCGGCATTTTTTCGCTTGGCGTGCCCGTGCTTGGCATATGCTACGGGCTGTATGTCATTGTCGACGCCTTCGGCGGCGAGATTCGCGGCTCTTCGGAGAAGGAGTACGGCCGCGCGACGGTCAACATCAGGGGGGCCTCGCCGCTCCTGAAGGGATTGAAAAAACGAGAGACTGTCTGGATGAGCCACGGCGACAAGGTTGTGGCGCTCCCCGCCGGGTTCAAGGTAATTGCCAGCTCGGAGAATGCCGACATCGCCGCGATCGAGAACAGGGAAAATAAAATCTACGGTGTGCAGTTCCACCCGGAGGTGCATCATACGGAGCATGGCGTTGAAGTGCTGCGTAATTTTATCTTCGGCATATGCGGGCTCAAGCCCTCGTGGAACATGAAGTCGTTTATATCCTCATCGGTGGCAGCCATAAGGGAAGAGGTCGGCAGCGGCACGGTGCTGCTGGGGCTGTCGGGCGGCGTGGATTCGTCGGTGACCGCGATGCTGTTGCAGCAGGCTGTCGGCGACAGGCTCTATTGCGTGTTCGTCAACAACGGCGTGCTGAGAAAAAATGAATCGGAGAAGGTCATCGCGCGCTTCAGGGAGCATCTGAGGATAAACCTGATTTATGTAGACGCCTCTGACCGGTTTTTGCGCAAGCTGAAGGGCGTGGATGACCCGGAGAAAAAACGCCAGATAATAGGGCGCGAATTTATAAAGGTTTTTATGGAGGAGGCGAGAAAGATAGGGAGGTTCGATTTTCTTGCGCAGGGGACGCTCTATCCCGATGTAATAGAATCGGTGTCGACCAGGGGCCCGTCCGATACGATCAAGAGCCACCACAACAGGGTGCCCGAGGTGCTGAAGCTGATAAAATCTGGAAATGTGATCGAGCCGTTGAAGGAGTTGTTCAAAGACGAGGTGCGGCAGCTCGGCATGGAGCTGGGCATGCCCGACGAGCTCATCTATCGGCACCCCTTTCCGGGGCCGGGACTTGCGATCCGCATCGTCGGTGAAATAACGAAGGAGAGGATTGCGATTCTACAGGAGGCCGACGAAATTGTGCTCGATGAAATCAGAAAGGCCGGGCTGTACAGAAACCTCTGGCAGATTTTCGCGGTGTTTCTGCCCGTCCGTTCGGTGGGCGTGATGGGCGATAAAAGGACCTACGAAAACGTCATCGCCGTGCGCGGCGTCAATTCGGTCGACGCGATGACGGCGGACTGGGCATACCTGCCCGAGGATGTGTTGCGGACGATATCGAACCGCATTATCAACGAGGTGCGCGGGGTCAACAGGGTGGTGTACGATATCTCGTCGAAACCGCCCTCAACGATCGAGTGGGAATAGCGGCTGCACCTATCTGTTGCGGAGGGCGCGCTGTATTTCGCGGTCGGACTCCCTCTTCTGGATGGTTTTTCGCTTGTCGTACTGCGCCTTGCCTTTGGCAAGTCCAAGCAGCACCTTTACCCGTCCGTTTTTGAAATACAGCTTCAGGGGCACCAGTGTCAGCCCCTTCTCCCTGAGCTTGCCGGTGAGACGCTTGATTTCCTGACGGTGAAGCAGCAGCTTGCGTTCGCGGGCGGGCTCGTGGTTGAAGCGGTTGCCCATGTCGTATACCGCGATGGTCATGCCGGTGATGAACGCCTCGTTGTCTTTTATACGGGCGTATGCCTCGTTGATCGACACCTTCTTCTGGCGCACGGATTTGACTTCCGTGCCGCCGAGCACAATGCCGGCCTCGAGCGTTTCGATAATTTCGTACTCGAATCTCGCCTTTTTATTCTGTACTATTTCAGAATCGCTGCTTTTCACCGCGCCGCTGCCGCCTTCATGGAAATCCAGAGTCCCCATGCATGATGATACACGCGGTGCCGCTGTCAAGGTCAAATAATTTTTCCGTGAATTTTTGTATTCCGGGTTTTGCGCATGCCGAATTAATATCTTGACGTGCCTGCCGAATCCAGGCTCTTTTAGATAGAGTCATTGCATATGTAAATTCTTATGTGAATACTTGCGCGCGGACGGGCGGGCGTAGATTGTGGCTGATACAAGGATTCTTATAGTTGAAGATGAAATAATCGTCGCGAGAGACCTTAAAAACATTCTCGAAGCGATGGGATATGTCGTTATTGGTATGGTTGCGTCGGGCGGCGAAGCGATACGGTGCGTGGCGGAAACCCGTCCCGACCTGGTGCTGATGGATATCATGCTGGGCGGCTCAATGGACGGTATTGATGCGGCCGACGCGATACTGGCGCAGTACAATGTGCCCGTGATATATCTCACCGCATATGCCGATTCGGTGACGCTGCAGAGGGCGAAGATTACCGAGCCGTACGGATACCTGCTGAAGCCGTTTGCCGAACGGGAGCTTGAGGTCGCCATCGAGATGGGGCTGTACAAGCACCGCATGAGAAACAGATTGCGGGAAAGCGAACAGTGGTTTGCCGCGACGCTAAAGAGTATTGCCGACGGCGTTATTGCTACGAACACCGAAGGGAAGGTCAAGTTTATGAATCCCGTTGCCGAATACCTGACGGGATGGAAAGAGGAAGATGCTATCGGCAAAAACGTGAGCGAGGTGCTTAATATTTCGATCTTGAACCTGCACGAGGGCATTTCGCGTGCGACGGATGAAGGGGACAGCAGGTATTTCGAGAGCAGAATGATTCTGATTGCGCGTAACGGGAAAGAAAAGTATATCGATTTCAGCATCGCCCCGATCGAAGAGGAGGACGGTGAATATACGGGCGGGGTGCTCGCCATCCGCGACATTACGCGGCGCGTACAGGTTGAGGACGAGCTACGCAGGCACAGAGACCATCTTGAGGAGATGGTGCGCGACCGCACCGCGGAGTTGACGTACACGAACGACATGCTGCGCCTGGAAGTATCGGAGAAGGAAAAGGCCCGTGAGGAGTTGAAACAGGCGAAAGACCGTGCGGAATCCGCGAACAGGGCGAAAACCGAGTTTCTTGCGAACATGAGCCATGAACTGCGCACACCGCTGAATTCGATCATCGGTTTTTCGAAGCTTATGAAGATGCAGACGACGAACGACGATTTTAAAATCTACCTTGATAACATGCTCTCGTCGGGACTGCACCTGCTTAACATCATCAACGACATACTCGATCTCTCGAAAATAGAGGCCGGAAAGATGGATTATGAAAAACGGCCGCTGAACATTCGTACTATCGTATTCTCGTGCGTTTCCATCATGGCGGTGCAGGCGAAGGAAAAGAAAATAAATCTCGACGTCGCGTGGAGCATTTCACATGATATAATGGTGTGTGGCGAGGAAAAGAGGCTTCAGCAGATTTTTATCAACATTATTTCAAACGCGATCAAGTTTACCGCGGAAAACGGTCATGTGATGGTACGGCCACGGCTCTGGAACGGATTGATTGAGGTCGATGTCATCGATGACGGCATCGGTATAAAAAAAGAGCATCTCGGATATATATTCGAGAAATTCAGCCAGGTCGGCTCGGGGCTGGGGAGAGGGAACTCGGGCACGGGTCTTGGTCTTACAATAACGAAACGGCTTGTTGAGGCCCATAACGGTAAAATACGGGTGGAAAGCAGTGAGGGGGTCGGCAGCACGGTAACCGTCGCCCTTCCGGTGTCTGCTGTACAGTAATAGTGATTGGAGAGGAAAATATGAAAAATGACGAACATGCGGTGTTCACGCAACCGGGAAAACCATTCAGGCGGTTTCACACGGAAGATCCGATCCTCATTGTCGAGGATACCAAGGAAACGCAGGTGTTGTTGCAGGGCATCTGCAAGAGCATGGAAATTGCCTGCGTCATCGCGAAGAACGGCGTGGCGGCGCTGGAGCTGATCGAGAAACAGCAGTTTTCCATCTTCATTGTGGACCTCATGATGCCGGTGATGGACGGCAGAACCTTCATCATCAATCTGAAGAACAGGCTGCCCGAAGCTGTTGTGCTTGTCGAAACGGCGCTGGATTCGTCGCAGACGATCATCGATATAATGAAGCTGGGCGTGTTTGATTATATCATCAAACCAATAGATCCCGAGCTGTTTCAGCAGACTGTCCGTAAAGCTGTCGAATTCAAGAACCTCAAGGACATGGAAAAAAACATGAGCCTCAACGCGGGGCTCAAGATACGAAGCCAGATCGAATGGCTTAACTATAAGGAGAGCCGGCGCGTCGCCGACCGGGATTATTCCGAAACGAAATCGGTGTACAATCTGAAGACCTCATTGTCGCAGGGGGCCGGTTTCGGCACCATGGTGTCGCTGATCGACATAATGAATTCGATCAAAACCGACGAGGGCGACAGGTACGCCTTCAGCAAAGACATCATCGATATGCTGCTGGACAACAACAACTACTGCCGCAACCAGCTCGAGGGACTGCAGGATGTCACTGCGATAATGGAAAACAATTTCCCGCTGAGCCTATCGTCAGCGTCGGATTTTATCGACCGGCTTCCGCAGATGGTCGCGAACGTGACGCCATATCTCGAAACGAAAGATTTGACGCTTACGTTTCCGGAACTGCGGACGAACTGCGATCTCGAGCTCAATTACGACAAGCTTACTCTGATGATCGAAGAGCTGGTCATTAACGCGTACAAGTACTCGGTGCGCGGCAGCGCGATCAACATGTTTACGTACATCAGCGAAGGCTACTTCTGGCTCGTGGTAAAAAATGACGTACCTGAGGAACCGTACGGCGGCGTACCGCAGAAATATGAAAAGCTGGTGATGGAGCCGTTTTTCAGGCTGCTTCCCCCCGACGAGACCGCCGGAAAGATAGAGAAGTTCGGTTTCGGCCTCGGTCTTACCGTGGTGGACAACATTGTGAGAAAGCATAACGGCATATTCCTTATTCATGATGTCAAGGACCACACGGGGAAGGATATTAAAAGCTGCGTACTGGCGGAGGTGCTGCTGCCGCTTCTCGTGAAGCAATCGTGATTCGTGCGGCAGTCCGCTGTGCGTCACCTGAGTAGGGTTTCCGCGAAGGAAAAGTTTTAATTACAGGTGGATAGCTTTCAGCTCCGTGTAGATGGGGCCGTCGGGTGTCAGCTTCGACGAAAAAAGAGACAGCCGTCTGAAGGCCGACTCGCCGAAGCGCATATTTCTGTTTTTTTCGACAAATTTAAGCAGGTCGCCGCTGATCTTTCTGCCGCTTTTTACCCGCGCAAGCGTCAGGTGCGGCGTATACCCGCGTTTTTCCTCTTTAAATCTGAAGTTCGCCGCGTACCGTTCAACGCATTTGTGTAGCAAGGAGATTCGTTCCGCGTCCGTCTCGAGGCCGGCCCATATCACGTTCGGTCTTTTTATATCGGGGAACGCGCCCATCCCGGTCAGCACGATAGGAATATCGCCTGAGGGTATCGGGATTTCGAGGAAAGTGCTCTCGATAGCGTTGGCGATGTTGCCGTCGCACTCACCAAGAAACTTCACGGTGATGTGATAATGCTCGGGCGATACCGCCTTAAGAATGGTGTCGTGCGAGCGGAAAAACTCGTACACCGGTTGCAGTGCGGGATACAGTTCCCTGTCAATCGGGAGGGCGATAAAAAGGCGTGTCATTCCTGTCCCCCTATAATGATCGGCACGACGATATGACCATCTTCGAATTTCGGCGCCATTTTCTGTAACTCGCTGACATCGATAGATTTACGCACGATGTCATTCCTGAAAACGTTTTTCAGCTCGACGATATGTTCCGTGGGCCGTATATCGCCCGTGTCGAGTTCGCTTATTTTTTTCACGTAGCTGATGATGTCGGGAAGCTGCGCGGAAAACTCTATTTTTTCGTCTTCCGACAACTCCAGCTTCGCGAGTTGGGCGACGTGCAAAATGGCGGTTTCATCTATTTTCATCAACGCTGCTCCCGGAAGGTTTGTCAGGCTTTGTAAAATACTTCCCGCGTGTTCTATATTCAAAGCGGGTGAACCCAAAATCAATACTTTTTTTTTCGTCACCGGCAATTTCCAGCGAGAGCGTCATCCGTCGGAATTCTACCGGCACCCAGTCGAACGCGGCAAAGACCATGATACGCCCGCCCGGTTCGATTGCCGGGGGCGCCGGGCCGCCTGTGTCCTTTTCGAAATTGATTTCGCGGGGGCACATTGCGTTGCTATTCAGGTGCTGCGCGGTCAGGATGTTCGCGAAATTGAACACGGCATACGCGGGTGAAGCAAATCGGGCCGCCATGGCGTCTTTCGCAAGGGGTTTTGCCACGGCTTCTCCGTATGCGAGTTTCATGGCCGACGGGTCAACGGTTATCGTGCTGCTGCCCTTGTTGGCGACGGTGATATGAAAAAAAAGCAGTCGCGGCACGCGGTAGGTTCCCACCTTTGTGCTTTTTGAGCAGTATGGTTTGTATTCGAAAATCCGTTCCCAGTCGCCGGTGTCCACCGGTGTTACTGCAGCCTCGATGTCCCCTGTGCGCATAATGGAGCAGACCTCATTTTTTACCTCGCCGCGCCGGCTATCGTTGGGGCGGATGCCCCTCTCGATGCCGAACGTCCGTCCGCAGGAGAGCGTCAGTGCGGCGAACAGAAACGTAATCGTAAAATATTTTTTATGCATGTGTTATGGTCCGGCGTTAGTGCGCGTTTACCCGCAGTGTGCGGCATGGTATATGTCGATTTTGCATTATTCAATAAAATAATTATTGCGCTGGAAAAATTGTCGCATATAGCTGTTATTGGCCCTGGGAACTGTCGCCGCTGGGGGAATGGTGCATGATGATCCGTGCGCTCCCGTGGCGTATCCGCTATGAACAGGAAGATGAACGTGCGAAAAATAATGAGTATGCCACTTGCCCTTGTGTGCGCCGCCGCATGCCTGTGCGGCTGTTCGCGCCTTGAATCGGGCGAGCGTGCAGGGGAAAAGCTTGCCGTTGACGTAATCGACCGCTTTGCCGACGCCCGTGTTGACGACGGAGGCTTCCCGGAAAAATATAAAGACTTGCTCTCGTATGAAAAAATATACCGCGATCCGTGGGGATTCGATTCGCCCCGGCTGGTGAAGGTGGGATTCGAAACCGACAGAAAAAAAATGCGGCAGGATGTGCGACGCGCCCTTTATCTTGGCGCGTACCACTCGTCGCCGTGCGGCGTTTCATTGCCGCTGGCGAAGGAAACAGTGCGCGGCGCGCGGCTCGAGTTTTCTGTCGCGGGATTGAAGCTCGACCGCAAAGCCGGATGCCTGCTTGAGATTGCGGTTGCCGACGGGAAACGGCGCGATGTCGTGTTTAGCTCAGCCGCGCGGGACTGCGGTATCCGGGAGCGGCAATGGGCGTTGTATAGCCTGCGAATCCCCGAGGGGCCGTGGGATTCTCCCCGCCTCGAAATATCGCTCCGCTCGGACGCGACGACGGCGCAGCACGTCTTCGTCGCGAATCCGCGCGTGTTTGCCCGCGACATCCGGGGGGATGGCCGCCCGAACGTAATTTTTATCAGCGTCGATTCCCTCAGGGCGGACGCCGTCGAATCGATTGTAAAGAAATACAACCTTACGCCTCACATGGATAAGCTTGCCGCCGACGGCATCGCGTGCACAAACCATTTCGTGGTGAGCAACTGGACCAGACCGTCGACAATCGCCATGCTCTCGTCGGTATACGCTTCGTCGGCCGGCGTGAACCTGTACTATCCTCCGGTGAGCGGCGAGGAAAAAAATTTCTTTTACCGCGAAAGCGGCGTGATTCCGCTTGCGCGCCTGCTGAAAAAGAGCGGCTATGTCTCGTGCTCGATTGGCAACAACGCCTTCATCATCGATTATACCGGCATCGGCGTCGATCTCGGGTTCGACGAGCTTTCCGAATACGAAACGCAGTGGGAAGACACCATCGATATTACCGATGAGGCGGCGTGCTGGCTGGAGCGCAACCGGGGCAGGCGCTTTTGTCTTTTTATCAATTACAACGCGCCGCACAACGCCTATATCCCGCCCCCGCGGTACCTGGAGCCGCTGAAAAAACGCCTGAAAAATATCCATCCGTGGTTCAGGGCATATCTCGGGGAGGTTGCCTACACCGACGACTACATCGGCAGGCTCATCTCGGCGCTCAAAAATCTTGGGTTGTACAAAAATACCATTATCGTGCTGACGGCCGATCACGGCGAGATATTCAGTAAAAGCCACGAGATGAGCCCGTACACCGACGTGAAGGCGATATTCTCGCACGGGCAGACGCAGCTTGACGAGGAGCTCAGGGTTCCGCTGATCGTCAAGCCCGCGTTTGGCGCCGGTCCCGTGAATGTCAGGGTTGACGCGCAGGTGCGCAGCATCGACATCCTTCCCACCATCCTTGAGTTGATGAAGATCGACATGCCGGATGCATACCGGGGAAAATCGATATTGCCGATTATCGAGGGGAGCGAGCGTGACGAGCGAGTCGTGTACAGCGAGGGGAGGATGATGTATTCCGTGCGCGCCGGTGGCTACAAGTACGCGGAGCGTTTTTGCGGGTTCGGTATACGGCCGTTCCACTGGGGCGGCGATACCGTGCCTGAGTACCGCGAATTGTACGATTTAAAAAACGATCCGGAAGAGGAACATAATCTCGCGGCCGTGTCGCCGGCGCTGGCTGACGCGATGCGGGCAAAGCTGCGCGACGTGCGGTTTAAACAGCCCGACAACAGGCTCGTGGCGATGGAAGACGGCGTGCAGGGCGCGATGCGGGTGACCGACGGCTTCTTCTACGATGCGGTTGCCGACGGCGCCTCAGGGCTTGCGCGCATCAGCAGAAAAGAGTACGCATTTGAATTGAAGAAGGGCGACACGGTGACCTTTCAGACCATACCTGCCGACGCTCGCGTCCGTGTGACATTGAAAAACGGCGCACGTTTGCTTGCGGGACGCTACTGCCTGCCGCTTGTCGTCCCCGAGGGCGGAGCGTCGGGGCGTTACCTGCTTGACCCGTCGCGCGGCGAGATGTGGGGACGGCCCGCGAAAGAGCTTGCGGCGCTTGTGAATAGCGGCGTGCTGTACTGGAATGAACCGCTGGTACGGGGCCTGCGTGGCGTAAAAAAAGAACAGTATCTTTCGAAGGACATAAACAACTTGCTTCAGAAATGGGGCTATATTCAGGGTAAAGAGAAAAAAGCGGCGTCCGATGCACGGCAAACGCCGTGATTAAGGCGGACACGGCCGCGTACCGGGATATGCCATGAGTGAACAAAAAAAATTGCAGTCGTTGATTGCCGGGCTTTCCTCCATGTCGCGTGAGGCGCGTGATGAGCTTGTGAT
>DHPI01000009.1:25539-31410 GCA_002407865.1 Spirochaetia bacterium UBA5368
AGGAAGAACGCGGTCCCCGCGTTGATTGAAGCGCTTGGCCATGAAAGCCGCACCGTGCGCCTTCAGGCGGTGCGCGCACTCGGTGAGATCGGGGATAGTATTGCGGTGCCGCGCCTTGTGGAAAGGCTGGACGACCCCGACGCAGCCGTGCGGGACGCCATTGTACAGGCGCTTCGAATCATTAACGCGCCGCTGACGCGCGGGATTCTGGAGGATATCCTTTCCGGAGGGAACGGTGTCCAGAGGGTGGAGGCCGCCGGCGCGCTTGGCGTACTGGGCGATACGGATGCCGTGCCGGCGCTCATTGATGCACTCAAAGATGCCGATCCGCAGGTGCGCTGCGGCGCCACATGGGCGCTCGGATTGCTGCGCGATGCCCGCGCTGTGCCGGCCCTTGTCGAGACTGCCGGCGGCGACCCGCAGGCCGCCACTTTCGCCATTCGGGCGCTTGGCGAAATCGGCGACAGGTCGGCCGTGGAGCCGCTTATCGCACTTGTGCGTTCGGCACGTGGGGACGTGAAAGCCGATGCGGCCGCCGCCCTTGGCATGATCGGTGATGTGCGCGCGGTCGCGTCCATTTTGGAAGCGGTCAGCGATGAGTGGATGCGGGAGCAGCTTTTCCGAACCATGAACGCGCCGGAGTTCGCCGCGGAGCTTTTTACGATCGTTGCAACGGCCGCCGGAGCGGTCCGGCGCGATGCGGCGGCGCTCCTTGGCGGGATTGCGGACCCGGCTGCGACGCCCCTGCTGATTGTTATGCTTGGCGACGGCGACCCGCGTATACGGGAGACCGCCGCGGACGCGTTAGGCTTTCGCGGCGACCGCATCGCCGTTGCGCCGCTTGTTGCGCGTCTCGGTGATGCCGACGGCGGCGTACGGGCGAAGGCCGCGCATTCGCTTGGAGCGCTGAGGCATGAGAGCGCCCTCGCTCCCCTCATGGATGCGATGGGCGACGCAGACGGGTTGGTGCGCGCCAACGCGGCAAAGGCGCTTGGCAGCCTGAAAAATCCGAAGGCGCGCGAATGCCTCGCCGCCGCGGTGCGCGATGGTGACGACGGCGTGGCGATTAACGCGGTGTGGGCGCTCGGGGAAATCGGCACGGTTGAATCGGTCGCGGCGATAGCCGCGGCGATTGAACGCCGCAACGAGGAAATCACCTACATGGCCGTGATGGCGCTTGGAAAGATCGGTGCGATTGAGTGTGTGGAGCCGCTCATCGGAACGCTGGAGTGCGACAGCGAACGGGTGAAACTCCAGGCGGCTTTGATACTCGGCGCAATCGGCGACGGCCGCGCGACGGCGCCGCTTGCGGCGCTTGCCGGCGATACAAGCGAATATGTCCGCGCCGCGGCGCAGGCGGCCGTGGACACGATTGCAGCCCGCAGAAATTCCATGTACCACTGACCGCGCCGATGCGGGTAGCGGCGCGTCATAATGTTTCGATTATTTTGCGGTACTCCTTTACGCACATCAATTCGATGTCGACCATGCTTCGAAACGCGTCGGTGAAATCGCGCTCGCCGGTGGTGAAAAGGCCATGGCCGTACACGATGGCGCCGCGCCTGCCCGCGATTGCCGGAGGCAGTGTGTTGCACAGTCCGTACGGGCCGGTGCCGACCTCGCCGGGGACGATCGGTACGCCGCAGACAAAACGCCGCTCCGCGCAGCTTTTGTGGCACGAGCCCCGGTTGGCGCAGGTGTCTTTTTTGTCGCACAGCATCGACATGATGACGCTGAATTTCGGGTGCCCGTGTAAAATGGCCGACATGGCCGTGCGCGAGTATATTTCGCGGTGCGCCGAAAACTCGCTGGACGCGGTGATGCCGGCGCACGACGAATTGTCGACCGGGCAGGGGTCTATACAGCCCGCGAGCTCGTCGAGCGAGCTGCCTGTCTGGCTTACATAAATGACGCCGCCGAGGCGGTACGAGATGTTGCCGAAGAACGAATCGACCAGGCGGCACTCCACGGTGCGCCGGCCGGCCTGGATGATCGCGCCGATCGCATCGCCACGTGCCTCGAATGGGCCGCGAAAGAGGTGAACGCCCGCCAACGCGCCTGATACATAGTTATCGTATGCGGCGATCGTCGAGACGATACGCCGCATTGTATTCGGATCAAGCCCGCCGCGGCGCGCCTCGACGGCGGCGTCGGAAAAAAATTTCACGAATGACGCGAAGCATATCGAGCTGAAGGTGACGAAGGCCTGCTCGGGGCTTACCGTGCCCCATGTCACGATGCCCCGCCCCGGGATGACCGCTCCCTTGCGCTTTTTCAGCGCCGCGATGACGGCCGACGCGCTGAGCTCGCGCACCAGCGGAATATCGTGAAGGAATGTGCGTGTCTCGCTGTCTTCGGGACGAATACATTCCGCGCCGCCGTCGTGCTCGGCAAGAAAGTTTAGTAACGACGCGTACGGCTCTGCCGGGGCCGCGTAAAGGATGCTGTTGATGTTGAGGCCGCGCGTGATTTCGGCTAACATGGGTATGGCCGCGTCATCCCTGTTCCAGACGAACTCCGCGTCGATGCCGCCCAATAGCGGCGAGCCGGCGTCGCAGAGGCCCTGCGCTGTGAGCTTGCCTGCGTATTTGTTCAGGAGCGCTTCCATGGTATGCCGAGCTCCCCGCATTTTTGTTCCGTCGGCATCCCGTTTTCGTCGAGGCCGCGGATTTTATAATAGTCCGAGCGAGCGCGTAAAAAATCCCCGCGCGGGATTGGACGCACGTCAATGCCGTCGCCGCCGGTGCCGCTGTCGGCAAAAAATCTCGGCGGGAGGTCGTCGTCGTCCGCGATAAATCCGTTCATGGCGTTCATTGCGCGTTCGTTGTAGTAAATTCGTTCGCCCGCACGGAGCAGATCGTGGGCGGTGGCCGTCACACCGGTAACGCCGTGAAACGCGCGCGCATATTCCTCGAGTGAGGCCGCGAAGAACAGAAACTTGCATGCCGTAAGCGAGTCGATAACGGCGTTCATGTCTTCGGCGATTTTGATGATGCGCGCCTTGCCGCTGAACGTGAACCTGTCGGTGGCGACGGGCTTGCGCAGAATCTCGTGTGAGATGGGATAGGCGCGCAGGTGGCAGCCGCCCCGCGTCGATGTGGCGTAGGCGAGCGCCATGCCGTATGCGCCGCGCGGGTCGTAGGCGGGCAGCTCGAGCATTTTTACGCTCATGGAGAGCTCGGGGCGGCCCAGCTTCTTCGCATAGCGGTACGAGCCGGCCTTGAGCTCCACCCCGATGCCGCGCGACGCCGCGATGTCATTGAGAATGTCCACAAGCCCGGCGGGCGATATCGAGCCGCCCGTCAGCTCAAGGTGGCAGGCGATTGTCGAGGCCGCGGATATGGTGTCCATGCCCGCCTCGTTGCAGATGCGGTTTGCCTCGACCACCGCGTCGATGTCGGAGTTGCCGATAAGGGCGCTGAAGTGTGACATGGTTTCGAATTCAGGGATCAACTGGCCGCCCGCGCCCCTCTTTTTGCAGAGGATGTGGCATCCCGCACACCCGGTCTTTTTCGTCTGATAGCGCTGCGCGTATTCGTGTGCGTTCATCGACGGCGCCGCCTCGAAACGGGTTGCCCTGAAGTTGTCGGTCGGCATCATGCGGCGGCTGTGCATAAGGTCGTAGAGCGCGCCGGTGCCGAACTCGGAGATTCCCAGCGCGCCCTTCAGCGCGGGCGAGGCGGCCGCGAGCCTGAAAATATCCTCGCGCGCCTTTGCAAGCTCGTCTTCGTCGAAGACGCCGGGTGCGCCGCTTCCGTTTACGGCGATGTATTTCAGCTTTTTCGCCGCCATCACAAGACCCAGCCCGCCGCGTCCCGCGCAGTAATGGCCGTCGGTTACGATGGACGCGAAGAGCACGCCGTTCTCGGCCGCGGGGCCGACTACCGCGGTGGAAGCGGCGTTGACGCGCTCCGCGACCCTTGACGTGGACTCGCCCCTGATGGCTTCGGCATCGGCAAAGGTGACGCTGCCGTCGTTGATGCTGACGCCGCGCCAGGCGTTTGACGCACCGGAGATGATGACGCCGTCGAATCCCGCCTTCTTGATCTGCGTGCCGAACCTGCCCCCGACTGAGGCGTCGCACACCGCGCTGGTCTGCGGCGAGCGCGACATGATGGACATCCTGCCCGACGCCGGCGACTTTGTGCTGACCAGCGGCCCGGTGAACAGGAGCAGCGGCATGTCGGGATGGTCGTACGGCAGCGTAATGAAATTGCGCAGGTAATGGCCCGCAAGCCCCGTGCCGCCGATATACGATTCGTAAAGCGACGCGGGTGGCTCCTCAACAGTAAAGGAGCTGTGCGTAAGGTCGATGCGCAGAATTTTTCCGGTCCATCCGTACATGCCGCGAAACGTACCGCGTAAGCGCGAATTGTAAAGAATAAAAGCGCCGCAGCGGGAAAGACTTTTTTTCTTGACATATATACCGATGTTTAGTAGTATATTGTTTAGTATACGCACTTTGCACAGGGGGGCAGGTATGAAGAAAGACCTCACCGAGAGGCAGGATCTCATTTTTAATTTTATCAAGGATTACACGCGCGAGTGCGGATTTCCGCCGACGGTGCGCGAGATCGGCGACGAGTTCGGCATCACCGTCAAGGGGGCCTACGACCACCTCAAGGCCATCGAGAAGAAAGGATACATCCGCTGTACGCAGAATAAATCGCGCGCAATCGAGCTCCTTGTCGACAGAAGCGACATTGCCCCCGTAGATGCGACGCCGATTCCCCTCCTTGGCAGAATAGCCGCCGGAGCGCCCATCCTTGCGCAGGAGAACGTGGAGGAGTATCTTAGCTTTCCCGGCCCGGCGTTTGCCGGCGGCGAATTTTTTGCCCTGAAGGTAAAGGGCGATTCAATGACCGGGGAGGGCATATTCGACGGCGACATAGCCATTATCCGCAGCCAGAACACGGCAAATAACGGCGATATCGTGGCGGCGCTCATTGACGACGAGGCTACGCTGAAGATATTCAAGAGGGCCGGTAGTTCAATCACCCTGATGCCCGCGAACGAGGCGTATCGTCCCATTGTGGTCGAAAGCGTCGAGATACTTGGAAAGCTTGCCGGCGTGTTCCGCCGCTATTGAGACGCGCTTTTGCGTTGGCAGCCTACGCCTGAGCGCCGCCTGTAACCAGTGATCGCGCCATTGCCCATGCGGCCATCGTCATGCCGTCGTATATTTCGTTGGCGCGTATCTTCGCGTCGATTTCTTCCGGCATACAAAACTCGTATTCGAATTCTTCAGTGTCGTCCATCCGGTAGCGTGATGACGGTGTGAGATCGCGCGCAATAAACACGTGTGCCTGCTCGTCGATGATGCCGTTGCAGGGGTTAAAAAAACCGACTTTTTCAAGCGCGCCGTCGCGGCCCGTTTCTTCGATGAGTTCCTTGCGCGCGATTGCGTGCGGTTCGTCGCCGTCGCGCATGCCGCCCGCGGGGAACTCGAGGCTTTCGCGGGCGTCGAGGTGCCGGTACTGCCGCACAAGGATGAGCCGCCCGTCGGGGAGCATCGGCAGAATTATTACCGAGCCGGCGGTGTGCACGTAATGGTATTCGCTTTCTTTTCCAGAAGGAAGCAGCACCCTGTCGAGCAGATAGCTCCACCACGGATTTGTAAACATTACACGAGAGTCAATTTTTTTCCATCGTCCCAGCGCCATACCCGCACCGCCTCCAGTGTTGTTATGCGGTTCCCGATACGGCTTTTGCGGGCGTCTGTCAAGCCCGAAAGCAAATCCCACGGGTCACTTTAATAAAGGGGATGTCGAAGGCGGAGGATTCGATGCTTTCGGGATTTTTACATTAATTTGATAAATAAGGTTTCCCAATAATCCGGAAAGAGTGCAAAATCTTTATACCCATAGGCCA
>DHPI01000003.1:0-3676 GCA_002407865.1 Spirochaetia bacterium UBA5368
CCCCTAAAGTTCTACTGCTACCCAGCAACGATGCCTCATTTACCGTCATAATTTCTTGACAAGAAGGAATAACCTGCTATCATTCTTTAAAAAATATTACGATTTACCCGGTGGAATAGAATGGAAGCAGCCTCACTGCTCGTCGTTGAAGACGAATTGATAACCGCGCAGGATATAAAAAACATACTGATCGAAAACGGCTACAACGTCCCCGCAACCGTGCGAACCGGCGAAGACGCGATACATACGGCAGGAACCGTGCATCCCGACCTCGTGCTTATGGATATTTATCTCCCCGGCGCGATTGACGGCGTAGAGGCCGCACGGCGGATAAAATCGCTGTATAATATACCGATTATATATATAACCGCCCATTCCGACGAAATAACACTGCAACGTGCAAAATGCACGGGTCCGTACGGGTACATTTTAAAACCGATAAACAGATATGAGCTTTACTCAACCATTGAAACGGCGCTGTACAAGCATAATCTTGAAAAACTGCTCATTGAAAGCGAAGAGAAATACCGCCAGCTTTTTTCCTCTGTGTCCGATTCCATAATAATCTTCAACATCGATACACTGGATATCATCGATGCAAACCACGCGGCGTTGGCCCTCTACGGCTATACCCGCGATGAAATCGCCGGATTAAAAATGACCGACCTTTCCAACGAACCCGCCCATACCATCAATTACATTCGCGAATTTTCCGTAAACGGCCCCAGGGCCATGTACACAAGAAACCATCGCAGGAAAGACGGATCGATAGTGATGGTTGAAATAACCGGAGGCAGGTTTACCCTTTCCAATCGCAGTATCGGCATTGAAACGGTGCGGGACATCACAAAGCGAAAAAAAATGGAAGACGAGCTTATCAGGGCCCAGAAGCTCGAATCAGTCGGCATTCTTGCCGGAAGCATTGCGCACGATTTTAACAATCTCCTCACGGCAATTTCAGGAAATATTACGCTTTTAAAAATGTTTATCAAACAGGGCAATGAGGAATTTGAGAGCATTCAGGAAATCGAGAAGGCGCTCGATTCGGCGAATAATCTTTCGCTTCAGCTTCAAAATTTTTCTCATCTTTCGAAACCGGCGATTGATATTGTACAGATTGACGAGATTATAAAGGACACGCTCGCGTTCATATTGGACGAATTCAATGTGAACACCACGTACGATTTTCCGGTTTATTTATGGCATGTACGCGCCGATCCGTCCCAGATGCGAAACGTTTTTCATCACATTATCAGAAACGCGTGCGAAGCAATGCCGCAGGACGGGAACGTCTCTATTGCCGCTGACAATTTTATCGCCGACAGTCACCACCATCTCCCCATAAATGACGGCAGATATGTCAGAATTACGATTACCGACGAAGGCGCCGGAATCCCTCCGGATATACGAGACAAAATATTCGAACCAAACTTCAGCACGAAGATCAAATACAACGATAAAAGCGCCGGCCTGGGGCTTCCGATATCATTCTCGATTATTCGTCGTCACAATGGCCATATTACCGTTGAATCCACTGAAGGAAAAGGCACAACATTCACGCTTTACATCCCAGCGGCTGAATCACACCGGGATGAACAGCAATCAGCATCATGATTCTGGGAACAGGCGCTGGTGCTCCAGCTTTACGCATTTTGACTGCACCACGTCGATGCCGTGCGCGCGAGCTTTTTTCGCAGATTCCGCGTGCGCCAGGCCGAGCTGCATCCATATCGCCTTCGGTCGTATTTTTATCGCTTCATCGACAATTCCAGGAATCGCATCGATTGAACGAAATATATCGACAAGATCGACGCGTTCGGGAATCGACGCCAGGTCCGGATACGACTTCTCGCCCAGAATTTCACTCGTGCCCGGATTTACCGGCACTATTTTGTAGCCGTGCTCTTTCAGGTACATTCCCACCCTGTGCGAATCGCGTTCGGGATTATCCGACAGCCCGACTATCGCGATCGTCTGTACATTTTGTAACAGGGAACGTAACTCTTCGGAGGGGGGATTAAAGTCGGGCATTTCACACGCGTTTTTATCGCTCATGGCTATCGCTCCTTATGATTTATAAAACATACGTGCGTCATTTGCGGATTATTCGTGTATAATATAATCCCGGCGAACGGGGCTCCATGAATCGTACACGACACACGGCCCCCCAACGGCGATTGCGCCATGACTGGCGTTAGACGGCACAAGCACCGCCTCGCCGGCGCTGACGGTCTTTTTTTCGCCATCGACGCTGAATTCAAGCTTCCCCGATATCACCACACTGATCTGCTCATGGGGATGGGAATGCTCGGGCACTACGCCGCCCTCCCCGATCTCGACAAACGTCACCATACAGGTGTCAAGATGCACGGAACTCAGGGCAATACCGGGCGCAATCTGTTTTTTCGGAAGGTTCGCAATTGTTACATGTTTCATTACATTTGATCCCCCTGAAGATATTTCTGTATTTTTTTTCTAATGGATTCCGGAAGGTGTATGCCAATCGACCTGAGCCTGTTTTCGTATTTATCGAATGAGCGAATATGCTGTGAGGTAGTGACGAAAATACGGAAATACGAGCGAATGCTCCCCTCGATCTCGTTGCGGAATTCCATATCGGCGTTCAGCATATCCTCCACAGGCGCGATTACGCGATAGTTGATCGGGCGGCAAATCGAACGATATGCGACAAATCGTTGAATCTCCTCGTTTTCGTAGTCTTTTTCACGGATACCCTTCTCGACCGTCGCAAGATTGACACAATCTATGATCTCAAACCTGTAGACATCTTTCAGGGTCTCTTTCAGGAGATTTTCGGCCATGACAAAGTTGGGGCATTTTTTATAGTCGCCCTGGCACTCGTAACCGCAACGCAGGTATAGAACAAAATCGATATCCGAACTCGGCTGCGATAATCCGACATTTGCCGATCCTACAAGATCCATCGCAATATCGTCGCCCAGCCTGCTTTCCAGACTTCTGGCAACCTGTTCAAGCGCATCGACGCGCTCGTCGGTCTCCTGCGTCTGAAAGAGCTTGAAAAACTGCTTGATGTCATTGAACAGCTTTATCTCCGGAATGTGCGAAACTCTCCGCGCCGTGATGTCGTAATTTCTGTTGCCCCGCAGCGCATCATACCTGTTTTCGTCAATTATGCACTCGATCCATTTGCCGCTGTTGTTTTTGTATTCGGTAATATCATAGATGCGCCCGGCGGCAAGCTTTTTCATTATGACGCCCGTCACCCTGCCGCCGTCAATTTCAACTGAATAAAAAAAACCTCCCTCGGCGATATCGCCATTGAGTTTGACAACATCGCCGAAGTTCGAAGGATTGAGAAAGATTGTGCCTTCGTTTTCTTCAAATCCCCATTCATTATGGATATGCCCGGTAAGGCAGAGAAATGCCGATGAATTATTACAGTAGGTGCGTAGCGCAGGCGAGCCCGATGGGCCTTTGAATGAAATTCTATCGTGAATGCCGTGCGGCGGCTGGTGTGTCGCGATTATATCGGGCTTTACCGCCTTAAAATAATTGTACATCTCATTCTGCCTGTCGTTAACGCCGATTCCGGCCTTATACTGCACAATATAGCGTTCAGGAATGCCCGCGGTCCAGACGTCGGCGCCGCCGTATCCCGCTATTCGCAGGCCGTCTATTTCGTACCAGTGCAGAT
>DHPI01000003.1:3804-8742 GCA_002407865.1 Spirochaetia bacterium UBA5368
GTGCAGCGACGTATATTTCAAGTCCATGTCATAATTGCCCGGCAGGCACAATATTTTCGACTGGGGCTTTAGGGAAATGATGTTTTCGAGCACCTTGTATTTCTGCTGCATTACTCTGCGCGCACGGATTGTGTACTGCTGATATTTCGTGCCTTTGTCCTGCAGTTCATCGGGGACATCGGGCATTTCCAGCAGGCTGTCGACAAAGTCTTCCATCAAAATGTCGTTTTTATCCATTTTCCGGCGAAGGGCGTGAAAATACGACTGTAGTTCGTGATAGCGAACCGCGGTATCCATATTATAAAACGGGATATCGATCAGGTCGCCGCCGATGATATACACGTCGGCGACGGTTTCCAGGAGGAGGTTTTTTACATCGTCGAAATCGCCATGGATATCCGTGCAATAAATCAGCTTCATACCGCATACTTCCGCATAAATTTTCGCGCGGCTACCACGCCTGCGAGCACAAGCAAAAACGCTATTGCGGCATACAGAATCACATCGCCATACTCGGAGTACAATGTAGTATGGTTCAGGGAAAAGTCAAGATCGCCGACGAGATAGCCCTGCCTGAGAATGGGTATCGACTCTGTCACACGGCCGTACGGATTGACCAGCGCCGTATAGCCGGTATTCCCCGCGCTGACAAACCAGATGCCGTTTTCTATCGCCCTGAATTTTGCACTCGCAAATCCCTGCATGTGGCCCTTATACGTGTCCGTCCAGCCGAGGTTGGTGATGTTCACGAAAAAATCGGCGCCCATATTTCTGTACAGCCTGCACAGGCGAAAAAATATCCCTTCATAACAGATCAACGGCCCGAATGATTTATTCTTGATCGTAAAGAGCACCGGCTCCCTCCCCGGCACAAAATTCGAGCCGCCAAACTCGACGGCGATTTTCTTTATTAGCGGCAGCCATTTTTCGTAGGGAAACCATTCGCCGAACGGCACAAGGTTTATTTTAGGATACGATTTCACAATTTCGCCGTATTCGTTGATCAGCACCGCGTTGTTTTGCGGATATGCCCTTCGTTTCAGCGGGTCCTCTAACACGCCGATTTCACCTGTCAGCAGCGGCGCCCGTACCGTCGAGGCGATATCCAATACCTCGCGGTCGAACGGCGAAAGCGCTTTATGCCGGTAATCATACGAAATAAGTTCGAGTGTGGCCGATTCTGACCATATGACGAATTCCGGGCTTTGCAACGACGACGCCATTGTAAGTTTTCTGAGGTCATTTAAATTATCAAATTTTTTCAGGTTCCAGTCGTCCCAGGGATCGATGCACGACTGGACAATCGAAACCCGCAGCCGGTCGGCAGCCGACGGCGATGCGTTATGCGAAAGCCTGTACGCCCCCCAGACGGACGCGCCGGCGACGCACAAAACGACGCATGCCAGTTTGATGCACGACGGATGCCGCAGCGATGCGGCAAATGCCATGCGCGTTGCACGCAATGCATGCAGGCAGTCGGCAATACATGCCGACGCGCAGATAATTATGAATGTAACGCCAAATATGCCGGTTATCGACGAAAGCTGTATGAAAGCGGTAAACGGATACTGCGAATATCCCCAGTACGTCCACGGAAAAGCGAGAAAGCCGATAGATTGCAGCGCATCAACAGCAATCCATATGGAAGGATACACGAGAAACCTGACATTTTCGAATTGCCGAGAGATAATCTCGGAGAGCAGTATTTTAGTCGCAAAAACGACAGCGAGGCTGGGCACGAGAAAAAAAAGAATCACATAATCGCCGCCGGGCACGTTATCGCCAAAATCGCCAATCCACCTGTACGCAAGAAAAATACCCAGCAGGCCGGCATATAGCGACGACAGGTATATTTCCTTCAGCCCTTTGTCGCGCACGTATAAAAAAAGCGGCACAAGCGCAAACCAGGCGATTATTGGAAATCCCTTGAGAAAGCACACATCATAACTTGGAAACGACAAAAACATGAACAGTCCCGTAAGCAGATAATACTTTGATCGGGCGAACGCATATATGCCGGCTTTCATCTGGATTCACCTGCCATCGCAAGAAACTCATCCTCGGTGATAATCGAAACGCCGAGATCACGCGCCCTGTCGAGTTTCGATCCGGCAGACTCTCCCGCGACGACATAATCGGTTTTTTTACTGACCGATCCAGCCGCCTTCCCGCCGAACTTTTCAACAAGGGCTTCGGCTTCCTTTCTTCCCAGCTTTTGCAGCGTGCCGGTAAATACAAACGTCTTTCCAGTAATTGCGTCCCTGCCTTCTTCGGCTGCGGATTCCTCCTCGATAATCATATCCGCCTCAAGCATGTCATCTATCAACTTCCGATTGCCGGCATCATGAAAATACGCGTATACAGACTCCGCGACGCCAGGCCCCACCTCATTGATACGCATAAGTTCGTCAACGGTGCAATTGTAGAGCGAGTCAAGCTTCTTTACGCTTTTCGCCAGCACTTTCGCGATATGCTCGCCCACATTCCGTATACCAAGCCCCCGCAAAAACATCGAAAGCGGCATTCGTTTTCGCGCGCGAATGGAATCCAGTATTTTTTCGGCGAGGACATCGCCCATCCGCTCGACCTTCATCAGGTCATCTCTTGTAAGCTTGAAAACATCGGCAATGGTTCGGAGTACGCCGGCATCGTACAGGCGCTGAACCAACTCGGGGCCGAAAAATTCGATATCCATGCCATCCTTTGAAACGAAAAACTTTAACACCTCAAGCCGCATCGCCTCGCAATCCGGGTTGACGCACCGGATGTATATCTCCTCTTTTGCGAGTGGGCTTCCGCAGAACGGGCACGTATCCGGCGGAAGAATATCCGCCGCCGCGGGATTTCTCCGTTCGTCGATAACTTCAACTATTTTTGGGATTACGTCGCCCGCCCGTTTCACCCTGACGGTGTCGCCTATTTTTATACCGAGCCTGTGTATTTCATCGAAATTGTGCAATGACGCGCGTTTTACAAGCACACCGCCGATGTTTATCGGTTCTAAATTCGCCACCGGCGTTATCAGCCCGGTTCTGCCGATCTGGTAATCAACGGACGCAAGCACCGTAATCGCCTCCCGTGCCGGGAATTTCCATGCGGTTGCCCAGCGCGGCGCTTTGGACGTACTGCCAAGCAAATCTCGCATTGCAAAATCGTTTACCTTGACGACGACCCCGTCGATGTCAAAATCGAGCGTATGCCGGTGTTCCTGCCAGTGCGCGTAAAATTCCCTGATATCCTCTATGCCGCCGAAACGTATATGCGGCGAAACGGGAAAACCCGCATGCCGCAAAAATTCGAAAAGATCTCTTTGATTCAAAAGCTTCGTATCGCCGCTGACACGCCCTGTGCCGTACAACACGCAATCGAGCTCACGCTCGCGCACTATGCGTTCGTCAAGCTGACGGAGCGATCCCGCCGCGGCATTCCGCGGATTCGCAAAAAGCGTCTCCCCCTTTTCCTCACGTTCACGGTTAAGCCGTTCAAATTCCGTGTGCTTCATGTACACTTCGCCCCGCACTGACATATACGCCGGAACATGTTCGCCGACGATCCGCTGCGGGAGCGATTGTATCGTCGAAATATTCGCCGTAATATCCTCGCCGACCTCGCCATTGCCTCGCGTCGATCCCTGCACAAGCACGCCATCCTCGTACACGATTTCGACTGCAAGCCCGTCAAATTTCAGCTCGATCGAATACTCGACTGCTTCGCCCGCGCCGAGATTCTTTCGCAGCCGCGCGTCAAAATCATCGAGATCGCCATCTGAGAAGATGTTCGAAAGGCTCTGCATCGGCGGATCGTGCTTCACTTCGCCAAACGCCTGCGCGACGGCGCCGCCCACACGTTTTGAAGGAGACGTGTCCCGTTTCAGAGACGGGTGTTCCCGCTCAATTTCCACAAGCTCGCGCATCAGTTCATCATATTGCGCATCGTCGACAAGCGGGGCGTCGAGCGTATAATAATGGTAGTTGTATTTCTCAATCAGCGCGACAAGTTCGTTATACCGCGCTTCTACAGAATTTTTTTTGTTCATTTCGTACGTACCGTCACCTGAAGTATTCGCCACGGGACTAATAGTTCAAACGCGACAAACAATAATTTCAAGTAAAATACTGTTATTTCAAGTGGAAGAATTTTAGCGCAACGAATTGGGGGATGATCAGCAGCGCAATTTTGCCGGGCGCGCCGGCAGGAAAACTCGCGGCGCTGATATTCTCTGTACGCACGGAAAATACGGCGAACATCGTTTTCCGTGCCATGCATATACCACAGGTAAAAAACCGCGACAACGCTTCAGTCTGCCGCGGTGATGTTTTTATCGCAGTACGCCAGCCATTGCCTTGCTGGTATATCTTCCATCGGGCAAAAGCTCGATAGCATCGTGCTTTATCAGCCGTTCACAATGCTTCTTTACCATGTATTTTTCCCAGAAAAGCACAAATGTTGTCGGATGCTCCCTGTAGATTAATTTCTTCTGCGCAATTTCATGTATTGTTGCCGGACGTTCGCATATGCAATTGAGTATTCGTTTTTCACGCTTGAGAAATCGCTCACGATATTCAGTAAGCACACCGTGGATATCGCTATCGACAACGCCTGTTCTGTGGCCGGTTGTGACAATTTTCGGTTTTAAACTCAATATCCTGTTTATGGATTCTATAAAATCATCGATATCCGCATTTTCTTCCCCGTACCATGGGCCGGCAACCGTAAGGCATATATCCCCCAGAAACACAATACCTTCATCGGGAAAATAAAACGAGCAGTGGCCCTCGGTATGCCCGGGCGTATGCAGCACATGGAATTTCACCGTTCCGCAATCAATCACCTCACCGTCATGTATCTCACGATCGACGCGCCACGGCTCGAACAGGCGGGGCGGCAGGCCGCCGAACTGCCGCGAATGTTCCGCCATGTCGCCTTCCATCAACTCAT
>DHPI01000003.1:8852-9198 GCA_002407865.1 Spirochaetia bacterium UBA5368
CGCCTTCCATCAACTCATCCCATCCGCTCGTCGCGGTCATTTTTTCCGGCGACTGCATCGCCTTTTTTTCAAGGGGATGAGCGAGAATTTCCGCGTTGTCGAACAAATCATTGCCGCGTATATGATCGGCATGGTGATGCGAATTTACCAGAATATCGATAGTTGAGGGCCTGGCCTCCTTGAGCGCCGTGTCGGCCCCGCTGTCAATCATAAGGCGAATGTCGTCATCGACAAGCAGACAATTACTCGAGGTAAATCCGGATTCTGTAAACACCATGTATATTTTATTGCCAATCTTTTGTATCATTGTGGCGCTCCCGCATTTATTCAATAACAATTAAAGTAT
>DHPI01000003.1:9319-19452 GCA_002407865.1 Spirochaetia bacterium UBA5368
ACATATGAAAATGGAATGGCTGTATAAATAATAGTATACCATAAAGTTGTCAGATATAAAATAATATATTATAATATGTCAAGAAAAATCATGGATATGTTTAGTAGCTCTGCTGGCTGCCGAATGCGCCTCTTCCCTCGACGGGGATGAAAATATACCCTCGCGTAACACGGTACAGGCCGTCGACAACCTGTTCGGCCGAATGCAGGGGGGTTTTGACTCCTCGACCGATATAATTGGAGCCCGCATCGACAAGAAACGTTTTATTACCGTTTGTTTCGCCGACCATTTTTATGTGGCCGCCATGTGTCGGCGCGAATCCGAACGGTTCTTTCCGCAGACGAATATGCGTTTCCTGATGCGGTTTTGTGCCTGCGGAATAAAACATGGGAGCATCCGTTTTTTGTGGGCCGACATGCGCAATGTACGTCACATGATCGCCCTTTCGAAGAGATTCAAGCCTTGAAAAAAATGCGGTGAGCGCAATCCGCGCAGGTTCCATTGACGCTTGATATTTGCCGATCTGGAATTTCTGCTGTAGTGGTACGAACAGAAGCTGCAGCGAATCGGTGTGTTTACAATGGAGTATCTGCTCCGGCGAATACGCGGCCCTGACAAAATTCAGCATGTCTTCCTGAAGGTCATTATTCTTTACAAACAGTGACCAGGCCATAACAATCTGCAGCGCGGATGATTTTACAGGGCTTGTGCGAAAATTATGCGCATGCCGAAAAAGAACATCTCCGGGTGAAAGCACCAGCACCCCCGCGTCGCCAATATACGAGCAGTCGGCGACATTCAGCACGTGATGGAGAACAATTCCTCCTTCAGCATCATACCCGGCGAACAAGCCCTGCTGGTGTTTGCCGTTTCCAACCCGTACAAGCAGCGATCCTTCTTTAATGGTAGCAGGATTTGATACTTCGACGAGAAAATCCTCTTTCTGCATGACAATTCATATGTAATCTATTATTGTATTCACGATGTTGCAGCACAATAATTGAAACACTGTCAGACAGCCTCTCCGGAGGAGAGGCTGTCTGACAGTGTTTTCACGCGTTACTCGTATACCTGAACAGGATTTCGTGGATTATTTATTCTTGAAAGTGGGCGGGCGCTTTTCAACAAACGCAGCCATGCCCTCTTTCTGGTCATCCGTCGCAAAACACAGACCGAACAGGTCTTTTTCAATTGCGAGGCCTGTTTCGATGTCTGTCTCGACACCCCTGTTAATCGCGGTTTTGGCATATTTTACCGCCATTTTGCTCTTCATGGCAATTTTTCCCGCGAGATGCACCGCCTCATCCATAAGGTCATCCGGATCGACAACCATGTTTACAAGCCCGATTCTTTCGGCGTCCTCCGCGTTGAGTACATTTGCGGAGAATATCATTTCCTTCGCACGTGCGATGCCGATAAGGCGAGACAGGCGCTGCGTGCCGCCAAATCCCGGCGTAATGCCGAGACCTACTTCTGGATGGCCGATTTTCGCCTTTGTGCTCGCGATGCGGATATCGCAGCACAGCATTAATTCGCAGCCGCCGCCAAGCGCATACCCGTTCACCGCGGCAATGACAGGCGTCTCTAACAATTCTATCCTTCTGAAAACCGCCTGCGCCCTCTTCGAAAAAAAGCGCGCTTCTTCCGAGCTCAGGTCTTTCATTTCATGGATATCCGCACCTGAAACAAACGCCTTTCCCTCGCCGGTGATAACCAGCACAAATATGTCTTCATCATCCTCTATCATATCAATCGCGGCGTTCAACTCGAGCAATGTTTCGGTGTTTAACGCGTTTAAAACCTTCGGGCGGTTAAAGCTCAATATGCCAATATTCATGACCTTTTTAAATTCAAGATTTTTCAATTCCATACCGCTCCTCCATTGTAGTTCACTTTCAGAATATAACATTACACACGACATGGGACGGCTGTGGATACCAGCCATCATCGCGCACCAAGTATATCTCCATGTAATATAAATAAAAGCATTTTGTATACTAAAATTAAAAATATTTTCTCATTGATACATGCATTATGTTTCAACAGGTATGCTTATCGCCCCAGGGCTATATCCAGATAGAGTCGCGGCGCCCCGCGCTGAATAATCCCCGTCATGGCTATAAGCATTACCGAGTCCATATATACAATGGCGGGTAACGCAATAAGCGAATTGAGAAAATATAAACGGTATATTGTGCTGACGAGCGTAGTGTACAATCTTTCTATTCGTCCGTCAAAGTTTTTTATAACGCCGAAAAAACGGTCCCGGTACAGCGTGACGAACATCTCATCGAGCGAGTTCAACGTTGATTTTTTCCCGCTCCGCGCTATCCACATTCCCCTGAGGCCGAGGCCGTTTTTTCTATCGAAAGCGAACTGTTTATCGATAATATTCATCATTGTACGCGCGATATCCCGCGATTCGTCGTTGAGCGATTTTTCATTCAACATCATCGTGAGATGAAAACGATGATACTGTACGGCCTCCTGCAGCCATGCGTTCCAGCGGCGGCGGCGCAGGCGTACATACAGCCATACGACTGCGCACAATATCGGCGCACAGACATACATCGCGGTCGCTGACAATAGATCCATTTCCGATGCTCTTCTTATTTTATACTTGTGTTATGCTACCTGGTGCCGTCAATTGGCGTTAATGTCCACTGAAAGACATTTGCCATATAGAGGAATGAAATTTATAAAAATAGACAACTTCGTCGGCAAGGTCTATTCGCCGATTGCACTGGCGGATTCGCCAAAAAAACACCCCTGCAACGACTGCCGCATGTGCCAGTGGTGCAGCGACAATAAATGTGTCCGATGTGTGCACACGCAGAACGCCGACACCGCTATGCCAGACAGGCCCTGATAGAACATCACACTCTTTTGCTCATTTCGTCTTTTTCGGCAGCGGATTACATCCCAGCTTCGAAAGCGCATCAGCCGCATCGCTTCGAACCTCCGGATTCTTGTCGTGCAGTACACGCTGAAGGGGTTCAATGGCCCTCGCGTCGCCGAGCTGTCCAAGCGCCCATGCCGCATGTGCCCGCGCATTGGGCTCTGCGCTTTTCAATTCCTCGGTCAGTCTTTTAAACATACGAGACTTTTCGGGGGTTTTCGCGTACAATTTTTCGGACGTTGCCGGCGTTTTCACATCACCGGCCTGCGGCTCGGGATGTTTCGCCGCGCCAGAGGCCTTGCCCTGCCGCAATTGCCCACTTGCCGTAGATTTTGCTTCATCGGTATGGGGCGCAGCGTCAACCGGCTTTTTTTTCTTCTTCCATAGCGCCATTTTTTCAACCTCCCGGTATATTCTCATGCACACGCCGGGGATGCAATATAATTTTTCGCATATTCATAATTTTGCGCAGATTCTGGGTATATCAATATTCCCCGGCGGGTTCAATCCGCATCTTCCTCCTGTTCAAAGCGCATCATTACGTGCATCAGCAGTCTGACGTAACGCGCCGACGGGGTCTTTTTTTTTGGTAATTTTCGCAATTGTTTTGATCTTGGCGTTCAGATTCAGCATATAGGCGCTTTCAGGCTGCTTTCCCGCTGAATCCAGCACATCATATTCTTCCTGCTTTATAATCCGCGCTATCGTATCGTAGTCATCGCCATGGAGAGCAAGCAGGGACTCTATTTTGTCCCTGAACATGGCGGTCTGTTCTATGGCCCTGGGAATAAATTCCCGCGCGTCATTTTCCGTGTAATATGTGCCATGCGACAGTATCAGGTAGTCGACATCATAGTGCAGAAGCCTTTGCAGGGATTGGATATAGACGTCATAATCGACAAGGAATTCGCTGAAAATATGGTCGCCGATACCGGGAACCCCTACCGATTCCGATGGCATCAATATTTTCAGTTCGGGAATATAATACGATAGCATATCACGCGTATGACCGGGCGTTTTTATGACCTGTACGCTGAGCCTGTC
The DNA here is from genome assembly GCA_002407865.1 of Spirochaetia bacterium UBA5368. Taxonomy (GTDB): domain Bacteria; phylum Spirochaetota; class UBA4802; order UBA4802; family UBA5368; genus UBA5368. Next base: position 13,263 of record DHPI01000003.1, read on the forward strand.
CGAAACGTGTATGCGCTCTCCGTCCTCCAGTATTCTATCAACTGTAAATTGCTCAAACGTGCGGCTTTCATTCGAGCCGAACGCGTTTAAACGCGTTATTAGCGCAACAGCGGAAGGCTTGTCGATTATATCGCGTCCTTCCCGCGAGGCCCCAATCTGCAATCCGGGAAGCATTTTTTTCAGATACCCGGCCGCCCCGCAATGGTCGAAATGCATGTGCGTAAGAAACAAATACCGCGGAATTCTGTTACCTATGAATGTTCGAATGGATTTGAGATATTCCGGCCCCCATAGATATATACCCGCGTCGAATATGACTGGCGTATCGCCGTCAAGAAGGAATAACGGCACCGGAGAAGGCCCGAGGCAGTAAAAGTTTTCCGTAATTCTGGCGGCTTCACTGGCAATTATCATCCGTTATCCTCCCAATTCCTGCTGCATACACGAAACTTGCAGCAAAAACATTATGCAATTCTATTGAAACATTTTCGCGAAAGAAATTATCGTGTCAAGATTTATATGCGCATATGCACCCTGACAATGCGCATTGTACAACCGAATGCGTATAATGAAACACCCCTTTTTTATTGGACATCTATAATTTTACTATTGTAATTATTCCAAATTTCTGTATACTTAATAACAATCAGTTCACACGACATATAAAAAAATTGCATTCAAACATGCAACGTACGCACAAAACAGCATGTGTTTTCGCGGTTTCAGCGATAGTCCTTTTCTCGCAGGGCTGCGGAAAACCATTTGTTGCCGAGGATACCGACGGCCTCGTAAAGTCGATTGTTCACGTTGACGCCGGGGGTGTGTCGTATGCCCTGGCAAATGTGGCAAATATCCGAGCCAGGGGCGGTGATGGTAATTCTTTGCTGCACCTCGCGGCACGGTGCGATACGCGAAAACTGCCATACTGGAATACCGGCGAAGCATCCCCCGGAACAGCGCATACAAAAACGTCGAAACAGTATGATTACGCAAAGATTGTGGATGATGGCATCCTCATCGCGCGGCTTTTAATTGACAGGGGCGCCGATGTGAATGCGCATAACGACAATCTCGATACGCCGCTTCACTGCACGGCATCAACCCTGCGTCCCGATGCCGACGACATACCGTCGATCTTCCCGGTATACGGGCGCATATCCTCCCCCTTCGGCTGGAGAAATTCTCCGGTCGCTCACTCGGCCGATTATCATCGGGGCATCGACATCGCGGCGCCTTCGGGAACCAGAATTCGCACCACCGCATCGGGCGTCGTTGAAGTCACCGGCATTCACGAAGAATTGGGAAATTATATCATTGTCCGTCATTCGTGCGGATATGAAACGCTTTACGGTCACTGCTATCTTTTCAACATCAACAAGGACGCAAAAATAACGCGCGGTGATGTAATCGGCTATGTCGGAAAAACAGGCAATTCCATCGGCGATCACTGCCATTATGAAGTACTGCTCAACGGCGCCGCAGTCGATCCGGAACCATATCTACGTGCAAAAACAGACTACACGATAAATATGCGTATATCGCTCGGCATAGCCGACCTGTTGCTGCAGCACGGAGCAATGATCGACGCCCGCAACGCGGCAGGCCGAACGCCGCTGCATGAAGCATCGGGGAAAGATCCCAATCTTGTAAAACTGCTGTTGCGTTATAACGCCGAAGTAAACTGTATGGATAACGACGGTCGGACACCTCTGCACGAGGCGGCGGCGAGAAGCCTGAAAATAGTAAAGATGCTCGTAGACCACGGTGCGCACCCCAACCCGAGAACAAAGGGCGCGTACGCGCTGATCAACGGCATGGTGCTGCCCACAGGAAGCACGCCGCTGAAAACCGCCATGCTGCACGGTAAACGCGATATTGCCGCATATCTTAAAAGAAGGGGCGCCACGCTCTGATTACGACATCCGCGCGCTCCACCCATACGCCATGCCGCGCAAAATAACCATTGACAATATTTTATTCATGCTGAATCCTTTAATATATGATTATATGCTATTTATAATATGCAAAAGAAGGTGCCAGATGGAATTCGAAACAATCAAATATGAAATTCTCTAAAAAGGAATCGGCTGTCTTTCGCTCAACCGCCCGCACTGCTACAACGCCATTAACTACCAGATGATGATAGAACTCGAATCATTCTGGAAGGACAGGCTGTACGATCTCGACACGGTCGTCATTATTTTACGGAGCGAGTGCGAAAAAGGCTTTTGCGCCGGTCTCGATCTCAAAGAAACAGCGGAGCTCTCCCCGAAAATGAACGCCGCAGAATTTTACCGATTTCAGGCGCGTCTTGCGCGGCTCAACCTCGCGATGCGCCGTGCGCCGCAGCCGATAATCACCATCGTACACGGCGCTGCTGCCGGCCAGGGATTCAGCTTCGTGCTTTCTTCTGACATCCGGATCATATCGCCAGATGCCCGCTTCAGCGCGGCATACATCAACATCGGCCTCGGCGGGGCCGACATGTCGTGCAGTTACATGCTGCCGCGTATGATCGGCGCAGGCCGCGCATACGAATTTATGTACACCGGCAATTTCATGTCGTCAGAGGAAGCGATGAACCTCGGGCTGGTCAGCAGAATCGTCGAAAAAGACAAGCTGATGGATACCGCCCTCGAATTCGCCAGAACGATGATGACAAAAAACCATATGGGGCTTCGCCTCACCAAAGAAGCGATTAACATGAACATAGACGCCGGCGGCCTCGAGCAGGCGCTGAACATCGAAGACAGAAATCAGACCCTTCTCGCACTGGGAACGCTGATGCAGAAAAAATAAGTATCGCAGCACAACACGGCTGTCTTCACCACCCGACGGGCGCAAGACAGCCTGTCTGTTTCTTCGCGACTGTACGTATCTCCATGGTACGAAAAATGCATACAGTCCGGCGGTATCGCGCCATATGATGATTTTCCATTGAATCACTGTTGCATTCTCAACCGCACCGCATCATATGATGTATATATTTGTATATAAAAATGCTTGCCAAAATAGCACTTTTTTTATTTATAAATACTGTTCCGAACGATATAACGATATACTGAAGAATCAGCGAAGGGGCCGTCAACAGACGCTTTCGCCGCAAAAAATTCATTTCCACAAAAAAGGTTATCTATGAGCAAATTTAACAGGGCGCTGTCGAATTTCATGTCGATTAAGGCTGAAAGGTTAAACGAGATACTCAACATCCCCGAGGCGTTGTATTTTACGGATGAGGATCGCGACGAAATCATGACATGGAGCAGGCCGAAAGCGCGCTGCGTCTGGAAAAAAATGAAGCGAAATGTCGCGAAAAGGAAAACATCGGGCATACACTACGAGGTATGCAGTTACTGCGTTCTGTACAATTTTGAAAAATTTAAGCGCATTTCATGCCGCGGATGCGGCTACGGCGTGCGGCACGGCCTCTGCGGCAGCAAATCGCAGCCCAACGATTATATAAAGATAATGAACGCGTTCGATTCGGCGGAGGAGAATCCTATGAGATTCTTTACCGATTCGTATTACATGGCCATCATAAGAAATATTGAGAAAGATCTCAATATTTACTGGTGGATGCTCGTATAAACAGGTTTGCAGCATGAAAAAAGCACAATCAAAATCCCCTTTTTCCGCCATAGTGTTTGCCGGCGGCGGAGACCGCTGCATGTGGCAGGCGGGATTTTTAACGACTGCGGCGCCCGCGCTCGGATTGCGTCCAGACGAGGTTTCAGGCGCGAGCGCGGGCTCGGCAATCGCGTGCCTCGTGTTTGCGGAAAGAACCCATGACGGCATTGAATTTTTCAAGGAGATAACCGCCAGAAATAAAAGAAACTTTTATCCCGGCAACATCTTCCGCGGAAAACCCGCGTTTCCCCATTACGAAATGTACCGCAAGGTCATTCTCAACGGCATTGACGCGGCATCGCTGAAAAAGCTGCACAGCGGCCCCGACATTCGAATACTCATGACACATCCGCCGGCGTGGTGCGGCCCAAGGCTGGGCACGTTTATCGGGCTTTCAAGCTACGTGCTGGAAAAGCATATCGCGCATACGGTGCACCCCGTTCTATCGTCGAAAATCGGTTTCAGGGGAGAGGTCGTTTCCGTACGGGATTGCACTACACCGGGAGAGCTTGCCAGCGTGATTTTGGCGTCATCATGCACCCCTCCGTTTATGCCTTTGCAGTACCGCAATTCAAAACCGGTGCTCGACGGCGGTTTGATCGACAACGTACCGGTAAGCGCACTCGCAAGGAAGCACGACTCGACGCTCATACTGCTGACGCGGCAGTACCCCCGCACGCATATTCCCAACGTTCCCGGCAGAACATACGTAATGCCTTCCATTCCGGTCCCGATCAGCAAGTGGGATTATACAAATCCGAAAGGCATACAACTGACATTCGAAATCGGCCTGAGGGACGGCGAGCGTTTTGCGCGTTCATACACCGCTGCACAGGGATAATCCTCCCGTGCGGCGTCCCACGGTGGGCGCCCATCTATTTGCGCCGGACATTTGACAAAAAATTTATCATTATAGATTGACAAATTTTGATTTTTGCCCTTATGTGCTGTATACTATGAGCAATGAATAAGGTCAGTATAAACTCATGAATCAGTTAACAAAAGAAGATTCCGAAGACCCGCTCAGTACCGTTGCGCATACACGCGCTACATCCGCAACCCCCGAATTTATTGTCCCCTGGGAACCGCCCTTTGATATACAACTCGACGCATCGCAGATACGCATTATGAAGTGCGAAGTGGCGCATCTTTCGCAGATAGTTGCGCTCGAACATCAATTATTTTCAGCAACCAGCGCTTACGACGCGGCATTTCTCGAAGAAGAAATCACGGCCGGCAGATACCTCGTTGCGCTTGATCGGAATAACGCCATTGCGGGATATGCAGGGCTGGAACCGGAAAACACAAATATCTATATATCAAATATCGCGGTCCGTCGTTCGTTTTCGGGCATAGGTCTTGGACGCGAGTTTCTGCGAAACATAGTCGCGGCTTCGGTAAAAATGAATGCGCCGCGCATTACCCTTCATGTATCGGAACACAATTTTCGGGCAATCAAGTTTTACAGCGAATTCGGCTTCACAGTCGATTCATTCGTCCGCGATTTTTACTGCGAAAACGACAGCGCCTATTATATGATATATCCCCTCTGACCGGAAAATCTTACAATATCATTACACTACCATATAATCGGTCGAGGACGTCGCAACCAGCTTGTTGTTTCCGTTATACGCCTCGGCATACATGTGCAGCAGCCGCCTGCCGCATGATTTTATCGTCGCCGTTATCGTAATCGTATCGCCCGGAAATATCGGCCTCTGGAAGCTTGCCTGGAGATTAATTGTCGTTGTCGGCACCTGCGCCGTAAGGAAGCTAAGCGGTCCGAAGACGTTATCGAACGCCGCCAGGATATGGCCGCCCTGCATTGTTTTTCCCGGATTGGTATATTTTTCAAAAACAGGAAACGAGACGGTAAGGCTCGTTTTCGGCACGTATTCCAGCACAGTTCCCTGCATTTCGGTAAAACAGTTCGGCGGCATTTGAATATCCACGCCATCCGGTATCGTGATTGTCGCAAACTGTTCTATTAGCATATCATTCATTCTTTTTTCCTCTTTCAATTAAAAGCGCGTTCTGTTTCATGGCGCACTATCTCCCACGCCGCATTACGCACTACAATTTTAGCCAAGATTATCTACTTTAATTTACTTGACAATATATTTTTTTATGTAACATTCCATTCATTATTGATCAGCGAGGTATAAAACGTTATCATGGAATTTAAAAAAATAACTAAAATATCTAAACTCCTCGATCCGTTTCAAAATTTCATATACTCTGAAAAAACAAGCGAAGTACGGTTCGATCCGCTGACAGGGCTGACTACCAGAATACTTGACTTTCCCGTTAAGCAGCTTCAGAAAGAGGACCTGACCGATATCGCCGAAAAGACGAAGGGCTTCTGCCCATTCTGTCCTGAGATGATCGATACAATAACCCCGAAATTTGATCCCGCGTTGCTGCCGAACGAACGCTACACACGCGGCGAGGCCGTATGCTTCCCTAACGCGTTCCCGTACGATGAAAACGGCGCCGTCACGGTTATTTCACACGCGCATTACATTCCAATAGAGAATTTCAGCGCCGGGCTGATTGCCGACGC
>DHPI01000003.1:19526-20170 GCA_002407865.1 Spirochaetia bacterium UBA5368
GGGCTGATTGCCGACGCCCTTGTTTGCTCAATCGAGTATCTTGCGGATGTGGCAAAAAAACAACCCGATGCGGTGTACCAGTCTATCAACTGGAATTTTCTCCCCCTCGCGGGCAGTTCGATCATTCATCCGCACCTTCAGGTCATGGCGTCATCGACGCCCACCAATTATTACACCGGCGTTCTGTCGTCTCTGGAGCGATACAGGAAACATTGCCACTCGGATTTCTGGACCGATCTCGTGGAGGAGGAAAAATCGATCGGCGAGCGTTTCATTAAAACAGCCGACGGCACATCCTGGCTGATCGCCTTCGCGCCGATGGGCATTTTCGACGTGCTGGGAATTCCCCGCAACGTGCGCAAACCAGAAGATGTCACCATACCGCGTGCCGAAGCCATCGCGTCGTCGCTGACAGATATCCTCCAGTTTATCGGCACGCTTAACATGCACAGCTTCAATATGGCGTTCTATTTCGTGACGGATAACGGCATTTTTTCGCCGCACATACGCCTCTGTCCGAGGATCAGCCTGCCGCCGCTCGCCACAAGCGAGATAAATTACATGAAAATGCTGCACAGTGAATCACTTTCCACCATGAAGCCGGAAGATGTGTGCGCAATGATACGGGAATTCTGGAAATAAAT
>DHPI01000003.1:20318-20495 GCA_002407865.1 Spirochaetia bacterium UBA5368
GATACGGGAATTCTGGAAATAAATAACGTGGGTCAGGCAATTCATCGCATTCCCCTCCCCTCGAAGGAGGGAAATGCGATAATAGCGCGCTCATTGCCGCCTGCTACTTTCCGAGCCCCAGTTTTTTATCGATCTTCAACTTGTTCACCGAAAGCACCTCTCCGGTTTCAACACGCA
>DHPI01000023.1:0-171 GCA_002407865.1 Spirochaetia bacterium UBA5368
GCTCATGTTGTGATTGATAATCATTTTACACTCCTTTGTTTTTTTGTTAGTGGCTTCCCTGCCATACCGGTCTCAGGGCAGTTGAGAACCGGCAAATGATGCCAGGAATATGTGGCCGAAACTTTCAGCAACAGCCGGGACATCATTTTTTTCCAGGCTTGTATCTGGGCC
>DHPI01000023.1:302-992 GCA_002407865.1 Spirochaetia bacterium UBA5368
GGCTTGTATCTGGGCGAATACAAGACGGGAACACAAGAGCGCATATAATTACCGCACAACACGGCACCCCCAGTGTTGTAAAAGAACCTGCGGGAGAAAAGATACTACTCCCTGCTCGTCTATTCGTCCCCTTCGGTAGAGTTTTTGAGTTTGACAGCCGAACTTTAAAGCCGTTTAAATACGATTATAATAGATTATGGTTGATTATCAGCTAATTTCATCTATAAACTATTTTTTTTCAATTTTATTCAATTTTCCCCATTTTATTGTGTTTTTTTAAAAAATTACGCACAAGAGGAATGTCCGATACCCCACAGCATGGCGGCACCGCATTCAGAAATTCATCGCATCGTAAATTACTCGATTGACATCATTTTAGAATTTTATTTAGTCTGGCATAATTCTGTTCATTATTGCATACAGCGAATTCACACCGCGCTGGCGTAATCGGACATCTTTACTGGAGGAGATATTTCATGAAAAAAATCATAATGATCGCAATCGCGCTCATCACGTGCATGTATCTTTTGCCGATACCCATGGCGATTGATACCGCATACGGAAAAGAGGCCACGGCAATCGAAAGCCAGTCAACTGAGGCCGCCCCCCCCGCCGGGCACACACTGGAAAATCAGCAAAAACCCGTCGAACTGGGGTCCGTGCTGCCGCTGTGGTCTGTGCTTCCCTTCG
>DHPI01000023.1:1119-1524 GCA_002407865.1 Spirochaetia bacterium UBA5368
CTGTGCTTCCCTTCGCGGGTATTCTGCTGTCGATAGCGCTCTTTCCCCTGCTCGCGCCTTCTTTCTGGCATCACCATTTCCCAAAAGTATCCGCGTTCTGGGCGCTGGTATTCGCCATCCCCTTCGTTACGGTATTCAAGGGAGCGGCAATGCACGAGATAATCCACATTTACGTCATCGATTACATTCCATTCATCGTTCTCCTCTGGTCGCTGTTCACCATATCAGGGGGAATATACGTCAAGGGCTCGCTCAAGGGAACGCCCGCGGTCAACAGCGTCATTTTGCTCATCGGGACAATCCTCGCATCATGGATCGGCACCACAGGCGCATCGATGCTGCTTATTCGTCCGATTATCCGCTCGAACGCCTGGCGGCGCTACAGGATGCACACAATTGTCTTTT
>DHPI01000023.1:1615-5091 GCA_002407865.1 Spirochaetia bacterium UBA5368
CAGGATGCACACAATTGTCTTTTTCATATTCCTGGTAAGCAACGTTGGCGGCGCAATCACCCCCCTCGGTGACCCCCCGCTGTTTTTGGGATTTTTGCACGGCGTACCGTTTTTCTGGACATTCAAGCTTTTGCCGCATATGGGATTTGTGGCAGGCGTGCTGCTGCTCCTCTATTTTATGTTTGATTCGTATTATTATAAAAAAGAAGACACCTCAAAAGCCAGCACGGAGTCCGAACCGATAAAGATTGAGGGATTGCACAACTTCATTCTGCTTGGCGGCGTCGTCGTCGGCGTGCTTTTCAGCGGTTTTTACCAGACAAAACTCGGCGAAGTAAGCATTCTCGGCGCGCATCAGTCCATCGCAAACCTCGTGAAAGACGGCATTCTCATTCTTATGGGCATATTCTCGATGCTCAGCACATCGAAGATGATTCGCGCCGAGAACGAATTTTCGTGGGGGCCGATACTCGAGGTGGCATATCTCTTTGCCGGCATATTCATGACGATCATTCCGGCAATCGCGATACTCAAGGCGGGTGAAAATGGCGCCCTCGCGTTTCTGATTAAATCGGTATCGAAACCTGTGCATTACTTCTGGGCATCGGGGACGCTCTCAAGCTTTCTCGACAATGCGCCCACGTATCTGACGTTTTTCAACACGGCGCTTGGAAAATTCTACGCCGGCATGCCCGAGGCAGTCGCCGTTCCGAAGCTCATCGTGGACCAGATACCCTACCTGGCGGCGATTTCAGCCGGGGCGGTATTCATGGGCGCAAACACCTATATCGGCAACGCGCCGAACTTCATGGTAAAATCCATCGCCGAGGAATCAGGTATCAAGATGCCGAGCTTTTTCGGATACATGTTTATGTTTTCAATTCCGATTTTAATCCCTATATTTATCCTGGTAACGTTAATATTCTTTTAAAAGGATAGTATAAACCAGGAGGCGCTTCATGGATAAAAAGTTGCATGAAATTGTCTTTGAAGGGCATCACAACTTGATCAGGGGCTTTATCGAAGGTTTCCTCCTGTCCAGATCGTCGGACAGGAGGAAATATTTCTTCAACAGGGATGTATCGATACAGGCAGAAACCCTTTCCGAGATAATTAAGGAATGGGTGACCATGGGGACAAAGCTGCACCATGTTATCATGGAGGACTCGCTTTTCAGGGCAATAAAAAAGGCCCTCTCGCGCAAAAAACCGGGGGGGCTTCTCGACGCGTCGATTATCAAATCCGCGAAAGCAATAAAGAACGCGGTTTTCGATTTCAAGTTCATCACGTATGGTGAAAAATACGCCGCCGAGGTGAAAAAACTCATAGAAAAGCACCCACAAGCACTCACCCTGAAGAACTACAATCCCATTGAAAGAATCGATGAAACGGCCCGGGGGATAGAAATGTATGCGCCGGAGCATCAATATGTGTTTGAAGGAAAAGGCAGCTTTTCCGGCCCGTTGCTGAAAATCATGGAATACCGCGGGAAACTCGAGAGCCATCCCCTTATCGATGTCAGTAAAATCACCCTCATATTTTAATATGATTCCCGCTGATTCATGAAATCGGAATAATATCGCACGACAGACGAGGGCCGGCGGTTTGCACGATAGAATTTATCTCGTGCAATCACTTTCTTTGACTATGGTAATCACATCAATCGTGCGCTTCCCGCCCGCAGTGGTATAGAGCGCTTCCGCGGTCTGGCAGGGTTCCAGCGCCTTTTTATCGGACGGTTTGCCGTCTATCCCCACTACTTTCGATGCGTCAGTAAAATAGAGGGTTACCTCATTTTTTGACTTTTTCAGCTCAACAAACGTATCGGTAACGTATATCACCCTGCCCTTGAATTTTTTTTGAGCGCCTTTTGCCGAAACGCCCGCCACCGCGACGGCAACCGCCAGCACCGCAATGATGGCTATAGTGACTCCCGCTTGTTTCATGATAATGCCTCCCGGATGACTTCCCTGTTGCCCGGTAATCCGCAACGTTTACACAGTATGCGGCTTCCGCAAAAAATAGCAATATATTTATGCAATCAGAAAAATGTTGACATGGTGTCTTTTTATGCGACACAGTGTATGTGCTACACGCATCGAGAGAAAAAAATATGCGGATCCGCTCCACTATTCCGTAAACATCACATATATGCACAACAGCGAATGTAGAGCGCATAAGCAACACAGACTGAACGCCTGAAAGACCAGATAGAACGATGACACGACATAGCCATCGGATGCATGCCGCAATTGTTGCGTATCTGCTAATAACGTTATTGCCTGGATTTCGGGGCGTCTCCAATGCGATTGACTATACGTCCTGGGGAGCGGAGAAAGCACATTATATCACGCGCAACTTCTCACCGGAAACCCGGTACTGTGAATTCACTCCTGCATCGAATCCCGGCTACAAGAATAAAATAATGAGCTATATTATCGCGCTCGGCGATAAACTCAGGGACAGCATCTCCATTGTCAGAACGAAGACCAATCCTGAACGTGATTTTCTGTTCGTGAAAAACAGGCTTTATTCTATTTCAGAAATTTACGAATCGCTGACCGACGAGAAAGCACAGGCGATTATTCAATCGCTGACCGCCTCGTTCGGCGCTCCGGTTGTGGAAAAGGGCGCATCATATATGCAATATTCATATGCCACCGCGAAAACGCGCGTTATGGCCCGCATATTCCGGAAAGAACACCGAACAGAGTGCAAAATATACTACTACTCTACAGACATCTTCAAACGCCTCATGGTTGAAGAATGAAAGAATGAAAGTCTATAAAATATTTTCCAATTTTATGTTGACATCAAGAGGCTCTCATTACATAGTTGCGTTCCAGTTGATCAGACTTTAATTATTTGAAGGTGTTGATTTGGCAAATATTAAATCATCTCAGAAAAGCATCAAGCAGGAAGCGAAGAGGGGCGCCAAGAATTCAAGCGAAAAGAGCGCCGTTCGCACCGAAGCGAAAAAAGTAATGAAAGCCATTGAGAAGAAAGACGCAGTGGACAAATCTGCGGTAGAAGCTGTTTTTAAGGGATTTGTTAAGAAGATAGACCAGGCTTCAATCAAGGGCGCCATTCACTGGAAGACAGCTGCGCGGAAAAAATCGCGTCTTGCAAAAAAATTGAATGCCGTTATTTCACAATAAGCATTCCCTGTCTCGAGGTCGAATTGACGAAACATGAGATTGTCGATCTGCTCACGAAAAAGAGCGGCCTTAAGCGGCGGGAAGTGGTATACGTTATTGATAATTTTTTAGATTTAATTGTAAAATCCCTCGATACGGATGCGAGGGTTGAATTAAGGGGTTTCGGAACATTTTACAGGGTTGAGAGAAAATCTCGCAAAGTGTTTTCCCCCATTGCTGGAAGAAACCTTGACGTGCCGGCCAAATCCGTGATCGCCTTCAGGGCAAGCCGTGCAAATGACAAGGAAATATCAGAAAAGGGCGCTTAGCTCAGCTGGG
>DHPI01000023.1:5252-8319 GCA_002407865.1 Spirochaetia bacterium UBA5368
TTAGCTCAGCTGGGAGAGCATCTGCCTTACAAGCAGAGGGTCGCAGGTTCGATCCCTGCAGCGCCCACAGAGAAGGGGTATTAGTAACATAATACCCTATTTTTATCCGCATCCGCGTGATGTATGATACATAATAAAATCAGAGACCTGCTTTCACCCATTGAAAAAATCCTGTTGAGTTTCGTAGTTTTGATATTCACAGGCGCGCTTTTGCTTTTGCTTCCCTGTTCAACCGTCAGTGGCATCTCCTTTATCGATGCCCTTTTTACATCGACATCCGCGGTGTGTGTCACCGGCCTGGTTGTGCTTGATACCGCAAAGGATTTTACGTTTTTCGGGCAGGTTATCATACTCTTTCTCATCCAGTTCGGCGGTCTCGGCATCATGACGTTTTCTATCGCCATGCTTACCGTCATAAGCGGCAGTATCTCCATCAAGTGGCGGTTTACATTCGAATCCTTTTACAGCGACATCCGCCGCCTCCCTATAAAAAGTCTGCTGATCAAGGTCGTTAAATACACATTCATTATTGAATTAACCGTTGCGGTCATTCTGTTTACGCAATTTATAAAAGCGCACCCCTTTCCGGAAGCGGTATGGCACTCACTGTTTCATGCGATATCTGGATTCTGCAACGCGGGATTTTCTACATTCTCCGATAATCTTGTAAGCTTGAATACGAACACCGTGGTGCTGCTTGCCATCGGCATAGATATCATCCTCGGCGGTCTCGGATTTCTTGTACTGTCGGAATGTGTCCGGCTTCGTTTTCGCGGAAAGGCGGGGATATTCTCCCAGTTGACGCTGCATTCAAAATTCGCCATCGTCATCACGCTGATATTGATTTTCGGCGGCATGGCAGGATTTCTCATTCTCGAATGGAAGTACTGTCTTACCGGGTTTTCCCTGAAAGACAAGCTGCTCAATTCCTTTTTTCAATCTGTCACATGCCGCACCGCCGGGTATAATTCTGTACATATTGGCTCCCTTCGGGAATGCACGCTCCTCATGATGATCGCGCTTATGTTCACTGGAGGCTCGCCCGGCTCCATCGCGGGAGGGGTAAAAACCACCACTATGGGTGTCGTTGTGTGCTTTCTCTACATGAAATTCAGGGGCAACCGCCAGGTCGTGTTCTGGAACAGGGCCCTTGGCAACGATACCGTAGAAAAGAGCACTACGCTTTTCATCATCGCACTCATATTCATTTCGGTGGCCACCTTTTTTCTCACCGCGCTCGAGAGCCTGCAGGTGAGAAACGTCTACCTTTCATCGCTTTTTGAAGTCACATCGGCGTTCGGCACGGTCGGGCTGTCAACCGGCATTACCACGGCGCTGTCCGCGTGGGGAAAGCTGTTACTCTGCGTTGTCATGTACACAGGCAGGCTCGGCCCCCTGACGATCATGTCGGCACTGACGTCAGAAAAAAAGGAATTGAATATTCTTTATCCCGAAGAACATATAATGATTGGGTAAGCCATGAAAAAGTTCATCGTAATCGGCCTCGGCAATTTCGGCCTCAACATCGCGCAGACGCTTATCGAAAACGACTGTGAAGTGCTCGGCATGGACATTGACAGGGACGTAGTGCAGAAAGCCAAGGATTTCATCTCACACGCGATCATCGGCGACGCATCGAACAAGGAGGTGCTCGAATCGCTCGCGATCAGGGACTTCGACGGCGCCATCATCAGCATAGGCCAGGACATGGCGCCAAGCATCCTCATCGCGCTGTACATAAAGGAAATCGGCATTCCCAGAATCATCGTCCGCGCCGTATCCGAAGACCACGGGAAAATACTCAAGATGATCGGGGTTTCCGATGTCGTGTTTCCCGAGAAAGATATGGCCATACGTGTGGCGAACAAGCTGGCGTCGAAAAACGCGATGGATTACCTGCCGCTGAGCAGCGAACACGGCATCATCGAGGTCACGCCGCCGAAAAGCTTCATCGGCAAAAACCTGCGGGAACTGCAGATCAGCACGCGGTTCAACTGCCAGGTAATCGGACTAAAATATCCGACCGACGACAATGCGGCGCTTGATCTGAATGACAAAAATTACACGATTAAAATTGCTCCGACCGCAACCGATGTCATCACGGAAAAATCTATCATGATCGTCATCGGAAGGCACGACGATATCGACAAAATTCAGGCGCTGCAATAAACGCGCGGATTATAATTCTATCTCCATCCCCTCTCGCGCGATATCGATTTCGAGCACGCCGCGTTTGCGTGAATTCATGCTCATATAGGTCTTCGCATTGGAAAGCACTATCTCAAGCTTCTCGTCGCTGTAGTCTGGTTCATGATGAAAGAGAATGAGCTTTCGCACGTTGAACCTCAGGGCGATGTCGATTGCAATCGTGGCGGACGAATGCCCCCAGTCAATTTTATCTATCGCCTCCTCAAACGTGTACTGCGTATCGAACACCACAACGTTCGCGTTGCTAAAAAAATCCTTGTAGAGTTCGATATTGTCTATTTCGTCGATGTTGAACTCGCAGTCGCTCGTGAATACGAACGACTTGCCGTTTTCCTCTATGCGGAACCCGAAGCACCCGCCGGGATGATGCATGCGTTTGTTGATTATCTTCACATTGTTTAAATAAAACTCGGATTCTTTTTCGAGTATAAAGAATTCTTTTGTCGCAAGCATATAATTCAGGTTGATCGGAAAATGCGAGAAAACCTGTTGATATTCAACCCGTTCCTTGATGTCGTCGAACGGCGAATAGATGTTAAACCTGTTGCCCTTTATATAAAACGGCGAAAAAAAAGGAACGCCCTGTATATGGTCCCAGTGCGTATGCGTCAGAAGAATAGTGCCAACACCCTTTCCCTTTCCGAAATCCCCCTTCATCAGTTCGGCGGAAAGGTTTTTAATGCCAGTACCGCAATCGATGATGATAATCTCATTATCATCGGTGCGCACTTCGAGACATGTCGTGTTACCGCCATAGGTGCCCTTAATTGAATGTGGCAGTGATTCTATAAACCGTTCGATTGATTCTTCAGAGGATATATCCCCGGGAGTCGCATGCAATAATGCCTTCTTTAATTAT
>DHPI01000023.1:8460-13374 GCA_002407865.1 Spirochaetia bacterium UBA5368
AGAACCGCGTCGGTCGGGGGGGTCGGAATTGAACCTCGAACACCCCAGAACCTGATCTTCATATGTCATTCCCCATCCATGCTTGAATTCACCGCCACTACCAAAATCGGAGCCAAAACCACATTCACTAATAAAAAAAGGAAAATTACAACTAATTTTTATGGCGCGATGCCATCCATCCCAATGAATATGCACACGCAATCACGCCCGGATTGAGAACAACCGTAAAATTTTACGTCATCGATAAAAAATTATTGACACTAAAAAGGTGCTCACTATCGTCATGTGGGTCTTTGAGGGGAACACATTATTCAATCTTCTTACCAGGCTTTCTCCACGCAGATCCCGGCTCTTTTCATATGTACATAGTATTGTCCCGGCACACGACAACATTTTTTATCAGGGGGCGGACATATGCAGTTTTCCGACAGAATTCTCAAAGTTAAACCTTCGGCAACCCTTGCCATAACGGCGCTCGCGAATTCGCTTAAGGCCAAGGGCATCGACGTCATCGGCTTCGGATCGGGTGAACCCGATTTTGACACCCCCACAACAATTAAAATGGCAGCGATAAAAGCCATTGAGACCGGGAAAACAAAATACACGCCCGCCGGCGGGATTCCCGAGTTAAAAAAAGCGATTGTTGACAAATTTAAGCGCGACAATCATCTGACATACGATATTTCGCAGGTAACGGTAAACTGTGGCGGTAAGCATTCGTTCTACAACCTTATGCAGGTGCTGTTAAACGACGGCGACGAAGTCATCATCCCCTCTCCGTACTGGGTATCGTATCCTCCCATAGTACAGCTTGCCGGCGGCGTTCCGGTCATTCTCGAAACGCGCGAAGAAGACGGCTTCAAGATGACGCCGGAATCGCTTAAAAAATTACTTACGAAAAAAACTCGGGCGCTTATCCTCAACTCGCCGTCGAATCCGACCGGCGCGGCCTACTCGAAGGACGAGCTTGAAAACATTGCCGCCGTACTTGAAGGCAGCGGCGTTCTCGTTATATCCGACGACATCTATGAATCGATTATATATGACGGCCGCACGTTTGTTAATATCGCGAACCTCTCGGACACATTGTTTAAGAATACGATCGTGCTCAATGGCGTTTCCAAAGCGTACTCAATGACCGGCTGGCGCATCGGGTACATGGCCGGCAATGCTGACATCATCAAGAAGGTGGAGATATTGCAGAGCCAGTCGACATCGAATCCGTCATCAATATCCCAATGGGCGTCGGTAGAAGCGCTTATCGGCGACCAGTCGGTGATAACCGACATGGTGGCCGCCTTTGACCGCAGAAGAAAAATCATCGTTGAAGGCCTCAACAAGGCGCCGGGCATACGCTGCATGATGCCCGATGGGGCATTCTACGCATTTCCAAATATCAGCGGCGTTATCGCATTGAAAGGCTGGAAGTCTATAAAGGAAAAATACGACAGCGACTCAAGCTCATCCGTGCTTACATCGTATTTGCTCGAAGAAGCGCAGGTGGCCGTTGTGCCGGGTGTCGAGTTCGGCAACGACAACAACATACGTCTTTCATTCGCCACATCTGACGAAAACATTATTAATGGTTGCGAAAGAATTAAGGCGGCGCTGGAAAAACTGGCGTAGCGATTTACCGTTTGAGGCGCACACCAACAAAAATCAAAAGGGGAGACTGGAATCCTCCCCTTTTTTGTTTCCCGCTTTTACGGCATTTCATTAATATGTACATACGAGACTGAATCGCAAAATAACGGCTTGCCAATTATCATTTGACCATGCACATGTGTATGATATAACGTTAACGTCGCATATTCAGTATCTACGTTATGTCATTGGAGGCAATACGGCATGGAATCTCATAAACTGTCCTTAAAAGTGAAAGCGGGGTACGGCGTATGCGACCTCGGCGGGAACCTCTTTTTTACCGCAACCGCGTTTGTGCTGCTTAATTTTCTTACAGATACCGTGGGGCTCGCAGCCGGCCTTGCGGGCACCGTACTTATGATCGGCAGATTCTGGGACGCCTTTTACGATCCGGTTATCGGGTACATTTCCGACAGGACAACCAGCAAATGGGGACGGCGACGCCCATATATATTCGCGGGCTCGTTCCCGCTGTTCGCGGCGATGATACTGATGTTTACCAATCCGGCCATGTTCGCCGGCGCGGGATGGGACAGCGCTTCTCACCAGCCGGCGCTTTTTGTCTGGGGGCTTGTTGTGTATATTATTCTTTGCACGGTATATTCAACCGTGAATATTCCGTACAGTTCGCTCACGCCCGAACTGACACAGGACTTCAACGAGCGCACAAGCCTCAATGGATACCGTTTCGGATTCGCGGCCTTCGGCACGCTGCTCGGGGCCGGGGCTGCGCTGCCCATTGTCGGATTATTCAGCGACAGGAATGCCGGTTTTATGACGATGGGAATAATTTTCGGCGCCGTGATGCTTGTCACCGCGCTCATCACCGTTGCCACCGTGCGCGAACCCGCAACAACACGCCCCGCAGCATCTATGGGCTTCGTTAAAACATACCTTTCTGTTTTTAAAAACAGACCGTATGTGATAATCCTTACCGCGTATGTGCTGCATATTATGGCTATTACAATAGTCAGCGGCATTACCATCTATTACTTCAAGTACATACATAAAAACGAGCAAATGACGACGATGGCGCTGCTTATTCTCCTGGTAACGGCGATGATTTTCATTCCGGTCAGCGTCGTTCTCGCGAAAAAAGCGGGAAAAAAGGCCGTCTACGGCGGCGGGATGCTCATTATCGCGGCAGTGTTGATGGTGCTCTTCTTCTTCGGGCATGTATACGGGATTCACTTTTCGCTGGCGCTCATGTTTTTTATGGGGATCGGGTTCGGTTTCACGTATGTAATGCCCTACGCCATAGTTCCCGATGCGATTGAATATGACTACCTGCTGACAGGCGAACGAAGGGAAGGCGCATTTTACGGCATCTGGACGTGGGCCCTTAAAATCGGCCAGGCCCTTGCGGTGTTCTTTATGGGATGGGTATTAAGCCTCACGGGCTACATGCCAGATGTACAGCAGACATCGCTTGCCAGTTTCGGCATCCGCCTCTTTGTCGGCCCCGTTCCAGCCCTTATCTTTGTACTCGGCGCCGTAGTTCTGTATTACTATCCGATTAATGAGAAACGGTACAACGAAATTGTTGCGGCGATTAAGAAAATGGAATTGGAAAGCAAATAGCGCATATCATTCAGCGCCAGATGTGGCCCGGCCGTAACGGCATTGTTTCAATCGGTGTCGAACCTTGATTCCTGCCCAAGCAAATCGATTTCGCGTTCAAACCGGGCCGACTCTTCTTCGAATTGCACGGTGAGCCGCTCAAGCTCACCGTAGAGACGATCTATCTCAATTTTCGTCGCGTGTATTTCTTTCGAGAGATCTGCAATGCGTCTGCCGTCGCCGGTATGCGACGCCGCGATAAGCATGTCGTTCTGTTGCGATAGTTTTTCGTCCGCGCCCATAATCGCGTTTTCCGTATCGTGTATATCGTTCTCGAGCGGTTTCAACGCCTTCGAGCGGCGCGTCAGCATTTCGCTTCGAATTCTGCGGAGCTCTTTTCTGTTGACAATAGCCTCAGTGTCAGCGCGTTTTGTTTCAGTTGGCTCGTTATCCGCCCTTTCATCCTCCCAGCCAATTTTCTCCAGAAAGCTTGCGTAATTTCCCTCATGCACGATGATTTTTCCGTCCTGAAACGCGATTATGCGCGTTGCCAGCGCATGCAGAAATGTTTCATTGTGTGTTACCATTACCACAGCGCCTTCGAAACTGTCGACGGCGGCAAGCAGAGCATCGCACGATTCCATATCGAGATGGTTGGTGGGCTCGTCGAGAAGCAGCAGGTTCGCGGGCTCGGCAATTATCCTGCCAAGCATCACCCTTGATTTTTCACCACCGGACAATATGCTGACAGGCTTCAGGGCATCGTCGCCCTCAAAAATCATCGCCCCGCAAATATTGCGGGCGCGCTGGCGGTCGTTGTCACCGCAGGCGGAAAGGATTTCTTCTTCCACCGTGAACGTATCGCGGAGCCTCGCCGCATTGGTCTGGGCATAGTATCCCGGTTTCACGTGAGGGTGGGTCCGCAATTCCCCTGTGAGCGCCCGCAGATCGCCGGCAAGAAGGCGCAGCAGTGTACTTTTCCCCTTGCCGTTTTTCCCTGTGACACAAATGCGATCGTGCGCCCCGATCGTTATGCTGAAGTTTTCAATCAAATACGGCGGTTTTGCATCATACGAAAAACAGATATCCTCGGCGCTCAGAATATGTTTTCCAGGCATGGCTGAATGCGTAAACCAGAAATCCAAGGTCTTAATTTGTTCAAGCTGTTGCAGCTTTTCCCGTTTTTCAAGCTGCTTCACCCTTGATTGCACAAGGTTCGCCAGCCGCGCCTTCGCTCTGAACCGCGTAATAAATTCCTCAACTTCCTTTCGCTTTTTTTCATCGTTGATGCGCGTCTTTTCGTGAATTTCCTCTTCCTTTATTATCTGCGCGTATAGCTTATTCGTAGTGCCCGCTATTTTTCTCACTCGAGAGCGGTGAATGCCGAGCGTATGCGTTATGAGGCCATCCATAAATCCGCGGTCGTGCGTGATCAGCATCAGCTCGCCGTTCCATGCAGTTAAAAAACGCGAAAGCCAGCGAATCGATGTGATGTCAAGGTAGTTGGTAGGCTCATCCAGCAGAAGGAGATTGGGCTCTGAAACCAGCACCTTCGCGAGATTGAGACGCACCTGGTAGCCCCCTGAAAATTCTGAAGGGCGCCGCACCATGTCGGCGCGCTCAAAACCGAGCCCGAACAATATCTTTTCAACCTGCCATCGCTCGTCACCACGGTCTTTCGGCAGGCCGAGGCATCCCTCGTCAATCACC
>DHPI01000023.1:13511-15137 GCA_002407865.1 Spirochaetia bacterium UBA5368
CGAGGCATCCCTCGTCAATCACCGTATCACGCGTAAAATGAAGATACTGACTCACATATCCTATTGTATAATTTCGCGGAATAATCACATTTCCCGAATCGGGATATTCTTCGCCTGTTATCATTCGAAAGAGTGTGGTTTTGCCGTGACCGTTGCGGCCGACTAATCCGACGCGCTCACGAGGATTGATGGTAAAACTTATACTATCGAACAGCACCCTTTCACCGAAGGTTTTTGTTACATTCTCGACTGTTATCATTACCGGCCCGGAGTGTTTTTATCTGGTATTATAATGCTTTGCGTTCATAACAATATATCATAAAATCGGCGGCACGTAAGGATTTTCGTTATTCTTAAAAGTATTCCGCCATGTACACTGTTTTAATACGCAGTGCCGAATTCATCCTGCGATTGGTACGTTTTTATTGCGGCCCGTTTTGTGCTAACATCTGCTTTTTACAGCGGGGCATCTTCTTTATCTCAGCCTCGCGCTTAAGCGCATCTGACTGACTTGCCGCCGATTCGCGATACACGAGCATGAACGGCAGCCGGGAGCGCACATACTTCGATCCCCTGCCCTCGCGATGATCGCTCAGCCTGCGCTCGATATCGTTGGTTACGCCGGTATACAGCGATCCGTCGCAACACCGCAGCATGTACACCATCCAACCGTCCATATCATCCATATCAATCGAAGATTATTGTTTTATTGCCATTTACAAATATTCTGTCTTCAAACGCAAGCTTTAGCGCCCTTGCAAGCACCACCTTCTCCACATCCTTCCCGGCCTGCATCATGTCCTCGGCGCTTTGCGTATGGTCGACCGGGATAACGTTCTGTGCGATGATAGGCCCCTCGTCGAGGTTGCCATTGACGAAATGCGCTGTCGCGCCGATTATCTTTACCCCACGTTCGTACGCCTGCCGGTACGGGTTCGCCCCTATAAATGCCGGCAAAAACGAATGGTGTATATTGATTATACGGTTGGCGTACAGGTTGACCATATTCGGCGTAAGTATCCGCATATATTTCGCGAGAACAATGTATTCTGGATTGTAATCCCCGAGCACGCGCAGTATTTTCGCCTCGTGCTCTTCGCGTTGCATGCCGTCATGAGGTATACAGTGAAATGGTATGTTGAATTTCTCAACAAGCGAGCGCAACACATCATAGTTGCTTATCACAGACAGAATTCTGGCATTGAGCCTCTCATACTCGTGCCGCAGTAAAAGATCGCCAAGACAATGGTGCTCTTTCGTAACCATTAACACTATGTTTTTCTTTTGCTTTTCGGAAAGCCTTATGCATATTTCGCACCCCAACGCCGAATGCAGCTCATCCATGAGATGCGTCTTCGCATACTCGCCGGAAAACTCGGTTCTCATAAAGAAGTGGCCGGTCTCCCTGTCTACAAACTCATTGTTGCTGATAATATTAAGGTTGTTCTGGTACAATACGCCGGTAATTTTATGGACCAGCCCTTTTCTGTCGGGACAATCAATAAGCAGGATATGTGTTGTTGGCATTCCGCACCTCAATTTTTGTATTCTTTTGCAGCCAGTGTTTTATTTCGTCAAGTTAATATTGACGGCGTTCGGATATGAGGCTCTGACCCCTTATTTCCT
>DHPI01000023.1:15225-20086 GCA_002407865.1 Spirochaetia bacterium UBA5368
CTCTGACCCCTTATTTCCTGTTTAAAAAACACTGACAGCGAATTCATTTTCCGGCTCTGACCCCTTATTTTGTTACTTTTTTACGGTTCCCTTTCGTATTACAATTTGAACACATATGATTTGATAAATGGGGGGATTATGGCTCGAAAACTTCGGATCCAGGAACGAGGAATAACACACCATGTGTATTCGCGTTGCATTGAAAAAAGAAATCTGCTTAATGATCATTCAGCCTCTGACCTTCTTGTCGAGGTAACATCGCTCGCACAGGATAAATACGCATTTGAACTTATTGCATACCAGATTATGGATAACCACTTTCATTTTGTCATACGCACCGTAAAGGATGGTGAATCAATCTCAACGATAATGCAGTATATAAAAGCCAGATACGCGGAACGTTATAACAGGATTCATGAACGGACTGGTCCTTTCTGGAACGAACGCTTTAAAGATAAAATAATAGAACAATCGGATGATCCCATAAAGTATTGTATGCAATTATTATGGTATCTGGCATTCAATCCGATTCGAAAAAACATCGCGTCTGATCCAAAATCATATCGATACAGCAGTATCAACTGCTACCTTGATGAAAATTATCGCAGCCCGTTAAAGATCACATTGCACGATTACTTTCTATGGCTCGGAAATTCTTTCAACGAAAGGGTAAGCAATTTCCTTGCGTACGGGCACATCTTTTATCACACATATGGTATCAGCGTATAAATCAAACGGGATTAATCTGATACCAATCGATAACAGATGTTACCCGCCAATACGGCACAATCTTCCGTGCAGATTACATTTTTAATACATGAATCGAAAAATATCTCCGCAGAAGGAGGGAATTCTTCATCGCCCACGCGATATATAAGCATAATCCACAGCTTCCCAATACCGTGGATAGATGCGCTAATATCGCCAATATTGACATTTACATGCTTCAAGCGGTTCAGCACCTCATGAAGAACATCAAGATCATTGCCTACTTTCCTGACCAGAGGGATGACGGTTCGCGATAGAAACGGTTTCCAGTAAAATTGCCCGCCGGGTAGTTCCCAAAATGAAATAAGCTCTCCCTTCGGCCTGACCGGTTGTTCGCAGAGGAGATAATGAAGCACAAGCACACGATACGCGGGCGGTACAGGCTTTCCGTCGGTTGCGTAAAAAACCTCAAGATGAGGCATCATTATGCAGCACTGACGACCAAATAGCTCGATATGGATTTCATTATTCTCGTATTGAAGTTCGAGGATATTGCACCGTTCGGGCATATCAACATGTTTCAGCCGTGATATCGCATTATCAAGTGCAACTGTTACCGCTTTTTCACGATTTGTCATTTTGGGGTCAGAGCCTATCTCACTCACCGCACACATCACACAACTTTTATGTTTTCCGCCTTCCCGATTCGACAGAAGGAAACAATCTCATATCCGTATGCGGCAAAAAAAGCGCCGCGATATACTGGTCCATATATGTTGGATCACTACTGAGATCGATATATGTCATCTTCCTCGCAAGCTCTTTCTGTAAGCGCCTCTTTTCCGCCGACAACAGAAGTAGATACGAGCCATACAGGGATGAATTACCTATATATGTAAATCTCTCGGGCGGGAGATCGGGCAACAGCCCTATGGTAATCGCATTCACGATATTAAGCGATTTTCCGAATCCTCCCCCCACGTATACCCTCTCGATATCGTTGAACCCGGCTCCGATATGAGATAGCATCAATGCGCATGCGGAATACACCGCGGCCTTCGCGCGCAATATATTCTCGATATCGGTTTCGCTTATCCATAACTCGCGGCCGGTGGCGCTTTCATTCGCACCTGCAAGCAAATACCGCGCCCTGCGGCCATCAATTCTGACATTCGGTGATGGCATATCGCGATTCAATTTTCCCGACTGATCGAGCCATCCATGTGTAAAAAGGGCGGCAATCAACTCAATCATCCCCGATCCGCATATGCCGCGCGGTTTTACGTTTCCTATAACACCGATTGCGGGAACTCCGGTTTTCGCGTCTACCGCGACTGAAGATATAGCACCGGGGGATGCCCTCATTCCACAGTCGATACCGCCACCCTCGAAGGCCGGCCCGGCCGAACAGGCGCATGTCATGAGAAAATCGCGGTTGCCTATGACAATTTCACCATTTGTGCCCACATCGATAAACAACCTCAACGCATCGGCATCCGCGGCAAGCCCGCAGCAAAGAATCCCGGCGGTGATATCTCCCCCGACATAGCTGCCCACGCACGGCGAAATATATATGACCGCATCGGGACACACGGCAAGACCGATTTCCTGCGCACTGAACACCGGCACATCGAGCAATGTGGGCGTATAGGGGTGCAGGCGAATATATTCGGGATTAAGTCCGAGCAGAAGATGAATCATAACAGTATTGCCCGATATTACGGCGGCAGTTATATCGGCAGACTCGACACCATGCTCATCCGCAACCGCGCGAAGCAGATTGTTTATCGTTTCGAGCACCGATTTCCGCAAATCAGAAAGACCGTTATGACGCGCGGCATAGTTTATTCTGCTTATCACATCGAGGCCGAAAGGTATCTGGCCGTTATATGTACTTTTTCCGCTACGCACAGCACCGGTTTTCAGATCAACAAGCACAACGGCTATCGTTGTTGTGCCGAGATCGACAGCTACGCCATAATGCCCTGTTATAACGCGACCGCTTTGAATGCGGACAATACCTGCCGGTTCATCCGCATGGAAGGTAACGGCGACAGATCCGTTTTCGCGGCGAAGCCTGTCGGCGGCGCATTGCATCACGGACAGCGGATAGGCCACATGCTGAACGCCGGTTGCAGCAGTCACCGCGTTTTTCAGCCTGTCTATATCGGAAAGCCCGTCCTCTGGCATCGGCGCGCCTACTTGAAGCGTAATAGATTCGGCAAGCGACCCCTCCGGGGCAATTTCGGCAAACGTTTCGTCAAGGGGCGAGGTTGCCGCTTCGGTTTCGTCGATACGAGAGGATTCCGGAATCTCGATTACAAGGGGCGTACCGGCAACACGGGTCCGGCATGCACACACTAAGGGGTCAGAGCCTTGATCAGAAATGGGGTCAGAGCCCCTCTCCACCTCGCCTTCAATAACATGCACACGACATTTGCCGCAGGTTCCCTTACCACCGCACGGCGCAGCAATAGTGATGCCGGCACGGCGCGCGGTTTCAAGCAAATCAGCGCCGGGATCGGCATCAACGCTGACGTTATTTGGAATAAAGTGTACTTTAAGCATGAAGTATCGCTCGCTCATAGTGCATATTTGCAACACCATTATCACAACCATGCCGCATTAAACTCAATAATATTTTGGCACGCAGCTTTGAAACTGACTCAGTCGCCATACGCAAACGGTGCGTGCTTCGATCTATTGGCATTCGGTTGTACAACGATTTGTTCAGAAAAGACTTGTAAGAATTTTACAATACTATTGAGGTACAGCAATATTCCGCATCCTTTTAATTACAAAGATTCACATCACACCGATAGTGTCATTAAATTATTTCGGCTGTTTCATTGACTTGTCAGTTGGCACTTGTAACATACGCTCTTGTGTCTACGTATTGAGCACTTTATTCATTTCTGCATGCAGTAACGGCAATAAAATTACGCGAAACATTTTAATTACGGCAGTTGAGTATATTTATTAACCGGCACATAATCGAATCAGGAAAACACATCATGGCTTTTTTTCAGTTATTTCGGATGGGATTACATTCTGCAACATTGACGGTTTTTTCCGCAATCCTCTATTGCATACCCTTCACCTGCCCGGCGTTTTGGCCGCTATGTTTTGTTGCGCTTATCCCGTTATTTTTCGCGCTCGATAAAAAAACTTCCCTGATACGGCTCGCCGGTACCGGCTTCCTGTGGGGCGTTCTCATGATACTCGGCTTGAGTTACTGGGTAACATCCGCCCTTACCGGCCATTTCCATATATCCTGGCCGGTAGCGCTCATCTTTATGTTCGGATGCATAGCGCTTCCCATCGGGCTCCTGTATGCGCTGTTTGCGTTGGGATATCGTGCACTTCGACCAGGTGGAATATTATTTGTCATGCCGGTTCTTCCCTCACTGTGGATTCTCGCCGAATCGGTGCGAGAGCTTATTCCCGTAATGATTCCCTGGGGATTTATCGGCTACGCGGCAATGCCATGCACGCACTTTATCCAGATCGCCGATGTGGGTGGCGTGTATATTCTCAGTTTTATTATTGTGTCCGTCAATGCGCTTACGTATCACGTAATTGTTTCAATAATTACACACGTGCGGAATGGGGAGCGCAATCAACATTTTGTACATGCATATAGAGATGCAATCATACATATCGCGCTCATCGTTGCCCTGATAGCGATCCCCTGTCTTTACGGCACGGCGCGCATACGTTCGCTCGAAAAATCAATTCACGAAACAAAGGCTGCCGGATTTTCAATTCCATCGACCGTTGTGCAACCACAGTTACACCAACAGGATCGATGGCGCACGGAAACATTCATTGAACGTCTCAATATGCATCTTGGACTCAGCAAAGCCGGCGAAGGGGCGCGTGGAATTATAGTATGGCCGGAAACAGTATTAAACGCATCGGGGATGGTTGACGATAAGCTCTTCGCGTATCTCACACGCGAAATAGGAAAATCAGCCGTGCTATTTGCGGGAGGCGTGCGCCGCGAATCCGATGATACAATATACAATTCTGTCTATGCTGTTTCAGGAAACGGAGGGCTTAGCTCATACGATAAAAAGATTTTGTTGCCATTCGCGGAAACGACGCCGTTCGGCGCCAGCTTCGGGCAGTATTACGAAGCGCCTGCGCGTTT
>DHPI01000037.1:0-2723 GCA_002407865.1 Spirochaetia bacterium UBA5368
AAGAAATTTTTAGAGGTTCCCTTAATATTGTACTGCCGTATGTACCGCCGAACGGATCGCGTGAGTCTGGTAATGAGCATGTTCTTGATGGCAAAACGGAAAATTTCATAGCCGGCTACAATCGCGCCTAACAGAGCAATATAATACAACGTCTTCGAGATCATAGTATCACACCATGTCCCTGCAATAATTTTGCAGCGAGACACATCGTATTCTGCGGCATACGTTTATAGTATGCAATATTATCATAATGTCAATTAATATGTGACATGTATTTTTTCGAAAAAATAATGTCCGGGGAAATTACGCCAGCGAATTGTTGTAGTTTTCGTATCTGCGAGTTTCGCGATCGAGAAATGTTTTAAATTTCAATGGTTCGTCGATCGCTATCGTCATTGGCGCACCGCTTTCCGGGTGGTGAAACGATAGCTCGACCGCACAGAGAAAAAGCCCCTTGCTTCGTAAAATAAATCCTTCGGGTCCATAGAGTTTATCCCCGAGTATCGGAAAACCTGTTTCGGCCATATGACGGCGCAGTTGATGCGTGCGCCCCGTATGCGGCCACAGGTCTATCAGCGAAAGCCATGTGTTTTTGAGCGACGGCACACAGCGCACCAGCGCATAATCGGTAATTGCGTCCCTTCCGTCAACCAGCCGCTCAATTCGTCCGCGTTCTTCGGTTTTGCCGATTACCACCGCGCGATACCGCTTTTTGATATCACGATTTTCAAACTGCCGTCCGAGATTCATGAGGGCGAACGATGTTTTGGCAATCAACAGCAGCCCGCTTGTCTGGCTGTCGAGGCGGTGCGCCGGCCTTGGCCGTTTCAGCGCGTCGGCCGAGCTTATCGCGGCTAAATTCAACGCGAGCGCGTTTTCCACTGTTCTGAACTTGTTCCCGTTCACATCGATGCCGGCCGGTTTATTGATGAGCGCAATATAATCATCCTCATATACAACCTGCAGCGGCATTGTGTAGTCTTTCGGCGTATGCCGCTCGAAATCATAAAGATCGATCCTCTGGCCGGGGCGCACCCACGCGCCGGTTCCCGATACTTCGCCGTTGATACGCAACTCTCCGTTTTTAATAGCCTTTTTTATCCCCTTTCGCGAAGGAATGGCATTGATGACCTTCCACGCATAATCACTGAAACGAATGCCGCTCACGCCGTCCGGCACGATATGTGTTTCAATAATATTCATTGCTTTATCACGCGTTAACTCGCATAAAGAAATCAATACTTTTTATGCCGAATATTCCGGAGCAATAAACAGTTTACAATATCTCACGAGCCTGGTGTAGTGTTCATGAACGATAGTCATGTATATGATGCATAATGGGATATATGAATTCTATGAATAACTTTTTTTTCAATCTCACCCCCGATATCATATTGAAAGCGGTCGAGGACAGCGGGTTCGAACCGACAGGCCACTGTATGGCGCTCAACAGCTACGAAAACAGGGTATACGACCTGATGCTCGAGGACGGATGTCATGTTGTCGGTAAATTTTACAGGCCGGGCAGATGGACACGCGAACAGATCCGTGAGGAGCATGAATTTCTCTTTGAACTGCGCGATGAAGAAATACCGGTCTGCGCACCGCTGACATTCGCGGACGGAGAAAGCATTCACGAAATTGAGGGCATCTACTATGCCATATGGCCACGCACCGGCGGCAGGGCCGCCGACGAGCTTTCCGACGACCAGTTGCAAACGCTGGGCAGGCTGCTTGCGCGCATACACAATAACGGCGCCGCTAAAGCGGCCGCGTACAGAATTGAACTTACAGGTGAAACTTATGGTCTTCGCCCGCTCTCGTTCCTGGTGGAAAACGATTTTTTACCCGCGCACTGCAAAAGCAGATATATCAGCGCAGTCTATGAAATAGTCGAAATATATGAAACCCTGCGGAAAAATGTTCCGTTTCACCGTATTCACGGCGATTGTCATCTCGGCAACCTGCTGAACGGGAGCAACGGATGGTTCTTCCTCGATTTTGACGATTTCCTTACAGGGCCGGCGGTGCAGGACGTATGGATGCTCGTTCCCGCGCGAGACAGCGAGGGACTGCGTCAGCGCGAGGTTTTTCTCGAAGCGTACCGGCTTTTCAGGGATTTCAATTCATCGTGGCTTCGGTTAATAGAGCCATTGCGCGCCCTGCGGTTTATACATTACGCGGCGTGGGTGGCCCGGCGATGGAACGACCCCGCGTTTCCGAACGCGTTTCCTCATTTTGGAACGGTGCAATACTGGGAGAATGAAACAGCAGACCTTGAAGACCAGCTCGAAATAATTCACGGCGTACCCGAAGACCTGCCTGAAAATATACGAAGGGTGGAGATGCCCGCGGAAGAGGAGAAAGAGCTTACCAACAAGGATTTCTTCTGGGACCTCGAATAGGATAGTCGAGGCGCTGCATATGCCGCCGAATGGCTCCTGTCGACGGACTGGTCTATTCATATTCATTGTACGTTTGAATATATGCCCTCAGGAATCGCGCCATACACGCAAGGTTATTTCTGTCTACCCTGCTCATCCCATCGAGCGTACTGTGAAACCCGCCGAGACCAAGACCGTCCTCACCGGAGTTTCCTACGGTAACCGCCGGCACTCCCGCAGCCATAAAATGAATGGCATCATCGGTCACGTTTCCCGCGCTTTCAATTGGCTTTCCGGACGCCTTTATGCTCGCGGCGTTCAAGCGTTTGACGAGCTCTG
>DHPI01000037.1:2852-3610 GCA_002407865.1 Spirochaetia bacterium UBA5368
CGAGCTCTGGTTCGGCGTGATAAAATTTTAAAAAAACACCATTTTTCTTCCAGTACATAAATTCAAGAATCAACAGCACCGGTATTGCGAGTACAGCGCATGCCGCCGCTATCGGCTTTTTTTTATAGATACAATACAGAAACACAAGCGCCAGCAGCAGGCATGTGATACCGATGATGAGATGCTGATATGGCCGGAGCGTGAACTGCTGTACCGTGAAGGGAATACGCCATGCGGTGAGAGTTTTTTCTATGTACAAAGCCGTGTCTGCAAGCGCATCACTGTGATTAGGGCGGGGAACCGCAATTTTGGAAAGGACTTGATAAAGGTCCATGTGTATTTACCACATCATAGGGCAATGTTCCATTATTTACTACATGGTTATGCGGCAATGTCAAGCATGTGATACACGCACAACAGGCATTATTTTTGCGCGCTGTACGTGTCGTTTCACCTGAAATCTAACCGGTACGCAAATAGGTCTTGATTAAATTTGATTGCGGTAGTAATGAATAAATTACAAAGAAATGTTCTAATTCATGCGGAAACGAATATCTGATGGAGGTGAAATTATATGAAACGAGCGGCGTTGTTGACCCTGTTCGCGGGAATGCTTACCGTTATTTCATTTGGCATTATGTCGTTGCAGTCGGGAGGCACGCTTCGTCCGGCTGCATATCCGAATCCGCATGGATTTACGAGCGCCATTATCTGGTTTGAGCTTGCCGACAGCGCAGATGAAGTTTTCGCGACTCTTG
>DHPI01000037.1:3728-5899 GCA_002407865.1 Spirochaetia bacterium UBA5368
AGCGATATTGGAAAAGATCTACGCATCCGTATGAACAGGTTAAACAAATACGATTTCATATTCATGGTGTGCTATACATCGTTGTTCGCCTCCATTTTTTATTATCTGTATCGCGCCATGCGTTCCACAGGCGCCGCGCGGGTGATCGATCCTGTCATTCTTTTCGCCATGCTGGTCTGCGCCGCCGCCATGCTGCTCGGTGACGCGCTTGAAAATAAACAGCTTCTGGCCCTCACCGGATATTCCGTCGTGGAAAGCGTGCCCGATACGATTATTTCGTCGTTGAAGGAATGGACAACCTTGAAATGGGGTATGATATTCTTTTCGTGCGCCGTTGCATCTATTCAGTATGCACGATATTTTACATGGCGTTTGCCGGGCATTTTCTTCATACTTCTTTACGCGCTGACATCGCTTATCGGTTTCTCTGCACTCATTTTGAACGGCTATCGTCATTGGATTGAATATACAAACAGCATGCTTGCAATCGCGTGGATGTTCTCACTCGGTCACGCGGGTGTACTGTATTTTTCACGGAAGCGTAAACGGTAATGAATGATATTCTCGTCACTTCAGTGTACTCGTGAGGCGAACAATGGAGAAAACAATCATCATCGGCGCAGGCATCAACGGTCTACTTCTTGGCGCATTGCTCGCGAATGACGGCATACATGTAACAATACTTGAAAAGAACAGCTTTCCCGGCGGCAGGGCCTTCGTGTACGAACGTGGCGGTTACAGCATGGATTACGGGGTGCATCTTACCCGATTCGGCCAAAAAAGCGCACTTGCGAAAATTATGAAACGTATCGGCGCCGACGTCACGTTTCGAAAGCTTGGCGCATCATATGTCGTAAAAGAAAACGGCGAAAAACTTTTATTCCCCACAAGCCCATCGGGAATATTCTCAAGCAAAATGTTTACCTTTTCTGAAAAGATCAGGCTTATCAGCCTGCTTGTAAAAATCAAAAAGGGAACATTCAATAACGGTTTCATGGATGTATCGCTTGAAAAGTGGATGACTCGCACCGGAATTACAGGCGGGATTCGCATGTACCTTGAGCTTTTAAGCGCTTCAGCAATGGTATGCCCTTTTGTTGAAATAACATCATCGGGAGAGATGTTTCGCAATTTGCACAAGGTTTTTTCTACCGGCCATTCCGCCGAATATCTCGAATGCGGATGGAAACCGGTATACGAATCACTTGCCCGCGCAATCGAAAAAAACGGCGTGATACAATACGGAACAAAGGCCGACTCGGTAATCATACGCAATGGAAAAGCGTGCGGCGTGACGGCCGGGAAAAAAAAATTTATGGCCGATACCGTCGTAATAAACGCGCCAGTGCAGCATTTATTCCGCATGCTTCCAAAAAAGCTATTTGATAAAAAGTATGTGGCACAGTGTGAAAACCTTGTCCCTACGTCTGGAATATTTTTTGATATCGCACTAAAAAAACGTATAGCAGACTGTGATGGTCTTCTGTATACATATAATCCCATTACATACGGGCTCATTACCTCGAATCTCTGTAATGAACTTGCACCGGAAGGGCGCCAATTGCTAACGATGTTTTATCCCACATCGATTGATGATGTACGCAACACATCGATGCGGAAATATCGAAAACAGGAATTATGGCGCGCCATAAAACGATACTTTCCCGACATCGATGATTGCATACTGTGGAAACGCGAATCGAGCCTTACTATGATAGATGGGGCTCAGATCAATATAAACCAGACAGACGACAAACGCCCTGGGCCTGTTGTGCCGGTTGTTTCAAACCTTTACCTGGTTGGTGATTCAATTGCCGCTCCCGGTGCGGGCGGTGACGTAGGCAATGAATCCGTGCTGGAAACATATGCGGCGATGACGGGAATCACTTTTTAGAATTTCAATACAATCATGCGGCGGACAGAATGGCCTTATCTTTGAAACCATCGGCCGGCTCTTTCGAAAATGATTATACGCCTGTAAAAAACGTGCGCGTGCGGTTTTATGCATACCACATGATGCCGCACGCCGTTACAGTTTTATTTACTTGAGTTAGGCGTTTTCGCTGTTGTGATTGACGAAAAACGATACAACGAGCGCGCAAAACGCATTTATAAATACCAGCGTATAGCCGGTCGGAATGTCAAGATTATACGACACCAGTATTGAGAGC
>DHPI01000037.1:6030-13198 GCA_002407865.1 Spirochaetia bacterium UBA5368
TGATGGCAGTGCCGATAATCCAGGCATTAATAAGCGGTATGCCTGCCTTTATTCTCATAGCAATGAGGGCCGGTGAAACAAGCAACGCAAAGACAATAAGCACCCCGGCAAGCCGTACGGAACTTGTTACCGTTATCGCAAAGGTAACAAAAAATATGACATCCTTTACAATCCCCTGCGCCTTTCTATAGAAAACAAAAAGCAATAAACCAAGCGACGAATAAATAATCGCCGTCTTTATAATCTCCCCGGCGGGGGTAAAAAGTATATCGGATGCCAGGAGCCTCTGAAACTCCTCCATGCCATGATACGATTTCGAGAGAATAATAAAAACCGCCGAAATTCCGAATGCATAGAGAAGTCCGATAAAAGCTTCAAGGTTTTTCGTCCGTTTTGCCGCAAGCGCGATAATGATGCCCGCAAAAAGCGCAAATACGAGCGATATCGGGTACAGGTACATGCCGTGCACGAAAAATATCGAAACCGCCGCGCCAAGCGCCGCCATCTGCCCTATCGCAAGGTCGGTAAAAATAATGCCTCTTTTTATAATTTCAAGGCCGAAAAAAGAGTGAATGCCGACCAGTACGACGGAAAGAAAAAAGGCCGATAAGAGAATGTCGTTCATTTCGTAAGCCTCCGTACAATTTCGTCGAACAGCGACACTATATCGTTCGCTTCGGGTACCGCGCCGATATCGTGCGGAAGTTTTACGAACGTAATGCCGTATTTTTTCGACAGGTGCCTGCCTGCCTCATCGGGATTATACACGTCCATCAGAATGAACGATATGTTTCGGGAGCTTATCATTTTTTCGAGCGATTCGATATGTTTCGATGTCGGTGGAATCCCCGGCAGAGGCTCGATAGTACCCGCAAGGCTGATGCTGTAGTACCGCAGAAGGTAATCATAGTTCTTGTGATACTCGATTACCTGCTTTCCCTTTAAGGCCGCAAGCTTGCTGTCCCACTGTGACGTCTTTTGGTTCCACATGGTAATGAAGTTACGGCAATTGCTTTTATAGTACGATGAATTTCTCGAATCACATTCAGAAAGCTTTTCGGATATCGCCTTTGCAAGAAGCGGAATGTTATGGGGATTGAGATAATAATGGGGATTGCCGTCGGGATGAATATCTCCTTGCTCCCTTGAAATGCTTTTCGGCACATCGATAAGCTTTACATGTGTCGAGAGATCGAGAAATCCGCTGCTTCCGGGATTTACGGCCGGATTGTTCGATTGTTTGAGAAGCGGTGGGAGCCACCCGATCTCGAGTTGCGCGCCGTTGATGATAAGAACATCCGCTTTTCTCAGCTTGGAAATGAATGATGGTTTGGGAATAACCGTATGCGGGTCAAAATCTCCGCGTGCAAGCGCATTAACCCTTACCCTGTCCCCGCCTATATGGTCGACAATACTCGCAATATAGGGATAGGTGCTAACTACTTTCATTTTCCCCGCGTACGCTGAGGAAGCAAATAATAGAATAAACAGCGTTATACATAGTTTTCTCATAGTTTTCATTTTCCTTTATAATAATTTTAGAACGCATGCGCACCATGCGCGCCGATTGCCAGGTTGTACTGAAATATTACTTCCTGATTGAGCTTTCTCCCCGGTGTTCCCGTTTCGTATTCATACTTGCTCAGATCGTGATTGTACTGAAGCCGTATGCGTGAAAATTCCGTAGGATTATACTCGAGCATACCTGCGTATCGCGGCAGATTCTCCGGTTCGCGGGCATTCATTCCGTTGTGTTTAACTTCATTCTTTTGCAGAAGGTCGTAACGGCAGCCGAGCCTCCATCGTTTCGACAGTTTTGCGACAAACTGCGCGTAAAGGCCGGATTGCTTTTTGCGTAAATCGCTGATGGTTACGTTGTTCAAAACGTCCCTGTTATACAGCGTCCCATCCTGCCGCCTGTACAGGTATTCCGTCTGCAGGGAAACATACCGAATTGAATCGATCGAATACCTGAGGGTGATATCGCCGGCAACGATATATGAATCGGCCGACACCGCATTCCCAGTCGTTGTCCCTGCGACATAATCGAGCCCGTGATTGTTCTGCGTTTTTCCCGCGGCGCCGGAAATGCCTGTAAAAACAATCAGGTCGCCAATGTCAAAAGATGTTTTCATGTAGCCGGTATAAAGGTCAGGCCCCTGACTGCCGCTTCTATCGACTGCGCCATTGATACTCCTAAACCCCTTGTTGCCGAAGCTCATTTCGTTTTCGCCCTGAAGAATCTCCGCCCCGAACATCAGATAAAAATCGAGCGGAACAACGCATGTAAGACGGACTCCGATTTCGTTAAGGCCTTCCTCGCCAAAGAAAAATTTATACACGAGCGAGTTATCGGAAAAATCCCAGTTGTGCGCGTGCTGCTCGTTTATTCTTCCGAAACTGCTCAGGAATTTTCCGGCTTTGAGCTGCAATCCAAGCGGGAGCCCACGGGTGGTAAAATATCCCTCTTCAAGTTCGGCGTGATCCGTCCCGATGTGGCATACCGCGAAGAGATCGAAATATGGATCAACAACGGAATAAAACGTTATTTCGGCGTAATTGAGGTTGAAGCCTCTGTTCGCATTCATTTCCTCGATATCATGTCCGTGCGCCGCTTCATCTGTCGAGGCAAGCGTAAATTCCGGGCTTTTCAACGTATCATATTTTTTATCGCTTACATTCCTGTAAAGGCATGAGAAATCAAGAGTAAGCGATATATCCGGTATCAGCTTTGATTGAGAAAACGGCGAACCAGCGGATATTTCGTTTTTGGCATCGGCAGATGTATCGGAAAAATCCCGGGCCTGTGCGCTCGAACACACAAGCACGAGAATCATCGGCAAAATCAGCAATAATCTGTTCATAGTATCTCCATGCATTTTTTATTCCATTAAGCAAATAAGCGAAGCGCCCATTACGCCGCCGCGCATCCGCGACGTTCATGCGATATCATAAAAAAGGCGCGTTTAACACGTCATGCGATATTCATTCCCCCTCGAAAGCATTGTGAATATGCGCTCCTGCCGCACATTTACGCTTCGGATGCGCAAGCGGCATGAGGAATGTTGCACGTGTTCGTTAAAAAATATATTTAGAGAGAGGCAGGCGGGGCGTGTGCGTTAAAGCTGAAACCGCGATAAAGTAAATCTATGTGGAATATTTCGATTTCAAAATATTGACAAACGCTTTCGGGTACAAAGGCCGCATCGTTCTGGCTGTTAAGTTCAGCTACATAGTTATATACCTGAAATTTGCACACAGGGCATGTATCTAATATTTTCCCTCCTTCATGATAATGAAAGGAGGATAGAAGCGCTATGTATACAAAAACAGCAACGGTAAGTAATGATATAAGGCGGGTTCGTTTTTTCAAAATCGCTTTTACCATATCATCATCACATATATAAATGCGATCTTGTCAATATAAAAAACAACACATTTCAATACATTTCATATTTTACAAGCCTGCCGTCAAGCGGGCCGTTCTTCAACGCCTTTTTCCACCGCGTGCGCAATCCGACCGACTTTATAAGCTCCCTGTTGCCGAAATACATATACGCGTTCGCGCCCCTGCAGCGGTGCTTCAGAAAATCGCCGAACTCTTTCATCAGTAATTGCGTATCCTGCATTGATCCAAGCCGCTTTCCATAGGGGGGATTGCAAATGATTGTGCGTCCTTCAAGGTTTTTAATATCTTGAAAACGTTTCTGCAAAAGAGAAATTTTGTTTCCGCCGGGAAGCACATCACAGTCGGCGCGCGCCGATTCGATTGCCTGTCTGTCCATATCGCTTCCGGCGATCAATCCTTTCGGAAGCTCGCGAATTTTTCCATCGGCCTCTTCCTTAACGGAGTTCCATAACGCGCTATCAAAATCGGGCAAAAACGCGAATCCGAACTTCCGGCGAAAGTATCCGGATGGTATTCGGCAGTAATGCATCATTGCCTCGCAAAGCAGGGTGCCGGAACCGCACATCGGATCGTAGAGCGGCGTCTGGCCGTCCCATTCAGTCAACCGTATTATCGCTGCGGCAAGCGTTTCCTGCATGGGGGCGTCAACCGATTCTTTACGGTATCCCCGCCGGTGCAGCGAGCCGCCCGATGTGTCGAGATATATGGCCGCCCTGTTTTTTTCTATGTGAAGGTTGAATCTGATATCGGGAATAATTTTATCCACACTCGGCCGTCCGCCGAATCGGTCCCTGAACGTATCGACTATTGCGTCGTTAAGGCGCTGGCCTGCATACTGTGAATGGCTGATGATGCTGTGCGATACGTTCGACGAGATGGCGTATGTCTGTTTTATGTCAAAAAAAGAAGGCCAGTCGATTTTACGCGCCGTTGAATACAGGTAATCGGTGCTGTGGCAGTCAAAGATAATCAGCGGCGCAAGAATGTGCGTACACAATCGCGACATGTAATTAACGCGATACAGTGCGGCGTTGTCTGCGGAAAAATACAGGCCGCGGTATGCAGGTTTTACGCCGGTCGCGCCAAGCGACGAGAGCTCGAGAATACCCAACCCTTCCATGCCGTCGGCAATCTGTGCGAAATATCGGTGTGTTTTCTGATACGTATATGCGCTGTTCATCAATAGAAGGTTTCCTTGTTTTTGACATGTCGCTATAGAATAGTATATCCCCAGACAGGATGCCAGTATAATTTCAGCAGGGTTATCGATACCGGGCGCCGCCGTAAAGACAATCACTAATTATCGATTAATAAATAAAATATACATATTTATATACAAAAATATTGACACAAAATCGGTAAAAAGTGAGCATTACCCGCGAAATGCATCATGTACGGGGGGCTAAATCCAACCGCTCCCCACGGAAAAAACACGAAACGAACAAAAATCAACCGGCGCATTGTGTTCTGCGTCCGGTGCGAATGTATTTTGCCGGAGATAGCCGTGGAGATTGCACTACAGCAGAAAGAAACGCGCACCCTGATGCCGACAATCATCCTTCATCAGACATCCCTTTGGAGTTCGGTTAAGTTCCGGCTTGGCTGGGCGCCGTACGCCTTCGATTTTACATCACAAAAAATCTACGGCGACATGCTTGTTCTTGTGCGGCGAATCCACGAGAATGCCTGCATCGCGTATGTCCCGCAGGGCCCGGAAATGGTTCCCGACGAGGATTCCAAGGGGATATTTCTTGAATCACTTTCGCAGAACCTGATGGAGCACCTTCCGGACGATTGTACTTTTATTCGCTACGACCTTCCCTGGGAAACGCCCTATGCGTCCGATCCGGCGCGGTATGACGCCGGGGGGCGATGGCTGGGATGTCCCGACCCGTCTTTCAGGGAGCTCCGCATGAATATCGGCACCCAGAACTGGAACATGCGCAAGGCGCTTACCGACATCCAGCCGCCCGATACCGTCATTATTGATCTTTCTGTATCTGAAGACGAGATGCTTGAACGAATGAAACCGAAAACACGGTATAACATACGCCTCGCGGAGCGCAAGGGTGTCACGGTGATTGAAGCGGGGACGGATCGGCTTCGCGCATGGTATAAGCTTTATATGCAAACCGCCGAACGGGCCCGATTCACCTGCCATGGATATGAGCACTTCGCGGCTCTTTTCGATGCGCACCGTGAAAATCACGCGTCAGCCTCTGTACACCTTCTTCTTGCCGTTGCCGACGGAGAAGAGCTGGCAGGGGCCATTCTTTCGCTCAGTAAAAAACGCGCGACATATCTTTACGGGGCTTCAGCTAACAGCAAACGTAACTACATGGCGCCGTATGCCTTACAATGGCAGGCCATGCGTTTTGCGCGCCGGAAAGGATGCACGGAATACGATCTTTTCGGGATATCGCCCACTGACGATCCCACACACCTGCTGTACGGGCTGTACCGTTTCAAGACAGGATTTGGCGGATACGTGATGCACAGGCAGGGGTGTTGGGATTATCCGCTACGGCAGGATGAGTATAACGTGTACCGCTCCTCTGAAAGTCTGCAGGGAGTTTTTCACCGGTAAATGCGGCTATCCGGCGATATGCCGCAGCAGCCATGCCATGTTGTCGCCGAGTACATCCATTGTCTGCATTCCCTCGGCATCGGCCTCTACATCACCCACCTCCCTTCCCAGTCCCATGTTCCAGTACGACGATCCGGGAACGATCATTTCGTTGATAAGGAAGAAAGCGTTGACTGCGTTGAACACATTGAGCGATCCCGCCCTGCGCACGGCGCTTACCGCCGCGCCGGCCTTTCGCCGAAGCATGCCGTCGTTCGCCCGCGCAACATAGCCAGCCCTGTCGATAAGCGCTTTTGTTTCGGCTGTGGGGCCGGCGAAATACGTCGGCGAGCCGATGATAATACCGTCGGCTTCGATCATCTTTTCGATACACTGGTTCACAATGTCATTATCGATAGAACAGCGCCTGTTTTTACGCTCCTTGCATTTCATGCATGCCGTACATCCCCTCACCGGCTTGCCGGCGATATGCACCAGCTCGCACTCAATTCCATTCGCTTCAAGCCTGGAAAATACGCGCCGTATCAGAAGCGATGTGTTACCGTCTTTTCTGGGGCTCCCGTTAAACGCGACAACCTTCATGATGCCGTCTCCCGATAATTTTCCCGGCGGTTGCTGATGCACGCCGTCTTTCATTGCGCAAAATGAGTTTATACACTGTTCATTTCCTTTTGTAATTGCAGCAATTCCGTATTCATATAGTTCCAGACATATGCCGAAAGCTCATCGACGGACATGTTCGCGAATGTTTCGTACAGCATTTCATTGAGTACGCGCACCTTGATCGGATGCTTCCCGTGGAAATTGACGCTGTATTTCGGCAACGCTTGTCTTGTGCCTTCGACGATCACCGGCAGAATCGGCAGCTTCATTTTCAACGCGAGAATAAAGGCGCCGGGTTTGAATTTTTTCATCCGCCCGTCGGGGGAACGCGTGCCTTCCGGAAATATAAAAACCGAGCTTCCGCCGGCAAGGGCGTCTTCAGAATCCGACATCATCTGCGCAACGCTTTTTTTATCGCCCCTGCGCAATTTGATGTAACGGTTCATAACCATGTTCCATCCAATAAGGGGAATACGGAATATTTCGCTTTTGGATACCCACTTGAAATGCCTGTACAGCCGGAAAAGCACAAGGATATCGAGTTGTGACTGATGGTTCGACACCATGAC
>DHPI01000037.1:13298-15032 GCA_002407865.1 Spirochaetia bacterium UBA5368
CGACACCATGACATATGTTGCATCCCTGCGTATTTTGTTTCTTCCCTCAACCTTGACCGGCCAGGCAGGCATTATGTAGGTATAGAATGCGCCCCAGAAACATGTGTACAGATGAAGTATTCTAAGCCGCCTGTCAAACGGCAACGTGACAAGCCAGATGAAAAGCGCGATGACATAATAAAAAATCGATGTGACGATGATAGCTACAAAAAAAAGTGTAGATATTATTCTATCCATTATTGTTCTTCCCGTATATTGAAAATATTGCGGTCATTTTTCAGAATGTATAATTTTCGGCAATGTTTTTTTTCACGCACGGGCGTGATTATGTTGATGCGGCCGATGCCTGTACACGATCAGAATACTGACAATTTACGCAAAGTATAAATTTATTCAAGACCGCGTTCCTCGAGATCGTCTTCATCGAACCCGAAATAATGCCCCATTTCGTGGATGATGGTAACGCGGATTTCTTCGCGAAGTTCACGAAGCGAATGGCACATTTCGATAAGCGGCGCCCGGAAAATAGTTATGCGCTCGGGGCCTGTAAAGGTGTCGGACACGCTGCGCTCTGTAAGCGGTATCCCTTCGTACAATCCCAGAAGGTCGTCTTCGTCGGAATCCGAACGTCCACGCGCGGAACGGTATCTGTCTTCAACGACAAAGATCAGGCGCTCGGCATTCTCGCGCAGATCGGCGGGAAGCTCTTCTATTACCTGACGCGCGATCGATTGTACAAGCGCGTCGAATTTTTTCCTGTCAACATGCATATTCTGTCGTCGCAACACATTGTGCATAAATAAATATGCCGCATTACACGGCGGCATGTCAATGCGATACAGGGATTTTCTTTTTCAGCGTCAGCATCATGAGTCCCGCGGCGGCCAGTGAACACGCGAGATACAGGTACGCGCCGTGAAACGAGCCGGTAATATCCTTCACAAATCCCGTGATATACGGTCCGATGTATCCACCGATATTGCCGCACGAATTGATAAGCCCTACAGCACCCGCCGCTGCCGCTCCGGAAAGGAACGTCGTTGGATACGACCACCACACGCCAAACGCGGCGAAAACGCCGATTGCGGCAAGGCATACGAATACGAAATTGACGTGAGGGTTTGTAATACACACGCCAACGCCCATTCCCGCGGCGCCAATGAACATCGGGACGGCGCCATGCCACCGCTTTTCACCGGTGCGCGCCGACGAACTGCCGGTATAGACCATCGCGATAAGGGAAAGCAGCATCGGAATGACGATAAGAACGCCGATTTCCATGTTCGACCATCCCGACACCTCCTTGAGCACGGTGGGCATCCAGTAATTAAAGCCCCAGAACCCGGTAATCCACAGGAAATAAATGAAACAGAGCTTTAGCACCTCCCCATCGGCCAGCGCCTGCCATACGGTATACTGTTTTACGGCTTTCTTTGCCATTGTTTCCATCTCGTAGCGTTCCATCAGTTCGCGTTTCTCCTCATCATCGAGCCAGGTAACGTCTTTCGGCCAATCCGCGAGGAGATATAAAACCATAATTCCGAATAAAACCGCCGGAATCGCCTCAAGGATAAAGAGTATCTGCCAACCGTTCATGCCGAATATGGTAATGCCGAGCATCCATCCCGCCACGGGAGATCCTATGATCGCGGATATCTGCAGCGATGTCAGCATAATCGCGATCGCCTTCGGGCGCTCTTCCGGCGAAAACCATCTGGGGATCACGCTTGCGTA
>DHPI01000037.1:15128-19497 GCA_002407865.1 Spirochaetia bacterium UBA5368
CTGGGGATCACGCTTGCGTAGATGACCGGGTAAAAGCTCGCCTCGGCCGCGCCAAGCAGAAAGCGCACAATATAAAATTGCCATTCGTTATGAATGAACGCCATGAGGCACGATATAATGCCCCAGCTTATCATGATACGTGCAATCCATATTCGGGGGCTCCACCGCTCGGCGATGATAGCGCCGGGAATCTCGAACAACACGTAGCCGAAAAAAAAGATGCCGGCCCCCATGCCGAATACCTGCGCAGAAAATCCGAGGTCAGCGTTCATCGTCAGCGCCGCGTACGCGATATTCACCCGGTCGAGATACGCAATAATCGACGCAATGAAGGTAGGGAGAATGATATACAGGTATTTACGGAACGTGACACTTCGAGAGTGCGCTCTTGTCGTCATAATGTCGTCAGTCCTCTGCTCACGTCCCGATACACGCGAGGCATAATCAATTTTGCAGTATTATAGTCGCACCTTATTCAATCGCAACTATTTTATTCAGTTTTTTTGCGCGGATCGTATCCTGGAAATCCTTTTCCGTCTTAAACAATTTACCGCTGCAACGTCCGGTCCGCAAAATAGAGAATTGCGCAGCACGGACGCCCTATGGTCGTATATACGCATATCCTTCACTTTGTTTTACTATAAGTTCTATTATTCCAGCCGGAACGATATCTACAAAAGGAATAATATTATTTTTCTCAATGTTATTGGCCATTATTGCGTTGTTACAGGCGACAAATTTTACACCTTCTTTATTTAATCTTTCCATAGTTTTAATGTCTGCATTCATATCTCGATTGATATCAAAATATGTAACTGCCTCGGAATTAGCCAGAATCTCGACATGAAACGTATTATTAGCTCTCCCATGTAATAAATTACTGACATTCTTCAGCAGAAGTTCCCACTTATTGATCTCATCAACGTGAAAAATAACCTTATAGTCTGCCACGACAATTCCCTCCTTCTATAATCTGTTTTTCCATTGATAGTATCTTATAGTATGCACTTTGAACGAATGTGATTGTATAGTCCAGCATCAAGACGGTGAAACGCACTGTGCGTCAGGTAACAGAAAATGCCCGATTTTAGCTCCCGGCATTACACATGGCACCACAGAGTATGCGATGTCGCAACTGTCAACGCGCAGGTGTGCCGTTGAAAAATGTCAGCTCCCATGAATCGATGCCTTCGTTGTGCCGAATGATATATATCGCGCCATCCCCGGCGCGCACCCTGAAATACGACGCCTCGGGCTCGTACCATCGGTCAAGGATACCCTCTATTGCCACAGTCTTTTCGCCCAGGATGAAACTGCGCGGCGTTTCATCGCCCTTATAGCCAGAATAGCATTGGACTGTGATTGAAATCGCACGTGCCATTTTTATCATGCTCATAGAATCCATCGACTGTTATAAGAATATTCATTGTGCACGGAAAAGGCAAACACGTCACATTCTTACAGTACGAAGGCGCACGTAGGCACGTACGCGTTTGCGCGCCTCCGTGCGTTCCATGGAAAAGTGCGGAAAAGACATGTTACGTGGCGCTCTCGGCGGCCGCTTCATCCTCGAAATTGCCGGTCGGCATTTCCTGTGCTTCCCCGGCATCCGGAAAGAAATGCGGATAATGCTTTTTTAGTTCGGATACCATACGCTCGAACGGAAAATCATCGAACGGACCGTAGTCATAAACATATTCCATGTGACGACGGCCTTCCCTGTCGAACGGATGAAACACCGAGTCTGAAACACCGTCGAATTCAAGCGGCAGTACGCCGAATTTCTCGCAGAGCGAGAGATTGAACGCCGGCGTCACTTTTCTCCATTCGCCATCAAGAAAAAATTCCGTGATGCCGTGAAATACGAAAAGTCCCGTTTTCATCTGTTTCTTCAAGCGCCCCGTAACAAGATGATTGACGACATTGGCGAACCGGAGACGCGCCGGAACGCCCGCCGCACGCGATACCGCGGCAAGAAGTATGGCCTTCTGCACGCAGAATCCCTCTTTGCGCTCGAGGACAAAGCTTGCCCTGTATGCGTCGGGATCGAGCGAAATTGCGTAAGGATTGTAGCGTATTCCGTCGCGCACAGCGTAATAGAGCCGCACCGCTTTCTCTGTGTGTGTTTTCGCTCCGATACACGCAGTGCGCGCAAAGTTTTGCACGTGTGGATCGTCAGAATTAATATAGCGGGTTGGATTTAAACGGTATTGCATACATCGCCTCCGTGAGAACATTGCCGCAAAGTACGTATCAGGTCAATTGATACCTTCGCAGTAAAATAATATATGCCCCTTTGAATTGTACTGAGCATAGCATATCCATGCTGTAGTCAAAGCACTATCAATTGCAATGGATATTTTTATCGCACCGTGTCCATGAATTCCAGCAATTTTATTCCTTGATTTAAACCGGCGTTTTGTATATTCTATACATTGTGATGGGTTTTATGCACAAAAGGCCGTTACTGTAACCCGAATAGTTCAGTATACTGCTATATACATAATTGTACAATGAGATCATGCCCGGCGGTAGACGGTTTTTATGCGCAACGCCGATTTTCCTGGAGGGAGAGAGCTTATGCTTCCTGTGTATCAGATCGATGCCTTCACCATCAAACCCTTTCGAGGAAATCCCGCTGCCGTATGCATTGTGGAGAAGGAACTCTCCGATGAAACATATCAGTCAATCGCCGCTGAAATGAACCATTCCGAAACGGCATTTGTGCGCCCCATCGAGAATGTTCCACTTAAAAACGTCAGAGAGTATTCCCTGCGATGGTTCACGCCTGTAGTTGAGGTGCCCCTCTGCGGCCATGCGACACTTGCCTCGGCGAAAGTATTGTTCGATGAAATAGGCATCACCCCAGGTGAAATACTGTTTCACACAAAAAGCGGCATATTGAGGGCGGTAAAAGAACACGATACGCTACAGCTCGATTTCCCCATGTGCAAACCATTTGCATCAAGTTATCCATCCGGCATCGAGACTATACTGGGTGTTTCCAGAATCGATGATGCGATGTTCAATCAACATACCGGATATCTGATGCTGCGAATTCCCTCGAAAGAGGAAATATTTCACATGATGCCGGATTTTACGTCTTTACGCGCCACAGTCTTTCCTGTGGAAATTAAAGGGCTTATCGTAACTGCGGCAGGCGACAACGGGGGATACGATTTTTATTCACGTTTTTTCGCTCCCT
The DNA here is from genome assembly GCA_002407865.1 of Spirochaetia bacterium UBA5368. Classification (GTDB taxonomy): domain Bacteria; phylum Spirochaetota; class UBA4802; order UBA4802; family UBA5368; genus UBA5368. The sequence continues at coordinate 18,334 of DHPI01000037.1, forward strand.
GGCTTGGCGTAAATGAAGACCCGGTAACAGGCTCCTCTCATACAATGCTGTACCCCTACTGGTCAAAGATATTGCATAAGGATATTATGATAGCATACCAGGCATCCGCACGCGGCGGAGAACTCTATCTCAGGGGGATCGGGTCACGTGTCATTATCGGCGGCAAGGCTGTGATTGTGACGCGCGGCATTTTATATATATCTTAAAAAAGGCGGTAAACTTTACCGCCTTTTTGTGTGGTGCAACCGGCCTTATTTCTTCGTTCGTTTTGCCAGCTCTTCGGCGCGGAGTTCTTTTCGTAGTATTTTTCCGACCGTTGATTCCGGCAACTGCGTTCTGAATTCGATCTCTGACGGCCATTTATATTTTCCAAGCTTCTGCCGGCAGTATTCCATTATCTCATCCGCGGTAGCCGTCATGCCATCCTTTAATACGACAAACACCTTTATCTTCTCACCGCGTTTTGGATCGGGCACGCCTATCGCCGCGGCTTTCAATACCTTCGGGTGTTCGTACAGCACCTCGTCGATTTCACGCGGATAAATATTGTAGCCGCTTGATATGATAAGATCCTTTTTGCGATCGACGATAAAGAAATATCCGTCTTCATCCATATAGGCGATATCGCCGGAATAAAGCCAGCCGTTACGAATCGCTTTTCTGGTTTCCTCGGGCTTGTTCAGATACCCTTTGGTAATCTGAGGACCGCGGAATATCATTTCACCCTCTTCTCCGGCCGGCACTTCTTTTTTCCCGGTTTCGATATCGACGATGCGAACATCGGTATCCGGATACGGAATGCCGATGCTGCCGACCTTCGAGACACCCTTGTAAGGATTAAGGTGAGTCTGCGGCGATGTTTCCGTCATTCCGAAACCTTCGTTGATATTTACGCCGGTAAGCTCCTTAAATTTGTTCAGCACCTCGACAGGAAGCGACGATCCGCCTGATGTCATTATTTTAAAGCTCTTCAGGCTTGTTTTCTTGAGATCGGGATGTTCAAGGATTCCCACATACATGGTCGGCACAAGCGGCGTCAATGTCGGCTGATATTTACGCACCGCCTCAAGAAGCTCCTTCGGCTGTGGTCTGGGGATGAGTATATTTTTCCATCCTTTTGATAAAGGTAAATTCATTGCCGCCGACATTGACGCCGCTTGTGCC
>DHPI01000037.1:19609-19856 GCA_002407865.1 Spirochaetia bacterium UBA5368
GGTAAATTCATTGCCGCCGACATTCCAAGCACATGAAAGAACGGCGGAGCTGCGAGCGCCGTTTCAACAGCATCCTGTTCGTTGAACCATGTATGGTACATCTGGATCATGCAGCTAAGATTTTTGTGTGTCAATATTGCGGCCTTCGCAACGCCGGTAGTCCCCCCCGTATACTGGTATACGGCGGTATCGTCGAATTTTACCGTTACCTTCGGCGGATTGGCGGGATACTTCTTCAGCACTTCTT
>DHPI01000037.1:19996-20840 GCA_002407865.1 Spirochaetia bacterium UBA5368
TTCCATGAATATACGTTTTCGGCCTGTTTTACGTCCGCGGCCAGTCCCTTCTTTTTGGCGACAAGCGGGAAAAGCGCGCTTTTCGGGAATGGCAGATAATCTCCCATCGATGTAGAGACAATCTGTTTTATCTTTGTTCTGGGTCTCATGTCTATCATTCTGTTTGCAAGCAGATCTAAGGTGATAAGCACTTTCGATCCGGAATCTGTGTACTGGTACTGCAATTCCCTGTCACTGTAGAGAGGATTGTTCATGACGGCTATCGCGCCGATCTTCAATATGGCATAATACGCGACAACGCATGGAATACAATTCGGCAGGATAACCGCGACGGCGTCGCCTTTTTTAACTCCAAAATCAGTAAGACACGTCGCAAATCTGTCGACCATATCGTGCAGCTCTCTAAAACTAACTTTGTACCCCATGAATATTAGCGCAATGTTGTCGGGATACTTCCCCGCTGAATTTTCGAGATACTCATGTATAAGGATCTCTTTGTAATCAATGCGCTCTGGCACCCACGAGGAATAATGTTGCAGCCACGGCTTGTCGTCATATTTTATTGTTTTTTTCGGTTTCGTTGTTTTCTTTACTGCGTCTTTACCGGATGACTTTGACATATAACACCTCTTTGATTATATATTTTACTGCAACCCGCAATATATGATCATTACAGCACATCATTTATTATTAGTCAATATATAATATTGTATGTTATAAATAATATAATAAAATATTATTATGCATCATTTTTTAACATTAGGCGGGGATTCTTACATGAATAAATACAGCATCCGAAGAGGGGCTATTCTGCACGATAAAAAAAGTGAGGGCGTGAACACCG
>DHPI01000037.1:20996-25438 GCA_002407865.1 Spirochaetia bacterium UBA5368
AGGGCGTGAACACCGGCAATATCCGCGATTTGTACAATATTACTGTATTCGGCGACAGCATACCCAAGACAGCCCCATGGAACAAATATCGGAATGATTCACAAAAGCGATCGCGAACAATGACGTTTTTCCGTAGTGTCCGGTAAGCGCCGCCGTATAGACCCAATATGAGATTCCGGCTGCACACAGGCCCCTCACCCATTTCTTGATTTCCACGTACGCGCTCCACACATTGCGGCAGGCACGGCGTATCGATCAGCAGCTTCAGTAGCTTCAAAAAAAATCAATCATGAATACAATAATATTGCGTTTCCTGCATAAATATTTCTTGAATAGAATATTCAAAATATGTTATAATATTACAAGATAGCTTTGAGGTGGTTCCGACCGCATATAGCGTTAAGCAATGTAACGGCTCATATAAATGTGCGTCGTTACGCAACAACATCTTCTGGAGGTTTATATGAGTAACCAAAAAGGATTGCTCAAAACCGAAGACTGGTGGTCCGTCTGGATAGGATTATTTGTTTTTCTGCTATCTCTCGGCCCCCTCTTCGGTATTGATCTTCTTGGTTGGGCAGTAGAGCCCAAAATGTGGACAAATGTAGCGAAATCGCTGGCGCCGGTATCGAAAAATTATGCCGCCATGTCGCCTATTCTTTCGCTCGTGTGCACATATGCCGCCCTGCTGGTCGTATTGAGCATCGGCGCAAAAGTTCTCGGGTACAATCTTAAAAAATTCTTTTATGGTTTTACCGTAATATTTTTTCTGACATATCTCTGTAATATAATTGGCAATAATGCGTACATAGCGGTAAACCAGCCCGGTGATATGGAAAAATTCGGGATCGCATGGTCGCTGAAGCTGACCGGTGAGGCAGGCCTGATTCTGGCGCTTCTTGTAGGACTTTTTATCGGGAATTTTATGCCCTCATTCGCGGAATCACTGAAAGAAGCGGCACGCCCCGAATGGTTNNGTGCGCCGGGCGACGGCCGCGATCCCTCTCCGCCCGAACGTCGTCGACCCGCTCACCCGGGAAAACACCGGGGATAACACCGGTGTCGGGGTGCCGGTCGTCCACGTGGCGCCCGGGGACCGGTTCACGGTGACGGTGCTCCCGAAAGGTGCAGGCTCCGAGAACGTCTCAAGGATAGGGATGCTTCTCCCCTCGCAGGCGGCGGAGGTCCCGAAGTTCGTCGTCGAGACGGTGCTCCTCGCGGGAGGCAGGCCCTGCCCGCCCGTCATTCTCGGCGTCGGGATCGGCGTGAAGGCGGCAGGCGCGCTGGGACTTGCGACTGCGGTGATGTTCAGGGGATTGTGCGCAATCGTGGAAGCGTACCTTATTTACTGGGCGCTTGTGTACTGGATTTCACGCAGATTTTTCGGATTCAGCAGGGAATGGTCCGCTCCACTTGCGTCGGGAATCTCCATTTGCGGTGTATCCGCCGCCATCGCCACCGGTGGCGCCATACGCGCACGTCCGATAATACCGATAATGGTATCCTCCCTCGTTGTCATTTTTGCCGTTGTCGAGCTTATTATACTGCCGTTCCTTTCCGCAGCCTTGCTTTCGAATGAGCCGATGGTTGCCGGGGCCTGGATGGGGCTTGCGGTTAAAACAGACGGCGCAGCGGTCGCCAGCGGGCAAATCGTCGAATCGCTGATTTACGCGAAAAACGCGGCGCTTGGCATAAACTTCGAAAAGGGGTGGGTGCTGAATACGGCGGCGACGGTAAAAATATTCATCGATATTTTTATCGGCATCTGGGCATTCGTCCTGGCATTAATCTGGACGACACGCATCGAGCCGAAAGAAGGCGAAAAAGTACGTGCCGGCGAAATATGGGACAGATTCCCGAAATTTGTTATTGGCTATTTTCTTACATTCCTTATCATGCTGTTTCTGTGCCTTGGAAACGCCGACATCATTCCGAGCGCAAAAATGGCGAGCGGTGAAGCCGATGTGTTCAGAAAGCTCTTTTTTGCCCTTACCTTTTTCTCAATCGGTCTTGTTTCAAATTTCAAGAAGCTCTGGGAAGAAGGAATTGGAAGGCTTGCCGTGGTGTACATTATTTCGCTCTTCGGTTTTATTATCTGGATTGGATTGCTTATTTCGTGGCTGTTCTTCCAGGGCGTAAAGCCTCCAATTATCGGATAAATCAAGGAAAGGGGGGAACGATATGGCTGAACAACCGAAAATATCTGAAGAAATGCAGAAGATGGTCCACGAGCCATTGCTGCCTATAGAAAAAAAACTGATAGCCTGGAGCCTTATTCTTGGTATTGTGCTTCTTGGCATTCTCATCTGGGTAAGCTACGAATTTTTTCCAACAGCTCATCATGTCGTTAAATAAAACGAGCATTGCGCCAGGCAGGGGCTGTGACAAAATGCCACAGCCCCTGCTGCTGACACGCGTCCACGTTACGCAAGGGTGCGGTGAGATGTACAGCGGAATGATGTTTTAACACAGCATTGTCATGTTTGCAATTCAGCCGAAAGATATGAAATAATAATTTTTGATTCATAATGCTGTGAGAAAAAGTAATTGACAATTTCACGATGTTCATGAATCATATTCATATACTGAACGTTATTCATATTATTTATCATTGTGGGATTGCGTAATGAAAAATGAAGGATATTCGGATGTCGTCATCATCGGCGGTGTAGCTGCCGGCCCGAAAACCGGTGCCGCGCTTGCCAGAAGAATGCCAGATATAAAAATTACGCTCTTTCAACGGGAAGAGTACATATCCTACGCATCATGCGGTATGCCGTACTTCGCCTCGGGCGACGTAAATTCGTTCAATTCTCTTACAATGACATCATATGGCGTAGAGCGATCGGTAGATTTTTTTAAAAAGACAAAGGGATTCGACGTTATTACCGGCTCGGAGGTAACGTCGATTGATAGAAGTACCAAAACAGTCACTGTACGAACTATCGCTGACGGAATCGTATATACGCATGGGTATGGCACGCTGGTAATCGCGACAGGCGCGCGACCTGTGCATCCATCATTTTCTGTGCCCGACCACCCGAACATGCGCTATTTTACTTCCCCGGACGACGCACTGTATTTCAAAAAAACCGCCCAGCAGGGTAAATTAAACTCGGTGGTCATCGTTGGCGGAGGATATATCGGCTGCGAAATGGCCGAGGCGGTCCGCGTGTGGGGTTTTGAAACAACACTGATTGAGCGCGAGTCCCAGATATTACCCGTAACACTCGATGCCGATATAGCCGAGCTTGTGAAATCCGAAATGGTGCGCAACGGCGTCAATGTGATAACCGGCGCATCAGTCATTTCAATACAAACGAAAGAAAACCGTCTTTCACTTGATGTAACGAATAATGGCGTGCTTGAAGCCGATTACGTCATTCTCTGCCTCGGTGTTCGCCCTGAAGCGTCACTGGCGGCGTCGTGCGGCCTCTCAATTGGAAAAACTGGCGGAATCATTGTCGATGAACACATGCGCACATCCGACGCGGCAATTTATGCGGGGGGCGACTGCGTCGAGTTGAAGCACGGCGTTACCGGCATTGGCGCGCACGTGCCGCTTGGTTCGCTGGCAAATCGTCACGGCTGGATTATCGCCGAAAACATCTCCGGAAAAGCCGCATCGTTCAGCAATGTGCTTGGCGCGAGCGTTATTAAAGTTTTCGGCCTCAATACCGGATGCACGGGCATCACTGAAAATGCTGCCCGGGCGCACGGCATCGACGTTGAGTATGTACTCGCCGCGTTTTCGGACAAGCCGTTTTACTATCCAGACGCGAACGACATAGTTTTAAAAATGGTGTTTGCGAAAGACACACGCACATTGCTCGGCCTTCAGGCCGCGGGAAGAGGCGATATCTGCCGGCGAGTCGATGTATTCTCCTCGCTGCTTCGCAATCACGCGAATATTAATGATCTGCTCGCGTTTGAACATGGATACGCTCCGCCATTTTCAGAGGCGCTCGACCCCCTGCACCATATGGGATCGATCGCGCTGGCAATGGATCGCGGACTGTCGTTTATAAATCCATTGCGGGCGATAGCTTATTTCGTGAAAAACGAAGCGCCTTCCGGCGCTATGATTCTGGATGTGCGCGAGACGCTCCAGTATAACGCGAATCCATGGCCTGAAGCCGGCAATCCGCGGATATTGCATATTCCATTGAACGATCTTCGGGACCGTCTCCATGAGCTTGATACATCGAAGGAGTACCATATCCTCTGCGGGAAAGGCGCCCGCGCGTATCAGGCATGGACGATTCTGCATAATGCCGGCTTTTCGCGCGCCCACGTCATTGCGGGCGGTATGACGTTTTTAAGCGGCATCGTGCGATGAGGGGATGAGCGAATATTTTTAAAATTAACATAGGGTTTATTAAGAGCACATGATTCTTCAGTTTTTATGTGAAAAACGCGACAGCATACTTAAGCGATGGCTT